>NZ_JBGTYM010000007.1:0-245080 GCF_044142105.1 Neotabrizicola paludis
AGCGCCTTGTCCAGGCTTTCGGGGTTGATGTCGTTCAGCAGCACATCATAGCCCGCCAGCGCGAAGACATGGGCAATCCCATTGCCCATCTGGCCCGCCCCCACGATCCCCACGCTTTGCACGGTCATGCGCCTCCCTCCTGCCCAGCCCGCACGGCTGCGGCCAGGAGCAGGCCAAGGCGACGCTGTTCGGCGCCGTCGGCGCGCGAATTCAAGAGCACCGGCACCCGGGCGCCCAGCACGATGCTGGCGGTGCGGGCCTGGCCGTGCAGTTTCCAGGCCTTGACCGTGGCATTGCCCGCCTCGATCGACGGGAACAAGATCAGATCCGCCTGCCCCGCCACCGGCGAGGCGGCAAAGCCCTTTTTGGCGGCTGCGGCGGGCGACAGAGCGACATCATAGCCGAAGGGACCATCGACCAGCAGCGTGCTGTCGCCTGCCGCCGCCTCATCGCGCAGGGCGGCGGCATCGGTGGTGGCCGGCTGGCCCGGATGCAGCTTTTCCGATGCCGCAATGGCCGCGACGCGCAGGGGCTGCACCCCGAGGCCCCGGAACAGCGGCACGGCATTGGCCAGGATGGCGCGCTTCTGCGCCAGCGTGGGCAGGACGACGATGCCGTTATCCGTCGCCCCGATCAGGCGCGGCACCGAGGGCATTTCCGCCAGCGTGACATTCGACAGGACGTCAGAGGCGCGCAGGCCGGTTTCGCGGGCGACCACGGCACGCAGATAGGCGGCGCTGTCGACGCTGCCCTTGACCAGCACATCCGCCGCGCCCGCGCGGATCGCGGCAACGGCCCCAGCGGCAGCCTCGGCGGCGGTCGCGGCCGGGTGCAGGCTGACATGCGGTGCCAAGGCGGGCGGCAGAAGGGCGGCGATCCGGTCGGCATCGCCCGCAAGGATCGCCCCGCGGATAAGCCCCTGGGCCAGCGCTTCGGCCAGAGCCTCAAGCGTGGCGGCATCATCGGCACCGGCCACGGCGGGGCAAAGGGGCGGGCTGGCCTTCAGCGCGGCGGCCAGCGCGGCGAAGCTGCGGATCACCATGGCATCGGCTCCACTTCGGGTGTTAGCGGCCAGGACCGGGCGATCTCTTCCCCGGCGAGCACCCGGGCGGCCCCGGCGGCCAGCGCCTCGCTTTCGTGGCTGCCCGCAAAGCAATGGACCGGCGCGAAGGTGCCGATCCGGTTGGACAGGGCCTGGGTCAGCCGGGGGGAATGGGCCATGCCGCCGGTCAGGATGATGCCATCGGGCCGGAAGTCCAGCACCGCTGCCATGCTGCCGATCGCCTTGCCGATCTGATAGACCATCGCCTCCCAGACCAGAGCGGCCTTGGCGTCGCCTGCGGCGATCATCGCTTCGACCCGGCGCATGTCCTTGGTGCCGAGATAGGCAAAGACGCCGCCCTGACCGTAAAGCCGCCGCTTCAGCGCGTCCTTGGCGAAGCGGCCCGAATAGCACAGGTCGATCAGCGGCATGGGGGGCAGACCCCCGGCGCGCTCGGGCGAGAAGGGCGCGTTTTCCATCCGGTTCGTGCTGTCGATGATCCGGCCCTTGCCGATCGCGGCCACGGAAATGCCGGCGCCAAGATGGGCGACCACGGCGTCGAGCTGGTTGAAAGGCTTGCCCAGATGCGCGGCCAGACGGCGGCCGCAGGCGCGGATGTTCAGGGCGTGGACGAAGGAAAAGCGCGGGATGTCGGGGCAGCCCGAGACGCGGGCGACCGGCGGCAGCTCATCGACCGAGACGGGATCGACCACGAAGGCCGGGCAGCCCGCCGCCCGGGCGATGCGCTGCGCCAGCGGTGCGCCCAGGTTCGAGGCATGGTGATGGACCGGGCGGTGCAGCGCGAAATCGACCAGCGCGTCATCCACCGCGATCACCCCCGCCGGAACCGGCGACAGCATTCCGCCCCGTCCGGCCACGGCAGCCAGCCGCACCCCACCGGGAATGGCATCGAGAAAGGCCTGCACCGCGCTGGCACGGAACGGCAATTGGCTGGCGATGCTGTCGAAACCCGCCATGTTTTTCTCGTCATGCTCGATGGTTTCATCCAGCACCGGCCGCACCTCGGCGCCCTGGCGCTGGAACAGGCCGATGCGCGTGGTTGTGGTGCCCGGATTGATGGTCAGGATCAGCGGCATCGGCATGGCTCATCCCCCGAAACTGTAGGCGGTTTTCATGGTGGTGAAGAACTCGGCGGCGTGGCGGCCCTGTTCGCGGGGACCAAGCGAGCTGCCCTTGGTGCCGCCGAAGGGCACATGGAAATCGACGCCCGCCGTCGGCAGGTTGACCATGACCATGCCGACCCGCGCGCCCTGCCGGAAGGCGCGGGCATGTTTCAGCGAGGCGGTGCAGATGCCCGCCGACAGGCCGAAGGGCGTGTCATTGGCGACGGAAAGCGCCTCGTCGAAATCGGCGACCTTGATCACGGCGGCGCAGGGGCCGAAGATTTCCTCGCGCGCGACGCGCATGTCGTTTTGCGCGCCCAGGAACAGGGCGGGGCGCTGGAAATAGCCCTCGGTCGGGCCGTTCAGCGCCTCGCCGCCGATCACCGTGCAGCCTTCGGCGCGCGCGAGGTCGACATAGTCCAGATTGCCGCGCAGCTGCATGGCTGAGACGACCGGCCCGATCTGGCTGTCTTCGGCCAGGGCCGGGCCGACGCGCAGCGCCAGCATCGCCTCGGTCAGCCGGGCGACAAAGGCATCATGGACGCCCGCCTGCACGATCAGCCGCGACGAGGCGGTGCAGCGTTGTCCGGTTGAGAAGAAGGCCCCGTTCAGGCAGGCCGCGACGGCAAGGTCAAGATCGGCATCGTCCAGCACGACCATGGGGTTCTTGCCCCCCATCTCGAGCTGGAGCTTCTTCATCGTGGCGGCACCGGCAAGCGCGATGGCCCGTCCGGTGGGCACCGAGCCGGTGAAGGACAGCCCGGCAATCAGCGGATGGTCCACCATGGCGCGGCCGACGACCGAGCCCGGCCCCATGACCAGGTTGAAGATGCCAGGCGGGCAGCCTTCTTCATGGATGATGCGGGCCAGGTGATGCGCCGTGCCGGGCACCAGTTCGGCGGGCTTCAGGATGACCGCATTGCCATAGGCCAGCGCGGGCGCGACCTTCCAGGCCGGGATCGCCGCCGGAAAGTTCCAGGGCGTGATCAGCCCGACAACGCCCAGCGGCTCTCGGGTGATGGTGACATCGACGCCCGGCCGGACCGAGGCCAGCGCCTCGCCCGCGATGCGCAGCGCCTCGCCGCCGTAAAAGCGGAAGATCTGCGCGGCGCGGCGGACCTCGGCGATCGCTTCGGGCAGGATCTTGCCTTCCTCGCGCGCCAGCATCCGGCCGATGACCTCGGCCTCGGCGTCGACGCGGCGGGCGATCCGGTCCAGCAGCTCGGCCCGCGCCAAGGGGCCCTTGGCCTGCCAGGCGGGCAGCGCCGCAGCGGCGGCCCGGGCGGCGCGGTCCACATCCGCGGCGGTTGCGGCGGCATATCGACCGATCAGATCCGACAGGTCCGACGGGTTGCGGTTTTCGGTCAGATGATCGCCCGGAACCCAGGTGCCGTCGATCAGGTTCAGATGAACATCGGTCATGGCGGCGCTCCTTCGGCCAGCACGGGACAATCCCCTGCCCGGTGGCGGGCAGGGAAAGGACAGGAGGTCGGGAAGGGGATCAGGCGGCCTGTCGCATCACCGCGGCCTCGATCGAGGCTTCCAGGATATCCAGCGCCTCGTGCAACTGGTTCATCGGGATGGTCAAAGGCGGCAGCAGGCGGATGACGTTGTAGCGGGTGCCGCAGGACAGAAGGATCAGGCCCCGCGCCTCGGCCTCGGCCACGACGGCGGCGGTCAGCGCCGCATCGGGCGCATTGCTGCCGCGATCAATGACCAGTTCGAAGGCGTTCATCGCGCCCAACCCGCGCACATCGCCGATGCAATCCATACCCTGCTGCGCAGCGATCTGGGTCAGGCGCGCGCGGATCACCTCGCCAATTTCGGCGGCGCGGGCGCAGAGGTCCTCGTCCTTGATCACATCCAGCACCGCATGGGCCGCCGCAACGGCCAGCGGGTTGCCGGCATAGGTGCCGCCCACCCCGCCCGGGTTCGGCGCATCGACGATATCGGCGCGGCCGGTCACCGCCGACAGCGGGAAGCCACCCGCCAGACCCTTGGCCATGGTCACAAGATCGGGCACCACGCCGGAATGGTCGAAGCCGAACATTCGCCCGGTGCGGGCCATGCCGGCCTGCACCTCGTCGGCGATCAGCACGATGCCGTGGCGGTCGCAGATCTCGCGCAGGGCGCGCAGGAAACCGACCGGAGCGATGTTGAAGCCGCCCTCGCCTTGCACCGGTTCGATGATGATCGCCGCGATGCGCTCGGGGTCGACGGAAGAGGCGAAGAGCCGCTCCAACTGGCCCAGCGCCTCGGCCTCGGTCACGCCGTGGAAGGCGTTCGGGAAGGGGGCGTGGACGATTTCGGGCGGCATGGCGCCAAAGCCCTTCTTGTAGGGCGCGACCTTGCCGGTCAGCGCCATGCCCAGAAGCGTGCGGCCGTGGAAGGCGCCCGAAAAGGCGATGACGCCCGACCGGCCGGTAAAGGCGCGGGCCATCTTGATCGCGTTCTCCACCGCCTCGGCGCCGGTGGTGACCAGCATGGTCTTCTTGTCAAAATGGCCCGGCGTCGCGGCGTTCAGCCGTTCGGCCAGCGCGATATAGCCTTCATAGGGGGCGACGTGGAAACAGGTATGGGTGAAGGCCTGGGCCTGGTCGGCGACGGCGGCCATCACACGGGGGTGGCGGTGGCCGGTGTTGTTCACTGCGATCCCGGCGGCAAAGTCGATGAAGCGGCGGCCTTCGGCATCCCAAAGCTCGGCATTCTCGGCGCGGGTGGCATAGATGCCACGCGTCGAGACCCCCCGGGCGACTGCGGCGGATTTGCGGGCGGAAAGCCGGGCGGATTCGGTCATGGCGGTGCTCCCTGGAACTCTGGTGGACAAGCGGTAGCAATGGTCAAAATATTGCGCAACATGTTTTGAATTACTGCGCGCCAATCGACAAAAGATTGTGCGCCCTGCGACCAAGCCCTATGCTTTGAAAAAGGGCAGAGTGACGGATATGGAAAACTTCAATGTCGGCGAAAGACTAAGGCAATTGCGCCAAGGCGCCGGGCTTTCGCAGCGGCAACTGGCCGAAGCCTCGGGCGTGCCGCACGGCCAGATCTCGATGATCGAGACCAACAGATCCAGTCCGTCAGTTGCATCACTGCGCAGGATTCTAGGCGGACTTTCGGTCACGATGTCGGAATTCTTCGAGCCAGATGCGCCGATCAGCCAAGCGGTCTTTTTCAAGCCGCAGGATCTGCGCGACCTGACGACGCGGCTGTACACAACCCTGGACGACCCGCGCGGGAAGATGACATTGCAACAGGTCGGCGACGCCAAGGCGCATAATCTGCAAATCCTCTACGAACGCTACGAACCCGGGGCCGATACCGGCGGGCAGATGCTGGAACATGTCTCGCATGAGGGCGGCGTGGTCATCGCGGGCGAGATCGAGGTGACGGTGGGCGAGCAATGCGCTGTGCTGAAGGCCGGAGACAGCTATCTGTTCGACTCCACCCAGCCGCACCGCTTCCGCAACATCGGCGACCGCGAGGCGGTGGTCGTATCGGCCTGCACACCGCCCTATCTGTAAGGGGAAGGCGCGGTCCCTTGCGAGCCGCGCCCAGACGTCACTTGTTCATCAGCACATCCAGCGGGACGGGCTGCGAGATGCGCCATTCGTCCACCCGCGCGGGCTTGCCGTTGGTGATCTCGACGATCTGCATCAGGGCGGTGGTCTGGTGGTGCACTTCGGCGCTGAAGCTGCGCGGGCCGAAGGCGGTGGGTTCGTCGCGCATCTTTTCCAGTTCCGCCGTGACGGCCGCGCCATCGACAGTGCCCGCGCGTTCAACCGCCTTGGCCCAGAGGTCGATCAGCACATATCCCGGATAGGCATATTGGCTGGCCGGGCGGCTGCCGGTCTTGGCCTCATAGGCCTTGTTGAAAGCCTCGACCTCGGGGCGCGGATCGTCGCCATAGATCGAGCCCTGCACCGGGACGACAAAGCCCGACAGGTCCGGGGTCGCGTCAAGCCAGTAGGACCCATCCACCGCAGAGCCGTTCAGGATCAGCGAGGTGATCCCCGCCGCGCGCAACTGGCGCACCGCCGCCGCCGCCCCCGGCATGACCGAGCACAGCATGATCACATCGGGCTGTTCCGGCAGTTCCTTGATCCGGGTGATCTGGCTGGCGATCGAGGCATCGTCGTTCTTGAACGTGTCGCTGCCGACGATCTGCGCGCCTTCAAGCTGCGGGAACATCCAGTTGAACCCAGTGCAGATGCCCTTGTTATATTCGATGAACGTGTCTTCCAGCACATAGGCGCTGCGCGCCTCGCGTTTGGCATGGGCCCATTCGGCCATCGTCGCCCCCTGGACCGCCGCCAGGACCGAGGCCGAGAAGCTGTTCGGGCCGACGCCCTGGATACCGGCTTTCACGTCTTCGGCGCAGAGGAAGAAGCTGTTCATCCCCTCGCCTTCGGCCACCAGAGCCGCCGGGGCGCCAAAGTCATAGTCGCAGGAGACGACCATCATCTCGGCACCCTGATCCAGCACGGCGAGACCCGCCTTGGCGCTTTCGGCGCGGTCGGTGCGGGTGTCGGCCTCGACCACCTTGATCTGGCGGCCCAGCAGGCCACCCGCCGCATTGATCTCGTCGATGCGGATCATCGCGGCGGTGGCGGCGGGGCTGTCATAGGCCTCCATCCAGCCGGATTTCGCGATGGCGAAACCGATGGTCAGATCGTCCTCCGCCAGCACGGGCTGGGCAAGCAGGGTCAGTGCCAGGGCATGGCAGGCTAGTCTTTTCATTTTCTTTCTCTCTCTCCTGTTGGTCGGGTCTTTCAGGGCGCGTCAGGGGCCCGGCCCGCGACCCAGCGGGCAGGCAGCATGACCTCGCGTCCGGCCATCAGGCCTGCGGGACGGAAGATCAGGATCAGGATCATGGCGACGGCGAGGATGATCTCCTGGCTGCCAAGGGGCAGGGCGAAGGTCGCGGCGCCGATGGAAAAGCCCTTTTCCAGCCGGACCAGTCCCTCGACCGCGATGGACAGGGCCAGCACCCCCACCACCGCGCCCGACAGCGAACCGATGCCGCCGATCACCAGCATGGCGAGCATCAGGAAGGTCAGGCTCAGATAGAAGCCGTCCGGGTTGATGACGCCGATGAAATGCCCCATCAGCGCGCCCCCTGAACCACAGAAGAAAGCCGAGAGCGTGTAGGCCAGCAGCCGATGGCGGTAGCGGTCGATGCCGGACGCGGCGGCCGCCACCTCGTCTTCGCGCGTCGCGCGCAGCGCCAGGCCCGAGGATGAGGCGGCATGGAGCGCCGCCACCAGAATGGCCGCCACCGCCCAGCCCAGGGCGACCCAGGGCGAGACATAGCGGTCAAGACCCACGACCGAGGATGTCCCCCCGGTCACCGGCGTCCAATTCGCCCAGATGGTGTTGACCATGGCGAGAAAGGCGAAAGTGGCGATCGAGGCCGCGATGCCCGACAGGCGCAGGATCGCCGCGCCGCTGAGCAGGGCGACCAGCGCCGCCACGGCGCCCGCCATCAGCGCTGCGGGAAGAACATGCCAATTGGCGGCGGCGATCATCTCGGGCAGGCCGGGCAGCAGCGTGGCTTTCATCTCGGGTCTCAGGGTCAGCCAGGCCGACACATAGGCGCCGATGCAGGCAAAGGCGGCATGGCCAAAGCTGACGACGCCCGAGTTGCCGACAAAGACCCAGAACCCCACCACCAAGGTGACGCGGATCAGCGTCTCGGCGGCCATGCGGGCGATGGAGCGGTCGCCCAGCCCCAGGGCCAGCAGCACGAAGACCAGCAGAAGAAGCGACAGAACCACCGGCGTTGTGGCCGCCATGCGACGGCGCAGCATATGTTGACTGGTCATGGATCAGACCCTCGGCTTGGCCCCGACCGGGGCGAATAGGCCCTGCGGCCGGAACAGAAGGACAAGAATGACGCCGCCATAGAGAAAGGCGTCGCGGAAGGGTCGGGCCTCGGCGGGCAGACCGGCCTGCAAAAGCGCCGAAGCCGCGCCGATGCCCAGGCCGGCGGCCACCGCGCCGGTCAAGCTGCCCATGCCGCCGACCACCGTGGCAATGAAGGCCACCAGCATGATCTGCCCGCCCATGCGCACATCGGCCACGCCGGTCTGCGCCACCATCACCAGCGCCACCACGGCGGCCAGCGCGCCCGACAGGGCGAAGGCACAGGAAATCACCCGGTTCGACTTGACGCCCAGCATCCGCGCCATGGTGAAATCCTCGGCCGCGGCCCGCATTTCCAGCCCGACCCGCGTCTTGCGCAGGATCACGGCCAACCCGGCCAGGATCGCCACCACCGCCGCGATGACGATTAGTTGCAAAAGCGGCACCGAGGCGCTGGCCACCTGCACCGGCTGGCCCAACTCGGCCCAGAGGCTGACCGCCTTGGGCCGCCCGCCATAGAGCACGAGAAGCAGGTTCTGAAGCGCCACGCCAAGCGCGAAACTGCCGACCATCAGCGCCACGGGCGAGGCATTGCGCATCGGCCGGAAGACCAGAGCCTCGGCCGCAACCGCCAGCCCGGCGCCGATCAGCAGGATCGCCGGAACGAGCAGCGGCGTTGGCAGGGCACCCAGCCCCAGCACCGCAAAGGCATCGGTCGAAGGCAGGATCAGCGCGAAGACGGCGCAGGCAATGAACTGGCCATGCGCGAAATTTACCAGCCGCATCACCCCGAAGATCAGGGCGATGCCCAGCGCAGCGATGGCATAGATGCCCCCCAGCGCCAGGGCATCGAACAAAAGTTGCAGGCTCATGCCGCTCCTCCGAAATAGGCCTCGGTCAACAAGTTGCGGGCGGCAAACTCTTTGGCATCGCCATCCGCGACGATCCGTCCGCCGCGCATCAGAAGCATCCGCCCGCCGACGCGGGCCGCGCGGGCCGAGGATTGCTCGACGATCACCAGCGTCAGACCGCGCAACTGCTGCAATTGGCAAAGCCGGTCATAGACCTCGTCCACCACCTTTGGAGCCAGGCCCAGGGACGGCTCGTCCACCAGCATCAGCTTGGGGTTGGTCATCAGCGCCCGGGCAATGGCCAGCATCTGCTGCTGCCCCCCCGACAGCGCGCCCGCATTCCCCCGCGCCCGGTCCCGCAGGATCGGAAATGCGGTGAAGACGGTTTCCACATCATCCTCGACCGCGGCCCGGTCAGGGCGCATTCCGGTGCCGACCAGCAGGTTTTCCAGCACCGTCAGGCCCGGAAAGATCCGCCGTCCTTCCGGCACCATCGACAGGCCGCGCCGGGCAATGGATTCCGGTCCGAGTCCCGACAGGATTTCCCCGTCCATCTCGATCCGGCCATGCGCCGCGCGGACGGCCCCGGCGATGGCGGACAGAAGCGAGGACTTCCCCGCCCCGTTCGGCCCCGAGATGAAGACCCGCTCGCCCTCGGTCACGGCAAAGGACAGATCGGACAGCGCGGTCAGCTTGCCATAGCGGACAGCAAGGTCGAAGACGCCCAGCTTTGCCATCACGCGGCCTCCGCATGAACGCCAAGATAGGCTTCGCGCACGGCGCTTGAGCCCAGGATGGCCCGCCGGTCGCCCCGTTCGATGACACGCCCGCCATCCAGCACGACGACATCGGAACAGACCGTCAGAACCAGGCCCACGTTATGTTCGATCAACAGGCAGCCCGTGCCGCGATCGGCGGCGATGCGCCGGATCAGGGCGGCAAGATCGGCGGCCTCGGCCTCGGACATGCCGGCGGCGGGTTCGTCGAGCAGCAGATAGGCGGGATTGCCCATCAGCGCACGGGCAATCGCCACGCGCCGCTCGTCGGTATAGGGCAGGCCCGCGGCAGGGCGGCTTTCCAGCGCGGAAATGCCCATCCATTGCAGCAGCGCGCTGGCCTGATGCTCGGCCTCGGACCGGCGCAGGCCCAGGCCGACGCCGGTGCAGGCCAGATTGTCCAGCACGTCCAGACCGCCGAACAGACGCCCGGCCTGGAAGGTACGCGCCACGCCGGCCCGGCGCAGCCGGTGGGCGGACAGGGCGGACACGTCGCGCCCGTCCAGACGCACCTTGCCGCTGGTCGGGCGCTGGAACCCCGTCAGGACATTGACGCAGGTCGTCTTGCCTGCACCGTTCGGGCCGATCAGGCCGACGATCTGCCCCGGCGCGACCGCAAGCGACACCTCGGTCAGCGCCCGGAAGCCGCCAAAGGCGACCCCCACCTGGTCCAGCGCCAGCGCCATCTCAGGCCACCTCGGTGGCGCGGGCGGCGGGGTGAGGGGCTGCTGACTCGGTCACCGGGACCAGGACATAGCAGGCCGAAGCGTCCAGCTCGGCCGTCCAGCCCGGCTCGATCACGATCGTGGTGGTCACTTCCTGGATGACCGCCGGTCCGATGATGCGGTCGCCCGCACCCAGCAGCGTGCCGTCATAGACCGGCGTGTCATGCGCCACACCATCGGCGTTGAAGACCATCTCGCGCGTGCCCTTCAGGGCGGCATGTGCGCCTTTGCCGGGGGCCGAGGCCATGCGTCCGGGCTTGTCCACCGCGCCGGTGATGGCGCTTTCGACATTCACCACCTCAACCGCGCTTTGCGGCTCGGAATAGGTGTAAAGCTCTTCGTGGCGGGCGTGGAAGGCGGCCTTCAGACGCTCCAGCGCGGCTTCGGTGATCTCGAAAGGCTCGATATCGACCGTGCATTCATGCACCTGCCCGACATAGCGCATGTCCAGGCTGCGGCGCACCGCGATGCGGTCTTCGGTAAAGCCGTCGGACATAAGGTCCTTACGCCCGCGCGCCTCAAGCTCGCCGAACAGCTTGTTCAGCCGGGCGGCGGATTCGGCGCCTTCCAGACGGGCGGCGACCGGGGCCATGTAGTTGTATTTCACATCCGACAGGATCTGCCCGAAGGCGCAAAGCCCCGAGGCCAGTTTGGAGATCAGCACCTTGCGCGTGCCCATTTCCCGCGCCAGCGCCGTGATATGCGCCGCCGTCGCCCCGCCCGCGCAGTTCAGCACGAAGTCGCGCGGATCATAGCCGCGTTCGACCGACACGCGGCGGATCGCGTTGACCATGTTGTTGTTCACGATGGTGAACATGCCATAGGCGGCCTTCTCGACGCTGATGCCCAGCGGATCGGCCAGATGCGTCTTGATCGCGCGGCGGGCCTTTTCGACGTTCAGCGGCAGGCGGCCGCCGACCAGCCCATCGGGGTTGAGATAGCCCAGCACCAGATTCGCGTCGGTGGTGGTCGGCTTCTCGCCGCCCTGGTCATAGCAGGCGGGCCCCGGCTCGGACCCGGCCGATTGCGGGCCCATCTGCATCAGGCCCATGCTGTCGATCCAGCCGATCGACCCGCCCCCCGCGCCCAGTGTTTCCACCTGGATCATCGGAATGCCGATGCGGTAGCGCAGGAAGTCGATGTTCTTCGACACATTCGCCCGCCCGTCGCGAGTCAGCGTGATGTCGAAGGACGTGCCGCCCATATCGACGGTGATGATGTCCTTCATCCCCCAGGGCTCGCCCAGCCACAGCGCGGCCTGCGGGGCCGAGGCGGGGCCAGAGTTGATGGCGTAGACCGACTGGTCGCTGACCACATGGCCCAGCGCCAGACCGCCGTTCGACTGGAAGTAGCGCACCGGATGCCGCGCGCCCAGCGACTGGAAATAGGCGTCCACCGCCTCGACATAGCGTTGCAGGATCGGGGCCAGATAGGCGTTCACGATCGCGGTCGATGTGCGGGTATATTCGCGGACCTGCGGATAAAGCTGGCAGCCCACGGTCAGGCGGACATGCGGCATCATCTCGCGCACGATCTCGGCGGCGCGGACCTCGTGTTCGGGATGGAGGACCGACCAGACGAAGCTGATCGCCACCGATTCCACGCCTTCGCGCAGGAAGTGGCGGCAGGCGTCGCGCACATCTTCGTCGTTCAGGGGCGTGTGAACCTTGCCATTGGACAGGACCCGTTCCGCCACACCACAGCGCAGGTAGCGCGGCACCAGCATGGTCGCGGGCGGATATTCGGGATCGTAGCGGTAGCCGTCTTCCTTGTGACCCAGCCGGATCTCGATGCTGTCTTCATGGCCGCGCGTGGCAATCAGGCCGGTCCGGGCACCGTTATGGGTGATCAGCGCGTTCAGCCCGACCGTGGTGCCGTTGATGCAGAGATCCGCGTTCGAGACGATCGTCTGCGGGCTGAGGCCGGTTTCCTCCTGGATCAGCGCCAGGCCGTTGCGGATGGCGGCGGTCGGGTCGTTCGGGGTGGACAGCGCCTTGAAGATGCGAACGCCCCCCTTGCGATCGGCGAGGATGAAGTCGGTGAAGGTGCCGCCCGCGTCGATGCCAAGGCGATATTGGTTCTGCATGGGAAGGGTCCTTTGCGGATGGCCGGGATCGGGCGGAGGCCAACGCCCCCGCAACCGGATGCCGGGTGAGTCAGAGACAAATGCAGGTGCGAAAGGTCAGGCGGCGCGCAGCTTCGCGGTGGCGGCCTGATCCACGGTCAGGCTGTCGCGATCGGTGATGACCACGCCATAGTCCAGCCGGGCACCGTCAAGGCTGACCAGTCCGTTGCGCACATCCTCGACCACCTTCTGCACGTCGCGTTCGAAGGGATTGCCGTATCCGCCGCCGCCCGGATTCTTGTTGGCCGCGCGTTCGCCGGGCTGGATCGTCTCGATCACATTGTCGGTGACGATCTGGGTCTGGCCGTTGCGGGTGATCTCAAGCCGCCCCACCTTCTTGTCGACCAGGGCCGATTTCGCGCCCGCCGCGCCCATCGCCGGGATGCGCCGCCCTTCGCCGAAGGTGATCAGCGTCATCGGGCTGTCCAGCGGCTCGACTTCCCAGCAGGTGCCGGAGCCGCCCCTGTTCTTGCCCGCACCGCCGCTGTCTTCCATCAGGCCATAGCGGTGGATGATGATCGGATAGCTGTGTTCCAGCATCTCGATATCGCCGCTGGTCAGCGCGCCGAAACAGCATTCAGGGCCCACCGCGTGCCAGCCATCGGCCTGCGCCGTCGCCCCTGCCCCCGAGATGATCGAGGCCAGGACCATCGTCACATATTCCTCGTCATGCCGCTTGTCCCAGCCGGCGATGTTGCAGCCATTGGCATGGCCCCAGCTGGCCGAGACCTTGTGCGGCGCCGCCTGTTCGAAGGCCAGGCGCACGGCGTCGGTCAGCGTTTCCATCGGCGTCGTGGTGCAGTTCATGTGCGGCGCCGGAGACTTGGCGTTGCACAGGGTGCCCTTCGGTCCCATGTCGGTGCTGACGCAGCGATACAGGCCCTCGTTATAGGGCGGCGGCAATTGGGCGAACATCATCAGGCCCAGATAGACGCCGGAATGGCTGTTCCCCTCATAGCTGTTGATGAAATAGGGGATCTGGGGCGGCGACTGGATGGCAATATGGCAGCCGTCGCCCTTGATCGTGACAGTTGCCGTGATTTCGAAATCGCCATAGCCATGGCCCGCATCTTCCAGAATCGCGGTGCCGCTATAGGTGCCGTCCGGCACTTCGGAGATCAGCTGGCGCATATGCGCTTCGGCCATGTCCAGAAGTTCGGCGATGCAGTCCTGCACCACGTCCTTCCCGTATTTCTTCATCAAGTTGATCAGATTGCGCGCGCCCACCTGGCAGGCCCCGATCAGGGCGTTGAAATCGCCCTCCTGGTCGCGGCGGGCGCGCATGTTGGTCAGGAGCAGATTCATCACGTCCTTGCGCGGATGGCCGCGATCCCACAGTTTCACCGGCGGGATGCGCAGCCCCTCGGCAAAGATCTCGGTGGCATTCGGGTTGTAGCCCGCCGGAACCGGACCGCCGATATCGGTCAGGTGGCCCTTGCAGACCGTCCAGAACACCAGCTCGCCCTCATAGAACACCGGCATATACATGCAGGTGTCGATGATGTGGCTGCCGCCATAGGCCGGATCGTTGTGAAGGATCAGATCGCCTTCGTGAATGTCGCCTTCGAAATACCCCGCGACCGATTTCATCGCCGGGATCAGGCTGCCCAGATGGATCGGGATATCCTGTCCTTGCAGGATCATCTCGGGCGTATGGTTGAACAGCGCGGTCGAATAGTCGTGCGCCAGATTGAAGACAGACGACCGCGCCGTCTGTTCCAGCGTCAGCGTCATCTCGCGCTGGGTGGTCTCCAGCACCCCTCTCACCACCGACAGTGTGATCGGGTCCACGTTGCGTTTGGTCATGCCTATCCTCCCCGGATGGGAAAACCGCTCGGCGCGCAGTCGGGATGACCGTCGTGTTTCCCTCCCCCTCTCGCGGCCGGGCTGTTTTCCAGCCTCTCGTCATTGAAAAAGACTGGCCGAAATCGCCGCCGGTTTCTTGCAGCCCAGAGCATGATCTTTTGCATCTGGGGGAAGGTCGGGCGCAGCTTTTGTCTGTCAGCGCAGCTTGGCTTGACGCTGGGCGCACAGCCGCGCCCCAAAGATACGATAAGGCTTGATCCCCTGCGCTTTCGAGCCTACCGATTCCCGATCAGCGCTTTGGGGAGAGGGCGCATGGAGGTCGTTGCACATAGCACCGCGCAGATCCTGCCAAACCAGCGCTCTGCGCACTGGAGCCGGGTGATTGCCGATACCTACTTTCCCCTTCAACTTACCTTCCGCGATCCGTCCGCCTTCGCCGGAACGCTGGAGCGGCGGCAGATGGGAAGCGTATCGCTCTCGCGGCTTGCGACCGAACCGCTGCAATACGAGCGGCGGCCCACGCATATCTCGCATACAAGCGAAGAAGAGTATCTGATCACCGTCCCGCGCCTTAGCCCGGTCGAGTTCAAGCAGATGGAGCGCGAAGTGCGCTGCGACCCGGGCGGCTTCATTCTGGAGCGCGGCGACGAGCCGTACCGCTTTTCATATGATGCGGCCAACGAGTTGAGCGTGCTGAAGATAAACAAGCGGTCGCTCGCCGAGAAGGTGCGCGACCCCGACAGGCTCTGCGCCCGCACGATCGATGCGCGCAGCGGACTGCCCGCTCTCTTCACCTCGATGATGCACCAGCTTCATTCGCTGCCTCCCTGCGCGGATCGGGCCTCGGAGGTTCTGGGCCGACAGATGGTCGAAGTGCTGGCCCTGGCCCTGGATGCATCGGTGGGCGACGATCATCACGTGCGCACATCGGTGCGCTCGGGCCATCTGAGACGCGCCGAGCATGTCATCCGCAAGAACCTGTCGAGCCCCTCGCTTTCGCCCGATTTCGTGGCCGAGGCCTGCGGCATATCCAAGCGCTACCTGCATGAACTTTTCGGCGATACGAACCAGACGGTGTCGCAATTCATCCGGGACGAACGCCTGATTGCGGCAAGAGACCTGATCGCTTCGTCACCGACACTTTCGATGGCCGAAATCGCCTATCGGTTCGGGTTCTGCGATCAGGCGCAGTTCTCGCGGCTGTTCAAGGCCAAGTTCGATCAGGCCCCCTCCGAGTGGCGCAAGCACGGCTCTGCCGCAAATGCGGGCTCCTGACTGAGACGTGATGCCGGGCCGCGCCAGAGGTGGCTCGGGCTCCCGCGCCTGGTTTTCAGCCCGGAAAGCTCGCCCGCCATGGCGATGGCAGACGGCGATGCCGATCGCGGCAAGGATCGGCATCGGCAGGGTGGCTCATTCCGTACCTGGCGGCTTGACCGCCAGAACCTCAAGATGCCGCTTCTCGTCCTCGCGCGTATTCCAGAAGATCGTCGCCCCCGGAGAAAGGCCGAGCAGAGCCACACCGACCGGAGTGAGGACCGAGATTCGGCCCTGGTCGATATCCGCGTCTTCTGGATAGACCACAGTGACGGTATGCAAGCGGGCCATCCCGAGATCGCGATAGGTGACTTCGCTGCCGATCGTCACGACATCCCCGCGCATCTTGTCTGGCGCGACGAGCTTGGCGCGTGCGATCTCGTCGATCAAACGCTCGCCAACATCTGGCGAGCGCCGCATCACGGAAGCGGCCAGAGCCTCGAGGCGGCCGACAAGCGACTTGTCGAGATGGATCTTCGGCAGCCGTGCCGAGATGGAGAGGGGGGTGGTCGTCATATTCACTTCTTTCTTGATTGTCAGGAAAAGGGAGCCCCGCAGATCCGGGGTTAGGCGTAGCGGGAACCAACGCTGATCAGGTGCACGCGGCGACAAGTTCCGTCCGGCTGAAGAAGCGGACCATGTGTGCCCGCCTTCATGCCGATCAATGTCGCACCCAGCAGCGACCCGACATGGATGCCGCAGTCTTCGACGGCAAATTCGTCATAGTGGAACAGTCGACCCGACTGTGGCGCCCTCTCATCGATGGCATAGATGACGCGCGAGCCGCCGGCTGCGCATTTGGTGTCGATTTTGCCATCGTCCAGTACGGACGCATACAGCAGCTTGAGTCCCAGCAATCTTGCGGCCATCGCAAGGGCGCCAGCTCCGACCATCTCGGCCCGGCGAATGTGATCGACCAGGGCCCGACGGTCGGTTTTCGTCAGCACACTGCTGACGGCGTGCTGGCAAAGAAGGGCAAAACCGATTGAATCGCAGGCAACGCGCTGCTGTCCGGGCATCGACATATTTGTTCCTCAGGCGGTGCGGCCGCCATGCTCTCGCAGATGATTGGGGTGGAGGTGAGGGACCCGGAGCCGCCGCAACGCTGACGCGTTTTCAGCCCGCCCCGGGCAAGGGGCGGGTTTGCGCATGAACCCGGAAGAGGGTTGGAAGCATGGTCATTTCATCGTCCTGAAAATCATCGCCCGAGGCGCTGGTTTTTGGCGTCCAGCCTCGTCGCCGGGGCCGGCTGGTGGAGCTTGCCGAGAGGCACAGCCTTGCCTTGGTCCGCGTGCGGCGCAGGCGGCAGATCCGGCCCGGGCGCGGCGGGGCCGAACAGGTCGGGAAACAGGTCTTCGAAATCTGCGTCGCACAGCATCATGGCGGCATTCCTCGGGTCAAATCGATGGTGTCGCGCTGCCCCCTTGCCGGTCACGCAGCGTAACTTGAAGGCGCGCCCTAGGCGGCGCGGCGCAGATCGGCACAAGAGGCGGGCTGCGGTTCTGGTGCGGCTTGGCGCGCAATCGGCGCCATCCTCAGTTCTGCGCAGCTGAGGCTGTCGACAAAATCCTCGATTCCGCCGCGCCACAGGCCGATATCCTGAAGCGCCCGGTCATCCAACCCGGCCAGGGCGGCGATCATCTTTCGCCTTTTCCAGCGCCGGACGGCGTGGTTCCAGCATCGCTGGATGAGACGCAGCCACGGCGCCTTTGCGGGCGCGATGATCGCGCTCTGCCGGGATTGGGGTTTGAGGCTGAGAGACATTGCTTTCTCCAATTCGGAAAACTGCTGAATTCCTCTGAACGCGCAGCGGCTGGCCCCTAAGGACCCCGGCCTTGTTCTGATCGTTCAGAGAGGTCGGATTGGAAAACCCCGAGGCGTCGGCAAGCGCACAGGCTTGTGCCGCCCGGGGCTACCGGCGATTCAGCAGGTTGCCTGCAAAGCGCAGGCACCTCATATGGACACTGAACAACGTCATGGCCTGAACATGGCCCTTTGCCCTGTCGCTTTCAATCCGTCGGCGCAGCAAACTGTCATGGCCTGGGCGCAAATGCGCCGATGGGGTCGCATCCGCGCAACATATCCGTTCGGTCCGCGGCATCCACCGGCTGCGCGGTTGACTTGCCAATAGCCGCTCCCTAGCCTGCCCGCATGGTATCACATGAAAACCACTGCCGGTTTCATCTGCTGAACCGCCTGCATCCCCGGGCGGTCTAGGCGCAGGCGCGCCGACTGAACCTCCCGGGGCCTCCTCGCATTCCCGCAAATCGTGCGACGACACGCCGTCCGAGGAGACGTCATGGCCAGCTACAGCACCAACCAAGCCACTGCCTTGCAACCTGCCCCGGGCGCCAGAACAAGGCGGCGCGTCGAGACAGCCCTGCCTGCATCGGACTATGCCCATCTTCTGGAACACCTGGAAAACTGCGAGCGGGACCGGGACAGGTCCTGGACTTTGCTGGCCTATGTTCTGCGCAACAAGATCGTGCATACCGAGCCGTCGCAAGGACTGGTCGAGCGGGATGTCGTGGTCGGCGGCAGCCAGGTTTCATATACGGCGGGCGGCGGCCAAGTCACATCTGGCGTGCTGCTGCATCAGGCAAGACCCGGATCGCAGCAAGCAGGCATCATTCCGGTCTCGTCCCTGCTCGGGGCCACGCTTATCGGCATGCGCATCGGCCAGCGCGCGCCGCTTCTGTGCGAAGACGGTTCGGTCAAGTCCCTTGTCATCGTCGATACGGTGCCCCCAACCTGAAGCCGTGTCCGGGCGTTTTTGAATTTACGCGAAGGGAAGACTGTCGTGATGGAGTTTCTGGTCTTGATCGCCGCCGCCTTTGGCGCGGGCGTGCTGAATACGGTTGCAGGCGGGGGAACCTTCCTGACCTTTCCAGCGCTGGTCTTTACCGGAATGCCGCCCGTGATGGCCAATGCCACCAGCACGGTCGCCGTCTTTCCGGGCTATCTGGGCGGCGCGCTGGGATTTCGGCAAGAGCTGGCCGATTTTGACAAGCGGCGGCTGCTGCGGCTGGCATTGATCACCCTGGCCGGCGGCCTGGTCGGGTCAAGCTTGTTGCTGGTGTCTTCGAACGAGGCCTTCGCCATCGTGGTGCCCTTCCTGCTT
This sequence comes from Neotabrizicola paludis, assembly GCF_044142105.1. Taxonomy (NCBI): domain Bacteria; kingdom Pseudomonadati; phylum Pseudomonadota; class Alphaproteobacteria; order Rhodobacterales; family Paracoccaceae; genus Neotabrizicola; species Neotabrizicola paludis. Next base: position 18,750 of record NZ_JBGTYM010000007.1, read on the forward strand.
CTGGCTGCAACCCTGGCGTTTCTGTTCGGGGACCGGGTCCGGCGATGGGCCGCAGCAAGGGCGCGGGATGTATCGCCCGAGGGCGCTCTGGGCCTGTTCGCGGTGGCGCTTTACGGCGGCTACTTCAACGGCGGGCTTGGGATCATCCTCCTGGCGCTGTTCTCGCTGTGGGGCATGACCAACCTCGACCGCATGAACGCCCTGAAATCGGGGTTGAGCTTTCTGCTATCGGCCATCTCGGTGGCGGTGTTTGCCGCCGCAGGGCTGGTGGCCTGGCCGCAGGCCGTGGTCATGATGCTGGCCGCGACGGCGGGCGGCTATGCCGGTGCCCCCCTGGCGCGCGCTCTGCCGAAACCTGTGGTCCGGGGGGTGATCGCGACCGTGGGCTTCGGGATGAGCGCGATCTTCTTCTGGCGGCTGGTCGGTCCGGGCTGATGGCTTTGCTTTTCAACATTTCGGCCGTCTTCCCCCTCTTGTCCGGGTTCAGTTCAAACAATGTCTGAGGGTTGCCTGACCGCCTGAGGCGAAGGGCAACCCCGGAAACCGATGAACCCTTGATCGCCCCCGCACGCCTGCGAGGGGTCTCTTTCATCACAGGACAAGACATGACCACCTGGACCACCCTCGCCCGCGCCGGGACGGCGGCGGGAGACGACATTCTTTTGCGCCAGCGCGGCGCGCTGTTCGAGATCCGCTACAATGGCATCGAGCTGATGTCGAACCTGAACCATCAATCCGAAGACCAGCTTGCGCTGCGGTCCATGCGCCGGATGAACTTTGACGCGCGCCGCATTCTGATCGGCGGTCTTGGCCTTGGATTCACGCTGCGCGCCGTGCTTGATCTTGCCGCGCCCGATGCCGAGGTGACAGTCTGCGAGCTGATCCCGGAAGTCGCGGAATGGAACCGGGGCCCGCTGGCGCATCTGGCCGACCATGCGCTGGACGATCCCCGGACCAGCCTGCTGATCTGCGATGTGCAGGCACATCTGGCAAGCGTCGACATCGACTATGACCTGATCCTGCTGGATACCGATAACGGGCCGGATTTCCTGGTCCGCGCGGCGAACAACGGCCTGTATCAGGATTGCGGTCTGGGTGCGGTGGCCAGATCGCTCGGCCCCAAGGGGGTGGCTGCCTTCTGGTCCGCCACGGCGTCGCAGGCCTTCGAGCGCAGGTTGTCGGCCCAGCCATGGTTCTGGCAGAGGGACGACATCCCGCTGATTCCGGGCCGCGTCGACGCGATGCATTACATGTACAGTTGCAGCCACAGCGCCGCCGCGCTTGGGCAACGCAAGGCCGCCTGAAACCTTGCGATTCAGGTGATAACGCGCTTGCAACCGATCGGACGTCGCTAGCGGCGCCCGATCGGGAAGGCACCGACCGAGCGCGAGGTCGCGTCGCCCGGAACGGCCCCCGGTTCCGACGACCGACAGGTTAGTCTCCGAACACAGGATGTATCACGTCGTCAGGTGACAGGCGGCGAACCGGCCGGGACCGATCTCCTTGAGCTGCGGCACGCTGGCCGCGCATTCCGCAACGGCCCGCGGACAGCGGGTGCGGAAGACACAGCCGGAGGGCGGATTGATCGGGCTGGGAATGTCCCCCGTCAGAATGACGCGCTTGCGCTTGTGGCCGGGCTTGGGGATCGGCACGGCAGACAAGAGCGCCTCCGTATAGGGATGGTTCGGACCGGAATACAGATCGGCCGACGGCGCGATCTCCATGATCCGGCCCAGATACATCACCACCACGCGGTCGCAGATATGTTCGACCACCGCCAGATCGTGGGCGATGAACAGCATGGCCAGGTTGAAGCTGTCCATCAGGTCATCCAGCAGGTTGATGACCTGCGCCTGGATCGACACGTCCAGTGCCGAGACCGGCTCGTCGGCCACCAGGAAATCCGGGTTCACCGCCAACGCCCGCGCGATACCGATCCGCTGGCGCTGGCCGCCAGAAAACTCACGCGGGAAGCGGTCCAGATAATCCGCCGACAGGCCGACCTGTTCCAAGAGTTCGACACAACGGTCCTCACGCGAGGCCGGATCGCCGATCTGATGCGGGTTCAAGGCGTGGCGCAGGGTCGAGCGGATCTTTTCACGCGGGTTCAGGCTGGCATAGGGGTCCTGAAAGATGATCAGCATCCGCTTGCGCTGACGGCGCATCTGGTCACGCGACGGGGACATGATGTCGGTGCCGTCAAACCGCACCGCGCCCGAGGTCGCCTCTTCCAGCCGCAGCATCAGCCGCCCGACCGTCATCCGGCCCCAGCCGCTTTCGCCGACCAGACCCAGCACCTCGCCCTTGCGGATCTTGAAGGATACCCCCCCAACCGCCTTGACGTGGTTCACGACCCGGTTCAGCACGCCCCCCGGATGGGGAAGTGCTTTATCAGGTTCTCGACCTGCACGAGATCCTGGGTCATGCTGGGGTCCTTTCCGCGAAATCAAGTTCTGCCCAGGGCAGGCATCGCACCTCACGCCCGGGCAACACCGGGTCAAGCTGAGCATGACCGTGGCGCATTCCGGATGGGCATGGGCGCAACGGGTTGGCGAACCCCGCCGCCTTCAGGATTTGTCCGGCGCAGAAGAAGCCATGCGCGACCACGTCACGGCCCGACTTGTGGATAGACTTTAAAAGCTGCTGCCACTCGGAGGCGGTAAGAAGGTGCGCACCACCAGCCGCTTCATCTCGAGGGGCTGGTGGTGCCGGTGAAGGGACTCGAACCCCCGACCCCATCATTACGAATGACGTGCTCTACCAGCTGAGCTACACCGGCATCCTTCTCGACCGGCGCCTTTGGCCCGCAAGGGCGGTCAGGCGTCTGTCCGGGCAGGCTATTAGCACCCACCCGGCGGACTGTGTAGCCCTAATTTGCGCGGCGGAGAATCTCGTCGGGCGGCAGGATTGGCGCTTCCGGTTCGGACGGAGGCGGGGTCGCTTCCGGCTCCTCCATCACTGACGGGTCCTCGGGCGGATCGGCAAGCTCGACCTCGTCGGACTGGGGCGGCTCGGGCTCGGCCAGAAGGGGTTTCAGCACCATCTCCGAGGCCGGACGGGCCTGCACCTGGGCCGGTGGCTCGCGCCAGCTCAGCGTGTCGAAGCCGTCGCAGACCGGGCAGATCGGCTGCCAGTCTTCCTGCACCGACTGGCATTTGTCGCAGCACCATTGCGGCCCGCGCGAGGCGGCCAGCGCCCGTGTCAGGATCGCCCGGACCTTGGCATCCTCGGCCCCCTGCCCCCGTTCGATGGCGGCAAGAAGCGCCAGCGAGCGCTGCGTCGGGTGATCTTCCGCGAGACTGCCGAGCGCCTTGCGGGCAGCGGCGAAATCTTCGGCGGCAATCTGCAACTCGGCCTCGGTCAGCCGGGATTCCTCGTCTTGGGCGCGGGCGCCAAACAGCGCTTTGAACCGCTTGATGCGCGCCAGCGGGCTTTCCTCGGGTTCGATGGCGGCAAAGGCGGCAGCGAGATCAGGGTGCGGTTGCGCCTCCCAGGCTTTTTTCAGCACGCGTGTCGCGCCCTTGCGGTCCCCCTTGTCGACCAAGGCCCGCGCGGCGATCACCGCGGCGGGGATCAGGTCGGGCGACAGCTTGTTGGCCTCGATGGCAGCTTCTCGGGCCTCAAGGCTGCTGCCTTCGTCCAGCACGACCTGGGCCTCTTTCAGCGCCAGAAGCGCATCACGCCGACGATAGACACTGCGCGGCAGTTCACCGGTCCGCAGTTTTTCCGAAAGCGTGTTGCGCGCGCCTTTCCAGTCGGAATTGCCAGCCTGAAGCTTCAGCAGGATATCCTGCGTCTCGCCATGGCGCGGCTTGAGCGCGAAGGCCCGTTCGGCCAGTTTCAGCGCCGTGCCGGTATCGCCCTCCGCCAGCTTCTGGCGCAGAAGCCCGCGCACGGCGACAAAACGCGTGCCTTCATTGGCCAGAAGCGCCTTATAGGCGGCCAGCGCGGTCTTGCCATCGCCCGCCGCCTCGGCCGCCTGGGCGGTGAGAAGCGTGGTCAGTTCCGGCTTGCCCAAAAGCCGCTCGGCGGTGCGGGCGCGGGCCAGGGCCAGGGTCGCCTCGCCCGAGGCCAGCGCCACCATGCCTTCGGACAGGGCGGCATAGCCGCGGCGTTCGCGGTTGCGGTCGAAATAGCGGCTGATCGCGGTTTCATCGCCATTCAGGAAGCGGAAGACCGCGAAGGTGAAGGCGATCAGGCGGATCGTCAGCCAGATCACCAGGATCAGGATCAAAGCGGCGATCAGGCTCTGCAACGGCCCCAGCGTGAATTCCATTCCGCCGACCCAGATCCGCAGCTGCTGGCCGCTGTCCGAGACGAAAGAGGCCAGAACAGCCAGGGCCGCGATGGCGAGCAGAAAGAAGACGACCTTTGTCAACGACCAGAGCAACGCGCTCTCCTTACGGGTTGGCGGCTTGAGACAGCGCGGCGAGCGCTGCCTGGAAAGTGATGTGGTCCCTGGCAAGGGCCTGCCAATCGGCCAACTCGGACTGGGCTTCGGGCGGCAGGGCCGCGACCTCGTCCAGCGCCTTTTGCGCATCGCCCTGCGCCACCGCCGCCTCGGCCCGCGACAGGATGGCGTCGGGATCGCCGCCCTCTTGTGGGGTCAACGACCGCGCGCCGGTCTGGATCTTGAGGAAGGAAAGGAAACGGTCGCCGATGCCCTGCCCCGGCGCAAGGCGCAAAGCGGTTTCAAGCGCGCGACGGGCGCCCTCGGCAAAGCCGGTGTTCAGCGGCGGCAGACCGGATTCGGCATATTTCGAGACGATTTCCGGCACATCAGCACCCAAGGCAGGCAGCGCAGGCGCAAAGGACGCGCCGGTGGCAGCGGCCTGTTGCAACTCGGACAGGGCGGTGGCGCGGGCGGCAGCTTCCTCGGCGGCGGTGGTCTCAGCCCTTAGCCTGTCGCTGGCGGATTTTTCCCAAGCGGCCAATTCCTCGCCCACGATCGCGCGCACGGAGGGATCATCGAGGCCGGCTTTCAGACCGGCGATCTGGCTGCGCAGGCTCTCGACGCTCGAGGACAGGGTGGCAAGTTGGGCCGGGCTCAGCGCGCCATCGGCGGGCAGGCTGGACAGGCCCGCCATCTCGGCTTCCAGCTTGGCCAGACGGTCGGTCAGATCGCTCAGCGCGGCCGGGTCGCCGACCGGCGTCTCGGCGATCTGGGTGGCCAGCGTCTGGATCCTGCGGTCGGTATCGCCCGTGAGGGTGGAGAGGCCCTGAGCCAGCTTGTCGGTCTGCGCCTCAAGCGCGCGCAGGGCCGAATCGTCAGGCGCCGGGCGCAAGCCAAGAAGGTCAAAATGCGAAACCCCAAAACCCAGGGCAAGCATCATCCCACCACCAAGCACCGCGCCGGCAAAGCCCGTGCCGTTGCGGGGCTTTGAGGGCGGCGGCAGCGGCGCGTCGGGCCTGATTTCGGGTTTGGGCGAGGCACGCTCGACCGCAGGCTCCGAAAGCACCGGCGCGGGCAGAGGGGCTTCGAGATCGGGCACGCCCGGGTCTTGGCTTGGGTCTTGGCTGGTCATTCGCAGGTTCCGCAGGTCCACCCTCAACCTAATCCCTTGGGGCGCAGAGCATCAAGGCGCGAGGGCGGCGATGGTTCCGACAATCGCGCGGATCATTGCCACGGCCTCGGGCGCAGCGGCGACACTTCCGCGTGATTGCAGCGATTCCGGCAGACAAGCCAGCGCCCTGGGGCTGATTGCCACAGGAAGCAGATCGGCAGCGGCATCCGGCGGCAGCACAGCGGCAAGAAGACGCGCTGAACGGGGCGAGAAGACCGGCAGGATCAGCGGGCCGGGGCTGGAGAGTGCCGCCAGCGCCTGCGGCGGAAGCGGCAGGGCGCGCTGGCGATAGACGGGCACCCCGTTGCAGCGGCGCCCATTGGCCGCCAGCGCGGCGGGGAAGTCGAACGCAATGTCCTCGCCATGCAGCCAGAGAAAGTCGCGCTCGGGACGCGACAGGATCAGCGCCAGAAGATCTTCGGCGGCCCCCTGCGCAGAAAGCGTATCAAACCCCGCCCGCGCCGCCATCCGCGCGGTGCGGTCACCGACGCAAAGGGCAAGGTTTGGCAGGGATAGAGACTTTTTCGCAAGTTTCCCTGCCACCTCGGCCCCGGTTTCCGAGGTCAGGATCAACGCCTGCCAAGGGCCTTGCGGCAAGGCCACGGGCAGGTATTCCACCTCCATCATCGGAGCAAGAATTGGGCGGGCCTGCGGGCATTCCGCGCCCAGCTGCACGGCAAAGCGGGCAGCCTGCGCGGCGGGTCTTGTGATCAGCACCGGGACCCCGGCGGGATTTGCGCATTGTCCTGACATGGGGGCAATGTTACCTGCGAGGAGAAGCGGGCCACAAGCGGGACCATGGGCAAGACGCTGACCTTCCTTGGCATCGAATCGAGCTGCGACGATACCGCCGCAGCTGTGGTGCGGCTTTCGAGCGGCGGCCGCGGCGAGGTTCTGGCCTCGGTGGTCGAAGGGCAAGAGGCGCTCCATGCCGGTTTTGGCGGCGTGGTGCCGGAAATCGCCGCCCGCGCCCATGCCGAAAAGCTGGATCTTGCGGTCGAAGCGGCGCTGGCCTCGGCCCATGTGGCGTTGGCCGATCTGGATGGAATCGCTGTGACGGCAGGGCCAGGGTTGATCGGCGGCGTGCTGTCGGGCGTGATGCTGGCAAAGGGCCTGTCGGCGGCGACCGGCCTGCCGCTGGTCGGGGTGAACCACCTGGCGGGCCATGCGCTGACGCCGCGGCTGACCGATGGCATCGCCTATCCCTATCTGATGCTGCTGGTTTCGGGCGGCCATTGCCAGTTTCTTAGGGTCGAGGGACCCGAAACCTTCCGCCGCCTGGGCAGCACGATCGACGATGCACCGGGCGAGGCCTTTGACAAGGTGGCCAAGCTTCTGGCCCTGCCGCAGCCCGGTGGGCCCCAGGTCGAGGCGGCAGCCAATGCGGGTGATGCGAAACGCTTCCGCTTTCCAAGGCCGCTCTTGGACCGCGAGGGCTGTGATCTGTCGTTCAGCGGGCTGAAAACGGCGGTCTTGCGGGCCCGCGACGAGGTGATCGCCGAAAGAGGCGGACTGACCTTGCAGGACCGCGCCGATCTTTGCGCTGGCTTCCAGGCGGCGGTGGCCGATGTGCTGGCGGAAAAGACCCGCAGGGCGCTGGTTGCATTTCCGGCACCCGTATTGGCCGTGGCGGGCGGCGTGGCGGCGAACAGCCTGCTTCGGGCCAGATTAGAGACTGTTGCGGCTGCGGCAGGGGCGCAATTCCTTGCCCCTCCGCTGAGGTTTTGCACCGACAATGGCGCGATGATCGCCTGGGCGGGTATCGAGCGTTTCCTGGCGGGCGGTCGGGACGGAATGGATCTGTCGGCGCGATCACGTTGGCCGCTGGATCAGGCGGCGGCCCCGATGCTGGGCAGCGGCAAGCGGGGGGCGAAGGCATGACGGGCGCCGCGATCGGTGTGGCCGGAGCCGGCGCCTTCGGTGTGGCGCTGGCCGTGGCGCTGGCGCGCGATGGCACGACCGTTCGGCTTTGGGGCCGCGAGGCCGGGCTTGCGGCGCGGCGCGAGAGCCTGCGCCTGCCCGGGGTCCGGCTGCCCGAGGCGGTTGAAGTGGCGGAGAACGTCTCTGCGCTGGCGGAAAGCGGGCCGATCCTTTTGGCAATGCCGATGCAAGCGCTGCGCGGGTTTCTGGCGGCCGAGGGCCGAGATTTGCTGGCAAGCGATCTGGTCGCCTGCTGCAAGGGGATAGACTTGGAAACCCTGGTCGGCCCGGCCGAGGTGATGCAGGCGGCGGGGGCCAGGGGCGCGGTGGCGGTGCTGACCGGGCCAAGCTTTGCCGCCGATATCGCGCGCGGCCTGCCCACGGCGCTGACGCTGGCCTGCGCCGGACCACAGGGCAAGGCGCTGCAACATGCGCTCTCGACGGCCGCGCTGCGGCTCTACCGGACCGAGGATGTGATCGGCGCCGAGTTGGGTGGGGCCCTGAAGAATGTGATCGCCATCGCGGCAGGCGTGGTGGCGGGGGCAGGTCTTGGCGAAAGCGCCCGGGCGGCGCTGGTGACGCGCGGCTATGCCGAGATGGCGCGGCTGGCCGAGGCGATGGGAGCAAGGCCCGAAACGCTGGCGGGCCTGTCGGGTCTGGGCGATCTGATCCTGACCTGCACCTCGCCGCAATCACGCAACTTTGCCCATGGCGCGGCACTTGGCGCGGGCCGGGTGCCGGTGGCGGCGACGGTCGAGGGCGTGGCGACCGCGCGAGCAGCGGTGCGGCTGGCGGCAGCGAAGAAGATCGAGGTTCCGGTCGCGGCCATGGTGGCGCGGCTGGTAGAAGCGGAAATTGGCGTGGGCGAGGCTGTGACGGCGCTGATGTCCCGCCCATTGAAACAGGAGTAAGACATGCGCGTGGCAGTGATCTGTAGCGACAAGGCGGGACATCTTGAGGTCCGCAAGGCCAATCGCGAGGCGCATCTGGCCTATCTGAAAGAAACCGGCGTGGTCGAGATGGCGGGACCGTTCCTGGATGCCGAAGGCGGGATGAACGGCTCGCTTCTGGTGCTGGACGTGGCCGATCTCAAGGCCGCACAGGACTGGGCGGCGGGCGATCCCTATGCCAAAGCGGGGCTGTTCCAAAGCGTCGAGATCCGCGAATGGAAAAAGGTGATTGGATGAACTTCTGGCTGTTCAAATCCGAACCCGATGTCTGGGGCTGGGACCACCAGGTCGCCAAGGGGGACGAGGGCGAGGAATGGCATGGCGTCCGCAACTATCAGGCCCGCAACAACATGCGGGCCATGAAGATCGGCGACCGGGGCTTCTTCTACCACTCCAATGTGGGCAAGGAGATCGTGGGCATCGTCGAGGTCTGCCGGGAAAGCAGCCCGGACAGCACGACCGACGACCCGCGCTGGGACTGCGTCTGGATCAAGGCGGTCAAACCCTTCGGCCGGGCGATCACGCTGGATGAATGCAAGGTGACGCCGGGGCTGGAAAAGATGGTCCTGGTCAACAACACCCGGCTGTCGGTGCAGCCCGTCAGCCCCGAAGAATGGGCGATCCTGTGCCGCATGGGCGGGGTGGAGCCGTGATGTCCCACGGTGGGACAGACTGTCCTGCCGTGTATTTTCAAGGGCTTGACCCTGCGGCATTCAGAAATTCTTAAGGATTCCCCGAAGCCCTGCGCCGGTGCATGATGGCTGTGATCATCATCTCGCGGAGGAGAACATGGAACTTCTGAACGTTCTGGCTGCGGCGCTCGCGGCCTTTGCCTTTGGCGCGGTGTGGTACATGTCGATGTCGAAGGCCTGGATCGCGGCGGCAGGGATTCCGGTCGATGACAGGGGTCGGCCGCAGGGCAATGGCAGCCCGATGCCCTTTGTGGTGGGCTTTGTCGCCATGGTGCTGGTCGCCGGAATGATGAGGCACATCTTCGCCATGGCGGGGGTCGCCTCGCTGGGCGGCGGACTGGTGGCCGGGGCCGGGATCGGCGCATTCCTGATCACGCCCTGGGTCGCGATGAACTATGCCTTTGCCATGCGCAAACCGGCGCTGACCCTGATCGACGGGGTCAACAGCGTGGTGGGCTGCGCGGTGATGGGCGCAGTGCTGAATCTGTTCTAAGGGGCCGCCTGTCAGGCGAAGCGGTCAGTGGCGCGGATCAACTGGTCGCGGATGCCGGGCTCCATGGCGGAGTGGCCAGCCCCGTCGATCAGATGAAAGCTCGCCTCTGGCCAGGCTTTGTGCAGATCAAAGGCGGTGCGGGCCGGACAGGGCATGTCATAGCGGCCATGGACGATGGCACCGGGGATACCGCGCAGGCGCGATGCGTCCCGCAGCAACTGACCCGGTTCTAGCCAGCAGTCGTGGTAGAAATAGTGATTCTCCAGCCGGGCGAAGGCCTCGGCAAAGCGATCCTGCCCGAATTGCTCGACGAGCTGGGGTTGCGGTAAAAGCGTGATGGTGCTGCCTTCCCAGACCGACCAGGCGCGGGCCGCGGTCTGGCGGGTGGCCCGATCGTCCGAGGTCAGGCGTTTGCGATAGGCGGCGATCAGGTCGTCATGCTCATCGGGGGGGATCGGGGCCAGGAAATCCTCCCAGGCATCGGGAAACATCTCGGAGACGCCGAAGCGGTAATACCAGTCGATCTCGGCCCGGGTGACGGTGTAGATGCCCCGCACGATCAGTGCGCTGACCCGTTGCGGATGGGTTTCGGCATAGGCCAAGGCCAGCGTCGACCCCCAGGATCCGCCGAAGACCAGCCATTTGTCGACCCCAGCCAGGGCACGCAGCCGTTCGATATCGGCGACCAGGTGCCAGGTGGTGTTCGCCTCAAGCCCAGCATGGGGTGTGGACCGGCCGCAGCCGCGCTGGTCGAACAGCAGAACATCGTAGCGGGCAGGGTCGAAGAAGCGGCGATGGTTCGGCTCGATCCCGCCGCCGGGCCCGCCATGCAGAAAGACGGCGGGCGTGGCGCCGGGGGTGCCAACGCGCTCGTAATAGACGGCGTGGCCGTCGCCAACCTCAAGCATGCCAGTGGCATAGGGTTCGGTGAGGGGATAGAGGTCGCGGAGCGTCATGGCGGGCCTTTCTCTGACGGCCCGATGCTGCATGAGCCCGGTGCGCCCGGCAAGGGGTGGCCAGAGACGAGATGTCGGGAGAAAAAACGAATGGAGGGCTCCACACCCCTGCGGAACCCTCCATCCACCCCATACGCTCCCCTAGCACCGCGCATGATCTGAAAAGGGTTCCGGGCCGTTCTGCCCTGCCTTGCCAGCATGAATAGCGGAACGGGCCGGTTCTGGCAAAGCCGACGCCCGTAGAATTTGAGCTGATTTTTCGGCGCCGCCGCGGAGGGGCGGAGATGCCGCAGGTGCAGCGGGTTGACCCGGACCGTCAAAGGGCGCTTGCTTGGCACCAAGAGGGCCGCACCCAACGCGGACAGGACAGGAGGCAAATCAAGCCATGTTCGAGACCTTTTCCGCCCTTGATCTGGCCCGGTTCCAATTTGCCTTCACCATCTCGGCCCATATCATCTTTCCGGCCTTCACCATCGGTTTGGCCAGTTTTCTGGCCGTGCTGAATGCGCTGTGGCTGTGGAAGGGCGACCCGGTCTATCTGCGGCTTTTCGACTATTGGAAGACCATCTTCGCCGTCGTCTTCGGCATGGGCGTCGTGTCGGGGATCGTGATGTCCTATCAGTTCGGCACCAATTGGTCTGTCTTTTCCGACAAGGCGGGGCCGATCATCGGACCCTTGATGGGCTATGAGGTGCTGTCGGCCTTTTTCCTTGAGGCCGGGTTCCTGGGCGTGATGCTGTTCGGGCGCCAAAGGGTGGGCGAAGGGGTGCATATGGCGGCCACGGCAATCGTGGCCATCGGCACGCTGTTTTCCGCCTTCTGGATCCTGAGCGTGAACAGCTGGATGCAGACACCGACGGGCCATGGGGTGAACGCGGCGGGCCAATTCGTGCCCGAAGACTGGTGGGCAGTGGTCTTCAACCCGTCCTTTCCCTATCGCCTGGTCCATATGGTACTGGCGGCCTATCTGACGACGGCATTCATGGTGGGCGGCGTCGGCGCTTGGCACCTGATCCGCAGCCCCGACAGCCGCGGCGCCGCAATCATGTTCTCGATGGCGATGTGGATGGCGCTTGCGGTGACGCCCCTGCAGATCGTGGCGGGTGATGCACATGGCTTGAACACACTGGAACACCAGCCCGCCAAAATCGCCGCGATGGAGGGGCATTTCGAAGGCTTTCCGCAGGGCGGCGCACCGCTGATCCTGTTCGGCCTGCCCGATGACCAGGCCGAAGTGACGCGCTGGAAGGTGGAAATCCCCTCTCTCGGCTCGTTGATCCTGACGCATAGCCTGGATGCGCCCCTGAAGGGGCTGAAGGATTTCCCGCCGGAAGACCGGCCGAAATCGGCGCTGATCTTCTGGACCTTCCGCATCATGGTGGCGGTGGGCTTCGCCATGCTGGGGATCGGGCTTTGGGCGGCCTGGGCGCGGTTCCGCAAACGGCTCTATACCGCGCGCTGGCTGCATCTGGCCGCGGTGGCGATGGCGCCTTCGGGCTTTCTGGCAGTGCTGTGCGGCTGGATCACCACCGAGGTCGGGCGCCAGCCCTTTACCGTCTATGGCCTGCTGCGCACGGCGGACAGCGCCTCGCCCCTGCAGGCGGGGGCGGTGGGGGCCTCGCTCGTGGCGTTCGTTCTGGTGTATTTCGTCGTCTTCGGGGTGGGCACGCTGTATGTCTTGCGCCTGATGTCGCTTCGCCCCCGCGATCGGATCGAGACCGAGGAGATCGGACCCACGCGGACTGCGGCACCGGGGCCGGTGGCCGGGGAGGGACGGAATGACTGATCTCGCGGAAATATGGGCGGCGATCATCGCCTTCGCAGTTCTGGCCTATGTGGTGCTGGACGGGTTTGATCTGGGGATCGGCATCCTGTTTCCGGTGTTGAAGGACCGGCAGGAGCGGCATCTGGCGATGAACACGATCGCCCCGGTCTGGGATGGCAACGAGACCTGGCTGGTGCTGGGCGGCGGCGGGCTGTTTGCCGTCTTTCCGCTGGCCTATGCGGTGGTGATGCCGGCGCTGTATCCGCTGATCATTGCCATGCTGCTGGGTCTGGTGTTTCGCGGCGTGGCCTTCGAGTTCATCCATCGCAGCGCACGCCGCAAAGGCTTCTGGGAGGCGGGCTTCTTTGGCGGATCGGTTGTCGCCGCGCTGGCGCAGGGCATGGCGCTGGGGGCATTGGTGCAGGGGATCGCCGTCGAGGGGCGCGCCTATGCCGGCGGCCCCTGGGACTGGCTGACCCCCTTTTCGGCGCTGACCGCGCTGGCGCTGCTGGTGGGCTATGCGCTTCTGGGCGCGGGCTGGCTGATCTGGAAGACCGGCGGCGAGACACAGGCCCGCGCGCGGCGCTTCGCGCGGCCCTTGACCCTGGCGATGCTGGCGCTGATCGGGGCCGTCAGCCTGGCCACGCCTTTCCTGCGGCCGGAATATCTCGCGCGCTGGTTCGGCTGGCCTTCGGGCATCTGGAGCGCGGTCATGCCCCTGCTGATGGCGCTGGCCGGGTGGCAGTTGTGGCGCGGCCTGCGCGACCAGGACGACCGGCGGCCCTTCCTGGCGACGGTCGCGATCTTCGTGCTGTGCTATGTGGGGCTTGGGGTCAGCTTTTACCCCAATATCGTGCCACCAAGCCTGAGCATCGCCGATGCTGCCGCACCTGAAGCCTCACTGCGCTTCCTGCTGGTGGGCGCGGCTGTCCTGGTGCCGGTGATCCTGGCCTACACCTCATGGTCCTATTGGGTCTTTCGCGGCAAGATCGGGCCGGAAGACGGCTATCACTAAGGGATCAGTGCCGGACCTCGGGCAGCAGGAAGGCGAAGAGGCCCAGCAAGGGAAGGAAAGCGCAAATCTGGTAGACGGTCACGATTCCCCATTGATCGGCCAGCATGCCCAACCCCGCCGCGCCAAAGGCGGCGATCCCGAACGCCAGGCCGAAGAGAAGCCCGGCCACCATGCCGGTATGCTGCGGCATCAGATCCTGGGCATAAACGACCATGGCGGGAAAGGCCGATGCCAGCATCATTCCCGCCACCGCGGCGACGATGACATTGGGGATCAGCGGCAGCCAGGGCAGCGCGATGGTCAGCGGCAGGATGCCCAGGATCGACCACAGGATCACCCGGCGCCGTCCGATGCGGTCGCCGATCGGGCCGCCGATGATCGTGCCGGCGGCGACTGCGGCCAGGAAGATGAACAGGCAGTTGAGCGCCTGCTGTTCGGTCAGGTCGAAACGCTCGATCAAATAGAAGGCGTAATAGTTCGAGAAGCTGACGGAATAGAGGAATTTCGACAGCATCAGGACGATCAGGATGAACATGCCGAAGCGCACGACGGCAGCCCCGAGCGTATTGCCCGTACGCGCGCGTGACTTGCGCGCCAGAGCGCGGGCTGCGCCCGTCGTCACATACCAGCGACCGACCAGCGTCAGCACGATCATCCCGACCATCGCCACTCCCGCGAACCATTCGATGGAAATCTGGCCGCGTTCCAGCACGATCCAGCCCGCCGCCAGCGGGCCCAAGGCCGTGCCTGCATTGCCGCCGACCTGAAACACCGATTGCGCGAAACCGGGGCGCATCCCGGCCGCAAGCCGGGCGATGCGCGACGCCTCGGGATGGAAGATCGAGGAGCCAAGCCCGATCAGTGCCACCGCGATCAGGATCATCGCCAGCGTGGTCGCATGGGCCAGCAGCACCAGCCCGACCCCAGTCGAGGCCATGCCGGCAGCCAGGGCATAGGGCATGGGGCGGCGGTCAGTATAAAGGCCGACCAGCGGTTGCAGGATCGAGGCCGTGCCCTGGAAGACAAAGGTGATCAGGCCGATCTCGGTGAAGGTCAGCCCGAGGCTGGACTTCAACAAAGGATAAGAGGCCGGGATCAGCGACTGCATCAGGTCATTCAGGAAATGACCCGTGGCGACCGCAAAGATGATCGGGACAACCGTCGATTCGACAGCGGCGGCAGGTTGAGGCTGAGAGGTCATGGCATTTCGCAAGGACTGACGGCGCGGACCATGCCGCGCCGCCCCGGAAAGTTCAATCACCCATTCGCCTTTGCAGGTCGGTTATGGTGGCAGCGCAGGGGTCGCAGACGCGCGCGCCGTTCAGGCGTAGACCGACTCTTTGCCGAAATGCTTGACCAGCATGTAATAGAAGGGTGCGCGATACTTGTTGCGCTCGGATTTGCCATAGGTTTCCACGGCGGCCAGGATGCCTTCCATAAGGGCCGGCCCATCCTTGAGGCCAAGCTTCTTGATCAGGAAATTCGCCTTGATGCGTTCCAGCTCGTCCTTGTCGCTGGCCGCGACGGTCTGGGCGTCATTGTCATAGATGGCCGGGCCACAGCCGATGGTCACCTTGGTGAGCAGCGCCATGTCCGGCACCATATTGCACTTGGTCTTCAGATCCTCGGCATATTTCGCGATCAGCTCGTCCCGCTTGCCCATTTTGCCCTCGTTCCTGTGATGAATCCTACGCTCCTGCGCTGCAGGAGAGGGGCAAAGTCTAGGCCATCGAACCTGTCAGGCAATGGGGAAAAAATCGAGCGCCGCCGCAGATTTGCTGCGGCGGCGCCCGGAAATGTCAGGAAAGACGGTTCAGTAGCGTTCAGTAGCGGTAGTGATCGGCCTTGAACGGGCCGTCGACCGCGACGCCGATATAGGCCGCTTGTTCGGGCTTCAGCTCGGTCAACTTGACGCCGATCTTCTTCAGATGCAGGCGGGCGACCTTTTCATCCAGCGACTTGGGCAGGATGTAGACGCCGGGCGCATAGTCCTTGCCCTTGGTCCAAAGCTCGATCTGCGCCAGCACCTGATTGGTGAAGGAAGCCGACATGACAAAGGACGGGTGGCCAGTGGCGTTGCCCAGGTTCAGCAGCCGGCCCTCGGACAGAAGGATGATCTGGTTGCCCGACGGCATCTCGATCATGTCCACCTGGTCCTTGATATTGGTCCATTTGTGGTTCCTGAGCGCGGCCACCTGAATTTCATTGTCGAAATGGCCGATATTGCCAACGATCGCCATGTTCTTCATCTCGCGCATATGCTCGAGACGGATCACATCCTTGTTGCCGGTGGTGGTGATGAAGATGTCCGCGCTGGCGACCTCGTCTTCCAGAAGCGTGACCTCATAGCCGTCCATTGCGGCTTGCAGGGCGCAGATCGGGTCAACCTCGGTCACCTTGACCCGCGCACCAGCGCCGCGGAGCGAGGCGGCCGAGCCCTTGCCGACATCGCCATAGCCGCAAACCACGGCGACCTTGCCCGCCATCATCGTGTCGGTGGCGCGGCGAATGCCGTCGACCAGCGATTCCTTGCAGCCATATTTGTTGTCGAATTTCGATTTGGTGACCGAGTCATTGACGTTGATCGCCGGGAAGGGCAGCAGGCCCTTCTTGTGCAGATCATACAGGCGATGGACGCCGGTGGTGGTTTCCTCCGACACGCCCTGGATCGCGACGCGTTGCTTGGTGAACCAGCCGGGCGAGGCGACGAGACGCTTTTTGATCTGGTTGAACAGGCAGACCTCTTCGTCGCTGGTCGGCACGGCGATCAGGTCGGTTTCGCCGGCTTCGACGCGGGCGCCAAGCAGGATGTAGAGCGTGGCATCGCCGCCATCGTCGAGGATCATGTTGCAGGTGCCGCCCGCGCCGCCGAACTGGAAGATGCGGTCGGTATAGTCCCAGTATTCCTCAAGGCTTTCGCCCTTGATCGCGAAGACCGGAGTGCCCGCCTCGGCAATGGCGGCGGCCGCATGATCCTGGGTCGAGAAGATGTTGCACGAGGCCCAGCGAACATCGGCGCCCAGCGCCTTGAGCGTCTCGATCAGCACGCCGGTCTGAATCGTCATATGCAGCGACCCGGCAATGCGCGCGCCTTTCAGCGGCTGCGACGCGCCGAATTCCTCGCGGCAGGCCATCAGGCCCGGCATCTCGGTCTCGGCGATGGTCAGTTCCTTGCGGCCGAAATTGGCCAGCGCAATGTCTTTGACGATATAATCGGCCATGGTGCCGCTGCTCCGGGATTGCTGCTTTGGCAGGGCCATAGCATCATAAGATCACGGCGGCAACGCGGGCGGATTTCAACTTCTACGGGTCAGCTCGCGACATTCGACTGTTCGAGAACCTGGTCCGGCGTGGCGGTATCGGTCCAGCCGATGCCCGAAGTGACGACGCAGGAGATGCCGTCATCGCCCTTGTGCACCAGCGTCCAGGTGCCCATCAGGGTCGAGGCGTAAAGCTCCATCACCAGCCCATCGGCCTGAAGGCTGGTATCGACCAGCGTCTCGGCGAAGTCATGGTCGAGCGATGCGACCATGGTCGCGCTGTCCTGGCAGACCGGGCGGTCGAAGGCATCGTCGGGCGTCACACCCGGCATATCATAGATCGAAAGTTGGTCAGTGCCGGCATAGGCGGGATAGGCGACGATCTGGGCGGGCTCGGCCGCGACGCGGGCGGTAATATCCGACGAAAAGGCGGCATAGCCGGACGCGATCAGGCCAAGGGCAAGGAAGGGGATCGGGTTCATGGGCGCGGACCTCGTATCTTCTTGCAGAGCAGGCGCCGGATTGCGCCTTGACGTTCACGTCATCAACGCGAGGACGGCAGGAAGGTTCCATCTCCGGCCCGGAAGGCCCGCTTTACAGCGCGGCAGGCCCTGCGCTATCCGCTGGAGAAACGGCGAAAGGGGCGGATCATGGCGCGGCAGGCGCGGGCGTGGCAGCGAATGCTATCGGGGCGGCGGCTGGACCTTCTGGATCCCACTCCGGTCGATATCGAAGTCGAGGATATCGCCCATGGCCTGGCCTTCGTGGCGCGCTGGAACGGTCAGACGCGGGGCGACTGGCCCTATTCGGTGGCCGAACATTCCCTGCTGGTGGAAGAGATCTTCGCCCGCGCCAATCCGGGCATCGCGCCGCGCTGGCGGCTGGCCGCCCTGCTGCATGACGCGCCGGAATATGTGATCGGCGACATGATCAGCCCGGTCAAGGCCGCGGTCGGGCCGGCCTATGGCGCGCTGGATGAAAGGCTGACGGCGGCGGTGCATCTGCGCTTTGGTCTTCCCGCCGTTCTGCCCGGCGAAGTCAAGCGGCAGATCAAGGCGGCGGACCGGATCAGCGCCTGGCTGGAAGCGCGGCAGATCGCCGGTTTCTCCGAAGCGGAATCAGATAAATTGTTCGGCCGGCCTGACACGGCGCTGATGCGCGGTCTGGCCATCCAGCTGCGTCCGCCCGCAACGGTGCGGGCGGAGTTTGTGTCGCGACACACCCAGTTGCTGGCCGCCTGCTAGAAGCGCGCGGCCTCTCACGCGCGCAAACCGGCCAGCGAGAACCAGCGACGGCGGCGGGCATGGTCTTCGCCCGGAACGGGCCGACGACGGCCATGATCGGTATGGCGCGGCTCCATCCGCGTCGCGATCAGCAGCGCATCGGCAAATATATTCAACATTTCCTTTCTCCTTCTGACTGGCTTGATGCCGATATTTCTGCCAGAAATCGGCTGTATCTCCGAGTCAGCAATCTTTTCAAACTGTAAGTTGAACTGACATATGCCCATCGCTTGGAACCGCCTTCCGCCGCTGACCTCGCTGCGCGCCTTTCAGGCCGTGGCCGAGATGCAGGGCCTCAGCGCCGCCGCGCGCGCGCTGAACGTGACCCATGCCGCCGTCGCGCAGCAGGTGCGGGCGCTCGAGACGCATCTGGGCGTGGCGCTGGTGCATCGCGCCGGGCGCGGCATGGCGCTGACCGCCGAAGGGGCGATGCTCGCGCGCGCCTTGGATGAGGGGTTCGGCACGATCCAGTCGGGCCTCGAGGCCCTGCGTGGAGGGGCAGATCGGCCGGTGACGCTGACCCTGACACCCACATTCGCCACGCAGTGGTTGATGCCAAGGCTCAAGGATTTCTGGGCGCGACACCCCGAGATCGGCCTGTCGCTGAACCCGGATCCGCGCGTTCTGGATCTGCGCCGCGCCGGGATGGATCTGGCGATCCGCTATGGCAATGGCCAGTGGCCCGGCGTCGAGTCAAAATTCTTGACCTCGGCCCGGATGGCGGTCGCGGCAGCGCCCGCGCTTTTGGCAGGTCGCAAGGCGTTGAGCGCTGCCGAAATGCAGGCGGAAGACTGGATCCTGACCAATGACTGGCCCGAGCGAAACAACACGCTGCGGGCTCTGGGCCTGAACCCCGACAAGCTGGAGCGCACCGAATTCCCGGATGAAGCGCTGTCGCTGGCGGCGGCGCGTCAGGGTCTGGGCATCGTGATGGAAAGCCTGGCCCTGCTGGAAGACGATCTGCGGGCGGGGCGGCTGGTCTTGCTGCATGACAGCCGGGATCGTCTGCCAGCCTACTTCCTGGTGACGCCGCCCGGTCCGCAAAGAGCTGCGGTCCGGGCGTTCGCGAAATGGCTGTCGCAGGTGGCGTGAACTCCCCAGTCCGCCGCCTGCGGCCAGATCAGATCATCATATCTTCCGGCGATTTGCCGGCTTTCAGTGCATCGGCATACCAGCGCGGTTTGCGACCCCGACCGGTCCAGGTATCGTCGGCATTGGCGGGATTGCGATACTTGGCTGCCGAGGCCGAACGTTTGCGCCCAACCGGAGCCAGCCCGGTCAGTTCCGAAAGCGAAAAGCCCAGATCGCGGGCCTTTTCCTCAAGCGCAGCCAAGGCTTCCTTCTTTTTGCGGTCCTCATAGCCGGAAATGGCTTTTCCGACCTGCCCGTGGAGGTCCTTCAACTCTTTAAGCGACAAGCTGCTTAGATCAATGTTCATCGCGGTTCCTTTCAGCTTCCCCTTCATTTTGGATAGAGAGGTGCCGCTTAAACCGCAATCTGGAAGTTTCTATTTCGGACTGCGCTTGGCCAGAATACGCTGAAGCGTACGGCGATGCATGTTCAAGCGGCGCGCTGTTTCGGAAACATTGCGGTCGCACATCTCATAGACGCGCTGGATGTGTTCCCAGCGCACCCGATCGGCCGACATCGGGTTTTCGGGTGGCGCGGGCATACCATCGCCCCGTGCAAGAAGCGCATTCATCACGTCGTTGGCATCGGCGGGTTTGGACAGGTAATCGATCGCACCCACCTTTACCGCCGCAACGGCGGTGGCAATGGCGCCATATCCCGTCAGCACCACGATCCGGCAATCGGGCCGCCGGTCCCGCAGGGTTTCCACCACATCCAGCCCGTTGCCATCTTCAAGCCGCAGGTCGACCACGGCATAGGCCGGGGGGCGGCTTTGGGCGATCAGCTTGCCCGCTGCAACGCTTTCCGCGGTCTCAGGCTCGAATCCGCGCTTCTCCATCGCCTTGGCCAAGCGTTTGACGAAGGGCTCGTCGTCATCGACCAGCAGAAGGCTGCGGTCGGGGCCAAGATCGGGCGTCACGTCATCGGCCATTGGCGCGCTCCTGTCCTATCGGTCGGGCAAACCTAAGATCAATCCAGGATATGGTCAATTTGCCCCCGCTGCAGCATCGAGGAAGCAGCCCGCGCCGCGCGCCACGTCATCGGCGGTGGCATCATGCTTGTAGAAATCGGCAAAGCCGTGGCCGGGCAGCATGAGATAGGTGAAGGCGGAATGATCCATCAGATAATAGTTGGGATCTTCGCCCTCCTGCTTCTTGAAGTAGACCCGATAGGCCTTGGCCGCCGCGGCGATCTGGTCCGGGCTGCCCGAAAGACCAGTGGCGCGCGGGTGGATATTGGCGGCAAAGTCACCGACGACTTTCGGCGTGTCGCGATCCGGGTCGATGGTGATGAAGAGCAGATTGACGTCCTGACCCTGCTCTTCAAGAATATCCGCGGCTTCCGCATTGCGCGACATGTCCATCGGGCAGACATCGGGGCAGAAGGTATAGCCGAAATAGACCAGCGTCGGCTTCGTCAGCATATCCTTGTCGGTGACGGTCTTGCCGTCCTTGTCGACCAGAGTGAAAGGCCCGCCGATATCGGCACCGCCGGTCTGGCCCTGGCGGCATTGCGCGAAGATATCGGCTGGCGCCTGCGTGGATTTCCAAGCGACATAGCCGCCCGTGGCCGCGAGACCCAGCGCCACGACCGCAGCCGCCGCCGATGCGTAGAATTTCAACATGGCTTGCCTCCTGCCGTCTTGCCCGGTTGCCTTGATCGCCCGGATCGCGGCCCGTAACAATGCCGAAAGCATGAATCTGACGTGGGGGACAATGCGACAAGACGGCAGTCAGGCGCCGGGCCAGGTTTTCTGGGCGGCCGAGGCGGGCGGCAAGTGGATGCGGCTGCGCACGCTCATCTTCCTGCGCTGGATGGCGGTCTTCGGCCAATTGGCCGCGATCACCGTGGGCGAGCGCTGGCTGCACTTGCAGCTGCCGATCGGCCTTTGCTACCTTGCCGTCGGCGTGTCGATCATCGCCAATCTCGTCTCGGTCTTCGTCTTCCCGGAAAACCGCCGGCTGACCGAATTCGAGGCGTTGCTGACGCTGCTCTTCGACCTTGCGCAGCTTTCTTTTCTGATCTTCGCCACCGGGGGGCTGACAAATCCCTTCGCGCTGCTGCTTCTGGCGCCGGTCACCATCTCGGCCCTGGCGCTGAGCCTGCGCGCGACCCTGGTGATCTCAACCACCGCCATCGCGCTGGTCAGCGCCTTTACCGTCTTCAACATTCCGATCCGGCTGGCAGACGGCACCGAACTGACCGTGCCGCCGCTGTTCGAATTCGGTTTCTGGCTGGCGATCGTGGTCGGGATCGCCTTCATCGGTCTCTATTCCCGCCGGATCGCCACAGAAATGCGCGCCATGGCGGATGCGCTGCTGGCCACGCAGATGGCGCTGGCGCGCGAGCAGAAGCTGACCGATCTGGGCGGGGTGGTGGCCGCGGCGGCGCATGAGCTGGGCACGCCCCTGGCGACGATCAAGCTGGTCTCGACCGAGCTGATGGCGGAGCTGGAAGACAAGCCGGATCTGCATGACGATGCCAAGCTGATCCGCGATCAGGCCGACCGCTGCCGCGATATCCTGCGCGGCATGGGGCGGGCCGGGAAGGACGACCTGCAATTGCGCCAGGCGCCGCTGGGCACGGTGCTGCGCGAAGCGGCCGAGCCGCATATGCAGCGCGGCAAGGAGGTGCTGTTCGATCTTGGCCCCGGACCGGGCGGCACCGAGCGCGAACCGATCATCCGGCGCAGCCCCGAGGTGATCCACGGCTTGCGCAATCTGGTGCAAAACGCCGTCGATTTCGCCCGCAGCACGGTCTGGATCGATGGCGAATGGACCGACAGCGCCATCATCCTGCGCATCGTCGATGACGGCGAGGGCTATCCGCCCCATGTCATTGGCCGCATCGGCGACCCTTTCGTGCGCTCGCGCCGGTCGGAACAGGATCTGACGCGCCGCCCGGAATATGAAGGTATGGGGCTGGGTCTGTTCATCGCAAAGACGCTTCTGGAACGCGCCGGGGCGCAGCTCAGTTTCGCCAATGCCGCCGATCCGTTCCTGACGCCCGAGGAACGCCCCGAACGGTGCGGTGCGGTGGTCGAGGTGGTCTGGCCCCTGCAACGGCTGATCGCGCCGGAAGGGGCGACCGGGGCGCAGAACCAGCCCTTCGAGGCCTGACCGAAGCCAGGACCCAGCCCACTCAGTTTAACTATTTGTTAACTGAGGTCTTCCTACTCTGGCCTCTGGCGAAGCGGGAGAGCGAAGATGGGCTGGTCTCTGGCGGCTGGGCTTGTTGTCACGGCGGGGTTGGTCGCCCTTGCCTCGCTTCTGGCGCTGTCGCTGATTCCCGGACGCCCGGGCAGTCCGCGCAGGACGATCTTTGCCGAGGCGACCCCCGCGACAGTGCTGCTGTTCGATGGCGAGACGCTGGTCGATGCCACGCCGTCGGGCAGGGCGATGCTGGCAGGCGGCATCGAGGGACCGGGCGCCGCCTGGATCAAAGCGCTGTCCAAGCTGGAGCCGCTTTTTCCCGGCCTCGCGGCGCGGATCGAGGGGTTGCAGCGCGAGGGGCGGTTCGTCCTTTGCTCGCGTGAGGATGTGAAACCGCCGCTGGTGCTCCGGGCGGAGCATCTGGGCGGGCTGACGCGGCTGACTTTGGTCGACAGCGACGGCGAGGCGCAGCTTCCGCAATTCGATGGCGCCGCCGAAACGGCGATGCGCGACGAGACGCGCGGTCTGCGCGAGACGCTGACTCACGCGCCGCTGTTGATCTGGCGGGAAAGCGCCGAGGGCGAAGTGGTCTGGGCGAATGCGGCCTATCTGAAAACCGCCGCCGCGCTGATCGAACCGGAGCGAGAGCTGTCCTGGCCGCTGCCGGCGATTTTCCCCGCCGCCGAAGGCATGGCCGCCGCAACCGGGCGGCGGGTGCTGCGGGTTGAGGGCGCGGTGCATTGGTTCGAGCTGACTTCCATGCCGAGCCAGGGCGAGACACTGCATTACGCCCAGCCCGCGGACCGGCTGGTGCAGGCCGAGGCCAGCCTGCGCGACTTCATGCAGACCCTGACCAAGACCTTCGCCCATCTGCCGATCGGTCTGGCGATTTTCGACGCCCAGCGCGTGCTGCAATTGTTCAATCCGGCGCTGATCGACCTGACAGGGATGCCCGCCGAATTCCTGATCGCGCGCCCGACCCTGCCCATGCTGCTGGACGCGATGCGCGAAAAGGCGATGATCCCCGAGCCGAAGGACTACCGAAGCTGGCGCAAGCAGATCGTCGAGCTGGAAGAAGCCGCAGCCTCGGGTCTGTTCGAGGATACCTGGACACTGCCATCGGGACAGACCTACCGCGTCATCGGCCGCCCTCATCCGAACGGCGCGCTGGCCTTCATGTTCGAGGACATCTCGACCGAAATGATGCGCACCCGTCGCTATCGCGCCGATCTGGAACTGGGCCAGGCGGTGATCGACGCGATGGAGGATGCGGTCGTCGTCTTCACCCAGGATGGCAGTGTCGCCATGTCGAACCGCGCCGCCGCCGAATTGTGGACGGGCATGGATCAGGCCATGGTGCCGGTGACGGGCGAAAGCTCGGTTCTGACCCTATGGCGCGAATTGGCGGCGCCCACGCTGCTGTGGAACGACCTGGCCGAGTATATCGGTACCTTCGGCCCGCGCGAGGCCTGGGAGGGCGACCTGCGGCTCAAGGACGGGCGACCGCTGCATTGCCGTGTCTCGCCCATGCCGCATGGCGCGACGCTGGTGTCGTTCCGGCTGGTGCTGGCGCGCGGCGCGCAGGGCCAGGGTCAGGACAGCGGCATGGCGGTGATGATCGCCTGAGCCGGAGGGAGGGCGGCTTGCGCTTGGCCGGGGCGGCGCTAGACTCGCAGCCATGCAGGCCGAAACCGCTTTGATCTTGCCCGATGAATCCGCTGCCAGCGCCTTTGGCGCGCGGCTGGGGAAATGCCTGCGTCCAGGGATGGTAATCCTGCTGGAAGGGCCGCTTGGCGCGGGCAAGACTCATCTGGCGCGGGCCGCGATTCGGGCGATCTGCGGGGCCTCGACCGAGGTGCCTTCGCCCAGCTTCACGCTTGTCCAGACCTATGACGGGCCGGAATGCGAAATCTGGCATGCCGATCTATATCGGCTGACCCATCTGTCCGAGGTGGATGAACTGGGGCTTGATGCCGCCATGGGCCGCGAGATCGTGCTGGTCGAATGGCCCGATCGCCTTGGCGCCGCCCCGCAAGGCGCGGTGACGCTGCGCCTGTCACCCGAAGGCGAGGGGCGGCGGCTGGAGATTTCGGGCGCGACAGCGGGTCTCCTTGCCTGCCTTGGCCTGCAATGACGGATCGCCCCGACATGCGGGCCGCCTTCCTGCGGGCCGCGGGCTGGGCGGGGGCCCGCGCCGCGCATCTGGCGGGCGACGCCTCGGCCCGCAGCTATGAGCGGCTTTGGCAAGGCTCCGACAGCGCGGTCCTGATGGATGCCGCAGGAGCCGAGGCAGAGACGCGGGATTTCCTGAAGATCGCGGCGCATCTTGCCGCCCTGGGCCTGTCGCCGCCGCAGGTTCTGGCTGCCGATCCGGCGGCGGGCTTTGTGCTGCTTGAGGATCTGGGCGACGATCTTTACACCAGCGTTATCGCGCGTGATCCGGCGCTTGAGATCCCGCTGTGCGAGGCCGCGGCCGAGGTGCTTTTGCACCTGCAACAGGCCGCCCCACCGCCGGACTTGCCCGAGTTTTCGGCGGCGGATTGGGCCGATCAGGCACTGTTGGTGACGGAATTCTACGCCGGGATCGACGGCGGCGATCTGGCGCAGACGCTTCGGGACGCGCTGTGCGCCTTGGCTGACGGGCAGCGCATTCTGCTTCTGCGCGATTTCCATGCCGGGAACCTGTTGTGGTTGCCCCGACGCAAAGGCCATGCCCGGGTCGGCTTGCTGGATTTCCAGCAGGCGCAGCTGGGCCAGCCGGCCTATGACCTTGTCTCTTTGTTGCAGGATGCCCGGCGCGACGTGCAGCCTGCATCGGAAGAGGCGGCTCTGGCGGTCTTCGCGCAGGGGCTGGGCGTGTCACGCGCCGATCTCGCCCCCGGTTATGCCGTTCTTGGCGCCCTGAGGGCGCTGCGCATTCTGGGCATCTTCGCCCGGCTCTGCCTGCGCGATGGCAAGCCGGGCTATCTGATCCATTTGCCAAGGGTCTGGCGGCAATTGCAGGGCAATCTGGCCCATCCGGCGCTGGCGCGGCTGCGCGCGGTCTGCGACAGGCTTCTGCCCGCGCCGGACCCGGCCATGATCGAGGGACTAAGGGCGCGATGCGGCACGATCCCTTTCCGTTGATGCTTTTCGCCGCCGGTTTCGGCACGCGGATGGGTGCGCTGACCGCGACCCGGCCGAAGCCGCTGATCGCGGTGAACGGGGTCACGCTCCTGGACCGGGCGCTGGCGCTGGCAGAAGAGGCCGGGGCCGCGCCGGTGGTGGTGAACACCCACTATCTGGGCCAGCAGATCAAGGCGCATCTGGCCGGACGGGGCGTGGCCATCAGCGATGAGCCGGACGAGATTCTGGAAACCGGCGGCGGGTTGCGAAAGGCCCTGCCGCTGCTGGGCCAAGGCCCGGTGATGACGCTGAACCCGGATGCCGTATGGTCGGGGCCGAATCCGCTGCGCCTGCTGGCCCAGGTCTGGAATCCGGAGCGGATGGATGCCCTGCTTCTGGTGAAACCCGCCACACAGGTGCGCGGGCGCGGGGGCAAGGCCGATTTCCTCGTCGATCCCCAGGGGCGCATCCGCCGCGCCGAAGGGACCGAGGGCGTGCTTTATCTGGGCGCCCAGATCCTGAAAACCGACGGCATGTCCCATATTTCCGAACATGTATTCTCGTTGAACCTGCTCTGGAACCGGATGATCGCAGCCGACCGCGCCTATGCCCTGCCCTATCCGGGCGATTGGTGCGATGTCGGCAGCCCGGAAGGCCTGGCCGAAGCCGAAGCGATGCTGGGACCGGCGCGATGATCTTTCCCGAACCTGGCCCCCGCGTCTTTGCCCTGCCCCCCGGCGCCGATTTCCCGGCCCGATTGGCAAAGGGTCTGCGCGCGCGCATGGCGGGGCAGCCGCCCGAGGCGATGGCGGGGGTGACCGTCTTCCTGAACACGCAAAGGATGCGCCGCCGGGTTCTGGAAGCCCTGACCGCCGGGGGCGCGACGATCCTGCCCCGCCTGCGGCTGGTGACGGAACTGGGGGCCGACCTTCTTCTGGGCGGCGGGGCGGCGGTCACGCCCTTGGCCCGGCGGCTGGAGCTTGCGGTGCTGGTCGACCGGCTCTTGCAGGCGGAGCCAGGGCTTGCACCGCGCTCGGCCCTGTTCGACCTCGCCGACAGCCTGGCCGGGCTGATGGATGAGATGCGCGCCGAATCAGTGGCACCGGACCGGGTGATCGGGCTGGATGTCTCGGCCCATGCCGGACACTGGGCGCGGACCCAGCGTTTCGTCGGGCTGGTCATGGGCTTCTTCGGCCCCGGCGCCGAGCCCGATGCCGAAGCGCGACTGCGCGCCGCGACCGAGCGCCTGATCGCACGCTGGCAGGCGACCCCTCCGCAGGGGCCGGTGATCGTCGCGGGTTCGACCGGATCGCGCGGCACCACGGCGCTGCTGATGCGGGCGGTGGTGCGCCTGCCGCAGGGGGCGCTGCTGCTGCCGGGCTTCGATCTGGAACAGCCCGACGCGGTCTGGGACGGAATGGAAGACCCGATGGGCCATGAGGACCATCCGCAGTTCCGCTATCGGCGGCTGATGGACAGTTTGCAGATCGACCGAGCGAACATTCTGGACTGGGACGGGATGCCCGCTGCCGATCCCGCGCGCAACCGCCTCATCTCGCTGGCGCTGCGCCCCGCGCCCGTCACCGACCAATGGATCGCCGATGGGCCGGGGCTGGGCGACCTGGCCGGTGCGACGGCAAACCTGACCCTGATCGAGGCGCCCGGGCCCCGGCAAGAGGCGCTGGCCATCGCGCTTCGGCTGCGACAGGCGCTGAAAGATGGCCAAAGCGCTGCCTTGCTGACACCCGACCGCGAGTTGACACGGCGGGTCACGGCGGCGCTGGACCGCTGGCGCATCGCGCCCGACGATTCCGCCGGGGTGCCACTGCTTCACGCCCCGCCGGGGCGTTTGCTGCGGATGATCGCGCGCGGCATGGGGCGGCGGCTGGCGGTGGATGAGGTGCTGGCGCTTCTGAAACATCCGCTGGCCTTCACGGGCGGGGACCGTGGCAACCATCTGCGCCTGTCGCGCGATCTGGAACTGCATCTGCGCCGTCATGGTCCGGCCTTCCCGGATGGCGCTTTCCTCTCGGCATGGCCGAAGAAGGAGGAAGAGAAGCCCTGGGCCACGGCACTGGCGGCTGTGCTGGACGGCCTGTCTGAAACCGGCACCGCGCCCCTGGCGCTTCTGGCCCGCCGCCACCGGGCGCTGGCCGAGGCGCTGGCGGGCGGCGAGGCCGGTGGCAGCGGCGGGCTGTGGGACAAGGCAGCCGGGGCCGAGGCGATCGCGGCAATGGCAGAATTGGAGGCCGAGGCGCCGGAAGGCTTTGCCCTGACGCCGCAGGATTACGCCGCTTTGGCCGAGGCGGTGATTTCCCGCCGCCAGGTGCGCGAGGCTGTGGGGCAGGATCTGCGGCTGCAGATCCTTGGCCCGCAAGAGGCGCGGATCCAGGGCGCCGATCTGGTCATCCTTGCCGGGTTGAACGAGGGCGTCTGGCCCGGCAAGCCCGCGCCCGACCCCTGGCTGAACCGGCAGATGCGTGCCGAGGCCGGGCTTTTGCTGCCCGAACGCCGCATCGGCCTTTCGGCGCATGACTTCCAGATCGCCGCCGCAGCGCCGCAAGTGGTGTTGAGCCGCGCCCTGCGGGATGCCGAAGCCGAGACAGTCGCCTCGCGCTGGCTGAACCGGCTGACCAATCTGCTGGCCGGTCTACCGGATACCGGCGGGCCGGGCGCGCTGATGGCGATGAAGGCGCGGGGGGCCGAGCTGCTGACGCAGGCTGAGGGGCTGGATGCGCCCCTGCCCGCCCCGCCAGCCGGTCGCCCCGCGCCACGCCCGCCGCTGGATCTGCGGCCGGACCGGCTGTCTTTGACCGAGGTGGAAAAGCTGATCCGCGACCCCTACGCGATCTATGCCCGCCATGTCCTGCGCCTTCAGCCGCTCTCGCCGCTGCGCGCGTTGGCCGATGCGCGGCTGCGCGGCGAGGTGCTGCATCGCGTGCCGGAAGCCTTTCTCAAGGCCGGCGTGCCGGAAGATCCCGATCAGGCGGCCGCGCTGCTGATGCGGATCACCGACCGTGTGCTGGAGGAAGAGGTGCCCTGGCCCGGCATGCGCGCCGTCTGGCGGGCGCGGATGGCGGAAATCGCCCGGCCCTTTGTCGAAAGACTGCTGGCCGAGGGCGCAGCACCCGTGGTGCTGGAGCGCAAGTACCAGATCGAAATCCCCGGCCTTGGCTTTACCCTTGTGGGCAAGCCCGACCGGATCGACCGTGATGCCGAGGGCCGCGTGACGATCGTCGATTACAAGACCGGCACCCCGCCCAGCGTGCCGCAGCAGGACAAATTCGCCAAGCAGCTGGATCTTGCCGTCGTGATGGCGGCGCTGGGCGCCTTCCCCGAACTGGGGCCGGTCTCCGAAGCGCGCACCACCTATCTGGGGCTGAAGCCGGGCCTCAAGGAAGTGACGCGGCATCGCACTGAAGAAGACATCGCGCGGATTCTGGCAGAATTCACCGCCCTTGTTCTGGCCTATCGCGACCCGGATCAGGGTTACGCCGCACGCCGCGCCGTCTTTGACCTGCGCTCGGGCGGGGATTACGACGATCTGGCCCGCTATGGCGAATGGGACATGACCGCCGACCCCGCGCCGGAGGCTTTGCAATGACCTCGCTGGCGACTGAACACCAGAATGCGGCGGCCAATCCCGACAGCAATGTCTGGCTGGTGGCCAATGCCGGGTCGGGCAAGACCAAGGTGCTGACCGACCGGGTGGCGCGGCTTTTGCTGCGTGGGGTCGATCCTCAGAACATCCTCTGCCTGACCTATACCAAGGCGGCGGCGGCCGAGATGCAGAACCGGCTGTTCCAGCGGCTGGGGCAATGGGCGATGGCACCCGAGGCTGTGTTGTTGCGCAACCTGGCCGATCTGGGCGAAGGCGCGGCCCTGCCACCCGAGCGGCTGGCCCGGGCGCGGCAATTGTTCGCCCGCGCGATCGAGGCGCCGGGCGGCATCCGTATCCAGACCATCCATTCCTTCTGCGCCAGCCTCTTGCGGCGCTTTCCCTTGGAAGCGGGCGTCAGCCCGGCCTTCACCGAGATCGACGACCGCAGCGCCGCCCTGCTGCGGGCCGAGATCTTCGACCAGATGGCCGAGGGGCCGGAGGCGGGCCTGCTGAACGCCATACTGCCCGATGCGGGGGAAGAGACCGAGCGGCTGATCGACCAGATCATCGCCAACCGGGCAGCGCTGGCCCAGATGCCGTCGGATGCCGTCTTGCGCGACACGTTCGGGCTGGCGCCGGGCTTTGATGAAACGGCCCTGCTGGCGGGCGTGTTTCTGGGTGGCGAGGCGGCACTGCTGAACGCGATCCTGCCGGTGCTTCGGGCAGGAAAATCCACCGATGCCAAAGCCGCCGAGAAGCTGTCGGGTCTGGGCCGCGATCTGGCGTCGCTGGCGGTTCTGGAAGACGTGCTTCTGACAGGATCAGGCGCGAAAGAGCCGTTTTCCGCCAAGATAGGGACATTTCCCACCAAGGACATCCGCGCCGCGCTGGCCGCGCAGATGCCGCAGCTTGAAGCCTTGATGCAGCGGGTCGAGGCGGCACGGCCGCTGCGGCTGGGCCTTGCGGCGCTCCGCGCCTCGGAACGGCTGCACCGTTTCGCCAGCGCCTATCTCGCGCGCTATGAGACGGCCAAGGCCACGCGGGGCTGGCTGGATTTCGACGATCTGATCGTGCGGGCAACCGCCCTTCTGACCGATCCGGGCATCGCGCCCTGGGTGCTCTATCGGCTGGACGGGGCGATCGACCATGTGCTGGTGGACGAGGCGCAGGATACCAGCCCGGCGCAATGGCGGATCATCGCGGCGCTGACGGCGGAATTCACCGCAGGCGAAGGCGCGCGACGGGTTGCGCGGTCCCTGTTCGTGGTGGGTGACAAGAAGCAATCGATCTATTCCTTCCAGGGCGCCGATGTGGCGGGCTTCGACACCGTGAAGGGCGATTTCAAGGCGCGGTTTGAAGGCGCCGACCAGGCGCTGGTGGAACGCCCGCTGGTCTATTCCTTCCGCTCGTCCGAGGCCGTGCTGCAGCTGGTCGACCGCGCCTTTCCGGGGCCGATGACCGCGGCCCTGGGCGGGCTGTTCGAACACAAGCCCTTCCACGAGACCATGCCGGGACGGGTGGACCTTTGGCCGCCGGTGCCCAAGGCCGAAAAGCCCGAGCCGAAAGACTGGTTCGATCCGGTGGACCTGCCCTCTGACGAAGACGCGCCTGTGGTGCTGGCGCGGCGCATCGCCCATAAGATTGCAGGGATGCTGGAACGCGGCGAGCAGATCTTCGACCACCAGAAAAAGGCCTTCCGCCCCCTGCGCGCGGGCGACGTGCTGGTGCTGGTGCAGCGCCGCAAGGAACTGTTCCACGAGATCATCCGGGCCTGCAAGAAGCGCGGCCTGCCCATCGCGGGGGCCGACCGGCTGAAACTGGCCGAGGAGCTGGCGGTGCGCGACCTGCTGGCGCTGCTGGCTTTCGTCAACACCCCCGAAGATGACCTGGCGCTGGCGACCGCGCTGCGCTCTCCGCTGTTCGGCTGGAGCGAGCAGCAGCTTTTCACCTTGGCCCAGGGCCGCAAGGGGTTTCTCTGGGAAAGGCTGCGTGACACCGAGGACGAGACGACGCTGGCGGTCCTCCACGATCTTCGGGACCGGGCCGAGTTTCTGCGGCCCTACGAACTTCTCGACCGCATCCTGACCCGGCATGGCGGCCGGGCGCGGCTGCTGGGCCGCCTGGGTGAAGAGGCGGCGGATGCGATTGACGAGCTGGTCAGCCAGGCCCTGACCTATGAACGCGCCGAAGTGCCCAGCCTGACCGGGTTCCTGGTCTGGATGCAGGCGGGCGATGTCGAAGCAAAGCGCCAGGCCGAGAGCGAAGGCGCGATGATCCGGGTGATGACGGTGCATGGCTCGAAAGGGCTTGAGGCGCCGCTGGTGATCCTGCCGGAAACCCAGGATCGCGACCTGAAGGAACAGGACCGGCTGATCCCGCTGCAAGGCGGCGTGGTGGCCTGGAACGGCCGGGCCGAGGAAAACCCCGCCGGGCTGGCAGCGGAAAAGGCGGCGCGCAAAGCGGCGCGCGAGGCCGAGAACCTGCGGCTGTTATATGTTGCACTGACGCGCGCGCGCTGCTGGCTGATCGTGGCCGGGGCGGGAGAGTGTGGCCCGACATCCTGGCATGGCATCGTCGCGGCGGCGCTGGCGGGCTTGCCGACTGCCCCGTTGCAAGCAGGCGTGTTACGCTATCAATTCGGCCCCTGGCCAGAGCCCGAAACCGCGCCCGCAGAGACGAAATCGGCCCAACCCGCCCCGCCTGATTGGGCTGCGCAAGCCCCGCATCCGCCACCCACCCCGCGGCGAGTCTTCAGCCCCTCGCGCCTGGGCGGCGACAAGCTGGTGGCGCGGGCAGAGCCCGTCGAGATCACGGAAATCGCGCCCGAGGAAGATCGGCTGGAACGCGGCAGCCTGCTGCATCTACTGCTGGAACATTTGCCGGACAGCCCGCCGCAGGACTGGCCCGCCTTGGCCGAAACCTTGGGCGCAGGGCCGCAGGTTCTGGCCGAGGCCAGGGCGATCCTGTCCGACCCGGCGCTGGCCTGGATCTTCGCGCCCGGCACGCTGGCCGAAGTGCCGCTTTCAACGCCATGGAACCGCGATGTCCTGATCGGCGCGGCGGACCGGCTGATCGTGACGCCGGATGTGGTGACGGTGGTCGATTTCAAATCGAATGTCAGCCTGCCCGCCGGCCCGGACGCCATTCCCGAAGCCTATCTGCGTCAGCTTGGGGCCTATGCCCTGGCGCTGGAGGGCATCTATCCCGGCCGCCGGATCGACACTGCGATCCTCTGGACGCGCGGGCCGCAACTTATGGCGGTCAGTGCCGAGATCGTGAGGGCTGCCCTGTCCCGCGCCACCAGCCCTTGACCCGGGCGGGGGGCAACCCTAGGTTCTAAGGCCGACAGATTCCCTCAGGAGAGACGCCATGGGCGCTGCTACCGTTGCCGTCACCGATGCCACTTTTGACAGCGAAGTCCGCAAATCGGACATTCCGGTCGTGGTCGATTTCTGGGCCGAATGGTGCGGCCCCTGCCGGCAGATCGGCCCGGCGCTGGAAGAGCTTGCCACCGAATATGCCGGCAAGGTCAAGATCGTGAAAGTCAACGTGGACGAGAACCCCGACAGCCCGGCGCAGCTGGGCGTGCGCGGAATTCCGGCGCTGTTCATGTTCAAGGATGGCGAAGTCGTCTCGAACAAGGTGGGCGCAGCCCCCAAGGCGGCGCTGGCGAACTGGATTGCCTCGGCGATCTGAGCCTGCGCAATATCGCGATGCAACGGGCCCTGCGGGGCCCGTTTTGCATTCAGCGGCCGCGCTGCTGGCGTTCGAACAGCCAGACAAGGCCGGTGAAAATCACAGCGCCGATGGTGCCCAATATGCCCAACATCGTCAGCGTAATCGGCAGGATCATTTCGGACTCGCTTTTGCTTCCGGGCTGATTCAGCATCTGCCAGCCGATCAAGCCCAGAACGGGCAGGATCACGATAAGCGCAAGCCCCACACGGAACCGCCAGACCCAGCGCCGCGGCGCGACAATGATCTCGCCCGCCAGCGCCTTGCCGAAGAACGCGACCACGGCATTGGCGGCTTCGGGGTCGATCACCGGAATGCGCCACAGCCTGTCCAGCGGCGTGACACTGCTCCCTTCGCGGATGAAGCTGCGGGTCACGACGCCAAGGCACAGGACCGGCCCGCCGATCAGGCGCACCTCCTGCACCGATTGCAGCCCGGAGGTCGGCAGGGCCTGAAACCGGCTGCCCAGCACCATCAATTCCTGTCCGAAGATCACCTCGGCCCCGTCGCGCCGGTCGCGGCGGCTGGGGGTCCAGCCATTCGGGTCGGGGAAGCCCTTGTCCAGATCAAGGAACTGCGCCATCGCCTCGGGGCTGATCCGCCAGCGCCCGACGACGCCCTGCCCCGAAGCCAGCCGCGCCACCTGGCGATGCGCGACGCGGAAGTTCAGCACAAGGAACAGGCCGAAAAATGCGACAAGGCCGCCGATCACCAGCGCCAGCATATGCGCGCCGTTGATGTCGGACAGGCCGGGGCTGGCCAGGAAGAACCAGCCCAGCGCGCCAAGCCCGGCGAGCAGGATCAGGATCGAGATCAGGACATCGCGGCGTGTATTGGGCATGGGCGAAAGCCTGCGCGCGCGGCGGGTACGGGTCAACAGACTTGTCGCTCGGGGGCGGCCCGGCCATATAGGCGGGAGAGGGCACAAGGCGCAGGAGACCGGCATGGCCGAAGACAAATTCCCCGGCTGGCACGGCACGACGATCCTGGGCGTCCGGCGCGGCGGCGAGGTCGTGGTCGCGGGGGATGGCCAGGTGAGCCTGGGCCAGACCGTGATCAAGGGCACGGCGCGCAAGGTGCGCAGGCTCTCGCCGGGCGGGCGCGACGTGGTTTGCGGCTTTGCAGGTTCGACCGCCGATGCCTTCACCCTGCTGGAACGGCTGGAAAAGAAGCTTGAGGCCAGCCCCGGACAACTGGCGCGGGCCTGTGTCGATCTTGCCAAAGACTGGCGGATGGACAAATATCTCCGCAACCTCGAGGCCATGCTGATCGTCACCGACGGGGCCGATCTCTTCGTCATCACCGGCGCGGGCGATGTGCTGGAGCCGGAGCATGACGTCGCAGCCATCGGGTCGGGCGGGAATTTCGCGCTGGCGGCGGCACGCGGGCTGATGGAGGGCGATCTGGACGCCGAGGCGATCGCCCGCAAGGCCATGGCGATTGCCGCCGAGATCTGCGTCTATACCAACGGAAATTTGACCGTGGAGAAGATCCGCAAGGGATGAGGCGTATGCTGATCCCCGGGGATATTTAGAGACAGAACATAGGGAACGGAGCGCATTTCAATGACGCCTGAAGATCTGCGGGCCGCGGTGGCGGCTGGAATTCTGGACGAGGCGGCGGCGGCGCGGCTCAAGGCGCTGGTCGATGAGCGGGCGGGCAAGCGCAGTTCGATGCCGGTCGAGGATGAGCCTTTCGAGTTCTTCAGGGGGTTTTCCGAGATCTTCATCTCGATCGGTCTGGTGATCCTGCTGTCGGGCGTGGCCGCGATGCTCGCCTGGTTCGGCGGCTTTGGCCTACTGGTCGCGGTTCCGCTGATGACCTCGGCCATCGCCTGGTGGTGGGCGGGATATTTCACGCTGAAACGGCGGATGACGCTGCCATCGATGGTTCTGGCCACGGCCTATGGCGCGGGGGTGCTGATCTTTGCCTTCACGCTGCTGGTGCAGGGCAATCTGGATGACCGGATGGTGGCGGTGCTGTCCTTCGCTCTGGGCGCGGTCGCGATGGTGCTGTGGTATCGCCGCTTCCGCCTGCCCTTCTCAGCCTTCCTGACCGGGGGCATGGTGCTCGGCGCGATCTATGCCATGACCGCCTCGGCCGCCAATCTGGCCGGGTTGATGATGGATGGCAGCGGCTACAATGCGATCTTCGACCTCACCGAAAGCCCTGCCTTCGCCAGCGCCACGCTGATCTTCGGCATCGGCATGTTCCTGGTGGGAATGTGGTTCGACACCCGCGATCCGCACCGGCTGGGGCGCCATGCCGCAACCGCCTTCTGGTGTCATCTGATGGCGGCACCCGCGCTGGTGAACACCGTGGCGGTGACGCTTTTGAACAGCAAGGGCGGCGTCGGCCTGCTGGCCGTGGCGCTGCTGGCGATTACCCTTCTGGCACTTGTGATCGACCGGAGGTCTTTCCTGACCGCTGCGATCGCCTATATCGCGCTGGTGATTTCCTGGGTGATGGGCGGGGGCGACGGGACACAGTGGATCTTCATTCTCATCGTGCTGGGCGCGCTGATCACCGCCATCGGCACCTGGTGGGTACAGCTGCGCGCCGCCGTCATGCGGGCGTTGCCGAACTTTCCAGGCAAAGCAAGGCTGCCGCCCTGGTGAGCGGGCGGCAGCCCGCAGGATCAGGTCAGGCGGACCGAGGCGACATGGTCGCGATAGCTTTGCTTGGGGTCGATGCCGAGCAGCATCTTGACGCCCGCCAGCAGGCTGGAACCGTCATGCCAGATCTGCGCCTCTTCCGCGTCAAAGCGCAAAAGGGCCAGCTTAGGGTCGTTTTTCCCCTCGTACCAAGCTGCGATGAAGGGGTTCCACAGTCGCTCGATCACGTCGCGGTCGTCATCGCGCGACAGGCGGCCATGGACGCAGGCAAAGAGGTTGTGGCCCTTGTCGGCAAAGGTCGCCACGGCGCGGCTGTCGGATTTCACCTCGCGCACGATCTCGGTGTCGATCGAGGAGAAGAACCAGATCGGGCCATGGGCGGGGCCGCCCGCGCCGTCGTCATCCAGCATCGCTGTCATCGGGCGGGTATGCGCCTCGTCGACATGGGCGAGGCCCAGCATCATCGTGCGGTCGGATTTGACCGCTTTCCAGAATTTTTCCTTCAGCTCTTCGGGGGTGGACATGACTGTCGCTCCTTGGATGGATATGGGGGAACAACCGGCGGCGCGCGGACCGGTTCCTGCGCGCCGGACCAAGGGAGACCTGAATGACCGACCTGACCCCCCGCGAGATCGTGAGCGAGCTGGACCGTTTCATCATCGGCCAGCGCGAGGCCAAGCGTGCCGTCGCGGTGGCGCTGCGCAACCGCTGGCGGCGGAAGCGCCTGGCCGATGACCTGCGTGACGAGGTTTATCCCAAGAATATCCTGATGATCGGGCCGACCGGGGTGGGCAAGACGGAAATCTCGCGCCGCCTGGCACGGCTGGCCAAGGCACCCTTCCTCAAGGTCGAGGCGACCAAGTTCACTGAGGTCGGCTATGTCGGCCGCGATGTCGACAGCATCATCCGCGATCTGGTGGACGTGGCCATCGTCGACAGCCGCGCCCGGATGCGCGAGGAGGTGCGCGAAAAGGCCCGCCGCGCCGCCGAGGAACGCGTGATCGAAGCGATTGCCGGCAAGGATGCGCGCGAGCAGACGCGCGAGATGTTCCGCCGCAAGCTGCGCGCAGGCGAGCTGGACGACACGATGATCGAGATCGAAGTGGCCGAGGCCGGGCCGCAATTTCCAATGATGATGGGCGGCGGCATGCCCGGAATGGAAAGCCAGATGCAGGGCTTGCAGGACCTGTTCGGCAAGGCTTTTCAACGGCATACGAAAAAGCGCGTCACCGTTGCCGACAGCTATGAGCTGCTTCTGGGGCAGGAGGCGGACAAACTACTGGATGACGAGGCGGTCAAGGCCGAGGCGCTGGCGGCGGTGCAGGAAAACGGAATCGTCTTTCTGGACGAGATCGACAAGATCTGCGCC
This sequence comes from Neotabrizicola paludis, assembly GCF_044142105.1. Lineage (NCBI taxonomy): Bacteria > Pseudomonadati > Pseudomonadota > Alphaproteobacteria > Rhodobacterales > Paracoccaceae > Neotabrizicola > Neotabrizicola paludis. Next base: position 55,356 of record NZ_JBGTYM010000007.1, read on the forward strand.
CGGGCCGAGGCGCGCGGTGCCGATGTCAGCCGCGAGGGCGTGCAGCGCGACCTGCTGCCGCTGATCGAAGGCACCACGGTTTCCACCAAATACGGGCCGGTGAAGACCGACCATATCCTCTTCATCGCCAGCGGCGCGTTTCATATCGCCAAGCCCTCGGACCTGCTGCCGGAATTGCAGGGGCGCCTGCCAATCCGCGTGGAATTGCAACCGCTTAGCGAAGAGGATTTCGTCCGCATCCTGACCGAGACCGACAATGCGCTAACCCGGCAATATGCCGGGCTGATGGGCACGGAAGAGGTGAAGGTCAGCTTCACCGAGAACGGGATCGCTGCTTTGGCCCGCATTGCGGCCGAGGTGAATCGCAGCGTCGAGAATATCGGGGCACGGCGGCTGTATACGGTGATGGAGCGTGTGTTCGAGGAACTGTCCTTCACCGCGCCGGACCGCGGCGGCGAGGCGGTGGTGGTGGACGAAGGCTTTGTCGAGGCCAATGTCGGCAAGCTGGCGCGGTCGGCCGACATCTCGCGCTACGTGCTTTGAGCCCCTGATTTCGGCGTCTTCCGAAGGTCTTCCAAACGTCTTCCGAAGGTCTTCCGCCTTGTCTTGCACGGGCGGCCCCGCAAAAGGGCCGCCCGTGGCGTCTCAGAAGCCTTCCAGCACGATCTTGCCGCGCGCTGTGCCGGTCTCGATCAGGCCATGCGCCCGGCGCAGATTGGCGGCGGTGATGGGGCCATAGGTCTCGGTCAGGGTGCTGCGCAGCTTGCCGCTGTCGACGAGCGCGGCGACCTGCGCCAAGAGCTTGCCCTGTTCGTCCATGTCCGGCGTGGCAAAGAGCGGGCGGGTGAACATGAGTTCCCAATGGACCGACACGGATTTGCGCTTGAACGGGCGGATGTCCAGCTCGGTCGGGTCGTCGATCAGCCCGAAGCGACCCTGCGGGGCGATCAGCTCGACAATGCCGGCAAGGTGGTCTTGCGTCTGGGTGGTCGAGAAGACATGGCCCGGCGCGCCAAGGCCCAGCGCGGCGACCTGCGGCGCGAGAGGCTGGCGGTGGTCGATGACGTGATGCGCGCCAAGCTCGCGCACCCAGGCCTGCGTTTCGGGGCGCGAGGCAGTGGCGATCACGGTCAGATCGGTGCGGGCACGCAGAAGCTGGATCGCCATCGACCCGACGCCGCCCGCGCCGCCGATGATCAGCACGGCAGGGGCCGCGCCGGGCACCGGGCGGATGACATTCAGCCGGTCGAACAGCATTTCCCAGGCGGTGATCGCGGTCAGCGGCAGGGCGGCGGCCTGCGAAAAGGACAGGCTGGCGGGTTTCGGCCCGGTGATGCGGGAATCGACCAGGTGATATTCGGCATTGGTGCCCGAACGCGCGATGGACCCGGCATAAAAGACCTGATCGCCCGGTTTGAAGCCGGTCACCTCGGGGCCGGTGGCAACCACGGTTCCAGCGGCATCATAGCCCAGAACCTTCCATTCCCCGGCGGGCGGCGCGGCGGATTTACGCACCTTGGTATCGACGGGGTTCACCGAGACGGCCTGCACCTGCACCAGAAGGTCATGGCCCTGCGCCACGGGCAGCGGCAGGTCGATATCGACAAGAGCTTCGGCGCGGTCGATCGGACCGGGGGATTGATAGGCGACGGCTTTCATCTGGCTCTCCATTGTTCTGGGCCAGAGGATAGGGTAACTACGTCAAACGCCAATACGCACAAAACTCGCCAGTAGTGTCGAAAAGGATACCATGATGGGCAAGCTGCCCCATTCGCGGTTCAATTGCAGCCCGGGCTGCGCGGTCGAGGCGGCGGTCAGCCTGATCGACGGCAAGTGGAAATGTGTGGTGCTGTGGCATCTGCTGAACGAGGGCACGCTGCGCTTTGGCGATCTGCGGCGGCGCGCGCCGGGGGTGACGCAGCGGATGCTGACCAACCAATTGCGCGAGCTGGAGTCGGATGGTCTGGTCCATCGCGAGGTCTATGCCCAGGTGCCGCCGCGGGTGGACTATTCGCTGACCGAGATGGGCCGCGGACTGGAGCCGATCCTGCGCGCGCTGAAAGGTTGGGGCGAAGAGCATATGTCTCTGTTCCAGCCCAAACCGGCCTCGGCCGCCTGAGGCCCGCGCCGAAAGCGTGGCAACGGCCGGGGGACCCGACCGTTGCCCGAGCAGGGGTTAATCCTGGACGCAGAGCTGCTTCTGGGTGCCGAGACCGTCGATCCCCAGTTCGACCACCTCGCCCGCCTTCAGGAAGCGCGGCGGCTTCATCCCCAGTCCGACACCGGGCGGCGTGCCGGTCGAGATGATGTCGCCCGGATGCAGGGTGAAGAATTGCGACAGGTAGGAGATCAGGAAGTTGACCCCATAGACCATCGTCTTGGTCGAGCCGTTCTGCATCATCTGGCCATCGACCGTGAGCCACATCTTCAGGTCCTGCGGATCGGCCACCTCATCCGGGGTCACCAGCCAGGGGCCGGTCTGACCGAAATTGTCACAGCTTTTGCCCTTGGTCCATTGCCCCGAGCGTTCGGCCTGGAAGGCGCGTTCCGAGACGTCGTTGATCACGCAGAAGCCGGCGATATGGGCGGGGGCCTCGGCCTCGGTCACATATTTCGCGGGTTTGCCGATGACGACGCCCAGCTCGACCTCCCAATCGGTCTTCTCACTGCCGCGCGGGATCAGGATCGGGTCGTTCGGGCCACAGATGGCCGAAGTGGCCTTCATGAAGATGATCGGCTCGGGCGGGACCTTGGCGCCGGTCTCGGCCGCGTGGTCAGAGTAGTTGAGGCCGATGCAGATGAATTTGCCAGTGCCGGTGACGCAGGGGCCAAGGCGCGGCGTGCCCGAGACAACGGGCAGGCTGTCGGGATCTGGCAGGGTGGACAGGCGGGTCAAGACCTCTCCCGACAGGTCGGGGATCACCCCGGAAAGGTCACGGATCGTGCCGTCCTTGTGCAGAAGGCCGGGCTTTTCCTGGCCGGTCTCACCATAGCGGAGAAATTTCATTGCGGTTCCCTTGTGCTGGTCGCTGACATGCTAGCGGGGTGCCGGGGTCAGGCCAAGGGCGGAAGACCGGCGGCGGCGCGCAGATCGGGATCGCGGATGTCCAGCTCCTTGCCGATCAGCGGATCGGCGGCTTGCGTGCAGAGCCAGGCAAGGGCCTGACCCGGCTGGTCGGGCGACGCGAGCGCGCTGCGGGGCAGCTGCGAGACGGGGTTGATGCCCGAGGCACGGATGACGCCCTGCATCGCGGTGTCGACCACGCCGGGGGCAAGGCCGAAGGCGCGGATGCCCTGATCGCCATATTCCAGGTGCAGCGAGCGGGTGAGCATGGCTAGCCCCGCCTTGCCGGCGCAATAGGCCGACCAACCCTCTTGCGGGCGATGGGCGGCGCCCGAGGAGACATTGACCACTGTCCCCCGCCCACGCGCCAGCATGGCGGGCAGACAGAGGCGGATCGCGTCGAACTGGGCGACGAGATTCGTCTCTATGCTGGCGGAAAATGCCTCGACCGTCAGGTCGGTGATGCGGCCGATCGGGTTCACCGTGGCGGCATTGTTGATCAGGATGTCAAAGCCGCGCCCGGCCAGCGCCGCAAGTGCCGCCCGGTCGGTGATGTCGCAGAGCACGCCGGCGGCGATGCCCGCCAAGTCGGTCTGCGCCGCGTCAAGGCTGGCGGCGCTGCGGGCGGTGAAGGTGACGCGCGCGCCCAGCGCGGCCAGCGCGCGGCAGGTGGCAAGGCCGATGCCGCCGGCGCCGCCGGTGACGAGGGCGCTTTGGCCGGTAAGGGATTGGGTCATCTGGGCCTCCTGTCCTGGGTCATGGCGGTGATATGTGACGGCGGCGTGTAGGTCACGGCGAAAACGCGCCGCAGCCCTGCAAGGTCCGGCCTTGACCCGGCGCCGCGCCGCCGCATTGATGTGCAGATGATGCGCCATATCCTTGCCCCTCTGCTGATCCTGCTGCTGGTTGCCTGCTCGCCGCGCGGCGAATTCGTTCTGGTCGACCAGATGCCGCCCGAAAAGGCCGCCGCCGCCGCCGCGAGCGGGGTGCGCGAAGTGGTGTTCGTGGGCACCTCGCGCAAGAAAGACCAGGGCGCGTCCGGCTTTGGCTATGGCCGTTCGGAGGCCGCGACCTTTCTGCGCATCGATGTGCGCGTGCCGCCTGAACGTGCCGTGGGCGAGGTGAAATGGCCGACGAATGCCCGCCGCGCCAATCCCGACACCGAGTTCCTGACCTATGGCGAGACGGTCTATGACCGGCCGGAGGAGTTTCGGAAGGCGCTGCGCGGCGCGATGGATATCCGCAAGCAGCGCGACGTGGTGGTTTATGTCCATGGCTTCAACAACACCATGGCCGAAAGCGTCTATCGCGTGGCGCAGATGCATACCGACCTCAAGGTGCCGGGCGTGGCGGTGCATTATTCCTGGCCCAGCCGCGGCTCGCCCCTTGGCTATGTCTATGACCGCGACTCCGCGCTTTTCGCGCGCGACGGGCTGGAAGATCTGCTGAATCAGGTGGCGATGGCCGGGGCGAACCGGATCATCATCGTGGCGCATTCGATGGGCGCCGCGCTGACCATGGAATCGCTGCGGCAGGTCTATCTGTCGAAAGACCATCAGGTGAACCGTCATCTGGGCGGCGTGGTGCTGTTATCGCCCGATCTGGATGTGGATCTGTTCCGCGCCCAGGCCCATGCCATCGGCAAGCTGCCCGAGCCCTTCATCATCTTCGGCAATACGCGCGACACGGTGCTGAACATCTCGTCAAAGCTCTCGGGCGCGCCGGACAGGCTGGGCAATCTCAAGAACCTGACGCCGATTTCCGATCTGGACGTGACCTATCTGGACACAGCCGCCTATAGCGTTGACGGCGGGCATTTCAACCTGGGCAATTCCCCGGCGCTGATCCAGCTTCTGGGGGGCATCGCCAATATCGACGCGGCCTTCCGGGCCGAAGCGGCAGCGCGGGTCGGCCTGTTGCCGGGCGTGGTGCTGACGGTGCGCAATGCGACGGGCATCATCCTTGCCCCGGTCGAAGGGCTGGCGACGCAGAACTAGGCTCTAGCGCCGCCGGAGATAGACATAGAAGGCACCGCTGCCGCCGTGTTTCAGATGCGCCTCGGCGACCTGCTGGACCGACAGCGCCAGGGGCGGCAGGCGGAGCCAATGCGGCACCTGATGGCGCAGCGCGCCGATGGGGCGCGGCACCGGATCGGCCACGCCCTTGCCCTTGCCGGTGATGACCAGCACCAGCCGCAGCCCGTCACTCTGGGCGTTGAGGATGAAGCGGATCAGCTCGGGATGCGCCTCGGCCAGCGTCATGCCGTGCAGGTCGATCCGCGCCTCGGGGGCAAGCTTGCCGCGCGTCATCTTCTGATGGGTGCGGGCATCCATGCGCAGGGGGTCGGAGGGCGGCGCGGCGGGTGCGGGGGCGGCTTTCTCGCCCAGACGGAAGGCGGGAATCCGGCTCTGGGCCGGCTGTTTCACGGGCTGGGGCTCGGGGGTCGTCGGCTCGACCGGGTCGGGCAACTGCAGGTGGCGGTTGTGCATCGGCGTGATGCTGCGCGCGACCGTGCTCCAGAGTTCAGCCTCGTCCGAGGTCAGGCGGCGGCGCATCCGGCTAAAGGCCCGAAGCCAGCACATAGGCGCGGTCGATGGGCATCAGGATGACCATGCGTCCGCCATCCTTGACCTCGCCCGCCGCATCGCCTGCCGCATCGCCGAAGCCGTAGAAGATATCGGCCCGCTGCGCCCCTTTGATCGCGCCGCCGGTATCCTGCGCCACCATCAGGCGATTCATCGGCACCCGGCCTTCCTTCTCGATCCAGACCGGCGCGCCAAGGGGCGTGAAGGCGGGGTCGACCGCCAGCGAGCGCAGCGGCGTGATCGAGCGGCCCATGGCCCCGATCGGACCCTTGTCGGCGGGCAGATCGGCCAGTTTGCGGAAGAAAACATAGGACGGATTGGCATTCAGGAGGTCGTCGCCCAGGCCGGGATTGCGCCGCACCCAGGCGCGGATCGCCCCGGCCGAGACCTCATCCACCGTCATGATGCCGCGGCGCACCAGTTCCTGCCCGACCGAGCGGTAAGGATGACCGTTCTTGCCGGCATAGCCCACGCGGATCACCCGGCCATCGGTCATACGGATGCGGCCCGAGCCCTGGATATGCAGGAAGAAGACTTCGACCGGGTCGTCGATCCAGGCAATCTCCAGCCCACGGCCGCGCAGGATGCCGCTTTCGATCACCGCGCGGGAATGCCAGACCGCACCATCCTGCAATTCGGGCGGGCGGCGGTAGATCGGCCAGGCATAGCGCGCGGTGCGGACGGGGGAGCCATTCAGTTCCGGCTCATAATAGCCGGTGAACAGCGCGGGGGGCGTGCCCACGATCACCGGCTTGAAGAACAGCTCGAAAAAGGCGCGGGCCGAGGCATCGTCGGACGGCACATCGGCGGCAAGGGCGCAGAGCGGGCCCCATTCCGGCGCCTGAAGCTGATCACAGGTGACAAGAAAGGCCGCCAGAGCGGCGGCCTGACCATCCTCGCGCCACCCCGCGAGCCCTTCGAAATCGACGACCTGCGCCCGGGCCATCGGCGGCGCCATCAGCGCCAGAAGCAGGGCAAGGCAGCGGAGCGGCGGCTGGCCCATGGCAAGGCGTCAGTCGCCCGTCGCCACGAGCTGCCAATTCGGGTCGTCCACGCCCATGCGGCGGGCGAAGGTCCAGACATCGCGCTGGCGCTTGATGCTCTTGGCATCGCCCTCGACCACCTCGCCCGCCTTGTTGCGGACGACCTGGGTCAGCTCGCCCACAAAACGCACGGTGATTTCGGCAAAGCCCGAATTGCGATCGAAGGTCGCCTCTTGCAGCGCCATTTCCTTGAGGCCGACGAAATTGGCCTCGATGGTCAGCCCGTCGCGGGCGCGCTGTTCGATCACTTCGGTAAAGCTCGCCTCGACCTCATCGGCCAGGAAGGGGCGGACCGGGTCGATATCGCCACGTTCGAAGGCCATGAGGATCATCTCATAGGCCTGGCGCGCGCCGGCCAGGAAGGGGCTGACGCTGAACGAGGGTTCAGCCAGTTTCATCGCGGCGAGGGCCTTGGCGGAGGACGAGCCATCGGGCACATGGTCGATGATATCGCGGTCGGGGCCGCCCTCGATCACCTCAAAGTCACGCTTGACCTGGGGACGCACATCTTCCAGCGGGATGGGGGGCTTTTCAAAGCCGTCGCGAGTGCCCAGAACCGAGCGGAGTTTCAGGATCAGGAAGACCGCGATCCCGGCGAGAACAAGAAGTTGGATCAGCGAGGAATTCACGGGCAAGCTCCGAAGGAATAGGAAAGCCCGGCTTGAGGCCGGGGGGTTGGTCCCTATGTAGGGGCGGGGCGGGTTCAAGTAAACCTTGGGCCCCATCTTGCAGGCAAAGGATATGAGAAATGTGGTTGATCCTGGCGTTTCTTGCCTGGCCGCTGGTGGAAATCGCGCTTTTTGTCGCGATTGGCGGGACGATCGGGGTCTGGGCCACGCTGGCCTGGGTGCTTCTGAGCGGGGTTCTGGGCGTCTTGGTGATGCGGCTGACTGCCGCACGCAGCGCCCTGAAGCTGCGCCAGGGCCTGTCGGCCTTGCGCCAGCCGGGGGCAGAAATCGCAGGCGGCGCCTTCGGCATGCTGGCGGGGGTGCTGCTGATCCTGCCGGGCTTTCTGACCGACGCCCTGGGCCTGTTGCTGTTGGTGCCGCCCGTGCAGCGGCTTCTGGCCCGCGCGCTCCTGGCCAGGGCCGTGGTGATGACCCGGAGCACAGGCACGGCGCGGCCGGGTGGCCGCGACGATGTGATCGACGGCGACTGGACGGAAGTGCCCCCCGAAACGCCGCGCGGAATCGGACGGCCGCAGGGCACTTCGGGCTGGACGCGGGACGAGGGGCACCGGCACTAGACGCCTATTGCATTGAGCGTGCGCGGCCCCTCTGCTAGGCAACCGTCAGGTCATTCGGGCCGATAAGGCCCCCGAGGAGGTACTGATGACGGAAGACGTCACCGCGCCCAACGGCGCCCCATCGCCCGCCGCGCCGCAAGTGCGGATGCAGGTCCTGGCACAATATGTCCGGGACATGAGCTTTGAGAACATGGTCGCCCGCAAGGGTCTGGCCGGGGGCGACGTGCAGCCCGATATCGAAGTGGCGGTCAGCCTGGATGCGCGCAAACGCGCAGCCGAGCACCAGTATGATATCGTGATGAAGTTCAAGGTCACGTCGAAGAACAAGGTCAACAGCGAGATTCTGTTCCTGCTGGAACTGGAATATGGCGGGACCTTCCATGTCGAGGGCATTCCCGAAGCGCAGCTTCACCCCTTCCTGCTGATCGAATGCCCGCGCATCCTGTTCCCCTTCGTGCGCCGCATCATCAGCGACGTGACGCGCGATGGCGGCTTCCCGCCCTTGAACGTGGATCAGGTGGATTTCATGGCGCTGTATCGCCAGGAGATGGCCCGCCGCGCCCAGGCCGCGGCCGCGCCGGCCGCCGCCACGCCGAACTGAGGCGTCAGGCCAGCCTTTCCCCGCCGCGCCACACGCCGCGCAGGGAAAGGTCTGGCCCCAGATGCACGAAATCCGCCCGGGCGCCCGGGCGGAGATGCCCCAGATCGGCGCGGCCCAGCAGCGCCGCCGGGCGCGCGCTGGCCATGGCGAAGGCCGTCTCGGGTGCCACGCCGCAAAGCCGGACCAGATTGGCGATGGCCTGCGGCAGGGTCAGATCGGCCCCGGCCAGCGTGCCATCGGCCAGGGTCAGCCGCCCGTCGCGCCGCAGGATGCGCCGCCCGCCCAGCGTGAATTCGGTGATCGCGCTGCCCGCCGGGGCCATCGCATCGGACACCAGATAGATCCTGTCGCTGGCGGCCAGGGCGATCCGCATCACCGCCGGATGCACATGCAGCCCATCGGCGATCAGCCCGCATTGCACCTGCTGTGTCATCGCCGCCCCGGCAAGCCCGGGCTCGCGGTTGCCAAGCTGGCTCATGGCGTTGAAGAGATGGGTCACCGCCCGCGCCCCGGCGGCGAAGGCGGCTGTCGCCTCGTCATGGCTGCATTCGCTATGGCCCAGCGCCACGATCACGCCCGCCGCCGAAAGACGCGCGATCTGCTCGGGCGTGACCGCCGCCGGGGCGACCGTGATCAGCAGGGCGGGCAGGCGTTTCCGGGCATCGCAGAGCCTGTTCAGGTCGTCTTCCACCATCGGCCGGATCAGCGCCGGATCATGCGCCCCCTTGCGGCGCGGGTCGAGATGCGGGCCTTCCAGATGCAGGCCCAGGAAACCGGGATGGCGGCAGGCGGCCGCCGCCTCGATCAGCGCGGCGGTCGCCTGGGCCGTGTCGGTGATCAGCGTCGGCAAGACGCCCGTCGCGCCAAGCCGGGCATGGATGTCGCAGAAGGCATTCAGATCTTGGGTCGTGGTGGAACCCGAGATCATCCTGCCGCCCGCCCCGTTCACCTGCAGGTCGAGAAGACCGGGCAGCACGTAGCCGCCATCAAGCAGAATCGTCTCTGCGCCTGCGGATTCGGCGATCTTTCCATCCTGAACCGTCAGGCCGCCCGGGCGCAGCGCCGTGCCATCGAAGATCCGGGCGCCGGCATAGGTGACAGCCATCAGACGGTCTCCGTGACCTTGCGCAGATGCGGCGGGGTGTCGGGGTCAAAGCCGCGGCGGCGCGACAGGCCCTCGGCAAAGGCATAGAAGGAGACGCTGGCCACCAGCGGCGCGACAAGCGGATGCAGGTTGGCCACCGAAGGCAGGGTGACGGCACCCCTGGCATTGGCGCCGGTCAGGAAGACATCGGCCCCCTGCCCAGCCAGATGTTCCGCCGTGGCGACGACATGGGACAGCGCCGCATCCTGAACGCCCAGGGCGAAGACCGGGAAATGCGCCTGCACGATGGCGGCGGGGCCATGCAGCACCTCAGCCGCCGAATAGGCCTCGGCATGAAGGCCGCAGACCTCTTTCAGCTTGAGCGCCGCCTCGCTGGCAATGGCGAAGGCCGGGCCGCGGCCCAGAACATAGGCCTGACCCGCCCGCGACAGCCGGTCGGACAAGGGCGACCAGTCGAGCGTCAGCGCCTGATCAAAGGCGCGGGGCAGGTCTTGCAGGGCGGCAGCGAGCTCAGCATCCTGCCGCCAGGCCGCGAGAAGGGCCAGGCCCGCCAGAACCGAGGTCACGAAAGTCTTGGTCGCGGCGACGCTTTGTTCGGTGCCCGCGCGCAACGGCAGGCAATGGGCGCTGACCTGGGCCATAGGGCTGTCGGCGAAGTTGGTGATCGCCACCGTCGCCGCCCCGCCCGAACCCGCTGCGCGCATCATCTCGACAATGTCGGGGCTGCGGCCGGATTGCGAGATGCCCAGGCAGGCCGCGCCCTGAAGGCGCAGGGGGCGGCCATAGACCGACGCGACCGAAGGCCCGACCGAGGCGACGGGAATGCCCGCCAGCAACTCGACCGCATATTTCAGATAGGTCGCCGCATGATCGGACGAGCCGCGCGCCACGGTGATCACCAATGCCGGGTCGAGATTCCGCAGTGTCAGAGCCGCTTTTTCGACATCCGCGCCGCTGTCGCGCAGAAAGCGCGCCGTCACTTCGGGGATTTCTGCCACTTCGCGTAGCATATGCGAGGTCATGCCGGGCCTCCTTCGGGGGCGAGTTTCAGTTCGACAGCGAAGTCATAGGCATCGCCGCGATAGAGCGATCGGGTGTATTCGACGACACGGCCATCCGGCAGGTAGCCGATCCGCTCGATCCGCAGGCCGGCAGCGCCGGAGGCGACACCCAGATGCTCGGCATCACGGGGCGAGAGGTTGGCGGCAGAGATACGCTGCACGGCGCGGACCGGGCGCTGGCCATTGCGCTGAAGCACGGCATAGAGACTGGTCTCGACCGCTTCGGGGTCGGGCAGGGCGGAAAGCGGCAGGGCGGCGCGCTCGATTGCCAGGGGGACACCATCGGACCGGCGCACCCGTTCCAGCCGCGCCACCCGCGCGCCGGGGCCAAGGCCCAGCGCCATGCTTTCCTCGGGCGCGGGCGCGTCGATGCGGCGCGAGAGCCAGATCGAATCGACCGTGCGTCCCCGCCGAGCCATGTCTTCGGTGAAGGAAGTCAGCAGCGAGAGCGCCTGCTCCAGCCGTTCGACCCGGGGGGCGACGAAGGTGCCCGAACCCCGGCGCTGCACCAATTGACCGGCGGAAACCAGTTCTTGAATGGCCTTGCGCACGGTGACGCGCGACAGGCCGGTCATGGCGGCAAGGTCGCGCTCGGGCGGCAGGCTGTCGCCGGGGGCAAGCCGCGCGGCCTGGATGCTCTCGGCGATACGGCGCTGGAGTTGCAGGTAAAGCGGACCGGAGCCCGGATCCGCGAAATCGCCGGGATCGAAGGCCAGGTTCATGCTGCCTGCCCCGCCCGGATGCAGGCGGAGATATCCGTTTTGCCGAAGAAAGCCGCCATGCCGCACCCCCGTGCCGATCTGGCCATGGAAGATACCATGATAATACCAATTTGGAAGTGGTATTGCCAATCTTCGGCAAATCTAGCCAGATTCGGCGTTTCTGCACAAGAGGCTTTACAAGTGGTATTATTTTGGCATCATCAAATCATCAGGGGGAATCACATGGCCGAACGCTCTACCGAAGCGCGTCATCCGTCTGCGGACGGGCTGCACCGGGTTCCGGCTGCCGAGGCGCTGGCCCGGTTGCTTGCGGCGCAGACGGCGTCTTTGGGCTGTGTTCTGCCTGCCCTTCCGGCCTTGGAGCGCGCCGCCGTGGCGGCGACCGAGGCGCTGCGATCGGGGGGCAAGCTGGCCTATGCCGGGGCGGGGTCTTCGGGCGTGATGGCCCTTTCGGATTGTCTGGAACTGGCCGGAACCTTCGGCATCCCGCCGGAACGCACACCCATGCTTTTCGCGGGCGGGGCCGCGGCGCTGCTGCATATGCAGGGCGCGGTCGAGGATGATCCGGCGCTGGCCGCGGCGGATTTCGCCCGGGCCGGGCTGGGCAGGGGCGACGCGGTGATCTGTGTCTCCGCCTCGGGCGGCACGCCCTATACGGTCGAGGTCGCGCGGCTGGCCCGGGCAGAGGGGAGCACGGTGATCGGCATCGCCAATGTCGGCGGGTCAGCCCTGCTGGCGGGTGCCGATATTCCCGTGCTGCTGGAGACCGGGGCCGAAGTGGTGGCCGGGTCGACGCGCCTGGCGGCGGGCACCGCGCAGAAAGCCGCCCTCAACCTGATTTCGGTGCTGATGGGCCTGGGCCTGGGCCATGTGCATGACGGGTTCATGGTCAATCTGGTGGCCGACAATGCCAAGCTGCGCGACCGCGCGGCGGGGATCGTGCAGGCGCTTTCAGGCCGCGATTTCAGCCATGCCGGAGCCGCTTTGGAGATGACGCAGGGTGCCGTGAAACTCGCCATCCTGGTCGCGCGCGGGCGCAGCGCCGCCGAGGCCGCAGAGGATTTGCAACGGACGGCGGGGCATCTTGCCCCGCTGATGGACTGACGAACCAACCGGGCCGGGAACAGGCCCAGACAGCAGGGAGTTGACGATGATGAAACCGATCCGCTTGGCGCTTCTGACCAGCACGCTTCTGGCGGGCCCGGCGCTGGCCGAAACCACGCTGACCATTGAAAGCTGGCGCAATGACGACCTGACCATCTGGCAGGACACGATCATTCCGGCTTTCGAGGCGCAGCACCCCGATATCAAGGTGGTTTTCGCCCCTTCGGCGCCGACCGAATACAATGCCTCGCTGAATTCCAAGCTCGAGGCCGGATCGGCGGGCGACCTGATCACCTGCCGTCCCTTCGACGCCTCGCTGGACCTTTACAAGAAGGGCTATCTGGCCGACCTGACCAGCCTTGACGCGATGAAGAATTTCTCGTCGGTCGCGAAATCGGCCTGGCAGACCGATGATGGCGCGGCAACCTTCTGCGTCCCGATGGCCTCGGTCATCCACGGTTTCATCTATAACAAGGATGCCTTCGACGCGCTGGGCCTGACCCAGCCCGCGACGATGGACGAATTCTACGCCGTGCTCGACAAGATCAAGGCGGATGGCACCTATATCCCGATGGCCATGGGCACCAATGACCAGTGGGAAGCCGCCACGATGGGCTATCAGAACATCGGGCCGAATTACTGGAAGGGCGAAGAGGGCCGGCTGGCGCTGATCGCGGGCACCCAGAAGCTGACCGATGACGCCTGGGTCCAGCCCTATCGCGAGCTGGCGAAGTGGAAGGATTATCTGGGCGACGGGTTCGAGGCACAGACCTACCCGGACAGCCAGAACCTGTTCACCCTGGGCCGTGCGGCGATCTATCCCGCCGGATCCTGGGAAATCGCGGGCTTCAACACCCAGGCCGGGTTCAAGATGGGCGCCTTCCCGCCGCCGGTGCCTGCCGCGGGCGACACCTGCTATATCTCGGACCATACCGACATCGCCATCGGCATGAACGCGGCCTCGCCCAATGCCGAAACGGCCAAGACCTTCCTGGAATGGGTCGGCTCGCCCGAATTCGCCACCATGTATGCCAATGCGCTGCCAGGCTTCTTCAGCCTGAACTCGACTGCGGTGAAGATGGAGGACCCGCTGGCGCAGGAATTCGTGTCCTGGCGCGAGAAGTGCCAGCCGACGATCCGCTCGACCTATCAGATCCTGTCGCGCGGCACGCCGAACCTGGAAAACGAGACCTGGAACGCCAGCGCGAACGTCATCAAGGGCACCGAGACGCCGGAAGACGCGGGCAAGCGGCTGCAGGAAGGCCTGGCAAGCTGGTACGATCCGCAGAAGTAAGCGCGGGCTGAAGGCACGGTCCGGGGGGCTTCGCGCCCCCCGGACTCCCTGCGGGAATTTTGAGAACAGAAGAAGGGGGCAAAGGCATGGCGCAGGGTCGGCCGGTGCGCTGGCATATCGCGGTGTTTCTGGCACCCGCCGTGGCGGTCTATACCGCGCTGATGATCCTGCCCCTGTTCGGGACGCTGGCGCAGAGCCTGTTCAACGAGGATGCGGCCGGAACGCGGATCTTTGTGGGGCTTGCGAATTTCGCCCGGCTGTTCGGCGAAGCGCTGTGGTCGGACGCGTTCTGGAACGCCCTGGGCAATAATTTCTGGTTCTTCGTGATCCATATGATCGTGCAGAACCCCATCGGCATCGCGCTGGCCGCCTTGCTGTCTTCGCCCAAGCTGCGGATGGCGGCGTTCTACCGGACCGCGATCTTCATTCCCACCATCCTGAGCTTTGTCATCGTCGGCTTCGTCTGGAAGCTGATCCTGTCGCCGATCTGGGGCATCGCACCGGGAATGCTGGACGCGGTGGGGCTGAAATCCCTGTTCGCGCCCTGGCTAGGCAAAGAGGAATATGCCCTGACCGCGCTGGCGCTGGTCTCGGTCTGGCAATTCGTGGGCATTCCGATGATGCTGATCTATGCGGCGCTGCTGAGCATTCCCGATGAGGTGCTGGAAGCGGCCGAAATGGACGGGATCACCGGCTGGTCGCAATTCTGGAAGATCAAGCTGCCGCTGATCCTGCCCGCGATCGGCATCATCTCGATCCTGACCTTCGTCGGCAATTTCAACGCCTTCGACCTGATCTACGTGGCGCAGGGCGCGCTGGCGGGACCGGATTTCTCGACAGATATCCTGGGGACCTTCCTTTACCGCACCTTCTTTGGCTTCCAGTTGCAGATCGGCGATCCCTATATGGGCTCGGCCATTGCGGGGGCCATGTTCGGCATCATTCTGGTGGGGGTCTGCCTGTATCTTTTCGGCATCCAGACCCGGCTTCGGAGGTATCAGTTCTGATGGCCCGTGCCCGTTCCCATATCGGCCGCAGCATCGCCGCCCATGCCGTGCTGATCGCCTATACGCTGATCGCGCTGTTTCCGGTCTTCGTGATCGTGATCAACAGCTTCAAAAGCCGCAAGGCGATTTTCGCCGATCCGCTGGCGCTGCCGGGGCCAGGGAGTTTCGATCTGATCGGCTATCAGACCGTGATGAAGCAGGGCGATTTCCTGCTGTATTTCCAGAATTCCATGGTCGTCACGGTGGCAAGCCTGTTCTGCGTTCTGCTGTTCGGCGCCATGGCGGCCTTTGCCCTGTCGGAATACCGCTTTCGCGGCAACAGCCTGATGGGGCTTTACCTGGCGCTGGGGATCATGATCCCGATCCGGCTGGGCACCGTTGCGATCCTGGAGATCATGGTGACGGGCGGGCTGGTGAACACGCTGACCGCGCTGATCCTGGTCTACACCGCGCAAGGGCTGCCGCTGTCGATCTTCATCCTGTCCGAATTCATGAAGGGCGTCTCGGACGATCTGAAGAATGCCGGGCGGATCGACGGGCTGAGCGAATATGCCATCTTCTTCCGTCTGGTCCTGCCGCTGGTGCGCCCGGCCATGGCGACCGTGGCCGTCTTCACCATGATCCCGATCTGGAACGACCTGTGGTTCCCGCTGATCCTGGCCCCGGCCGAGCAGACCAAGACAGTCACGCTGGGGGCGCAGGTCTTCATCGGGCAATTCGTCACCAACTGGAACGCGGTTCTGGCGGCCTTGTCGCTGGCGATCCTGCCAGTGCTGGTGCTGTACCTGATCTTCTCGCGGCAATTGATCCGCGGCATCACCGCAGGAGCCGTGAAATGATCCGAACTCTCGTTGCAGGCCTTGGCAATATGGGCCGAAGCCATGCCCTGGCCTATCACCGCGACCCCAGCTTTGACCTGCTGGGCCTGGTGAATCGGTCGACCCCGCGGCTGGACCCGGCCTTGGCGGGCTATGCCATCACGCCGGACTATCATGAGGCTCTGAACAGGCTGAAACCCGATCTGGTCTGCGTGGCGACCTATACCGATTCTCATGCCGATTATGCCGTGGCGGCGATGGAGGCGGGGGCGCATGTCTTTGTCGAAAAGCCCTTGGCGATGAGCGTGTCCGAAGCGCGGCGGGTGGTGGATTGCGCCAAGGCGACCGGGCGCAAGCTAGTGGTGGGCTATATCCTGCGCCACCATCCAAGCTGGATGCGTCTGATCGCCGAAGCGCGCGCGCTGGGCGGGCCCTATGTGTTCCGGCTGAACCTGAACCAGCAGTCTTCGGGCTCGACCTGGGACACGCACAAGCAGCTGATGCAGACGACATCGCCCATCGTCGATTGCGGCGTGCATTATGTCGACGTGATGTGCCAGATCACCGATGCCGCCCCGGTCGAGGTGCGCGGCATGGGGTTGCGGCTGTCGGACGAGATCCCGCAGGACATGTACAATTACGGGCATTTCCAGGTGATCTTCGACGATGGCTCGGTCGGCTGGTATGAGGCGGGCTGGGGGCCGATGATGTCGGACACGGCGTTTTTCGTGAAGGATGTGGTGTCTCCGAAGGGCGCTGTATCGATCAGGATGCCGGAAAACGCGCGGTCGGACGATCACGACACCCATACCAAGACCTCGATGCTGCGGGTTCACCGGGTCGGTCAGCCGGATGAGAACCTGAACATGGCCGACGAACCGGGGCATCAAGAGCTGTGCGAGCGCGAGCAGGCCTATATGGCCCGCGCAATCCATGAAGACATCGACCTTACGCGGCATATGGAAGATGCGGTGCGGTCGCTTGCGGTCTGCCTGGCGGCGGACGAATCGGTCCGTTCGGGCCATCCGGTCAGGCTGTGAGGGGCAGATGGGCGCACTGGAACTGAAAGGCATCACCAAGCGCTTCGGCGTGACCGAGGTGATCAAGGGTGTGGATCTGCGGGTCGAAGATGGCGAGTTCTGCGTCTTTGTCGGACCATCGGGCTGCGGGAAATCGACGCTTCTGCGCATCATCGCCGGGCTTGAGGATGCCTCGGGCGGCGACATCCTGCTGGACGGGGCGCGGGTGAACGAGGTGGCGCCGGCCAAGCGCGAACTGGCGATGGTGTTCCAGAGCTATGCGCTCTACCCGCATCTGACCGTGCGCGACAATATGGGGTTGGCGCTGAAACAGGCGGGCGTCGCCAAGGCCGAGATCCGCGCCGCGACCGACCGGGCGGCGGGGATGCTGGCGCTGGAGCCGTTGATGGAGCGGCGCCCGGCGGAACTGTCGGGCGGGCAAAGGCAGCGGGTGGCGATCGGGCGGGCCATCGTGCGGACGCCGAAGCTGTTCCTCTTTGACGAGCCCTTGTCCAATCTGGACGCGGCGCTGCGGGTGGCGACGCGGATCGAGATCGCAAAGCTTCATCGCGATCTGGGCGCCACGATGATCTATGTCACCCATGACCAGGTCGAGGCGATGACCCTGGCCGACAAGATCGTCGTGCTGCGGGCCGGGCAGGTGGAACAGGTCGGGCGGCCGATGGATCTGTACAACGATCCGGCCAATGTCTTTGTCGCGGGCTTCATCGGCAGCCCCCAGATGAATTTCCTGAAGGGCGCGGCGCTGGGCGACGGGGCCGAGACCCTGGGCATCAGGCCCGAACATCTGACGGTCACCCCCGAGGGGCCGATTGTGGGCGAGGTCAGCCATATCGAGAAACTGGGTGGCGAGACGCTGGTCTATCTGCGCAGCGATCCACATGGCCTGGTGACGCTGCGCCTGTTCGGCGAGCGCGATTTCGCCTTTGGCCAGGCGCTGCGTCTGACGCCTGACCCGGGCCGTCTTTTCCGCTTCGATGCCCAGGGCAACAGGCTGCGTTAGAGCCTATTGCGTATAGCTGCGGACAAGGGCCGAGGCCAGCAGGCTCCACCCGTCCGCCACGACGAAGAAGGCGAGCTTGAAGGGCAGCGAGACCACGGCGGGCGGCACCATCATCATGCCCATCGACATCAGGATCGCCGAGACCACGAGGTCGATGATCAGGAAGGGCAGGAAGACCAGAAAGCCGATCTCGAAGGCGCGCTGGATTTCCGACAACAGGAACGAGGGAACGAGGAGCGACAGCGGCGCATCGACCATGGCCGACGGCGCGCGCGGGCGCAGCGCGTCGAGATTGGCGAAGGTGTCTGGGTCGATCCGCGCCGCCATGAAACCGCGAAACGGCTTTGCGGCCTCAAGGAAAGCCTGGGTGATGTCGAGCCGGTTTTCGGTAAAGGGCCGGATGCCCTTGACCCAGGCCTCGGTGAAGACCGGGTCCATGACATACCAGGTCAGGAACAGGGCAAGGCTGATGATCAGCATATTGGGCGGCGCCTGTTGCAGTCCGATGCCCTGGCGCAGGATCGACAGCACGGTGACGATGAAGGGAAAGCAGGTCACCATGACCGCCAGGCCCGGCGCCACCGACAGGACGGTGATCAGCGCCAGAAGCTGCACCGAGCGCGCGGCAAGGCTGTCGCCTGGGCCCAGATCCAGCGTCACCTGCTGCGCGGCGGCGGGATGGGCCAGGAACACGGCCAGGAATGCGGCAAGGATCAGGGTCCTGCGCAAGACCGCCCCCTAAAGCCCGCCCTTGAGATTGGCGACTTCGGTCAGCCGCACGCCAAGCTGGCCCGGCGTATCGCCCTCGATCTCGGTCAACTCGCCCCGCGCGATCAGCCGGTCGCCGACATAGAGCTCGACCGGGTCATCCACCCGCCGGTCCAAAGGCAGGATCGCGTCGCGCGACAGGCGGAGCAGGTCTTTCACCAGCGGCCTTGCGCGGCCGACCGAGATGGTGATCTCGATCGGAACCTGGGCGAAGGGGCTTTTCTCGGTCAGGTCATCCATGGGGCGGCCCCTCCTGGGCCAGGCTGAAGAAATCGTGCACGGCGGCGCAAACCTCTTGCGTGACGCGGGTCAGGTCGACCTTGGCCTCGGCCCCGCCCATGCGCAGATAGACCTGACCTTCGGGCAGGCTGGGTTCTTCCTCCAGCGTCAGGGGCAGGCCCGTCGCCTGGGTGACCAGCCCCCCGACCGCGTCACGCACGGCGGGGTTCAGGACCAAGGTCACGGGATGATCGGCCAGATCCTCGGCCATGGGCATGACCTGTTCAAGCACCAGCGGCGCCAGCGTCTCGCGCGCCATTTCCGGCAGGAGGTGGTGCACCATCTCGGTCAGAAGCGGCTCCAGCGCCTTGAGGATATGGGCCCGCGCCTCTTGATAGGTGAAGGACAGGGCCTGCAGGCTATGGGCCAGATCGGCGCCGATGCGGGTCTGATCGTCGGTTTGCGCGCTGGCTGCATCGTCCCAGCCGGCCTTGTAGCCCAGTTCATAGGCGGCAAGCTTGGCCTCTTCGATGGCGCCGATCTCGGTCGTGACCAGGGTCGAGTTCGGCTTGCGGCGGCCATCGGGTTCAAAGACCTCAAGCTTGGGCATCGGCATCAGGCGCGCTCCTCCTCGGGCTCCAGCCAGCCGCGCAGGATCTCGATCGTCTCGGCCTGGCGTTCCTCGATCAGACGGCGCAGCCGGGTGGCGGGGTCTTCCTGTTCTCCGCCGCCGCCGGCATCGGCGGCCATGAAATCGACCATCGGCAGATCGGGCAGGGCAAAGCCGGTGTCGATCTCTCCGGTCAGCGCCTCGCCCGCAGCACCCGCCGCGACCGCGCCGGGCAGGGCAAGCGGCGCGCCCGCGGGCGGCAGCGCGGCAGCGCCCCCGGCCCGGGCCGACGCGAAGATCGGGCGCAGCACGAAAAGACCCAGGATCAGCGCCACCAGGGCCAGCGCGGCGATCTGGATGACGGCCATCACATCGACCGGGCCGATCTGCGGGATCAGACCCGATGTCGCCTCGGTGCCCTCGACCGGCAGGGGCGAGAATTCCAGCGATTTCAACGTCAGCACATCACCCCGGCTTTCATCCAGCCCCACGGCGGCGGCAACCAGATCATGCAGGTCGGTCAGTTCGGCCGCGCTGCGCGGCGCCCAGCTCTGGCTGCCATCGGTCGCGATTGTCACCGTGCCATCGACCAGAACCGCCACGGTCAAGCGCTTCACCCCGCCCGGTGCGCGGGTCAGCGCGCGCTGGGTTTCCGAGACGTCGTAATTCACCCGCTCGCGCGTGTCATTTGCCTGCGACTGGCCGCCCGCCCCCGCCCCGGTATTGCCCTGCGGCAGGTTGGAGGCCACCGTCACACTGGGCGAAGGCTCGGTCGCCTGTTTGCTGGATTCCTCGGTTTCGGAGGAAATCGCCACCCTTCCCTGCGGGTCGAGCTTGCGTTCGGTGATCTGTTCCGTCTCGGTCACCAGATCGACCGCGACCTCGACCACCGCCTTATTGGCGCCGACCCGCGCCGCCAGCAACCGCTCGACCCGGCGGCGGATCTCTTCGGCGCGCTGGGCCGCCTCGCCGCCCAGGGCGTTCGGACCGGCCTCGTCCTCGGCCGCGATGAGACCGCCCACTGTATCGATGACCTGCACATCCTGCGGCTTCATCCCCGAAACGGCCGAGGCGACCAGATGTTTCAAAGCGCGGGCCTGCTCCTCGGTCAACGTGCCATTGGCCGTGGTCACGGTGACCGATGCGGTCGGCGTCTCGCCGCGGCGGAACGGGTCTTCCGGGCCTTGCGAGATATGGACGCGCGCCGCCCGCACCTCGGGCATGGCAAGGATGGTGCGGGCAAGTTCGCCCTCTTTCGCCCGCCAATAGGCGGCGTCGAACATCTGGCTCGTGGTGCCGAAACCCGAGAGGGTATCGAGCAGCTCATAGCCGGCGCCGCCCGCGCTGGGCAACCCCTCGCCCGCCAGAGCCATGCGCAGCGCGTCGCGCTGGTTCACATCGACATAGATCGAATCGCCGCGCACCGAATAGTCGACCCCGCGCGTGTCGAGCGCGGCCACCACCTCGCCCGCGGCGCGGCCATCAAGCCCGGCATAGAGCAGCACCATCTGCGGCCCGCCCGCCATGCGCGCCAGCGCCAGCACGGCCAGGAAGACCGCAAGCGTGGCCCCCAGCACGAAAAGGCGGCGACCCAGGCCCAGCCCAGCCCATATCGACATCAGGTTCTGCACAGGCGGCGACTCCGGCGGAATTCCTTCCCGCTGGATCGCAGGATTGAAGGGTCTCGCTTAACAATCGGTTAGTGACATCCGTTCTATTTTCGTCCCCAGCGCCGGAACGGAGGCCCAAGTGTCGGATGCCGCTGTCGTGCCCGAAGAGGCACCCAAGAAGAAGAGGTCGAAACTGCCGCTGCTGATCGGCCTTGTGCTGATGCTGGCCCTGGGCGGGGCGGGGTTCTACGCGACCTGGTCGGGCATGATCCTTGGCGGCGGGCGGGAGGGGGAGCATGCCGAAGCGCCGCCCGATCCGCTGCCCGACATCGCCTTTGTTCCGATCGAGCCGGTGATGGTTTCGCTGGGGCCGAAATCCAGCGCGAAGTTCCTCAAACTGACCTCGCAGCTTGAAGTGACAAAGGCCTATGCCGAAGAGGTGACCGCCCTGATGCCGCGCATCCTGGATGTTCTGAACAGCTATCTGCGGGCGGTCGCGGTCGAGGAGCTGGAGGACCCCACGGCCATGGCGCGCCTGCGGGCGCAGATGCTGCGCCGGGTGCAGATCGTCACCGGGGAAGGCCGCGTGCGCGACCTTCTGGTGACCGAGTTCATCGTGAACTAGGAGGCGGGAATGCAGCTGATCGCCGATTCGCTTCTGCTGGCCGCGACGATCGGGGCGGCGATCTATTGCTATGTTCTGGCGGCGCGGCTGCGCCGGTTCACCACGCTGGAAACCGGCATGGGCGGGGCCATCGCGGTTCTTTCGGCGCAGGTCGATGACATGACAAAGGCGCTGGAAAAGGCGCAGGGCGTCGCGGGCGCCTCGGAACGGCGGCTTGAGGATCTGACGGCCCGGGCCGATGTGCTGGCCAAGCGGCTGGAACTGATGGTCGCGTCTCTGCACGACATTCCCGAACCTGCCCCCCGGCCTACCGAGGCCGAACCGCCCGAGGAGTACTATCGTCGCCTGCGCTTTGTCCGGCGCCGCTCGCCGCGCGAACCGATCGAGGCCGCGGAATGAAACGCCGGGCGGGCCGGGGCGCCCTGATCATCATCGCGCTGATGTTCGCGACCTCGGGCGCGCTGCGGCTGGGCGATGGGCTGGGCGTCTCGCTTGCCCGCGCCGCCGATGGCGCACTGAGCGGCGGGAGCGGTCCGGCCGCCGCCCCCGCAGCCTGCCCGCCTCTGCCTGCCGAACTGGCCGCCGCCCTGTCGGAGCGCGAGGCGCGGGTCGCGGCGCAGGAAGCGGCGGTCAATGACAAGACCGCGGCCCTTGCGCTGGCCGAAGACACGATCAAGGGTCGGCTAGACGCGTTGAAGAAGGCCGAAGAGGAGCTGAAGGCGACGCTGGCCATCGCCAATGGCGCGGCCGAGACCGACCTTGCCCAGTTGACGACGGTTTATGAGACGATGAAGCCCAAGGATGCCGCCAAGGTCTTTGAGGCGATGGAAGCGAATTTCGCGGCGGGTTTTCTGGGGCGGATGCGTCCCGATGCCGCCGCGGCGATCATGGCGGGTCTTACTCCGGAAAAGGCCTATGAAATCAGCGCTATATTGGCTGGCCGCAACGCGCTTGCCCCGAAGGAGTGAATTGGCAGGTTCTTAACCCGGCTGCGTCAGGATCGCCGAAGGCGGGCGCAGGCCCGGCGCAGAGAAGGAAAACGGATGTTCGGCTTCATTGGCATCGGCGTCATCCTGCTGATGGTGTTCGGCGGCTACGTCATCCATGGCGGCAACCTTGCCCCGATCATCGAGGCGCTGCCCTTCGAGATAATCATGATCGGCGGCGCCGCCGTGGGCGCCTTTCTGATCTCGAACGACCTAGCCGCCGTCAAGCACACGCTCAAGGACGTGGGCAAGGTGTTCAAGGGCAACAAGTGGAAGCCCGCCGATTATCGCGACCTTCTGTGTCTGCTGTTCGAACTGGTGCGGCTGGCCCGCGCCAATCCGGTTGGTCTGGAAGAGCATGTCGAGACCCCCGAGACGTCGACGATCTTCGGCAAATACCCGAAAATCCAGCACGATCATGACGCGGTCGAGCTGATCCGCGACACGCTGCGCGCCGCCTCGATGAATTATGACGACCCCCATCAGGTCGAGGAGGTGCTGGACAAGCGGATGGAGCAGCAGTTGCACCATGCGATGCATTCCAGCCATGCCCTGCAAACCATGGCCGACGGCCTGCCCGCCCTCGGCATCGTTGCCGCCGTGCTGGGCGTGATCAAGACCATGGGCTCGATCGACCAGCCGCCCGAAGTGCTTGGCGGCATGATCGGTTCGGCTCTGGTTGGCACCTTCCTGGGCGTGTTTCTTGCCTATGGTCTGATGGGCCCCTTCGCCGCGCGGGTAAAGCAGGTGGTCGAGGAGGACGCCCATTTCTACCAGTTGATCCGTGAGGTTCTGGTGGCGAATCTGCATCGCCACCCGGCCAATATCTGCATCGAGGTCGGGCGCCAGAACACGCCCCATTCGGTGCGCCCCGGCTTCAGCGATCTGGAAGAGGCGCTGCGGGCCCTGAAACAGGATGCGGCATGATCCGGTGTTTCGCCCGCCTTCTCGCCCTTGTGCTGGCCCTGATGCTGGCAGGGCCCGCGCAGACCGAGGTTGCGCTGGTGCGGGGCGGCGAACACCCGGACTTCACCCGGATCGTGGTCGAGGCGGGCCAGACCGGCGATTGGCGATTGGGACGCACCGAGGATGGCTATGCGCTGCAATTGGGCGATGCCGTCACCGGCTTTGATCTGACCCAGGCCTTTGCCCGCATCCCGCGCGACAAGGTTTCGGCGCTGTGGCGCGACCCGGACAGCGGGCAGTTGCGCTTTTCGCTCTCCTGTCCCTGCTATGCGGTGGGGTTCGAGTTCCGCCCGGGCATCGTGGTGATCGACATCAAACCGGGCCAGCCCCCTGCCAGTTCCGCCTTTGAAGAGCCGCTTTCCCCGCCAGAACCGCCGCCGCCCATCCCGGCGCCCGCCATCGCCGCCGGCACCGATCCGATGGTCGATCCGACCGTTCCATCCGCCCCCGCCCCTGCGACGGGTCCGACCCCGGCCTATGACTGGCTTGCCATCTCACGCGACGCCGCCAAGCGCGCAGACCCGCTGCCCCTGCCCTTCGCGATCGCGGATCCGCGGCTTGACCCGCTGCGCGCCGCCCTGCTGGCGCAGATCAGCCGGGGGGCTGCCGCAGGCGTGGTCGAGATGGCCGAACATCCGGCCCTGCCCGATCCGGCCATGACGAGCACAGGCGACGGGATCGGCATGCGCATCGCCGATGGCGAATTGCCCGGTCTTTCAAGCAAAAGCCCGCGCGATCCTGCACCCAATCTCAGCTCGGAAGGCGCGCCCTGCCTGACGGATGCCGACCTTGAGGTGGGAAGCTGGATGTTGCCAGGGCCGGTTGCCGAACAGCTTGGCCCCGGCCGCGCCGGGTTGCTTAGCGAATTCGACGCGCCGAATGCCGATGCCATCCACCGCGCGGCGCGGCTGTACATCGCGCTGGGCTTCGGCGCCGAGGCGCGGCAATTCCTCGAGATTCTGGGCCCTGGCGAGGAGGGGGAAGACGTCACCCTTCGGGCGATGAGCCATGTCGCCGATCAAGAGCCGGGGGGGGAGGAGGTTTTCGGCCCGATGGCCGGCTGCGACACGGCCGCGGCGCTGTGGTCCGCCCTGACCCTGACCGCCGCAGGCGGCACCGCGCCGTCGCAGGTCAAGGCGTTGAATGCCGCGGCGGTGGCGCGCAGCTTCTCGGCCCTGCCCATCCATCTGCGCCGCTCTTTCGGTCCGGCGCTGGTCGATGTGTTCCTGAGCGCAGGTCAAGACGAAACCGCCCGACAGATCCGCGACGCGATCCTGCGCGCGCCGGGCGCAGCGGGGGCGGAAGTGGCGCTGATGGATGCGCGATTCGATCTGGCGACCGGCGATGGCAAGGCGGCGACGACGATCGCGCAGGACGTGGCGAAAGACGCCGGGCCGCAAAGCCCCGAAGCGCTGGTGACCCTGGTCGAGGCCGCGCTGAAAAGCGGCTCTGCGCTGCCCGAAAACCTGCCTGCCACCCTGCGCGCCTTTCTGGGCGATGCGCAGGGCACCGCGCTTGAGGCGCCCCTGCATCGCGCGATCCTGCTCGCCTCGGCACTGCAGGCCGATTTCGCCGCAGCCTTTGCCGAACTGCCCGCCTCGCCCGACAGCGCCGCCGATCTTTGGGCGCTGGCGGCAAGCGGGGCGGATGACAATCTTTTCCTCGCCCAAGCCATATCCGCCGCGGCAAAGGGCGTGCCCGCCGTGTCGCGCGATACGGGCTTTGCCGTCGCCCAGCGCCTGCAGGGCCTGGGCTTTCCCGAACAGGCCCTGGCCTGGCTGGGCGTGGTCGGGCCGGAAGAGGACGGCAAGACCCGGCTTCTGGCTGCGCAGGCGGCGATGGCGCTGGGCGATGCGCGGGCGGCAGGGGCGCTGGTCACCGGTCTTGACGACCCCGAAGCGCAGAAGATCCGCGCCGCCGCCGTGCTGCAACTGGGCGATGCCGCAGCCGCAGCCGAGGCGCTGGACAAGGCGGGCGATACGGCGGGGCGCGACCGCGCCCTGACCTGGACGCAGGATTGGCCGAAACTGGCGCAGGCAGGGGCGGATCCGTGGAAATCCGCCGCAGCGCTGACCGATGCCGCCACCGCTGCAGCAGCCGGTCCGCCCGGCGACGCGACCCTGCCGTCCGGTCAGGCCCCTGGTCAGGCGGATGCGACCACCCCGCTGGCCCGCGGCGCTGCCCTGGTGGCCGACAGCACGGCGGCGCGGACGGCGGTCGAGGCGCTTCTGGCCAGCGTCAGCCGCCCCAGCACCCCGTAACCACTTGGCAACCTTACCGCCGCTAGACTGGCACGGTCGGGCATGATGCCCCCGGAGTCCGGCCTGTTCAGAATGAACTTTCGTTGCTTCTTCCTGATCCTTCTGTTCTTGCTTGCCCTGCCAGACGGCATGGCCATGGCCCGCCGCGATGCGGCGCCGCCCGCACTTTGCACCCAGGCCGCAAGTGCTGCGGCGGATCGTACCGGCGTTCCGTTGCGCGTCCTGATGGCGATCGCCCTGACCGAAACCGGGCATCGCGCCGAAGACGGCACTTTCGCGCCCTGGCCCTGGGCGCTGAACCAAGCTGGCGACAGCGCCTTCTTCGCCAGCCGGGAAGAGGCGCTGGACCATCTGTCCGCCCTGCTCGACCAAGGGGTGACCAATGTCGATATCGGCTGCTTTCAGTTGAACTGGCGCTGGCACGGCCAGGCCTTCGCCTCGCTGGACGAAATGATCGACCCCGATCTGAACGCGCTTTATGCCGCCCAGTTTCTGGCCCGGCTGTATCGGGACAGCGGCGACTGGTCGCTGGCCGCCGGGGCCTATCATTCGGCGACACCGGACCATGCCAGCCGCTATTCCGACCGTTTCGACATGATCTATGCCGCCCTGGGCGACGACATGGCCCTTGCCCTGTCCGATGCGCCTGCCACCGGCGCCGCGGACTCCCGAACCAACGGCTTTCCGCTGTTGCAGACTGGGGCGGCAGGGGCAATGGGGTCGCTCGTGCCGCTGGATCAGGCCGCCAGGCCGCTGTTCGGGGGCTAGACCATGCCAAAACTGACAGTGCAGGAAGTGATGCGGCCGACGGTGCTTCTGGCGCTGGCGCTGATGGCGGTGATCGGCATGATGATCCTGCCGGTCCCGGCGGCGCTGCTGGATGTGGGGTTGGCGATTTCCTTCGCGCTGGCCATCCTGATGCTGACGGTCACGCTGTTCATCGAACGCCCGCTGGATTTCTCGGCCTTCCCGACCATCCTTCTGTCCAGCCTGCTGCTGCGTCTGGCCCTGAACGTGTCCTCGACCAAGCTGATCATCGGCCAGGGCCATACCGGCACCGACGCGGCGGGCCATGTCATCCAGGGCTTTGCCGAATTCATCATGGGCGGCAACCTGATCCTGGGGCTGGTGATCTTCGTCGTCCTGCTGATCGTCAATTTCATTGTCATCACCAAGGGCGCGGGCCGCATGGCCGAAGTGGGGGCGCGCTTCGCGCTGGACGGGATGCCGGGCAAGCAACTGGCCATCGATGCCGATATGTCGGCAGGCGCGATCACCCATGACGAGGCGAAGAAGCGGCGCGAGACGGAACTGGCGGAAACCACCTTCTTCGGGTCGCTGGACGGCGCGTCGAAATTCGTCAAGGGCGATGCTGTGGCGGGGCTGCTGATCACCGCGTTGAACCTGATCGTCGGGCTGATCATGGGCATCGTGGTGCATGGCATGCCCGCCGCCCATGCCTTTGAAACCTATTCCATCCTGACGGTGGGCGACGGGCTGGTCAGCCAGATCCCCGCCGTCATCATCTCGATCGCCGCAGCCCTGCTGCTGGCGCGGGGCGGCTCGAAAGGGGCGGCGGATGTGTCCTTCTTCGAGCAGCTGGGCCGCTATCCGGCGGCCCTGGCCACGGTGGCGGGGCTGATGGCGCTGTTCGCCGTGGTGCCGGGGATGCCCTTCCTGCCTTTTCTTGCCGCGGCCGCGGCGCTGGGTGCGGCGGCCTGGTTCGGCCTCCGCCGCAAGCCGCCCGAAGCCACGACAGAGGCGGGTCTGCCCACCCCGGTAAAGCGGCCCATCGGTGACGTTCTGGATTTCGACGAGATCCATATCGAATTCGCCCCGAACCTGGTCGGCATGGCGCTGGACCCGGCCACCGGCCTTGATGGCCGCATCGCCAATATGCGCAACCATATCGCCGCCAGCTTCGGGCTGATCCTGCCGGAAATCCGCCTGACGGATGAGGCAGCCCTGCCCGCCGGCGCCTATCGCATCCGCATCCAGGGTGTCGAGCGGGTGGTGAACCGCCTGATGCCCGAGCGCGCCCTGGTCTTGATGAGCGACGGCATCCCCGCGCCCGAGGGCGAGGATGTGAAAGAGCCGGTCTATGGTGCCCCCGCGCGCTGGATCCGACCCGATTTTCAGGAGGATGCGGTGCTTTCCGGGCTGACCGTGGTTTCCGCCGCCGAGGTTCTGGCAACCCATCTTCTGGAAGTGCTCAAGGGCAATCTGGCGCGGCTTCTGTCGCTGCGGGGGCTGCGGCGGCTGCTGGATGAATTCGTCAATGTCTCGGACCCCGCCCGGGCCGAGGCCAACCGCAGGCTGCTTGACGATCTGGTGCCCGACAAGGTGCCGCTTGACCTGTTGCATTCGGTGCTGCGGCTTTTGCTGGAAGAACGGGTCTCGATCCGCAACCTGCCCCTGATCCTTGAGGCCGCGGCCGAGGCGCGCGGCCTGGGCGCACCCGAGGCGGTCTGTGAACATGTCCGCCAGCGGCTTGGCTTTCAGATCGTGGCCGAGTTCAGGCGCGCCGACGGCACCATCCCGCTGATCCAGCTTGCCCCCGATTGGGAGCGCAATTTCCAAAGCCACCAGATCGATGGCAGCGGCCCCAATCGTGACGTCGCGCTGCCCCCGGACATGTTCGCAAGGCTTGCCAATGGCATTGCGGATCGGCTGAACCATGCCGCCGAACAGGGCGCGCTGCCTGCGCTGATCACCTCGGCCACGCGGCGGCGGTTCCTGCGCACGGTGGTGCAGGCCAAGGGTTTGCAGACGCCCGTCCTGTCCTATGAGGAGCTTGGCATGGAGGTGCGGCCCGCGCTTCTGGGGCAGGTGGCGGCATGAACGATCTTGTGGCGCAACTGGCGCAGGTCTTCGGTCTGGCACAGGCGGCGATCTGGCACGCGGGGCTGGTCTTTCTGCGCGTGGGCGCGGCGGTATCGCTTGTGCCGGCTTTGGGCGAACAATCGCTGCCGCGGCAGGTCAAGCTTGCCGCCGCCCTGTCGATCACGCTGATCGTGCTGCCCGCGGCCCCCGGGGCGGCTTTCACCCTGGCCGCCGTTGCGGCAGAGGTGATTGCCGGGCTGGCGCTGGGCATGGGATTGCGGCTTTTGATCCTGGGGCTTCAGACGGCAGGCACGCTGGCCGCACAATCCGTTTCGCTGACGCAAATGTTCGGCGCGGTCGGGCCGGAACCGCAGCCCATCGTCGCCAATGTGCTGACGCTGGGGGCGCTGGTGCTGTTCCTGACCATGGGCGGGCTGTCGCGTGTGGTCGAGCTTCTGGCCCTGTCCTACCAGATCGTGCCGACCGGGCAGCCGCCCGACCCTTCGGTCCTCGCTGAATGGGGGCTGAAACGGGTCGTCTGGGTGTTTGGCCTAGCCTTCTCGCTGGCCGCGCCCTTCGTGCTGGCCTCGCTGCTCTACAATCTGGCTTTGGGCGCGATCAACCGCGCGATGCCGGCGCTGATGGTCAGCTTCATCGGCGCGCCCGCGCTGACGCTGGGGGGTCTGGCCCTGCTGGCCCTGGCCACCCCGCTGATGCTTGAGGTCTGGCGCAGCGCAATGCAGCAGGCGCTGGCCGCGCCCTTCGGAACCCCGTGATGGCCGGGCCCGAGGACGAAAGCGAAAAGGAATTCGAGCCGACGCAGCGGCGGCTGGATCAGGCGCGCGCCGAGGGCGATGTGATCCGGTCCGAAGATATCCAGGCGGCGTTGGGCCTGGGCGGGCTGCTGCTGGCGGTGGCCATTCTTGGCCCTTGGACTATCCACATGGCGGGCGGCGCGGGCCTTGCGCTATTGCAAGGCGCCGGACGGTTGAGCGGGCCGGGCAGCGGCGCGGGGCCGGAAATTGCCGGGGCATTGCTGCGCATGGCAGGTCCGGTGCTGCTGCTCTTGGCGGGGCCGGCTGTGCTGGTGATGGCCTGGCTGATCGCCTCGAAAGGCTTTGTCGTCGCGCCTTCGAAACTGGCGATGAGGGGAAGCCGTATCTCGATCCTTGCCACTGCAAGACAGAAATTCGGGCGGGCCGGACTGGTCGATTTCGCCAAGCGCGGCGCGAAGATGCTGGCCTTTGGCGCCGCGCTCGCCTGGTATCTCTCCGACAGCGCCGCGATGTTGCTTCTGGCTGCAGGGCTTGCACCCGGTCAGGTCGTCAGCCTGATGGTGAAACAAGTTCTCGGCCTGCTGCTGCTGTTCCTGGCGCTGCTGGCGGGGTTCGGCCTGCTGGATTACCTGTGGCAAAGGGCCGAATTCCTGCGCCGCCACCGCATGACCCGCAAGGAACTGCTGGACGAGATGAAGGACAGCGAGGGCGACCCCCATATGAAGGCCGACCGGCGACGGCGCGCCCAGGAGATCGCCACGCGCAAGATGCTGGTCGAGGTGCCCAAGGCCGATGTCGTGCTGGTCAACCCGACACATTATGCCGTTGCGCTGAAATGGGATCGCGCCCGGGGTCGCGCGCCCCTCTGCGTGGCCAAGGGGGTGGATGAAATCGCCCTGCGCATCCGGGCGCTGGCACAGGAATCGGGCGTGCCGGTGCGCAGCGACCCGCCCACCGCCCGCGCCCTTCACGCCAGTCTTGAGATCGGCGACGAGGTGCGGCCCGAACATTACGCCGCCGTGGCCGCCGCCATCCGTTTCGCCGACGGGCTGCGCAAGCGTGCGCGGCGCAGCGTGCTGCGATGAAGGACCCGCGGCTGGCCCGCCTGGCGCAGATGGCGCAGATGGTCGAAGAGGCCGGCACGGCCAATCTGCGCCGCGCGGTTGCCGCGCGCGAGGCGGTGCGGGCCCAAATCGAAGCGCTGGATGCAAGCCGCGCGCGCGCCGCGCCACGGAACGCCGCCGAGGCGCGCATCGCCTATGCCTATGAGGCCTGGGCCAGCCGCCGCCGGGCCGCTCTGAACCTTGACCTCGCCAAGCATGAGGCGCTGTGCCTGTCGCTTCTCGAGGAGGCGCGCGTCGCCTTTGGTCGCGCCCGCGTCATCGACAGGCTGATCGCCCGGCAGGAGACCCGCTAGATCAGGAATTCGGCCAGCGCCTCGTCATGGGTGATATCGCGATAGGCGAAGTCAGCCGCATCCATCCGCCCAGTGAACATTGCAAAGTTTTCCGCCTTCTTCGTCTCGATCCCGATCAGGACCGAACCGAAATTGCGCGCCGATTTCTTGAGATATTCAAAGCGAGAGATGTCGTCCTCAGGCCCCAGCATCGACAGGAATTCGCGCAGGGCGCCGGGCCGCTGCGGCATGCGCAGGATGAAGTATTTCTTCAGCCCGGCATGGCGCTGGGCGCGCTCTTTCACTTCGGGCAGACGCTCGAAATCGAAATTCCCGCCAGATGTGACGCAGACCACCATCTTGCCGCGAATTTCGCTTGCCAGTTCCGGCAGCGCATCGACCGACAGCGCCCCGGCGGGTTCCAGCACGATCCCTTCGACATTCAGCATCTCGAGCATGGTGATGCAGACGCGGTCTTCCGGTGCCAGATGCACCTGCGCGGGCCTGACCCAATCGAGATGCCGCCAGGTCAGATCGCCCAGCTTCGCCACCGCCGCACCATCAACAAAGGAATTGACCTTGTTCAGCTTGACCGGTCCGCCCTGCTCCAGCGCGGCCTTCAGGCTGGCCCCGCCCAGCGGCTCGACAAAGCGGAATTGCACCTCGGGCGCCTCTTCGCGCAAAAGCCGCGTCACGCCCGAGGCCAGCCCGCCACCACCGACCGGAAGGACCACCATGTCGGGCGCGCGGCCAAGCTGTTCCAGGATCTCGGCCGCGACGCTGGCCTGGCCTTCGATCACATCCGGGTCGTCAAAGGGCGCCAGGAAATGCGCGCCCTCGGCCCGGCAAAAGGCCTGGGCGGCGGCCAGGGTCTGGTCGAAATAGTCGCCGGTCAGCTCGATCGTCACCGAGGCCCCGCCAAAGGTTCGGGTTTTGTCGATCTTCTGCTGCGGCGTTGTGACCGGCATGAAGATCGTGCCACGCACTCCGAAATGGCGGCAGGCATAGGCCATGCCCTGCGCATGATTGCCCGCGCTGGCGCAGACGAAATGCTGCTGGCCCGGATCACGCACCCGCATCTTGCGCATGGCGTTGAAAGCGCCGCGCAGCTTGTAGCTGCGCACCGGGGTCAGGTCTTCGCGCTTGAGCCAGATCTCGGCCTGGAACTTTTCCGACAGATGCGGGTTCCATTGCAACGGCGTCGCCGGGAATAGGCCGCGCAGCTCTTCGGTGGTGGCGCGGACGGCTTTGGCGAAGTCTTGCATCTGCGGCGCTCCTTCTCGGGGTGGCCTTCTTAACCACGGCCCGACGCGGGCGACAATGCTGCGCCTGCCTGCGCTTCTGTAACCCGACGCCGGGCTGCGTCAGCAAAGGATCGCCGCCGCCGCTCTAAAAACTTGCCGATATTTGCCGCCGGCCGAAAGGGGTCTGCCATCGCCTCCGCAATTCGGCCACAGTTATGCCCGATCCGCGTCAGGTTTTGGTTACCATCTGTCGCGAGCCACGTTCCCGAAGGAAACCCGCCATGATCCGCATTGCGAAAATCGCGCTTCTGCTTGGCATCAGCTGCTTTGCCCTGGCACCCGCCCTGCCCAATCTTGACCCGTCTTTTTCTGGCGCCGCCTTTGCGGGTGGAAAAGGGGACAAGGGGGATAAGGGCGACAAAGGCAAGAGCGCTGACCACGGCAACAGCGGGAACAAGGACGGCACTGCCGCAGCCAAGACCAAAGGCGCTGCCGCGACCAAGCCTGCGAAGAAATCCATTGTGCAGGCCGCGACGACCGAGACGCTGTCGCCATCGCAACTGGGCAAGATGAACGGGGCAATGAACGCCAATATCAACGCCGTTCTCGCCCATATCCGCAACGGCCAGACCACCAGCGGCCCGGTTGGCCTTCTGGCCGGCCTGGCGGTTGCCGACGCGCTGGCCGGCGAAAGCACCGGCGCCTTGGCGGAACTGGAAGCCAAGGCCCAAGCGCATACGGCTTTGGAATTCGGCCTGACCGACAGCGGCTATGCGACGCTTGACGACTATCTGGCCGCCAAGGAGGCCGGCACCGTGACCGAAGAGGACCTTGCCAAAATCGATGGTCTGATCGAGGGCGCGGGCGGGCTGACCGAAGACGGCACCGCCCTGGCCGAAGCCGCGCCCACGGCCGAAGAACTTGCCGCCGCCGAAGAAGCCGCCGCTGCGGCCGGAGAAGGCGTGACTGCCGCCGAAGACGCGCTTGTCGCCGCCTGGAACAAGGATGGCGATGCGGAGACGCTGCTTGATATGGCCCGCGACAAGCTGGAGCCCTATCAGGAAGAAATCGCCGCCACGGTGGAAGCCACGGCCGCGGGCACGGACCCGGTGACCGAGGAAGAGGCGACCGACGACGATCTGGCGGAAACCCCCGAGGACGCGCTGCCAGAAGATGGCGTCGTCGTCGAGACGCCGCTGCTTCTGCCGGAGGAAACCACGGGCGGCTAAGCCGGGCCCGACACTCTGCGGCAATCCTTGCCCTTGGCGCTCTTTCCCGGTAATCGCCTGCGAAACCGGGACGGAGCCTTCCATGCAGAAGCCGAAGAAAGTGGTGCTGGCCTATTCGGGCGGCCTTGATACCTCGATCATCCTGAAATGGTTGCAGACCGAATATGGCTGCGAGGTGGTGACCTTCACCGCCGATCTGGGCCAGGGCGAGGAGCTGGAGCCCGCCCGCCAGAAGGCGGTGCTGCTGGGCATCAAGGAAGAGAACATCCATATCGTCGACGTGCGCGAGGAATTCGTGCGCGACTTCGTCTTCCCGATGTTCCGCGCCAATGCGGTCTATGAAGGGCTTTACCTTCTGGGCACTTCGATCGCGCGGCCGCTGATCGCCAAGCACCTTGTGGAAATCGCCCAGAAATCGGGGGCCGATGCGGTGGCCCATGGCGCGACTGGCAAGGGCAATGACCAGGTCCGCTTCGAACTGGGCGTCGCGGCGCTGGACCCTTCGATCCGCGTCATCGCGCCGTGGCGGGAATGGGATCTGTCCAGCCGCACCAAGCTGATCGAATTCGCCGAGAAGAACCAGATTCCGATCGCCAAGAACAAGCGCGGCGAGGCGCCCTTCTCGGTCGATGCGAACCTGCTGCACACGTCCTCCGAGGGCACCGTGCTGGAAAACCCGGCCGAAGAGGCGCCGGATTACGTGGCCAGCCGCATCGTCGCGGTGGAAGACGCCCCGAACACGCCTGAATTCATCGAGATCAGCTTCGAGAAGGGCGATGCCGTCGCGATCAATGGCGAGGCGATGTCGCCCGCCACGATCCTGACCCGCCTGAACGAGCTGGGCGGCAAGCATGGCATCGGCATCCTGGATTTCGTGGAAAACCGCTTCGTCGGCATGAAATCGCGCGGCCTGTATGAAACCCCCGGCGGCACGATCCTGCTCGAGGCGCATCGCGGCATCGAGCAGATCACGCTTGATTCCGGCGCGGGCCATCTGAAGGATTCGATCATGCCGCGCTATGCGGAACTGATCTATAACGGCTTCTGGTTCAGCCCCGAGCGCGAGGCGCTCCAGGCGCTGATCGACAAGACCCAGGAACATGTGACCGGCACGGTGAAGCTTAAGCTTTACAAGGGCATGGCCCGCACCGTCGCGCGTTGGTCGGACCATTCGCTGTATAGCGAAAAGCATGTGACCTTCGAAGAAGACGCCGGCGCCTATGACCAGAAGGATGCCGCGGGCTTCATCCGGCTGAACGCCCTGCGCCTGCGCCTGATCGCCACGCGCAATGCGCGGGTGGCGAAGAAGCGCTAAGTCTCTTGGGCGGCGGGTCTTCCCGCCGCCTCATGCAGCGCTTCCTCGGCCCGCACCACCTCGCCCGCCAGCCGCAGGGGGACATCCAGCTCTCCGGTTGCGGTGCGGATATCGGCCATCAGCTCCTCATGGGTCGAGAAGACGCCGCCGATGCGGAACATCTCGCGTTTGTGGCGCAGCGCGACATAGATGTAATGGCCGGTGCAGGCGACCGAGTAGAGCGACGAGCCTGATCCCAGCGATCCGCCCAGGTTCAGCATCCGGTCCATCAGCGCCTCCATCACTTTGCGCTCGGCCGGTTGCTGCGAGGGTGACCACAGCCCGTATTCCTCGTCATTGCCGCCCGTGGCACTGTGCCAGCGCGACTGGTTCTCGACATTCACATTGCCCTTGAAGATCCAGAACCCCTTGGTCTGCCTGACCGGGGCGATGAGGAATTCCGGTAGCATTTCCCGGGCCTTGACCTCGATCACCACGCCATCGAACAGGGTCGAGGAATTCTTGCCTCCGGTCTCGGTCTTCACCTCGGCAAAGCAGAACGGGCGGGCGGCGATCTGACCGCTCATCAGGTCGTCGCAGCTTTGCTTGCTGCCGCGCGGGATGAAATTCTCGGGGATTTGGGTGATGAAATGCTTGGCGCTTTTCTGATGCGACAGGTTCAGGGTCGAGGCGAGGATCGGCATGATCGCCGCCTCATGGCTTTTCTTGACCCAACCCGCCAGGGCGATCATCGCGAAGACCCCCGCGAAGCCCGCAATAATGGCCCAGCTTTGCGCATCCTTGCCCCTGTTCAAAAGCGTGATGACCAGAAAAACCGTGCCGACCAGCAAAGCCGCCATACCCGCAAGCCCTTGGATTCGAAGGCTTCTTAAATACGGAAGCGCATCAGACAGCGCAGTCTCCAAAGGATCGCGGGCGGAAGAATCGGGGTCGGACATGGCGGGCGTCCTTATGGGAAATCGATTCAGGTAAAGGGGATCAGTCTTTCATAATAGGAAAGCGCCTGATCGACCAAGCGCTGATACGGCAGGGACAGTTCGGGAAGCGGGCCTTCGGGCTTGTCGAAGCCGGTGCTGGCATGGACGGCGTTGTACCAATGCGGGGCCCAGGCGCCGTCATAGGGTTTGGGGCCTGCGGGCCAGGACAGCATGTTTTCGGTGAAGGGAATCCCCAGGCGGGCGCAAAGATTTTGAAGTGATTCCCGAGGGTTGGCGCGGATGGTGGCGGAATCGATCACCGGGGGGGCGCTGCCGGTTTGTTGGGCGACCTGGTCGAAGAGTTCGGCCTGCTGGACGAAGCCGATATCCATGAGCGTGGGCGCCTCGCGCTTTTTCGAATAGCTGGCCACCACATGGGCGGGATGGCGGATCAGGAAGACATTGGTCAGCCCGCGCAGGAAGCCCCGGTCGAATTCCGGGATCATGTGGAGCGTCATGTGTTTCTGGTAAAACAGGCTCTGTGCCTGCGGAATCGGCCCCAGGCAGGCCTGGGCGACCTTGGCCGGATCAGGCTCGCCCGCAGCGATGACCGCATCCGCCATCGGGTGATCAATGCCCGTTGCAGATAGGTAAGCGGCATAGAAAGGTTCGTCCCAGACCGCGCAATCGCCCCGCGCGGCGAAGCTGTACATCATCGCGGTCGAGAGATTGCGGGGGCCGCTCCACATGGCGATTCGCATAGTTTTTTCCCTGTCTTCCAAACGTCTTCCCAGCGTCTTCCGAACGTCTTCCGCAACGCGCGGGGATCATCCGCCCACCAGGGCCTTGTACAGCCCGCGAATCCGCTGGGTCACCGGCCCCATCTGGCCGCTGCCGATCACCCGCCCGTCGATCATGCCCACCGGCGTCTGCGCACCGAACGTGCCGGTCAGAAAGGCCTCGTCGGCCGAATAGGTCTCGACCAGAGAAAAGTTCTTCTCGCGTGCGACGATTCCGTTCGCCCGGCAGAGGTCGAGCACTTTCTGGCGCGTGATGCCGTTCATGCAGTAATCGCCGGTCGAGGTCCAAACCTCGCCCTTGCGGACGATGAAGAAGTTGCAGGCATTCGTCGTGTTCACGAAGCCATGTACATCCAGCATCAGCGCCTCGTCCGCGCCGGCCTTTTCGGCGGCGATGCAGGCGAGGATGCAGTTCAGCTTGGAATGGCTGTTCAGCTTGGGGTCCTGCGTCATCGGCAGGCCGCGCAGATGTGGAACGGTCGCCAGGTTGATCGGGCGCGGCAGTTTCTGGCGCGAATGTTCCATGATGATCACCATGGTCGGCCCGCGCTGCGACAGTTTCGGATGCTGGAAGGGCCGCGTCTTCACGCCGCGCGTCACCATCAGCCTGGCATGGGCATCGGTGACCATGCCGTTGGCCTTCTGCGTCTCGAGCACAGCGAAAATCACCTGATCCGGGGTCAACCCAATGTCGAGATCAATCGCTTTCGCCGCCTCGAACAGCCGGTCGATATGTTCGTCCAGAAAGGTCCAACGCCCGTTATAAAGGCGGATGCCTTCCCAGACGCCATCGCCCAGCATGAAGCCGGAATCATAGACCGAGACCACGGCCTCGGCCTTGGGCTTGAGCGCCCCGTTCACCCAGATCAGCAGATCCTCGTTGCGGGCGTCTTCCTCGGCCTGGTGGGTCGACACGTTGTCGGTCATCGCGCGCTCTCCTGTTCGTGAGGTAACGCTAGGCTGCGGCCGTGCGAAGGGAAAGGGGTGGCAAGCAGACGGAGGGTTGCGGGATGCGGACTATGCTGATGGCGGCGTCACTGGTTCTGGCGGCGGGGGCGGCCCATGCGGAAAAGGCCGTGCTGGCCGGGGGCTGCTTCTGGTGCATGGAGGCGAATTTCGAGACGGTGAAGGGCGTGCGCGACGTGGTGTCCGGCTATACCGGCGGCCCAGCACAGAACCCAAGCTATGACGACCATGACGGGTTCGTGGAGGCGGTGGAGATCAGCTTCGATCCCAAGCAGATCAGCTATGACCAGATCCTGACCCTGTTCCTGCATTCGGTCGACGTGACCGATGCGGGCGGGCAGTTCTGCGATCGGGGGCCAAGCTATACGACAGCGATCTTCGTCTCGAATGCCGCCCAGAAGGCCAGCGCCGAGGCGGCGGTGGCGGCAGCCGGGAAGGAATTGGGCGCGAAGATCGTGACGCCGATCCGCAAGGCGGAGAAATTCTGGCCGGCCGAGGACTACCATCAGGATTACTGGCGCAAGAGCGACATCATCCTGACCCGCGTCGGCCCGAAAACGAAGAAGAACGCCTATAGCTATTACCGCAAGGCTTGTGGCCGCGACGCGCGGGTGCGGGAATTGTGGGGCAGCACCGCCACCTTCCTGCATTGAAGGCGGCGGCCAAGGCGCAGGGCAGGATCAGGCCAGCGCGACGTGCGGCTTCTCGGCGGTCTCGTCCTTGTTCGCGCCGTCTTGCGCCGCGATCCCGGGCGCAGTGATCTCGGGCGTCGCGGCTGGTATCTCGGCATCGTCAGGCGCCGGGGTATCGGGACCGGCTTCGATGGCGGGGCCGGGCAGGATGCGGTCAAGCAGGCGGAAGACAAAGGGGTTGAGCACGATCGAGACCAGCGCCCCGGCCACAACCAGATCGCGGGCTTCCGGCGGCACGATATCCAGCTTCACCCCCATCACGATCAGGATGAACGAAAACTCGCCGATCTGGGCCAGCGCGGCGGCGATGGTCAGCGCCGTGGTGCGGTCGCGGCCGAACATCCGCACGATGCCATAGGCCGCCGCCGATTTGACGCCCATGATGATCAGGATCGTCACCATGACCGAGAAGGGCTGTTCCAGCAGGATGTCGGGGTTGAAGAGCATGCCGACCGAGACGAAGAACAGCACGGCGAAAGCGTCTCGGAAGGGCAGCACGTCCTTGGTGGCCTGGGCCGACAGGGTGGATCCCGCCATCACCATGCCCGCGAAGAAGGCGCCCAGCGCGAAGGAGACGCCGAAGATCGCGGCGGCGGCGAAGGCGACGCCCAGCGCGATGGCAAGGACGGAGAGCCGGAACAGCTCGCGCTGGCCGGTGCGGGAGACAAGTTCCAGCGCATGGGGGATGACACGGCGGCCGACGATCAGCATCACGGCGACAAAGGCCGCGACCTTGATGAGCGTGATCAGGAGGACCGCGCCGACCGTGCCGAAGCCAAGCTGGGCGATTTCCGCCGTCTCGCCCTCGACCGGCTGGGCAACGCCGCCAAGAAGGCCCGAGATCGCCGGGATCACCACCAGCGCGACGACCATGGCCAGATCCTCGACGATCAGCCAGCCGATGGCGATGCGGCCCTGGCCGCTGTGCTCGATCCCGCGATCCTGAAGGGCGCGCAGAAGAACGACGGTCGAGGCGACCGAAAGGGCAAGGCCAAAGATGATGCCCGCGCCCCAGCCCCAGCCCAGCACCAGCGCAAGCAGCGTGCCGGTCCCGGTTGCGACCGCGATCTGCGCGATGGCACCGGGAATGGCGATGGTGCGGACCGACATGAGGTCCTTGAACGAGAAATGCAGACCCACGCCGAACATCAGCAGGATCACCCCCATTTCCGCCAGCTCTGTCGCAATCTCCTGATTGGCGACATAGCCCGGCGTAAACGGCCCGATCAGGACGCCCGCCGCCAGATATCCGGCGATCAGCGGCAATTTGAGCCGGTGCGCCAGAAGTCCGAGCAGGCAGGCCAGCCCGAGGCCGACGGAAATGGTGGTGATCAGCGGAATCTCATGCGTCATCGGCTCATGGTCAGGGAAAAGGATGTTTCAGGGAAGCGCGACCCGGACGGGCCGCTTTCCTCACTTATACACACCCTGTCCCGGATCAAGTCACGTCCGGCTGAAACACGATCACGGAAATCGGCTTTTTGTTGCCGTATCTTGCAGCGATGCACAGGATCAGCCGATCCGGCAGGCCGCCATGGCCGCCATATTGAGGATATCGTTCACCGTGGCGCTGGTGGAGCAGATCTGGATCGGCTTTTTTACCCCGGTCAGGATCGGGCCGATCACCGTGGCGCCGGCCATTTCCTGCATGAGCTTGACCGAGATGCTGGCGGAATGCCGCGCGGGCACCACCAGGATATTGGCCGGGCCGGACAGGCGGCAGAACGGGTAGTGCTTCATCTGATCGGGGTTCAGGGCGACATCGACGGTCATCTCGCCCTCATATTCGAAATCCACCTTCAGCGCGTCCAGCACGGCAGGGGCGCGGTGCATCTTCGTGGCGCGTTCCGAGACCGGATAGCCGAAGGTCGAGAAGGAAACGAAGGCGACGCGCGGCTCAAGCCCCAGGCTGCGCGCCACCCCGGCCGAGCGGATGGCGATGGTGGCAAGGTCATCGGGTTCGGG
Organism: Neotabrizicola paludis; assembly: GCF_044142105.1. Lineage (NCBI taxonomy): Bacteria > Pseudomonadati > Pseudomonadota > Alphaproteobacteria > Rhodobacterales > Paracoccaceae > Neotabrizicola > Neotabrizicola paludis. The sequence goes on from NZ_JBGTYM010000007.1 coordinate 95,217, forward strand.
CCATTCATGGACCAAAGTGTCCGAGATCAGCACGATGCGGCCCTTGTGCAGCAGGGCCGTCACCCCCACGGCGCCATCGGTGGCCTTGGCGTCGAAGACGGTGTTGATCAGCGACAGGACATGGGCCGATTTGCGGGTGGCCCCGGTGATCAGCCCGTCGCCGTGGCCGTGCTGCAGCATCAATGCCGCAAAGACATGGCGGTCGCGGGCGGCGAGGCGGTGGATGTCCTGGCGGTCATGGCCCTGGCGTTGCAGGCGGCTGTAGAGGAAATCCTTGTAGGTCTCGAGATGCCGGGTATTGGCGGCATTGACGATTTCCAGCTCGCGCACCGCATCGCCCAGACCTGCAGCCTCAAGCTTCTCGCGCACATCCGGCTCGCGCCCGACGATCAGCGCCTTGCCATAGCCGCCGCGCTGATAGGCCACGGCGGCGCGCAGCACACGCGGCTCGTCGCCCTCGGCAAAGATCATCCGCGCCTGGGCCTGGCGCGCCCGGGCGTGGACGCCCTGCAACATGCTGGCGGTCGGGTCCATGCGCGAGCGCAGCGAGGCCTCATAGGCCTTCATGTCGATGATCGGGCGGCGGGCGACGCCGGTATCCATCCCGGCCCGGGCCACGGCAGGCGGAACGACATAGATCAGGCGCGGGTCGAAGGGCGTGGGGATGATGTAGTCGCGGCCGAAAGACAGCTTGCGGCCATAGGCCATTGCCACCTCGTCCGGCACATCCTCGCGCGCGAGGGCGGCAAGGGCGCGGGCGCAGGCCAGCTTCATCTCGTCATTGATGGCGCGGGCGTGAATGTCGAGCGCACCGCGGAACAGATAGGGGAAGCCCAGGACGTTGTTGACCTGGTTCGGATAGTCGCTGCGTCCGGTGGCGACGATGGCGTCGGCGCGCACGGCATGAGCCTCTTCCGGGGTGATTTCCGGGTCGGGATTGGCCATGGCGAAGATCACCGGATTGTCGGCCATGCTGGCGACCATGGCCGGCGTCACCGCCCCCTTGGCCGAGACGCCCAGAAAGACATCGGCCCCGACCATCGCATCTTCGAGACTGCGCGCATCAGTCCTGACCGCATGGGCGGATTTCCACTGATTCATGCCCTCGGTGCGGCCCTGATAGATCACGCCCTTGGTGTCGCACATGATGCAGTTTTCATGCCGCGCGCCCATCGTCTTCAGCAGTTCCAGACAGGCGATCCCCGCCGCCCCGGCCCCGTTCAGCACGATGCGCACGTCCTGGATCTTCTTGCCCGAGATTTCCAGCGCGTTGATCAGGCCGGCGGCGCAGATCACCGCCGTGCCGTGCTGGTCATCGTGAAACACCGGAATGTCGCAGATTTCCTTGAGCCGCTGCTCGATGATGAAACATTCCGGCGCCTTGATATCCTCAAGGTTGATGCCCCCGAAGGTCGGCGACATCAGCTTGACCGCTTGGATGATCTCGTCGGCGTCTTCGGTGTCCAGCTCGATGTCGATGGCATTCACATCGGCGAAGCGCTTGAAGAGCACGGCCTTGCCTTCCATCACCGGCTTCGAGGCCAGCGCGCCCAGATTGCCAAGGCCAAGGATCGCGGTACCGTTCGACACCACGGCCACCATATTGCCCTTGACCGTATAGTCATAGGCGGTTTCGGGCCGCGCGGCGATGGCCTCGACCGGCACGGCCACGCCCGGCGAATAGGCCAGCGACAGGTCGCGCTGCGTGGCCATGGGCGTCGAGGGCACCACATCATATTTGCCCGGATAGGGATCAAGGTGATAGGCAAGCGCCTCTTCGGGCGTGATCTTCTGGCGGGTCATCGGCGTCCTCCTCGGGCCTTGGGGTTTAACGGCTGCCAAGGCCGCTGCAAAGCCGTCATTCACAGCCTTTTCGCGGCCGCGCGGGACGGTTAGGGTCGGCCCCGCCAAAGGGGGACGCATGACCGACGACGCCGTGACGCCGATGATGGCGCAATATCTCGAGATCAAGGCGCAGAACGCGGGCGCGCTGTTGTTCTACAGGATGGGCGACTTCTACGAGATGTTCTTTGACGATGCGCTGGCGGCGGCCGAGGCGCTGGACATCGCGCTGACCAAGCGCGGCTTTCATCTGGGCGAGCCGATCCCGATGTGTGGCGTGCCGGTCCATGCCGCCGAGGGCTATCTGCTGATGCTGATCCGCAAGGGATTTCGCGTCGCCATTGCCGAGCAGCTGGAAGACCCGGCCGAGGCGAAGAAGCGCGGCTCGAAATCGGTGGTCAAGCGCGATGTGGTGCGGCTGGTGACGCCCGGCACACTGACCGAGGAATCGCTGCTAGAAGCGAGGCGGCACAATTATCTGGCCGCCTATGCCGAGGTGCGCGAGGCGGGGGCGCTGGCCTGGGCCGATATCTCGACCGGGGCCTTTCACGTCATGGCCTGCCCCCTGCCCCGGCTGGCACCCGAACTGGCGCGGCTGGCCCCGCGCGAATTGCTGGTGTCTGAGGCGCAGGACGGCGCGCTGCGCGATCTGGCGGCCGAGGCCGGGGCGGCGCTGACGCCGCTGGCCCGATCGAGTTTCGACTCCAGCGGGGCGGAAAAGCGGTTGTGCGCCTTGTTCAACGTCGGCTCGCTGGAGGGGTTCGGGGCCTTCGAGCGCGCGGAACTGGCCGCGATGGGCGCGCTGGTCGATTACCTGGACCTGACGCAGCGCGGCCGCCTGCCCCTGCTGCGCCCGCCGGTCAAGGAAAGCCCGGGCGGCGCGATGCAGATCGACGCGGCGACCCGGCGCAATCTTGAGATCACGGCGGCATTGGGCGGCGGGCGCGACGGCTCGCTTCTGGCGGCGGTGGACCGGACGGTGACGGCGGCGGGGGCGCGGCTGTTGGAACGGCGGCTTTCGGCACCGTCGCGCGATCTGGCGGTGATCCATGCGCGGCAGGCGGCCTTGCGGGCGCTGGTGGACGACAGCGGGCTGCGCCATCAGCTGCGTGACCTGCTGCGACGGGTGCCGGATATCGACCGGGCGCTTTCGCGACTGGCGCTGGACCGGGCCGGGCCACGCGACCTGGCGGCGATCCGCGCCGGCGTGGCGCAGGCCGGGGCGCTGTCGCCCTTGCTGGCGGGCCTGCCCGACCTGCTGACGCAGGCAGCGGCGGGGCTGACCGGGCATGAAGCCCTGGTCGGTCTGCTCGAACGGGCGCTGGTGGCCGAGCCACCCTTGCTGGCCCGGGATGGCGGCTTCATCGCCACCGGCTTTGACGCCGAGCTGGACGAGACCCGGCAACTGCGGGACGAAGGGCGCGGCGTGATTGGCCGGATGCAGGCCGATTACGTCGAGCGCACCGGGGTGCAGGGGCTGAAGATCAAGCACAACAATGTGCTGGGCTATTTCATCGAGGTCACCACGACCCATGAGGAACGGCTGCGCTCGATGCCCGATCTGTTCATCCACCGGCAAAGCACAGCCGGTCAGGTGCGCTTTACCACCATTGCCCTGAACGAGATCGAGACCCGCATCCTGAATGCGGCGAACCATGCGCTGGAGATCGAGAAGCGTCACTATGAAGCCTTGAAGCGCGCCGTTCTGGATCTTGCGGCGCAGATCGGCAGCGCGGCGCGGGCCCTGGCCGAGATCGATCTGGCGGCGGCTTTCGCCGATCTTTCCGTGGCCGAGGATTGGTGCGAGCCGCGCGTCGATGCCTCGCGCGCCTTCGTGGTGGCGGGCGGGCGACATCCGGTGGTGGAACGCGCCCTGCGCCGGGCCGGGCAAAGCTTCGTCGCCAATGACTGCGCCCTGACCGAAGCCGACACCCCGGCGATCTGGCTTTTGACCGGGCCGAACATGGCAGGGAAATCCACCTTCCTGCGCCAGAACGCGTTGATCGCGCTGCTGGCCCAGGCGGGCAGCCATGTGCCGGCGCGCGAAGCGCATGTCGGGCTGGTGTCGCAACTGTTCAGCCGGGTCGGTGCCAGCGACGATCTGGCCCGGGGACGGTCGACCTTCATGGTCGAGATGGTCGAGACGGCGGCGATCCTGAACCAGGCCGATGATCGGGCGCTGGTGATCCTTGACGAGATCGGGCGCGGCACCGCCACCTATGACGGGCTGTCGATCGCCTGGGCGGTCTTGGAACATCTGCACGAGGCCAACCGCTGCCGGGCGCTGTTCGCCACGCATTACCATGAAATGACCGCGCTGGCGGGCAAGCTGGCCGGGGTGGAAAACGCCACGGTCAGCGTGAAGGAATGGGAGGGCGAGGTCATCTTTCTGCATGAAGTGCAGAAAGGCGCCGCCGACCGCAGCTATGGCGTGCAGGTGGCGCGGCTGGCGGGGCTGCCGCCCGCGGTGATCGAGCGGGCGAAGCTGGTGCTGGAAAAGCTGGAACAGGGCGACCGCGAGGGCGGCAAGCAAAGCACGCTGATCGACGACCTGCCGCTGTTCCGCGCCGCCCCGGCTGCGGCGCCAAGGCCCGCGCCGCAGAAAACCTCGGCCGTCGAGGAGCGCCTGAAGGCGATCCACCCCGATGAGCTGACGCCGATCGAGGCGCTCAAGCTGCTTTATGATCTGAAAAGCCTGACCTGATCGCCATTTTGGCCAGGATACGCGGGGCGTCCGGGGGCAGTGCCCCCGGGCACAAGCCCTTAGCCCGGATTGGACGACACGCCCACCTGCGCCGGGCGCAGCAGCCGGTCATAGAGCATGAAGCCCACGGTCATCACCTGGATGATCTGCCCGGCCTTGGTGCCCGGCAGCGGCGCCTCGAACATCGCCTGATGCTGCTGCGGGTCGAATTGATCGCCCACTTCCGGGGTGATCGCCTTGACGCCGTGCTTTTCCATCACATTGGTCAGCTCGCGCAGGGTCAGCTCCACCCCTTCAATCAGCGCGGCCGAAGCGGCGCGGCTTTCCTCGGGGATCGCCGCCAGCGCGCGCTGGAGATTGTCGAAGACCGGCAGAAGGTCGCGGGCCAGACGGGTTGAGCCATATTGTTCGGCCTCGCGCCGGTCGCGATCCGCCCGCTTGCGCGAGTTTTCGGCATCGGCCAGCGCGCGCATGAACTTGTCGCGGAAGGCGTCCCTCTCAGCCTTCAGGGCCTCGACCTCGCCATCGGCCATGAATTCTTCCAGATCGGGCAGATCGCCTTCGATCCCCTCGCCCGAATTTTCCTGCGCCATTTCGTCCTTACTCCAGTCTCAGCCGCGCCCGCGTTCCTGGACCATCCGTCCCACAAGCTGCGCGGTATAATCCACGATCGGAACGACCCGCCCGTAATTCAGCCGCGTGGGCCCGATCACGCCGACCGCTCCGATGATCTTTCGCTCGGCGTTCATATAGGGAGAAACAACCAGACTGGAACCCGAAAGTGAGAAAAGCTTGTTCTCCGAGCCGATAAAGATGCGCACCCCGTCGCCCGTCTCGGCCAGTTCCAGAAACTCGGCGATATCGCGCTTGCGTTCCAGGTCATCGAACAGGTTGCGGACCCGGTCGACATCCGCCTGACCGGGGTCAAGAAGGTTCGCCCGGCCCCGCACGATCAGCCGTTCCGAGGTCTGTCCGGCGTTTTCCCAGACCGCAAGCCCGCTTTCCACCAGATCCCGCGCCAGCGAATCAATCTCTTGCCGCCGCCGGGCGATTTCGGCCCGCATATGGCGCATCAGATCGGGCAGGCTGCGGCCTTCGGCCATGGCATTCAGGAAATTCGCCGCTTCGCGCATCGAGCTGGGCGTCTGGCCCGGTGGAGGGCGGAACAGGCGGTTTTCCACCTGGCCATCGGCAAAGACCAGCACGACCAGCGCCCGGTCGGCACCCAGGCTGACGAATTCGATATGGCGGATCGGCGCGGCCTCGGCCTTGGGCGACAGCACGATGCTGGCCCCGCGCGTCACCGCAGAAAGCGCGGCGCCGACCTGATCCAGCACCGTGCCGACATCGGTGTCATTGCCGGTCAGCGTCGCGTCGATCCGCTCGCGATCCGCCATATCCACATGACCCATCTCAAGAAAACCGTCGACGAACAGCCGCAGCCCCTGCTGCGTCGGCACCCGCCCCGCCGATGTGTGCGGGCTGCCCAGCAGGCCGAGATATTCGAGATCCTGCATGACGTTGCGGATTGTCGCGGCCGAGATCTGTTCGGTCAGGCTGCGCGTCAGGGTACGCGACCCCACCGGTTCGCCGGTGGCCAGATAGGATTCCACCACCCGCCGGAACACCTCGCGCGAGCGGTCTGTCATTTCAGAAAGAAGCGGCGATCCGTTTGACATGGTTCATCTGCACCTACTCGGAATAAAGGCGTTGCCGGCGGCGGCGTCAATCGCTGGCGTCAATCGGGGTTGCGCCACAGGCCCGGCGGGGCGTATCACGCCGCGGCAAAAGCGAAAGGAAATGCCATGCGCCCCTCGGGCCGAGCCCTCGATGAACTCCGCTCCGTCAGCATCGAAACGGGCGTGACGCGCCATGCCGAGGGCTCTTGCCTGATCAAATGCGGCGGAACGCATGTGATCTGCACGGCGACGGTCGAGGACAAGCCGCCGCCCTTCCTGCGCAATACCGGCATGGGCTGGGTGACGGCGGAATATGGCATGCTGCCGCGATCCACCCATACACGGTCGCGGCGCGAGGCGGCTGCGGGCAAGCAAAGCGGAAGAACCCAGGAAATTCAAAGACTTATCGGTCGCAGCCTGCGTGCTGTGGTGGATCGGCAGGCCCTGGGCGAGCGGCAGATCACCGTGGATTGCGACGTGATCCAGGCCGATGGCGGCACGCGTTGCGCGTCGATCACCGGCGGGTTTGTTGCGCTGCGTCTGGCGGTGAATGTGCTGCTGGAGAAGAAGCTGATCCTCAGCGACCCGATCATGGATCACGTCGCCGCCGTGTCCTGCGGCATTTATGCCGGCCAGCCGGTGCTGGACCTGGATTATGACGAGGATTCCGTCGCTGGCACAGATGGCAATTTCGTGCTGACCGGCAAGGGCAAGATGGTGGAAGTTCAGGCTTCGGCCGAAGGCGCGCCTTTCTCGTCCGAGGATCTGACCACGCTTCTGGGCCTCGCGCAGGGCGGGATCGCGGCATTGGTGGCCGCTCAGGCCGCGGCGCTGAAATGAGCCGCCGTTTCCAGGGGGACAAGCTGGTCATCGCCAGCCACAATCGCGGCAAGCTGGAAGAATTTTCCAGCCTGCTCGCGCCCCTGGGCGTGTCGTGCGTTTCGGCGGCCGATCTGGGCCTGCCCGAGCCGGAGGAAACCGAGGATACATTCCTGGGCAATGCCCGGATCAAGGCCCATGCCGCGGCACAGGCCGCGGGCCTGCCCGCCCTGTCGGACGATTCCGGCCTGACGGTCGACGCCTTGGACGGCGCGCCCGGTGTTTTCACTGCGGATTGGGCGCAGACGCCGACGGGCCGTGATTTCAAGATGGCCATGGCCAAGACCTGGTCGCATCTGGAATATCTCAAGGCCCCCGCGCCCCGCCGCGCGCAATTCCGCTGCACGCTGGTGCTGGCCTGGCCCGACGGTCAGGACGAATGGGTGGAAGGCCTGGCCGCGGGGCAGCTGGTCTGGCCCGCCCGTGGCGCCGAAGGCCATGGCTATGATCCGATCTTCCAACCTGACGGGTTCGACCGGACCTTCGCCGAGCTTTCATCCGACGAGAAGAACAGGATCAGCCATCGCGCCAAAGCCGTGGCCGCTTTGCTGCGAAAGTGTTTCACGTGAAACAGCCCGAGGACTGGCAAGAGGGCGGCTTCGCGCTGTACTTGCACTGGCCCTTCTGCAAGGCGAAATGCCCCTATTGCGATTTCAACAGCCATGTCCGCGCGGCGGTGGACCAGAAGGATTGGCAAGCCGCCTATCTGGCCGAGATTGACCGCGCGGCCGCCGAGACGCCCGATCGACTCTTGCGGTCGGTGTTTTTCGGCGGCGGCACGCCCTCACTGATGGAGGGCCCTTTGGTCGCGGCGATTCTGGAGCGGATCGCCAAGCATTGGCGTTTTGCCAATGACATCGAGATCACGCTCGAGGCCAATCCGACTTCGGTTGAAGCGGGGCGGTTCCGCGAGTATCGCGCGGCAGGGGTGAATCGGGTCTCGCTGGGCCTGCAAGCCTTGAACGATGAGGATTTGCGCCGCTTGGGGCGTCAGCATTCCGCGGCGGAGGCTTTGGCGGCTTTCGCTTTGGCGCGCGACGTGTTTCCACGCGTTTCGGGCGATCTGATCTATGCAAGGCAGGATCAGACCTTGGCGGCCTGGCAAGAGGAATTGCAGCGGCTGATCGCCTTGGGGCCGGATCACCTGTCGCTGTATCAGCTGACCATCGAAGATGGTACGGCTTTTGGTGCCCTGGCGCGGGCAGGCAAGCTCAAAGGCCTGCCGGATGAGGATCTGGCGGCCGACATGTATGCCGCAACCAGCGAAATCACCGCAAAAGCCAGGCTTTCGGCCTATGAAGTGTCCAACTATGCCGCCGCCGGCGCGGAATCACGGCACAATCTGGTTTACTGGCGGATGGGCGACTATCTGGGCATCGGCCCGGGCGCGCATGGGCGGCTGACGCTGGATGGCAAGCGCTACGCCACCGACACGCAACGCAATCCCGAGGCATGGCTGGCCGCTGTGCGGAACGGATCGGGGGAAAAGCCCCGCGAACTCGTCGATCCGGCCGCGCAGGGCACCGAATATCTGCTGATGGCGCTGCGCTTGACCGAGGGCGCATCCCTACGGCGGTTTGCGCGGATGACAGGGCAGGAAATTGCCCCGGACAGGGTGAAATCCTTGGTCGAAGATGGTTTTCTGACCGTAGACGGCGAAATGATCGCCGCGACCGAGGCCGGGCGGTTGCTGCTGAACCGCCTCGTCCTGGAATTGATGCCGGATTAACCCTCGGCCAGCCGCCCGCCACCGGCCGACAGCAGCGAACACAGCTGGTCAAGCGCATCGAAACTGTCATAGCGGATCGTCAGCGCGCCGCCCTGGCCATGATGGTCGATGCTGACCTTCATGCCCAGCTGCGCCGAAAGATCGGCCTCCAGCGCACGGGTATCGGCGTCCTTCTCGGCGCTTTTCGGCGCCCGGGCCGGACGATCGCGCGCATCCGACGACTCGCGCATCAGCTTTTCGGTCTCCCGCACCGAAAGCCCGCGCAATGCGACCGTGCGCGCCAGGGACACAGCATCCGGCGCCCCGATCATCGCTCGGGCATGGCCGGCCGAAAGCGCGCCTTCGCGCACCATGAGCTGAACTTCCTCGGGAAGATTGAGCAAACGCAACAGGTTGGCCACATGGCTGCGGCTTTTCGACAGGGCTTCGGCAACCTTTTCCTGCGTATGGCCGAAACGGTCGATCAGCGCCTTCAGCCCAAGCGCTTCTTCGATCGCGTTCAGATCTTCGCGCTGGATGTTCTCGATGATCGCGACTTCCAGAACTTCGGTATCGTCCAGATCGCGGATCACCACCGGCACATCATGCAATTGCGCCAGTTGCGCCGCGCGCCAACGCCGTTCGCCCGCGACGATTTCATAGGCGTCGCCCTGGGGCCGCACGACGAGCGGCTGGATCACACCCTTCTGACGCAGCGATTCCGCCAACGCCTGAAGCGCGTCGCTGTCAAAATCCTTGCGCGGCTGATGCGGGTTTGGCCGCAGCTTCTCAACCGGCAGGCGCGTATCGGCGCGACGCGGCCCTTCGCTTTCGGGGCGCAGATTCACATCCGACATCAAAGCCGAAAGCCCCCGGCCCAAGCCCTTGCGTTCCATCCCTGCCCCTCTCGATTCGTCTCTGTTATTGACTAATCAGCGCTTCAGCCGCGCGCCGATCTCATTCGCCAGTGCCCGATAGGCCTCGGCCCCTTTGGAGGCCGTATCATATTCCGTGACCGGCAGCGCATGCGAAGGCGCTTCGGACAGGCGCACATTGCGCGGAATCACGGTGTGGAACACCATGTCGCCCAGGTTTTCACGCGCATCGGCCTCGACCTGCTGGGCAAGGTTGTTGCGGCCATCATACATGGTCAGCAGAACACCTTCGATCCGCAGATCCGGGTTGGCGCTGCGGCGCACGTCGCGCACGGTCAGAAGAAGCTGCGACAAGCCCTCCAGAGCGAAAAATTCGGCCTGCAAGGGCACGAGCACGGCATGCGAGGCGACGAGCGCATTGACCGTGAGCAGGCTGAGCGAGGGCGGGCAGTCGATCAGTACCACATCAAAGGCGCGGGCGTCGAAATCGGGGTGGCGCAGCGCGTCATGCAGCAGGAAACTGCGTTTTTCATTGGCGACAAGGTCGATATCTGCCGAGGCAAGATCGGAATTTGCCGGGCAAATCCAAAGGTTAGCCACCGAAGTCGGCCGGATGATCGCGTCGGGCTGGCCATCGGACAGAATAAGGTCATAGGTGGTCAGCTGACGCTCGGCGGGGGCCACGCCCAGCCCGGTCGAGGCATTGCCCTGCGGATCAAGGTCGATGAGCAGCACGCGAAACCCCTGCTCGGCCAGCGCCGCGGCCAGGTTTATGGCGGTCGTGGTCTTGCCAACACCGCCCTTCTGATTGGCCACGGCGATGACATGCGCGGGGCGCGCGGGTTCGGGCTTCAGCAGGGGCTCAGTCGCCGGCACGGGAGAGGTTCCTGATCACAAGAAGGGCTGCTCCCTTATGCCCCGGATCGTCGCGCGCCTCCAGTTCGAAGCGCCAGATTTTGCGGGCAGCGCTGCATTCTGCCACATGATTTTCGCCCTTCGGGAAAAGCGCATAGCCGCCGGGCAGAAGATGGCGATGGGCGAAGCCGCACAGGGTTTCCAACGGCGCAAGCGCCCGCGCAGAGACGATTCCCGCCCCCAAAGGCGCGAGAATTTCGGCCCGCTCGCTGCGCACATCGACCGCAAGGCCCAGCTGTCGCGCGGCTTCGCGCAGGAACGTGGCTTTGCGCTGGTCCGATTCGACCAGCACCATGCGGGTTGCCGCGCCGCGATCGGCCAGAATCACCGCAACCACCAGACCGGGAAAGCCGCCCCCCGCCCCCAGATCGGCCCAGAGCGCCGGCGGCGCGTCGACGGCCTGCAGCAGCCGCGCCGAATCTTCGATATGGCGCGACCACAGCTCGGGCAGCGTCGACTTTGAAACCAGATTGATACGCTGGGTCCATTTCTCGACCAAAGCCGCGAAAAGGCGCAGCTTTTCAAGCCCTTCAGGCGTGGTGCCCAGGCTCTTCCACAGATCCTGATCCACCTAGATCGCCCGCTGAACCGGCTGACGCTTGAGGCTGGCGATCAGAAGAAGGATCGCGGCGGGTGTCATCCCTTCGATCTGGCGCGCCTGATGCAGGTTTTCCGGGCGGCGACGCTCCAGTTTCGCTGTCAGCTCGGCCGACAGGCCCGACAGGGCGCGGTAATCGAACCCTTGCGGGATCGCCATCGCCTCATGCTTGCGCAGATCCGCGGCATCGGCGGCCTGACGCTGGGCATATTGGGCATAAAGCGCCTCGATTTCCGCCTGTTGCAGGGTTTCGGCTACAGCTTCGGCCATTTCGGGCACCAAAGAGGCCAGGGTTTCGCGGGCGTAATCGGGCATCGCCATCAGGTCAAAGACCGGGCGGCGCAACCCGTCCTGGCTGACGGCGATGCCATGCGCGGCAAGCTCTTTCGGCGTGAAACTGCGGGATTTCAGCGCTCCGATCAGCCCGTCCAGCGCGACAAGCTTCTCCCCAAAGGCGCGGGCGCGGGTTTCCTTGACCAGGCCCACCTCGAGCCCCATCGGTGTCAGGCGCTGATCGGCATTGTCCGCGCGCAGCGAAAGCCGGTACTCGGCGCGCGACGTGAACATCCGGTAAGGCTCGGTCACGCCGCGCGTGGTCAGATCGTCGATCATCACGCCCAGATAGCTGTCGCTGCGCGAGAAGACCCGCCCGTCCTGCCCGCGCGCCAATAAGGCGGCGTTCATTCCGGCGACAAGACCCTGGGCGGCGGCCTCTTCATAGCCGGTGGTGCCGTTGATCTGCCCCGCCAGGAACAGGCCGGACAGCGCCTTCAGTTCCAGCGTGGCCTTCAGCCCGCGCGGGTCGAGGTAATCATATTCGATGGCATAGCCCGGCTGCGTGATGACGGCGCATTCCAGACCCGCGATGGTGCGGACATAGGCCTCCTGCACTTCGGCGGGCAGCGAGGTGGAAATGCCATTCGGATAGACCGTATCGTCATCAAGCCCTTCTGGCTCAAGGAAAACCTGATGGCTGTCCTTGTCGGCGAAGCGCACGACCTTGTCTTCGATCGAGGGGCAATAGCGCGGCCCGACCCCTTCGATATGGCCGCCATACATGGCCGATCGACCCAGATTGTCGCGGATGATCTGATGCGTCGCGTCGGACGTATGGGTGATGCCGCAAGAGATTTGCCGGGCAATCGGCTTGCGATTCAGAAAGGACAGCAGGACCGGATCGTCGTCGGCGGGCTGCATTTCCAGCCGCGCCCAGTCGATGGTCTTGCCGTCCAGCCGCGGCGGCGTACCGGTTTTCAGGCGCCCCGTGGTCAGGCCAAGGCCGCGGATCTGGTCGGCCAAAGCGACCGAGGGTTTGTCGCCCACCCGCCCGCCGGGACGTTTCTGATCGCCGACATGGATCAATCCGTTCAGGAATGTGCCCGTGGTCAGGACAACAGCCGCTGCCCGCAGTTCTGACCCATCGGCCAGGCGCAACCCGCGCACGGCATCTTGCTCAATGATCAGCTCGGCCGCTTCGCCTTCAACGATTTCAAGGCCGTCTTGCGCGGCCAGCAAGCCCTGCACTGCCTGACGATAGAGCTTGCGATCGGCCTGCGTGCGCGGGCCTTGCACAGCAGGGCCTTTGCGGCGGTTCAGCAAACGGTACTGAATGCCCGCCATGTCGCCCGCCCGGCCCATGATGCCATCCAGCGCGTCGATTTCGCGCACAAGATGGCCCTTGCCCAGACCACCAATGGCCGGGTTGCAGGACATCACGCCAATCGTGTCGGCCCGCATGGTGACCAGCGCAGTAGCCGCGCCCATCCGGGCTGCAGCAGCGGCCGCATCAGCGCCGGCATGGCCGCCGCCCACGACGATGACGTCAAAATGTTTCACGTGAAACACCCTCACTTCCCGATGCAAAAGCTGGCAAAGATTTCGCCCAGCAACTCGTCTACGTCCACGCGCCCGACCAAAGCGTCCAAAGCACGGATCGCGCGGCGCAATTCTTCAGCGGCGATTTCCGGCAAGGCTTTGCCAAGCCCCGCAAGAACAATCCGAATCGCCGCAGCGCCTTGCTCCAGCGCCAGCCGATGTCGTTCGCGCACCATGATACCAGCCCCCGCCACTTTATCCGAGAGGCTGCGCGAGATTTCGGCCAGAAGCGCATCGACCCCCGCCCCGGTCTTGCCCGAGACGGCCAGCCCCGCCCCACCGCCGAGATCGGCCTTGGCGGCCACGACCAAATCGCCGTCGCGCGGCGCAACAAGGCCGGGGTTGGGGCCAAGGAAGATGCGCACATCGGCGGCTTCGGCGCGGTTAACAGCGCGGCGGATACCCTCGCGTTCCACCGGATCGTCGCTGTCGCGCAGCCCGGCCGTATCCAGCAGCGTCACCGCCAGCCCGTCCAGGTCCATGCGAACTTCGATCACATCGCGCGTCGTGCCGGCGATTTCCGAGGTGATCGCGGCTTCCCGCCCCGCCAGGCGATTGAGAAGTGTAGATTTTCCGGCATTCGGTTCGCCGAGGATCGCCACTTCGAACCCGTCGCGGATGCGTTCGGCCTGCGCCACGGCAGCGGCTTCGCGGTCGATTTCACCCAGCAAGCCCACAAGCAGCGCGCGGACTTCGGGCGTCACATCGACCGGCACATCTTCATCGGCGAAATCGATCGTGGCTTCGATCAGGGCGGCCGCCCGCACCAGGCGCGCGCGCCAGTTGGAGACGCGATCGCCGATCTGGCCCGACAGCACGCGCAATGCCTGCTTGCGCTGCGCTTCGGTTTCCGCGTCGATCAGGTCGGCCAGGCCTTCGACTTGCGTCAGGTCGAGCACGCCATTGTCCAGCGCCCGGCGGGTGAATTCGCCCGCTTGGGCCAGACGCGACAGCCCGCTTTCGGCCAGCGCCCGCAGCAGCGCCTGGGCGACGGCCGGGCCGCCATGGATGTGAAATTCGACCACGGCTTCGCCGGTAAAGCTGGCACCTTCCGCAAAGAAAACCACAAGGGATTGGTCGATCGCCTCGCCCCGCCACGAGATGTTGCGCAATGTCGCATGACGGGCCGGCGGGACCAGCCCGCACAGCGCCGCGCAAACCGCGCCCGCCTGCGGACCGGAAACCCTTACGACCGCAAGGCCCGCGCGGCCCCGCGCCGTGGCAAGCGCATGGATCGTGTCCGACATGGCAAGGCATAGCCCCTAAGCTGTCGTCACCCTCAGGTGTTCATGGATTCGAAGAATTCGGCATTGGACTTGGTCTGCTTCAACTTGCCGATCAGGAATTCGATGGCATCGGTGGTGCCCATCGGGTTCAGGATGCGGCGCAGAACATAGGTCTTTTGCAGATCGGTCTTGTCGACCAGCAGGTCCTCTTTCCGCGTGCCGGACTTGAGAATGTCCATCGCCGGGAAGGTGCGCTTGTCGGCGACCTTGCGGTCGAGCACGATTTCGCTGTTGCCGGTGCCCTTGAACTCTTCAAAGATCACTTCGTCCATGCGGCTGCCCGTATCGATCAGCGCCGTCGCGATGATGGTCAGCGAGCCGCCCTCTTCGATGTTCCGCGCAGCGCCGAAGAAGCGCTTGGGGCGCTGCAGCGCGTTCGCGTCGACACCGCCGGTCAGCACCTTGCCCGAAGACGGAACGACGGTGTTGAAGGCGCGGCCCAGGCGGGTGATCGAATCAAGCAGGATCACCACGTCGCGCTTGTGCTCGACCAGACGCTTGGCCTTCTCGATCACCATTTCGGCCACGGCGACGTGGCGGGTGGCGGGTTCGTCAAAGGTCGAGGAAACGACCTCGCCTTTCACGGACCGCTGCATATCGGTGACTTCCTCGGGACGTTCGTCGATCAGAAGCACGATCAGGTAGCATTCCGGGTGATTGGTCGCGATGGAATGGGCGATGTTCTGCAAGAGAACGGTCTTGCCGGTGCGCGGCGGCGCGACGATCAGCCCGCGCTGGCCTTTGCCGATGGGGGCCACCAGATCGATGATCCGCGCGGAACGGTCGCGGATGGTCGGATCCTCGACTTCCATCTTCAGGCGCTCATCGGGGTAAAGCGGTGTGAGGTTGTCGAAATGGACCTTGTGCTTGGCCTTTTCGGGATCGTCGAAATTGATCTTCGTCGCTTTCACCAGGCTGAAATAGCGCTCGGTTTCCAGCGGAGCCTTGATCACGCCTTCGATGGAATCGCCGGTGCGCAGGCTGAACTGGCGGATCATCTCGGGGCTGACATAGATGTCGTCGGGGCCGGGCAGATAGTTGGCCTCGGGGCTGCGCAGGAAGCCGAAACCGTCCTGCAACACTTCCAGCACGCCATCGCCGCCGATTTCATAGCCTTCCTCGGCATGTTCCTTGAGGATCGAGAACATCATCTCGCCCTTGCGCATCGAGGGGGCGTTCTCGATCTCCCATTCTTCGGCCATGGCCAGAAGGTCGGCAGGCGTCTTGGCCTTGAGGTCGGAGAGGTTCAAGCGTTCGGTCATGGAAAGTCCCTGGGGCCCGGCCACTGGCCACGGGCAGACAAGATGGGAATGGGAAGCGCATGGATCGGACGACCCTGCTGAGCCGGGGAGATAAGCGGGCCCTGAACGAAAGTCAAGATTGCCCTTCCCCGCCCCCGTGTGGCCGGGGTTCTTCTTCTTTCTATAATTAAGAAAGAGTCTTTTTGTTGATTATGCAGGGGCCGGGGATAAGGGGATTGCCCCGGCCTCCCCAAACCTTGTCCCCGGCGGATCGGGCCGGGGATAATCCGGGGATAAGCTTTGACAGGCGTGAATGTGGCAGTATTCAAATAGCGATATCAATACCTTGCCTCTTTCAGCCCTGGGGAAACAGTCCTGCACCCCCCTGGGGAAAGCCCGCCCCGCGCGTCCTTTTCCACAGTGACGGGAAAACCCGGCGCACAGGCGGATAACTGGCGCGGGGCTTGACACTTCTCCCCAGCCTGCCGCCTTCTGCCCGGTGCCGGGCGGCTTACCCAGACCCCGCCCCCAGCGCGCACCGCAAGAACAAAGCCGGATTGTCCACAGGCCCTTCCCCATGAATGTCTCGCCGCTCCTTCTCGCTTCCGCCTCGCAGACGCGCATCGACATGCTGCGTGCGGCGGGGCTGGAGATTCGCGCCGAGCCCGCGCGGATCGACGAGGATCAGGTCCGTCGCGCGCTTGAGGCCGAGGGCGCGCATAGCCGCGACGTTGCCGATGCCCTGGCCGAGATGAAGGCCGCGAAACTGTCGGATCGCTATCCCGAGACCCTGGTTCTGGGTGCCGATCAGGTGCTGGACCTGAAAGGCCAAATCTATGCCAAGCCGGAAAGCCCCGACGAAGCGCGCGACCAGTTGCGCGCGCTGCGCGGCCAGACCCACAAGCTCTTGTCGGCGGCGGTGCTCTATCAGGGTGGGAAGCCGCAATGGCGCCATGTCGGCGAGGCGCGGCTGACCATGCGCGATTTCTCGGACAGCTATCTTGAAGACTACCTGGCGCGGAACTGGGAAAGCATCCGTCACAGCGTCGGCGGATACCGGCTGGAAGAGGAAGGGGTGCGGCTGTTCTCCTCGATTTCGGGCGACCATTTCACCATCCTCGGCCTGCCGCTTCTGCCCCTCTTGTCCTATCTTGTCCAGCGAGGGATCATCGCCGCATGACCGACCATCCCCGCATCCCGCTCGCCGGCGTTCTTGGCCATCCCGTCGCCCACAGCCGCAGCCCGGCGCTGCATGGCTATTGGTTGCGGCGCTATGGCCTGCAGGGCTTCTACATCCCGATGGATGTAGCCCCGCTGGATCTGGCCGAGGCAGTGCGCACCCTGCCAAAGCTGGGTTTCGTGGGCGTCAACGTGACGATCCCGCATAAGGAACCGATCCTTCAGATCGCCGATATCGTCACCGACCGGGCGGCGCTGATCGGGGCAGCGAACACGCTGATCTTTCGCAAGGATGGCAAGATCCATGCCGACAATACCGATGGCATGGGTTTCATCGCCAATCTGCGCCAGCACGCGCCGAACTGGCATCCGCCCGCAGGGCCTGCCGCCGTGCTGGGCGCGGGCGGGGCGGCGCGGGCGGTGGTTGCGGCACTCCTCGAGGCCGGGGTGCCGGAAATCCGCCTGTCCAACCGCACGCGGCCAAGGGCCGAGGCGCTACGATCGGATTTCGGCGCCAAGGTCGTGGTGCAGGATTGGGTGCAGTCGGGCGCGATGATGGAAGATTGCGCGACCGTGGTGAACACAACCTCGCTGGGCATGGTGGGCAAGCCGCCACTGCAAGTGCCGATGGATGCATTGTCTGCGGGCACTTTGGTGACCGACCTCGTCTATACGCCCTTGCAGACCCAATTCCTGATCGAGGCGGCGGCGCGCGGCTGCGTCACGGTCGATGGTCTGGGTATGCTGCTGCATCAGGCCGCGCCCGGCTTTGAACGCTGGTTCGGCCAGCGCCCGGATGTGGATGAAGCGACCCGTCAGGCTGTTCTTTCGGCATGAGCGCCTTTCGCCTTGGCCTGACCGGCAGCATCGGCATGGGGAAATCCACCACCGCCGGTTTCTTTGCCGCGCGGGACGTGCCGGTCTGGGATGCCGATGCCGCTGTCCACAGGCTCTACGCGCCGGGCGGAGCGGCGGCCCCTGCCTTGGCATCCCATTTTCCCCAAGCGGTGACAGGCGGCGCGGTGGATCGCGCCGCGCTCAAGGTGGCGCTGGCCGAGGATGCGGGGAAGCTGAAGCTGCTGGAGCAGATCGTGCATCCGCTGGTGGCGCAGGACCGCGTCGCATTTCTGGCGCAGGCGAGCGCCGATCTGGTTGTGCTCGACATCCCACTGCTGTTTGAGAAGGGAACCGAGACGGAATGCGATGCCACGCTGCTGGTCACCGCGCCCGCCTCGGTCCAGCGCGCCCGCGTTTTGGCCCGGCCCGGCATGACCGAGGCGCAATTCGCGCTGATCCTGTCGCGCCAGATGCCAGATGCTGAAAAACGTTTTCGGGCGACTCATGTGGTGGAAACCCTGTCGCTTGCCAGCACCGACGCTTATGTTGACGCCCTGATCAGCCACATCCGGGCAGGCCGTCATGCGTGAGATCGTTCTCGACACCGAAACCACCGGCTTCGACCCGGATCAGGGCGACCGCATCGTTGAAATCGGCGGGGTCGAGCTGCTGAACCACCTTCCGACCGGGCGGACCTATCACCAATACATCAACCCCGAACGCGACATGCCGCAATCGGCCTTCGAGGTGCATGGCCTGTCGACCGATTTCCTGCGCGACAAGCCGGTTTTCGCCGCCGTGGGCCGGGCGTTTCTGGATTTCGTCGGCGATGCCAAACTGGTCATTCACAATGCCAGCTTCGACATGAAGTTCCTGAACTGGGAGCTGAAGACCATGGGCCTGCGTGAGCTGCCCTGGGAACAGGCGATCGACACGCTGGCGATTGCGCGGCGGCGGTTTCCCGGTTCCCCGGCCTCGCTGGACGCGCTGTGCCGCAGGTTCGGCATCGACAATTCACGGCGCGAGAAACACGGGGCGCTGCTCGATTCCGAAATTCTTGCCGAGGTCTATCTGGAGCTGGTGGGCGGGCGGCAGCCCGACCTGGTTCTTGCGCCCTCGGGCGGCCAGAAATCGGCCTCTGCCGGGGATGGAATGACGGGCGGCGACTGGCGGCCCCGGCCGCGCCCGGTGCCTCTGCCGCCCCGGATCACTGAGGCAGAGCTTGCCGCGCATGACGCATTTGTCGCCAAGCTGGGCGAGGGCTCGATCTGGCGCAAGCGGCTGGGCAATTCTTGACAAACGGTTAATCTGCCTGACCCAAGCCCTTGAAATTGCTTGGGTCAGACCGATGTCCCGCCGTGGGACAATCAGGCGAAGCTGATCTCGTGCCGCATCGGCAGGCGGCGAATGCGCTGGCCGTTCAGGGCAAAGATCGCATTGGCCAGTGCCGGGGCGGCGGGCGGCGTGCCCGGTTCTCCCACGCCGCGGATCTTGCCGCCCTCGGCCAGAACCCTCACCTCGATGGGCGGGCATTGCGCCAGGCGCAGCGGCTCGTAATCCCAGAAATTCTGCTCGACCACAGCCCCGTCCTTGAAGGTGATTTCGCCATTGATCGCGGCGGACAAGCCATAGACCATTCCGCCGGACAATTGCGCCTCGATATTGCGCGGGTTCAGGGCGATGCCCACATCGGCGGCGATCCAGGCTCCGGTCAGGCGGATGCCCTGCGCCGTCTCCTCGACCTCGATCACCTCGGCCACCGGCACGCCGAAGGACAGGCTGAACGCCACGCCCTTGGCCCGGCCCGGCGCGCTGTTGCCCCAGCCCGACATCTCGGCCACGGCCTCCATCACCTTGATCGAGGGCGCGTGGTCCATCTGCCGCATCCGAAAGACCATTGGGTCCACCCCGGCCTGATGCGCCATCTCATCCAGGGCGCTGTCCAGGAAAAAGGCGTTCTGCGACGCCCCGACCGAGCGCCAGAAGCCGATCGGAACCCCTGCGGGCGCGCGATAGCCGCGGGCGCGGAAATTCGGCAGCGCATAGGGCTGCTCCCACGCCCCTTGCAGGATGGTGCTGTCCGGCCCCAAGGCGGGCAATCCGATCCGACCGAAGAACGAGGCCATCAGCGAACCGGCGGCGGTCTGGAAATCCAGCGCTTCGACCATGCCATCTTTCAGCTTTGCCTTGATCCGCCCGGCTGCCATTGGGCGCAGCATGTCATGGGTCATGTCCTCTTCGCGCGACCAGGTCAGAAGGACCGGCGTGCCCGGCATCTCTTTGGCGATGGCCGCGACTTGCCGGATCACGTCGATCTCGCCCCGCCGGCCGAAAGCGCCGCCCATCGGCAAGGTGTGGATATCGACCGCCGTTTCCTCCAGCTCCGCGACCTCGGCGGCATGACTGCGCGCCATCGTGGGGAATTGCGTCCCGGCCCAGACGCTCAGCTTGCCGTTTTCCAGCAGCGCCGCTGCGCCCTGGGGTTCCATAGGCGCATGGGCGAGATAGGGAACGACATAATCCGCCTCGAAATCGGCACCACCGGCGAGAGCGGTTTCCGCATCGCCATCGTCGCGGGGAGTCGATTCCAGCGCATCCTCGGTGAAAGAGGCGAGAAGCTGTTTCTCCATCTCTTCCGAAGTCGGCGCATGAACCGCCGGGCCCCATTGCGGCACCACCGCATCGGCAGCCTGAAACGCGGCCCAGGTCGTCTCGGCCACCACCGCAAAGGCGCCGGGCAGAGAGATGATCTTGATCACGCCCGGCAGTTTCTCGGCGGCGGTGGAATCGAGCGAGACCAGCCCCCCCTCTGGGGCCGGATTGGCGCGGACTGTCGCGAATTTCATGCCGGGCAGGCGCATGTCGATGGCATAGGCCTCGGTCCCGGTCGATTTGGCGACCATGTCGAGACGCGGCAGGTCGCGGCCCAGAAGTTTCCACTCAGCCTGTGGGCGCAGAGCGGGCGCGTCGGTCAGATCCAGCGCCGCCGCCTCGACCGCCAGCTCAGGATAGGGGATCCGCGTCCCATCGGCCGTGACGACCGCGCCGCCTTCGGTTTTCAGGGTCTCGGTGCCCACGCCCAGCCGCTGTGCCGCGGCCTGGACCAGCGCCTGGCGGGCAAGCGCGCCCGCCGCGCGCATCCGTTCAAAATGATCGGGCATCGAAGAAGAGCCGCCGGTCAGCTGCATGCCCATGAACTTGGCCGGAATGTCCATTGCCTCGCGCAGAGTCTCGGCCAACCAGGATTCGTCGGTCGGGCGGAAGGGTACGCCCTCGGCCATGGCCGCGCCGTTGTAATAGGCCTTGCCGGGCGGGCCATGCTGGACGCGGACCTGATCCCAGGCCAGGTCCATCTCCTCGGCCACCAGGGCGGCAAGGGTGGAATGCACCCCCTGCCCCATTTCGGCGCGCGGGGTGATGACGGTGACCCCGTCCTGGTCGATCAGCACATAGGGGTTGAGCGCGGCGAGCCCCTCGCCCGCGATCGGGTTGGGCAGGGGTTTGCGGTACTGATACCAGCCGAAGGCCACGCCCCCGGCGATGGCGGCGGAGCCGATCAGGAAGCTGCGGCGGGCGATGGTGCCAAGGCGCGACATGGATCAGACCTCCTTCAGCTTCTGGGCGGCAAGATGAACCGCCGCGCGGATGCGCGGATAGGTGCCGCAGCGGCAGAGATTGCCGTTCATCGCCTCGTCGATCTGATCATCGGAGGGCGCAGGCGTTTCCGCCAGCAGCGCTGCCGCCTGCATGATCTGGCCCGACTGGCAATAGCCGCATTGCGCGACCTGCAATTCCACCCAGGCGGCTTGCACGGCGTGAAGCGCCTGTGGCGTGCCCAGCCCCTCGATCGTGGTGACCTGCGCCCCCGCCACATCGCCCAGCGCCGTCTGGCAGGACCGCACGGCCTGCCCGTCGACCATCACCGTGCAGGCCCCGCAGGCCGCGACCCCGCAGCCATATTTCGTGCCGGTCAGGTTCAGCCCGTCGCGCAGCGCCCAGAGCAGCGGCATGTCATCGGGCAGGTTCAGGCTTTCTGGCTTGCCGTTCACGGTCAGCTGAATGGGCATCATCGCCTCCTTTTCACTCCTGACATTATGTGCACGAAATGTCATGACGTCAATTGACAAAATCGATGGAATTCGTCAGAACAACGGCATGTCCGCTGATCTTCCCGCCAATGACCGGATCGAGACGATCCTGGCCGCTGCCTTCCGCGCCTTTGCCGCCTATGGCTATCGCCGCACGACGATGGACGACATCGCCACGGCGGCGGGCCTGTCCCGCACGGCATTGTACCAGAATTTCCGCAACAAGGAGGACATCTTCCTCCAGCTGACCCATGACTACATGGCCGCCGCCGTCGCCGAGATGCGGGCGGTCTTCCGCCGCGACGGGCCGCCGGCCGAGGTGCTGGAAGCGGCCTTCGCGGCCAAGGGCGGCCGGTTCATGGAGATCGTCCTTGGCACGCCGCATGGGCGCGAGCTGATGGAGGCGGGCTTCGCCGTCGCCGGCGATCTGGCGCAGCAGGCCGAGGCGGAAATGCAGCTGATCGTGCAGGACTGGCTGCAGGGATTCGAGATCGACCCGGCGCTGGGCACGGCGGCGGATCTAGCGGCCATGGTGCAGACGGGGCTGAAGGGGCTGAAGGTCTCGGCCACGACGCTGCCGGACTATGAGGCCGGGCAGAGGACGCTCGCGCGGGTGATCGCGGCGGCGCTGGGCCCGCGCAAATCGGGCAAAGCTGTGAAAATCGGCTAAAAGCCAATCGGTTAAGGCCCTCTTCACCCCGGCCACGCCATTCTGCCGCCGGGTGTGAAGACGGGTGGTGGAATGGCAGGGCAGACGAATGCCGCGCCGGTCATCATCAAGCGGAAAAAGATTGTCGGCGGCGGCGGTCACCACGGCGGGGCCTGGAAGGTTGCCTATGCCGATTTCGTGACGGCCATGATGGCCTTTTTCCTCTTGATGTGGCTGTTGAATGCGACGACCGAAAAACAGCGCAAGGGGCTGTCGGATTATTTCAACCCCTCGATCCCGGTGAACCGGGTTTCGGGGGGTGGCGATGGCACGCTGGGCGGCGAGACCCTGTTCACCGAACAGACCAAGGTCCATAACGGCACGGGAGGCACCTCAAAGGATGCCGGGGCGTCGGACGGCCAGGTCTCGGATACGCTGCGCGACGAGGGCGAGGACCAAAAGCTTCAGGCGGTCGAGAAGGCGCTGTTCGACCGGGGCGGCGAAAGCCGCACCATGGAGCAATTGCTGCAGCATGTCGTGACGCGGGTGACCGATGAGGGGCTGGTGATCGAGCTTTTCGATTTGCCCGACGCGCCGCTGTTTACCGGCGACACGGCCTCGCCCGCGCCCGTCACCGTGGCGCTGGCCGCGATGCTGGTCGAAGTCATGAACCTGACGGCGAATGAGGTGGCGGTGAATGGCCATGTCCATACCTATCCGGTCACGCTGGCCAACAATCCGGTCTGGGACCTGTCGGCCGCGCGGGCGCAATCGGTGCGGATGCTGCTCGAGGCCGCGGGTTTGCAGACGGCGCGCCTTCAGCGCATCGGCGGTTTTGCCGACCGCAAGCCCGCCGTGGCCGACCCGGCCGCGATCCGCAACAACCGCATCGAGATCGTGCTCTTGCGCCGCGACAGATGAAGTCTGAAAAATCCAACCCGTTAGGAGGTTCTTAGGGCATCAGAGCCAGTCTGCGGCAAGGGTCTCAGCAGCAGAAAGGTGCGCAGGATGACCATTTCCTCGGCGCTTAGTGCGGGCGTCGCCGGGTTGAATGCGAACGCCACCCGGCTCGCCACGATTTCGGACAATATCGCCAATTCGGGCACTTATGGCTACAAACGCGCCATGGCCGATTTCTCCAGCATGGTCATCACCAATGCGCGGGGATCGGGCACCTACTCGGCTGGCGGCGTGCGGGCCACGGCGGGCCGCCTGATCGAGGAACATGGCGCATTGGTCGGTACCTCGCACCCGCTGGACATCGCGGTCTCGGGGCGTGGGATGCTGCCCGTCTTTCCAGAGGTGGCGCTGGGCAATTCGATCTCGGACACACCCTTGCGCATGACGACGACCGGATCGTTCCGAACCGATTCCAACGGCGTGCTGAAAACCGATACCGGCCTTGTTCTTCTGGGCTGGCCCGCCACTTCGGACGGGGTGATCCCGGTGCTGCCGCGCGACACCATCGCCGGGCTGGTGCCCGTGGTGATCAACACCAACCAGACCGCCGGCGATCCGACCACGTCGATGAACCTGGGCGTGAACCTGCCCGCGACCGAGACCGAGGCCGGGGCCGATGGCACGGCGCTGCCGCTTTCGGTCGAATATTTCGGCAATCTCGGCACGTCCGAGGCGCTGGACATCACCTTCACGCCCACGGTTCCGGGATCGGGCGCATCGAATGAATGGACGATGCAGATCTATGATTCCGCCAGTGGCGGCGCGCTGATCGGGGAATATGTCCTGACCTTCGATGACAGCCGCAGCGCGGGCGGCACGCTTGCCTCGGTGACCGAAGTCTCGGGCGGCGCCTATGATCCAGTGACCGGTACGCTGGATCTGGCCGTCTATGGCGGCCCTCTGAGCGTGGCGATCGGCAAGCTGGGCGATCCGAACGGGCTCACCCAGCTTTCCGACAGTTTCGCCCCGGTGTCGATCACCAAGAACGGCTCGCCCGTCGGCAATCTGACCACAGTCGAGGTGGATGAGAATGGCCTGATCACAGCGACCTATGACACCGGGTTTACCCGCGTCCTGTACCAGATCCCTCTGGTCGACGTGCCGAACCCCAACGGGCTTCTGTCGCTGAACGACCAGACCTATCAGGTCTCGCCGCAATCGGGGTCTTTCTTCCTCTGGGATGCGGGTTCGGGTCCGACCGGCTCGATCGAAGGCTATGCCCGCGAAGGATCGACCACCGATGTCGCGGCGGAACTGACCTCGCTGATCCAGACCCAGCGGGCCTATTCCTCGAACGCCAAGGTGATCCAGACCGTCGACGAGATGTTGCAGGAAACCACCAACATCAAACGCTAGAGGCTAGGCGATGAGCGTCACCTCCGCCCTGAATTCCGCGCTTTCGGGCATCACCGCGACCTCGCGCCAGGCCGAGGCGCTGTCCTCCAACGTCGCCAATGCCACGACGCCCGGCTATGCGCGGCGCTCGGTCTCGCTTTCGGCCCAAGCGATCGGCGGCAGCGGCCAGGGCGTCACGGTGAATGGCGTCACCCGCGACGCCGACCTCTTCCTGCTGAACGACCGCCGCGCCGCCGAGGCTAATGCCGTCGACCGCGGGGCAAGATCCGAGTTTCTGGCCCGGCTTGAGGACATTTTTGGCGATCCGCAGGATCAGGGCTCGCTGGGCGCACGGGTGAATCTGCTCGATTCCACCCTGCTCGAAGCCGCAAGCCACCCCGAATCCGAGGCGCGCCTTGCCGCTGTCGCCAATGCGGCGCGGTCGCTTGCCCAGGGGGTGAACCAGGCCAGCGATGCCATTCAGGCCGAGCGCCAGAAGGCCGACCGCGATATCGCCGCCGCAGTGAACACGCTGAACACGACGCTGCGGCAGGTGCGCGAACTGAACAGCCAGATCCGCAGCTTTTCCGGCGCGGGCAATGATATCTCGGCGCTGCTCGACCAGCGTCAGCAGTTGATCGACCGCATCGCCGGGATCGTGCCGCTGCGTGAATTGCCGCGTGACCACAATCAGGTGGCGCTGATCACCACCGGCGGCGCCGTGCTGCTGGATGGCAAGGAATCCGAATTTGGTTTCACCCCCGTCAGCACCATCGTGCCTGAGATGACCCAGGCCAGCGGCGGTCTGTCGGGCCTGACGATCAATGACAGGCCCATGGCCACCGCCGGAACGGCCAGCCTGATCCAGGGCGGCTCGCTGGCGGCGCTGTTCGCCGTGCGGGACGAGCTGGCGGTCGATGGCCAGGCCCGGCTGGATGCGATGGCGCTGGACCTGTATCAGCGCTTTGCCGATAGCGGCGTCGACCCGACGCTGACCACAGGCAACCCCGGCCTGTTCACCGATGGCGGCGGTGCCTATCTCGGGCCGGACGAAGTGGGCCTGTCGGGCCGACTTCAATTGAACGCCCTGGTCGATCCGCAACAGGGCGGCTCGGTCCTGCGTCTGCGCGACGGGCTGGAATCCGTGACCGTCGGCCCCACCGGCAATGCCACCATCCTGCTGGCGATGACCCGGGCGCTGAACGATCCGCGCCTGCCCGCTTCGGCGGCGATCACCGCCACGGCGCGGTCTGCGGCCGGTCGGGTCGAAGATGTCCTGTCTACCGTCTCGACAGCGCGGCTTTCCGCAGATGCCGAGACCGCCTTCACCAAGGCGCGCCACCTCGCGCTGACCGATCTTGAGGCCGCCAATGGCGTGGATATCGATGCTGAAATGCAAAGCCTGCTGGTGATCGAAAAGAACTATGCCGCCAATGCCAAGGTGATCCAGACGGTCGATGAGATGATCTCGACCCTGCTCGGGCTGTAACCCATGGATGGAATTCTCTCTTCCGGCTCTTTCCTGACCGCCGCGCTTGCCCGCCAGGGCGCCGGTTTGCGCGCCGATCTGCAACGCGCCTCGACCGAGATGACGACGGGGCAAAAGGCCGATGCCGGGGCCGCGCTGCGCGGCGACTTCTACGGGATAAGCGCGATTGATCATTCGCTGGCGCGGCTGCGCGGCTACAAGGCGACGACTTCGGAAACCGCGCTATTGGCCGACAGCATGCAGACCGCGCTGGGCGTGATCGCCGATGGCGCAACGACGGTTGGCGCCGATCTCTTGCGCAATACCGGGTTGAACCTGCCTGCACAGCTTGGCGCCATCGTCGGCGACGGCCGGCGCCATTTCGATACGGCGGTCGCGGCCTTGAACACGCGCTTCGCCGAACGCGCGGTCTTTGGCGGCGTGGTGGCGGAAACCTCTCCGCTGCCCGATGCCGAAACCATCCTGACCGCGCTGGACACGGCAACGGCGGGCGCAGTGACGGTTCAGGATGTGGTCGATGCCATCACCGGCTGGTTCGACGACCCGCTCGGCTATGGCGCGCTTTATTCCGGGGGCGCCGCCCGCCGCCCGCTGCCGGTCGCAGCAGGCGAGGAGGTGGCGCTGGACGCCACCGCCATGGATCCGGCCCTGCGCGACACGCTGAAGGGGCTGGCCATGGTCGCCATGCTGGATCGCGGCATTCTGGGCGGACAGGATCAGGCCCGGGCCGATCTGGCCAAGGCGGCGGGCGGGCAATTGTTGAGCTCGGGCGAGGCGCGGGCCACGTTGATGGCGCGCATCGGCACGGCGCAAAGCCAGATCGAGGATGCCACGGCGCGCAACGGGGCAGAAGAAACCGCCTTGGGTATTGCACGGGCCAATATGCTGGCAGCCGACCCCTATGACACCGCGGCGCGGCTGAAAGACATCGAGAGCCGGCTCGATTCGCTTTATGTGCTGACCGCGCGGCTCTCGCGCCTGTCGCTGACCGAGTATCTGCGGTGATCCGGCTGGTCCTGCTTTTCCTGTGCCTGGCGCTTCCTGCCATGGCCGAACCGATCCGGCTGAAGGATCTGGTCGAGGTCGATGGCGTGCGCGGCAATGATCTGGTGGGCTATGGTCTGGTCGTCGGGCTGAACGGCACGGGCGACGGCTTGCGCAACGCGCCCTTCACCGAAGAGATCATGACCAACATGCTGGAACGCCTGGGGGTCAACATCACGGGCGAGGATTACCGCCCCAAGAACGTCGCTGCGGTGTTTGTGACTGCATCCTTGCCGCCGTTTTCCCGCGCCGGATCGCGGATCGATATCACCGTCTCGGCCATTGGCGACGCGACCAGCCTTCTGGGCGGGACGCTGGTGATGACGCCTCTGAACGGGGCGGACGGGCAGATTTATGCGGTCGCCCAGGGCACGATCATCGCGGGCGGCATTTCGGCCCAGGGTCAGGCAGCGCGCGTGGTGCAGGGTGTGCCGACGGCGGGCACCATTCCGTCGGGCGCGCGGGTGGAACGCGAGGTGCCCTTTGATTTCAGCGGTGTCACCACGCTGCGGCTGGCGCTGAAGACCGCCGATTTCACCACCGCCGCACGGATCGAGGCGGTGATCAACGCGGAATTCGGCGCGCGGGTCGCGGCGATGGAGGATGCGGGAACGGTGACGCTGACCCTGGGCCGGACCGGGCTAAACCCGGCCCATGCCATCGCCCGGATCGAAAACCTGCTGGTCGAGCCGGAAACCAAGGCGACGGTTGTCGTCGACCAGCGCTCGGGCACGATCGTGATGGGCGCCGATGTGCGGATCAGCCGGGTCGCCGTGGCGCAGGGCAATCTGACCCTGCGGGTCGAGGAGGCGCCTCTCGTGGTGCAGCCCAATCCCTTTGCCGAAGGCGAGACGGTGGTTGTCCCGCGCAGTTCGGCCTCGATCAGCAAGGACGGCACCGGTCTGGCCCTTGTGCCGGGGGGCACCAACCTTTCGGAAGTGGTGGCCGGGCTGAATGCGCTGGGCGTGGCGCCGAATGATATGATCGACATCCTGAAAAGCATCAACGCCGCCGGGGCCTTGCACGCGGAATTCGTGATCCAGTAGCGGTGCGGGCTGCGCGCCAGTTGCGAGAGGTTCCAACCCCGCGCCGAACCCGTTAGACCTGCTTCGGGGCGCCACGAACGGGCCCGGATGTCAGGAGTTGCGCAATGACCGGGATGCCGCTGTCGCAGGCCTTCCGCGAAGCCTTTCGCTGCCACCCCGCCGGGGTCGCGGTGATCACGGCCGATGCCGGGCTGGGCCCGGTGGCGATGACAGTGTCCTCGCTGATCTCGGTCAGCGCCGAGCCGCCCATGGTGGCCTTTTCGCTTTCGGCGCGCTCCAGCTCGACCTCGGCAGTGCTGGCGGCAGAGACCATCGTAATCCACCTGCTGCGCTATGCCGATCTGCCGTTGGCCCGGTTGGGCGCCATGTCTGGTGCAGATCGCTTTGGTCCCGATATCGCCTGGGAGCGGCTGCCCAACGGGGCGCCGCGCTATACAAGCGTTGCAACCTGGTTTCTGGCCCGCGTCGCCGGAACTCTGATCGTCCCCGGCGCGACGGTGGTGACGGCAGAGCTGTTGGATGGCACGGCGGCCACCCTTGCCGGCGCGCCCGAGCTGGAATCGCTGATCTATCTGGACCGCCGCTGGCACCGGCTTCGGGAAAGCGCCGATGGCACCACAAGCCTGACGCCGCTGGATGCCGAGAACCGCGACGTGTTTCGCTGAAACACCCATTCAGAGGTCGACCATGACGACAGAGATCGACGCCATCGACCGCCGCATCCTGGCCGAATTGCAGCGCGAGGGCCGGCTGACCCATCAGGAATTGAGTGAACGGGTCGGGCTGTCGCCCACGCCCTGCGCCCGCCGCCTGCGCAGGCTTGAGGAAATGGGCTATATCAGCGGCTATGCCGCGCTGATCGATGAGGCGCGGATGGGCTTTGGCTTTACCGTCTTCGTCTCGGTCCAGCTGGATCGCCAGGTCGACGACCGGCTGGTCAGCTTTGAAGCCGCCATCGCGCAATTCCCTGAAGTGGTGGATTGCTGGCTGATGACCGGAAACCGCGACTACATGCTGCGCATAGCGGTCTCGGGTCTGGCGGAGTATGAGCAGTTCCTGACCGGGAGGCTGACCAAGGTGCCGGGCGTGGCATCCCTGGAAAGCTCGATCCCGATCCGCCGCGTCAAGGGGCGCCAGTCGCGGCTGATCTAGGCCCACACCGTCGCAATCGGCCGCCCGGCCGTAAGCGCCAGAGCGCGTTCGGCGATGGCGCGGCGGTCGATGCCGAAATGGCGGTACAGATCGCCGATCGTGCCGGTCTGGCCGAAATGCTCGACGCCCAGCGGCAGGGTGCGGTGGCCCGCAACGCCGCCCAGCCAGGACAGCGTGGCGGGATGGCCGTCGATCACCGTGACCAGATGGCAATCGCGCGGCAGAGGCTGCAACAGCCGTTCAACCTGCGACAGTGCCGACATGTTTCCGCGCGCCCGGGCGCGCTGGGCGGCGTTCCAGCCGGCATGAAGCCGGTCAGCCGAGGTCACGGCCAGTACGCCCACATCGCGGCGCGCTTCGGCGATGGCGCCAGCGGCGGCGATGGCCTCTGGCGCGACGACGCCCTGATAAGCGATCACCACATCGCAATTCGGCCCCGGCGGGCGCAGCCAATAGGCGCCGTCAACCGCGCCGCGGCGGAAGGCATCGTCATGGCGGCGGCCGGGCTGTTCCAGCGGGTTGGTCGACAGGCGCAGATAGACCGAACCGCCAGTCTCGTCGCGCAGCCAGGTGCGCTCATCTGGGTCGCCCTCGCCATCGCGCTGAAGGTAATCGAACGCCCATTCCATGATGACGGCAAGCTCGTCGACGAAACCCGGTTCAAAGGCCGCCAACCCGTCTTGCGCCATGCCGATCAGCGGCGTGGAGATCGACTGATGTGCCCCGCCTTCCGGCGCCAGCGTCACGCCTGACGGCGTGCCCGCGATCAGGAAGCGCGCATCCTGATAGCAGGCATAGTTCAGTGCATCGAGACCACGGCAGACGAACGGATCATAGACCGTGCCGACCGGGATCAGCCTTTTGCCGAACAGCGAATGCGACAGGCCCGCCGCGCCCAGAAGCAGGAAGAGGTTCATCTCGGCGATGCCCAGTTCGATATGCTGGCCGGAAGGCGCGGCATCCCATTTCGCGGTCGAGGCGATCTTTCTTTCCCGGAACGTGTCGCTGCGGGCGGCACGGGCAAACAGGCCACGGCGGTTGACCCAGGGGCCAAGCCCGGTCGTGCCTGTCACATCGGGCGAGGTGGTGACGATACGCTGGGCCAGGCTGCTGTCGCCGCGGGCCAGATCGTCCAGGATCTTGCCAAAGGCCATCTGGGTGGAAATCTCGCGTTCGGACGAGATCGCGATGGCCGGAACGGGCAGGGCCGCGTCATGCAGACGGCGGGGGCCAGCTGCGAAGAAGGGCACTTGGCGCAGGAAGGATTGGAGCGCCTTGGCGTCCTGGACGGCGGCGAAGGGTTCCCACTCCTCGCCCGCCGCCACGCCCATCCGCGTCTGCCAGTCGGCCATCTGCGCCTTGGTCATCAGGCCGCCATGGTTGTCCTTGTGACCGGCGATCGGCGTTCCCCAGCCCTTGACGGTATAGGCGAGGAAACAGGTCGGGCGGTCATGATCGACGGCGGCGAAGGCGTCGGCCAGGGTTTCCACACAATTGCCGCCCAGGTTCTCCATCAGAGCGGCCAGTTCGTCATCGTTGCGCCGGTCGATCAGCGCCGAGACATCGCCCTGATCGCCCAGATCCTCGGTCAGCCGCGCGCGCCAGACCGCGCCACCCTGGAAGGTGAGCGCAGAGTAAAGCTCGTTCGGGCAACGGTCGATCCAGTCGCGCAAATTTTCGCCGCCCGGTTCGGCAAAGGCGGAGCGCTGCAAAACGCCGTGCTTGAGGCGCACCACATCCCAGCCGAAGGCGGTGAACAGGCCTTCGATCCGGCTCCACAGCCCTTCATGGACCACGCCGTCCAGGGATTGGCGATTGTAATCCACCACCCACCAGCAATTGCGCAAATCGTGTTTCCAGCCTTCCTGCAGGCATTCGTGGATATTGCCCTCGTCCAGCTCGGCATCGCCCATCAGCGCGATCATCCGGCCCTGCGGCGCGTCGCGACCCCAGTCCTTGGCGCGGACATAATCCTGGATCAGGCTGGCGAATGCGGTGACCGCGACACCCAGACCCACGGAACCAGTCGAGAAATCGACATCATCGCCGTCCTTGGTGCGCGAGGGATAGCTTTGCACCCCGCCATAGCCGCGGAAGTTCTGCATCTTCTCGCGGCTGACATTGCCGTAAAGGTAATGCATGGCATGGAAGACGGGAGAGGCATGTGGCTTGACCGCCACCCGGTCTTCGGGGCGCAGGGCCGAGAAATAGAGCGCGGTCAGGATCGAGACCATCGAAGCGGACGAGGCCTGATGCCCACCGATCTTGATTCCATCCACCTTGGGCCGAATGTGATTGGCATTGTGGATCATCCAATGCGACAGCCACAGAAGCCGCTGTTCGACGATCTTGAGTTGCGCCGCCTGATCCGCCGATATCCCTGTCATTCCGTCCTCCTGACTCGCGGAAAGACTAGCAGATCAAAGGCATGGGTTTCGGGCAAAGATCGACGACCGAAGCCGTTCCGTTGAAGGAATTCAGCAAGAAACCTTCATGCTTCGCGTGATTCAACCAACGATCGTCGTCGCGTCGTCAGATGCTGTACTGTCACACGACCAACCTAGGCGGCGGTGCCCTGCGCCAAAGCCCCAAGGAAGGTTGTCTTCGAACTGTGATACAGCGCCACCAGCCGGTCCAGGTCGACCGGATCGGGCAGGCCGGCGGCGGCGCGTTTCTCGCCCTCCTGGCACAGGTCGGCAAAGGCGGTCAGTCCAAGGTTCAGCGCCGACCCTTTCAGGAAATGCAGGCGGGATTCCATCTGATCCGGCCCGAGCCCGCGAATTGTGGAAATGACCTCATCGGTCTCATCCAGGAAGACTGAGACCACATCTGCCAGATCCTCGGGCCCAATTTCATCACGCAGCTCGTTGAGCCGCTCCCAATCGATCATCACACCCTCCGCCTTGCGGCATCGCACCCGGGGCCAAAATTCCACCGTCGCCTTAACAATCGGTAAGCCCGGCTTGGCCGGTCCCGGCCAATTTTACGCTTCACCTCGCCTTAAGGGGGCTGGTGCATTGATCTTGCAGGTTGAACCAGGTGACGGGCTGTGCAGGGCGCTGCGAGAGTGAAACATTCCACCGAAACGCAGGGCATCGTGGCGCAAGCCGCCCGTGTTCTGGTCGTCGATGACAGCCGCGCCCAGCGCCAGCTTCTGGCCGTCTATCTGCGCCGTTGGGGCTATGAGGTGCTGCAAAGTGCCTCGGGCGAAGAGGCGCTGGGCCTTTGCGCACGGGAACGCGTGGACATCATCCTGAGCGACTGGATGATGACGGGTATGACCGGGGTAGAGTTTTGCAAGCAATTCCGTGCCTTGCCCCGTTCGGCCTATGGCTATTTCATCCTTCTGACCTCGAAATCCGAAAAGGCCGAAATCGCCGACGGCCTTGAAGCCGGGGCCGATGATTTCGTGCCCAAGCCGGTCAGCAGCGATGAGTTGCGCGCCAGATTGCGCGCGGGGATGCGGATCCTCTCGATGCAGGCCGAACTGGTCGAAAAGAACCGTGTCGTCGCGCAGACGCTGGACGAATTGCAACGACTCTACGATTCGCTCGACCGCGATCTGATCGAGGCGCGCAAACTTCAGCAGACGCTCGTCCGCGAACGACATCGAAGCTATGGCCGCGCCGAGGTTTCCCTGATGATTCGCGCCTCGGGTCATGTCGGTGGCGATCTGGTCGGCAGCTTCCAGATCGATGCGCATCGTGTGGCGGTCTATTCCGTCGACGTCTCGGGCCATGGTGTCGCCTCGGCGATGATGACGGCGCGGCTGGCCAGCTATCTGTCGGGCGCGTCGCCTGACCAGAACATGGCATTCAAGCTTATGCCCGATGGCAGCCGGGCGGTGCGCACCCCGGCCGAGTTGATGGTCGCCTTCAACCGCCTCATGCTCGAGGAAATTCAGGTCGAGCAGTATTTCACCATGGCCTATGCCGAGGTCGATCTGCGCGATGGCACGGTCCGTCTGGCGCAGGCGGGGCACCCGCATCCGGTGATCCTGCGCCGGGAGGGCGGAATTGAGCGCGCGGGCCGTGGCGGTCTGCCGGTCGGGCTGATCCCCGGCGCGGAATATGAGGGCTCCACGCTGAAACTCTGCCCCGGCGACCGGCTGTTCCTGATGTCAGATGGCATCACCGAATGTCCCGGCGAAGGCGGCTTTGACCTGGGCGAGGACGGTCTGGCGCGGATGCTGGCCCGCTTGCGCGATCTGGACAGCGCCGCGCTGCTTGAGGCGCTGGTGTGGGATCTTGCCGATTTCGCTGGAAATGACCGCTTTCCCGACGATGTCTCGGGGATCGTGATTGATTATCGCGGCTGAAGCGCCTGCAACAGCATGGCGCGGTCGCCATCATTTCCCAGCAGATCCAGCGCTGCCTCGGCCTGCAACCACAACGCGGTATGGCCCGGCTCTGTCGGCGGGCCCAGACGGCGGACCGGGCGGGCGAGGTAGACGGCGCAGAGCTTTTCTGCCCAGAGATCGTATTCCGGCATATAGGTGAAGCGGCGGAAGGCGCCCAGGCGCCGGTCGATCGCCACCCGCCAGCCGGTTTCTTCATAGATCTCGCGATGCAGCGCCGCGATCGGATGTTCGCCCTTGTCGATCCCGCCGCCGGGAAGCTGAAACTCGGGCACCGGTTCCATCTGGTGAGTGGCCAGAATGCTGTCGCCTTGAAGGATCACGGCATAGACGCCGGGGCGGCGGCGATAGCGCTGTCCGGGGCGGACGGGTTCGCCGAAACGGCGGATCATGGGTCGCCTCTTGGTCAGGGCGCGGGATGCGCCTATATAGGCCCCCAATTGCCAGACACGGCACCGTTAGGAAACCCCCTCATGGCCATCGGAACCCAACTCGCCTGGGACGACACTGTCCTGCCTTTTCAGCTTGATGCCTCGGGCATCCGGGGTCGTGTTGCACGGCTGGACGGAGTGCTGGATCAGGTGTTGAAACAACACGCCTACCCGCCCGCGATCGAGGCGCTGGTGGCCGAGACGGCGCTTCTGACCGCGCTGATCGGTCAGACGATCAAGCTGCGCTGGAAACTGTCGCTGCAAATCCGCGGCAATGGCCCTGCGCGTCTGATCGCGACCGATTACTATGGTCCGCAGGCCGATGGCGAACCCGCCCGCATCCGCGCCTATGCCAGTTTCGATGCCGACCGGCTGGCGGCCGACACCAAAGATCCGTTCAGCCAGATCGGCCAGGGTTATTTCGCGGTCATGCTGGATCAGGGCGAAGGCATGCAGCCCTATCAGGGCTTTACCCCCATTGCCGGCGGCAGCCTTTCCGCCTGCGCCGAGACGTATTTCGCCCAGTCGGAACAGTTGCCGACCCGTTTCTCGCTGGCCTATGGCCGTTCGACCGAGCCGGGTCGGCCCGAGCATTGGCGCGCGGGCGGCATCATGTTGCAGCACATGCCGCAGCATGGCGGCGTCGCCGCCGAGGGCGGCAGCGGCGACGGGGGGCTTTTGACCCATGCCGATATCCTGTCGGGCGCGGCATCGGATGACTGGAACCGCGTCAATCTTCTGCTGGATACAGTGGAAGAGATCGAGATGATCGGGCCGTCGGTGGCGCCGACCGAATTGCTGGTCCGGCTGTTCCATGAGGATGAGCCGCGGGTCTTCGAGGCCCAGCCGGTGCGCTTTGGCTGTTCCTGCTCGGAAGACAAGGTGCGCAACACCATGTCGATCTACAGCCAGAAGGACATCGCGACGATGACGACGCCCGACGGCATCGTCACCGCCGACTGCCAGTTCTGCGGCGCGCATTACGAGATGGACCCGGCAACGCTGGGCTTCGAGGCCAAGAATGGTTGAACTTGCCCTGCTGCGAAGCGCATGCGCGCTCGCTTCGGGCGACTCGTCGGATTTCGACCTGAATCCGGCGATCCAATTGCCGCCGGGCCGCAAGCTGCGCCCGGCGGCCGTTCTTCTGGCCTATGAGCCGGGCAAGGGTGTCTGGCTGACCAAGCGGTCCTCGCATCTGAAGCATCATCCCGGCCAGATCGCCTTCCCGGGCGGCAAGCTGGATCCGACGGATGCCAGCCTCGCGGCCGCCGCCCTGCGCGAGGCGCAGGAAGAGATCGGCCTGCCGACCGAGAATGTGCATATCCTTGGCACATTGCCCGCGCATGAAACGGTGACTGGTTTTCTGGTGACACCCCTTGTCGGCCACATCCACCGGCCCTTCACCGCGCGCCCCGAGGCGGGCGAGGTGGAGGAGGTCTTCGCGGTGCCGCTGTCCCATCTCATCGATCCGGACAATTTTAGCATCCAGTCGCGGCGCTGGCAGGGCCAGATGCGGCGCTATTATACCGTTCCCTGGGGCCCCTATTACATCTGGGGTGCGACGGCCCGCATCCTATACAGCCTTGCCGCAAAGGCGCCCGTGGCATGAAAGTCAAAGGCGCTTGGATCAACGAGGCCGGCAGCCAGGCATTGTGCCGCCTTCTGGAAGGCGCGGGCCACCAGGCGCTGTTTGTGGGCGGCTGTGTGCGCAATGCGCTACTGGATGCGCCGGTCGCCGATGTCGATATCGCCACGGATGCAAGGCCGGAAACCGTGTCTGATCTGGCTCGGAAGGCGGGTTTCAAGGTCATACCCACGGGCATAGAGCATGGCACGGTGACGGTCGTGGCCCACGGCCATCCCTATGAGGTCACCACCTTCCGCCGCGATGAGGAAACCGATGGTCGACGGGCTGTCGTGGCCTTTTCCGACCGGATCGAGGAAGATGCCGCCCGGCGCGATTTCACCATGAACGCGCTTTATGCCCGTGCCGACGGCAGCGTGATCGACCCGCTGGGCGGCCTGCCCGATCTTCTTGCCCGCCGTCTGCGCTTTGTCGGGGAAGCCGAGGCCCGCATTCGCGAAGATTACTTGCGCATCCTGCGCTTCTTCCGCTTTCACGCCTGGTATGGCGATCCCGAGGAGGGGCTTGATCCCCAGGGACTTGCCGCCTGCGCCGGGCTTGCCGCCGGAATCGATACCCTTTCGCGCGAAAGGACCGGTGCCGAGATGCGCAAGCTCCTGTCTGCCCCCGACCCCGCGCCCGCCGTTGCCGCCATGTCGGCTGCGGGCGTTCTGGCGCGGATCCTGCCCGGGGCCGACGCTCGCGCCTTGCCGGTTCTGGTCCATCTGGAAGAAGGCCGGGCGCCGGATGCGACGCGCCGTCTTGCCGCTCTGGGCGGCGAAGACGCCGCAGAGCGCCTGCGCCTGTCGAATGCCGAAGCGCGCGACCTTGCGGCGCTGCGCGACAGCCTTGGCGAAGACGAGTCGCCCGCCGCGCTGGCCTGGCGGCATGGCGCGTCTCGTGGTGCCGATGCCGTTCTTCTGCGCGCCGCCCTGACCGGCACGCCGCCCGGCCCCGGCTGGCAGGATGAGGTGGCGCGCGGCGCGGCGGCGACATTCCCGGTTTCTGCCGCCGACCTGATGCCAGCATTGCAGGGCCCTGCTTTGGGCGCGCGGCTTAGGGCGCTTGAGAAGCTGTGGCTTCACAGTGGTCTACGCATCGGCAAGGAAGAGCTCCTGAAGAATTCTGGGGCGTGACAAGCCGCCGCAGATCGGCTAGGTACGACGAATATCGAAGGAGAAGCGCAGCATGGAAATCAGGATCCCGCCCCGTCTCAATTGACCGGACCGATCCTGTTGGCGGTTCGCTCAGACCCGCCTCTTTCCAAAATTGCTGTCGTCTTAGCTCGTCAGGAGCCCTTCCGATGTTCCGCTTCTTCGAAAATCTCGTCGACCCTTACATGGCCTATCCGCGCACGGATGCACCGCCGCGCAAAATGTGGCCCTTCCTGCGCGAATATGTGCAGCCGTTCCGTAAGGTCTTTGTCGCGACGGGCACCCTGTCGATCATCAATGGTGTGCTGGATGTCGGCCTGATCTGGTATCTGGGCCGGTTGATCGACCAGATGGCCGGAGCGACGCCGCAGCAATTCCTGTCCGATCACGCGATCGAACTGGCCGTGGTGGCCTTTGTCGTCCTTGCCATACGGCCCCTGGTGGCGGGCGGGGCGGTGGCGCTGCTGCACAACACGATCCTGACGAATTTCGGCACAATGATGCGCTGGCGCGCGCACAGCCATGTACTGCGCCAGCCTGTCGGCTGGTTCGAATCCGATTTCGCCGGGCGCATCGCCAACCGCATCATGCAGGCGCCGCCCGCGGCGGGCGAGGCGGTGTTCCAAGTCTTCGACATGGCGGTCTTCGCCGCCACCACCTTCCTTGGCGCGGCGATGATGCTGGCCGGGGCAGATACCCGCCTGCTGATTCCGCTTTTCGCCTGGCTTTTCGGCTATCTTGCCTTGATGCGCTGGACGATCCGCCGCGCCGGCCCCGCCGCGACGGCCAGTTCCGACGCACGCTCCGCTGTGACGGGGCGGGTCGTCGACAGCTATACGAACATTCATTCCGTCAAGCTTTTTGCGCATCAGGACCAGGAGCTTGCCTATGCGCGCGAGGCGATCGAGGCGTCGCGCCAGACCTTCCAGCAGGAAATGCGTATCGTCACGGTGATGGACATGGTCCTGACCGCGATCAACGGGCTGATGATCCTGGGCGTCTCGGGCTGGGCGCTGATCCTGTGGTATCAGGGCACGGCCAGCGTGGGGGTCGTGGCGACGGCGGTTGCGCTGGTGCTGCGGCTCAATAGCATGACCTACTGGATCATGTGGGCCTCGACCAACCTTGTGCAGAACCTTGGCACGCTGGCCGAGGGGATGGAGACGATCACCCAGCCGATCTCGCTGGTCGACGCCCCCGTTGCCGAGCCGCTGCGCCTGACCGATGGCCGGATCGAATTGCAGAAGGTCAGCCACCACTACGGCCGCGGTTTTGGCGGCTTGCAGGATGTCAGCCTGACCGTAAGACCGGGCGAGAAGATCGGCGTCGTCGGTCGCTCGGGTGCGGGCAAGTCCACGCTCGTCAAGCTGATGCTGCGCTTCTACGATTGCGAAAGCGGCCGGATCCTGATCGACGGGCAGGACATCGCCCAGGTCACGCAGGACAGCCTGCGGGCGCAGGTCGGCATGGTGCAGCAGGACAGCTCGCTTCTGCACCGCTCGGTCCGCGACAACTTGCTCTATGGCCGCCCCGGCGCCAGTGAAGAAGAAGTGATCGCTGCGGCGAAGCGGGCCGAGGCGCATGACTTCATCCTGACGCTGGAAGACCCGCAGGGCCGCAAGGGCTATGATGCCCATGTCGGCGAGCGCGGTGTGAAACTGTCGGGCGGACAGCGGCAGCGCGTTGCGATTGCGCGGGTCATCCTGAAGGATGCGCCGATCCTCATCCTGGACGAAGCGACAAGCGCTTTGGACAGCGAGGCCGAGGCCGCGATCCAGCAGGCTCTCTATGGCGTGATGCAGGGCAAGACGGTGATTGCCATTGCCCACCGCCTGTCTACGATTGCGGCAATGGACCGGATCGTCGTTCTTGAGGAGGGCCGCGTGGTGGAAGATGGCCCGCATACCGAGCTTTTGGCCAAAGGCGGTCTTTATGCCCGCTTCTGGGCGCGGCAATCGGGTGGTTTCATCGGTCTGGACGCAGATCTGGAGGGGGAGGCGGCGGAGTGAGCCTGGTCCAACGTCTGGGCGACACGATTGACGCCTTCCGCCCAGCCGATGGCCCGCCGCCGCAGAAGCTGGGCGCCTTCATGCGCTGGTGCCTGCGCGGCTCCTGGCCGATGCTCGGGGTTGCGGGGGCACTGTCGGCCCTGGCTGGCGCGACCGAGGTGATCTCGGCCCTGATCCTGGGCTGGGTGGTCGATGCGGCGGTCAGCGGACCGACCACCGGCTTTTTCGCCGCGCATTGGGACCTGATCCTGTGGTTCCTCGTCTTCTACATGGTGCTGCGGCCGCTGTCCTTTGGCCTGTCCTCGGCCTCGAACAGCATTGTCGTCGGCCCGAATGTCATGCCGCTGGTCCTGTCGCGGCTGCATCGCTGGACGCTGGGCCAGGCCGTAACCTTCTTTGACAACGATTTCGCCGGCCGCATCGCGCAGAAACAGATGCAGGCGGCCCGTGCCGTTACCGACACCGCGACCGAAGTCATCAACACCGTCTTCTTCGCGCTGGCCTCAGTTATCGGATCGATCATTTTCCTGATCGCGGTCGACATGCGCATCGCATTGGCGCTGATGGTCTGGCTGGTCGCCTATATCTTGCTGATCCGTTTCTTCATGCCGCGCATTCGGGTGAACTCGGCCGCCCGCGCCGCCAGCCGGGCCATGGTCTCGGGGCAGGTCGTCGACACGATCACCAACATCAAGACGGTCAAGCTGTTTGCCCATGCCGCTTTTGAAGACCGCGTTGCCCTTCAGGCGATGGAAGTTTTCCGCGAAACCTCGCTGGAATTCGGCGTGATCTCGACCTGGTTCCGCCTGTCGCTGATGACGCTGGCGGGGGTTCTGCCGGTCCTGCTGATCGGCGGCAGCCTGTGGATGTGGCAGCAGGGCGTGGCCTCCGCGGGCGATATCGCGGCCGCGGGGGCGGTGGCGATGCGGATCGCGCAGATGTCGGGTTGGGTCAGTTTCACGCTGATGGGCATCTACACCTCGGTCGGCGAGGTCGAGGACGGGATGCGCACGCTGTCAATCCCGCATGCGCTGGCCGACGCGCCTGATGCACAGGATCTGCCGCGCATCAAGGGCGAGATCCGTTTTGATCATGTGACCTTCGCTTATGGCCGCCAGCGCGGCGGCGTGCAGAATATCGACCTGACCATCGCGGCGGGCGAAAAGATCGGCATCGTCGGCGCGTCGGGGGCGGGAAAATCCACCCTCGTCGCGCTGCTGCTGCGGCTTTACGATCCTGAAGAGGGTGCGGTTCTGGTGGAAGGCCGGGATTTGCGCAAGCTCACGCAGGAAAGCCTGCGCCGCCAGATCGGCATGGTCACGCAGGAAACCGCGATGTTCAACCGCTCGGCGCGCGACAATATTGCCTATGGCCGCCCCGATGCCACCGAAGGCGAGATCATTGCGGCGACCGAGGCCGCCGAGGCGCTGGGCTTTGTGCATGACCTGATCGATCACAAGGGCCGCAAGGGGTTCGAGGCCTTTCTGGGCGAGCGTGGGGTCAAGCTTTCGGGTGGCCAGCGCCAGCGTGTGGCCCTGGCCCGCGCCTTCCTGAAGGATGCGCCGATCCTTGTTCTGGACGAGGCGACCTCGGCCCTGGATTCCGAGGTTGAAGCCAGCATCCAAGAGGCGCTGGAGCGGGTGATGGTCGGAAAGACCGTGCTCGCCATCGCGCACCGCCTGTCGACCATCGCCGCCATGGACCGCATCGTGGTGATGGATCAGGGCCGCATCGTCGAACAGGGCTCGCATGAGCAGCTTCTGGCGAAAAATGGTCTCTATGCACGCTATTGGCATCGACAGTCCGGTGGATTCTTGGGCACGGATGACGAAGAATCCGAGGCTGCCGAGTGAAAATCACCGTCGAAAGGCTGGGCCATCTGGGCGATGGCATCGCGCGGGGCGAGGCAGGGCCGATCTATGCCCCCGGCCTTCTGCCCGGCGAAGAGGCTGAAGGGCGGCTGGACGGCGACACCCTGGCCGATATCCGCATCCTGACCCCCAGCCCCAACCGGGTCCGCCCGCCCTGTCCGCATGCAAAGACCTGTGGCGGTTGCCAGTTGCAGCATGCGGCCGATCCTTTCGTGGCTGATTTCAAGCAGGGCGTCGTGCGGCAGGCGCTGGCGCAACAGGGCCTAGAGGCGCTCTTCCTTGGCCCGGTCGTCACGTCGCCATCCAGGTCGCGCCGCCGTGCCACCCTGTCGGGCCGCAGGACCAAGCGCGGCGCTCTTCTGGGCTTCCACGCCCGGGGCCGCGACATGATCGTCGGGGTGCCGAACTGTCAGCTTCTGCAGCCCGACCTGATGGCAACCCTCCCCGCGCTTGAGGCTCTGGTCGTCTTTGGCGGCTCACGCAGCACCGAACAGGCGCTGACCGTGACCCGCAGCCTGACCGGCCCGGATGTGGCGGTCACGGGCGGCAAACCGCTGGATGCGATGCAGAAGATGGAGCTGGCGCGTCTGGCAGACCAGCACGGCCTGGCCCGGCTAAGCTGGGAGGGCGAGGTCGTCGCCCAAAGTGCCGAACCGCAAGTCGCGCTTGGCCCGGCCCGCGCCAGCCTTCCCCCCGGTGCGTTTCTTCAGGCGACAGAAGCGGGCGAGGCCGCGCTGGTTTCTTTGGTAAAGCAAGCGCTCGGGCCGCAGAAACGGGTGGCTGATCTGTTCTGCGGCCTTGGCACCTTCAGCCTGCCTCTGGCCGCTGACGCCGAAGTGCTGGCCTGCGAAGGCGATGCCGCCCTGACCGGCGCGCTGGACCGTGCCGCGCGCGCCACGCCCGGGCTGCGCCGGATCACGGTCGAAACCCGGGATCTCTTCCGTCGCCCGCTGGAAGCCGAAGAGTTGAAGGGTCTGACCGGCGTCGCGATCGACCCGCCCCGCGCCGGCACCGAGGCCCAGGCCGAACGGCTGGCCGTCAGCGCGGTTCCCGTGATCGCCATGGTCAGTTGCAACCCGGTCACCTTCGCTCGCGACGCCCGCATCCTGACCGCGGGCGGTTACCGGCTGGATTGGGTGCAGGTCGTCGACCAGTTCCGCTGGTCGGTCCATGTCGAACTGGTCGCGCGTTTCACGAAGCCGTGAGACGCCGGCAGTGCCCCGCCGCTGGCGAGACAACCCAAAATCCGCTAAGGCAGTTTCAAAAGACGACAGGCAATTCTGCGGGCGGGCCGGACATGCGGGCGATACGGATTCTTCTTTTGTTGGTTGCGGTTGTGGGTCTTTCGGCCTGCAGTTCCAAGTTCCGCACCTATAACGGACCCGAGGTCACCGCGATCCAGGTGCAGAAGGCCAATCGCAAGATGTATCTGCTGCACAATGACAAGGTGCTGAAGGATTACGACATCGCGTTGGGCTTTGCCCCTGTCGGCCACAAGGAGTTCGAGGGCGATGGCAAGACGCCCGAAGGCAGCTACAAGATCGGCTACAAGAATCCGAACTCGCGCTATCACCTGTCGCTGAACATCGACTATCCGAATGAAAGCGATACGGCCTATGCCTCATCCATGGGCAAGACGCCGGGTGGCGACATCATGATCCATGGCGGCCCGACCACCAAGATCCGCCAGCGCGACTGGACCGCCGGTTGCATCTCGGTGACCGACAAGCAGATGGAAGTGATCTACTCCATGGTCAAGCCGGGCACGCCGATCGTGATCCTGCCATAAGACGGAAGGAAAACCGGCGCCTCACGCGCCGGTCACGGCTGTCCACCAGATCTTGCCGCTCGGCTCCTGATACCAGGCAAGGCCCAGCAGCCGCGCCGACGGATCCATGATGATTCCGCGCGTGTCATCCTGCGCCATCCAGGCCGACAGCGTCTCAAGCTCGGTCTGGTAGGTTTCCGAGATCAGCTCGCCCACCAGTTTGCCCGTAAAGCCCACGCGCTGCACGCGCGTCAGCGGCGATGAGCCGTCCGAGCCGAAATGCCACGGCCGGTTCTGCACCGACATGTCGCGAGAATGCGTCTCGGCGGCTGCATTGAGCTGGGCGTTGAAGCTGAGGGGGGCCAGAGCCTTGGCGCCGCGCAGCGAGTTGACGGAATCAAGGAAGCGATAGGGAATTTCCTGCGCCACGGCGGGGGTAATCTTATAGACCTGCG
The DNA here is from genome assembly GCF_044142105.1 of Neotabrizicola paludis. Classification (NCBI taxonomy): domain Bacteria; kingdom Pseudomonadati; phylum Pseudomonadota; class Alphaproteobacteria; order Rhodobacterales; family Paracoccaceae; genus Neotabrizicola; species Neotabrizicola paludis. The sequence continues at coordinate 138,267 of NZ_JBGTYM010000007.1, forward strand.
GCAGGGGCTGGCCATCGGGGCCAACAAGCACCTTGTCACCGCCGGATACGCAGCCGGCCAGGCCCATGGCGGGCAGAACGATAAGGAACTCGCGTCTGTTCATGCGTCTCACCGGTTTCTTGGGCCCGGATGCGGGCCATTCCGCCCTCCTTTACCCAATGCGGGCGGTACAGGCAAACCCCTGCCCACATCGCGTCTGCGTGATCCTGCGCAAGCACAGGCCGGTGATTTGCGGTTTGCTGTGGAAAGGCGTAGGTTGCCGCCGAAAAATATCCCTATTCCGCAATTGCCCCCTTCCCAGCAGGAGACTGAAATGACCGCCGACCGGCCTTCCCGCCGCGTTCTTCTTGGTTCTGCCGCCGCCGCTCTGGCGGTTTCGGCCCTTCCCGCCGTGGCTCAGGACGCCACGCCGGTTGCCGCCTCTCCGATCCGCAACAACATCTCCAGCTTCCGAATGCTGGACTGGCAGGGCTATTTCGACAACACTCGCAACGGTGCGATCCTGGTCGACACTGTCTCGCGCGCGCTGCATTTCTGGTCCGAGGATCAGTCGATCTATCGCCTCTATCCAACCTCGGTGCCGCTCTCCGAGGAACTGACCCGCCGCGGTCGTACCGAAGTGGTGCAGAAGGTCGTCAACCCGCCATGGCGCCCGACTCCTTCGATGAAGGAACGCAATCCCGAATGGCCCGACGTGGTCGAGGGCGGCGCGCCGGACAATCCACTTGGAACCCGCGCATTGTATCTGAGCTGGACCTATTACCGCATCCACGGCACGCATGACACGCGCAAGATCGGCCGAAAATCTTCCAACGGCTGCATCGGCTTGTACAATGAGCACATCGAAGAACTGTTTGGCATGGCCAAAGTTGGCACGCAGGTGTTGCTAATTTGACGACAGGCTTGCCAAGCTGTGGCTAAGGGCGTGCCTGCAATTGCATTTCTGCGGGCGTGCTGCTTAAGACTGGACTCACGAGGAACAGATCGATGCGCCCTGTCGCCTCTGCAACCCAGACAGGACGCAATAACTGGAGGTTATCATGAAGAAACTCGCGCTCGCTGCCGCGCTCTCGGTCGCCGCTTCCACCGCTTTCGCTGGTGGCATGGCCGAGCCGGTGATGGAACCGGAAGTCGTCAAGGCTGCGACCTCGTCGTCGTCGGCCGGCATCCTGGTGCCGCTCCTGCTGCTCGTGATCGTTGCCGCCGTGGCTTCGAACTAAGTTCGAGTAGAACTTCGGAAAGGGCGGCAGCTTCGGCTGCCGTCCTTTTCATTTCCGGGCCGGCCCTTCAGCGCAGCCAGCCCGCCAGATTTTCTTCGATCACCGTGACCAGCGCTTCGACATGGGCGGGCGTGTCATTCAGGCAGGGAATATAGGTGAACTCTTCGCCCCCGGCATGGGTGAAGCTCTCACGGATCTCGCCGTTGACCTCTTCCAGCGTCTCGATGCAATCGGCCGAAAAGGCCGGGGCGATCACCGCGATCCGCTTGTGGCCCTGTCTCGCCAGCGCAGCCACGTGCTCCACCGTATAGGGCCGCAGCCACTCCTCGGGCCCGAAGACCGACTGGAAGGTCGTGTCGATCATCTCGGGCGCCCAGCCGAGTCTTTCGCGCAACAGCCGCGTGGTCTTTTGGCACTGGCAGTGATAGGGGTCGCCTTGCATCAGATACCGCTTGGGCATGCCGTGATAGCTGGCAATCAGCTTTTCCGGCTTCACCTCCGCCGCTTCCCAGGCTTGTTCCACCGATTGCGCCAGCGCCTCGATGTAAAGCGGGTGGTCGAAATATTCCGGCACCGTGCGCGCGGCGGGTTGACGCTTCTCCTCCATCAGCGCGCGGAAGAACTGGTCATTCGCGGTGGCCGATGTCGCACCGGCATAATGCGGATATAGCGGGAAAAAGACGATCTTCTCGCAGCCCGCCGCGACCATTGCCTTCACCTTGCTGGCGGTCGAGGGGTTGCCGTAGCGCATACAGAAATCGACCATCAGCTTGTCGCCGTGCCGGGCCTTCAGCGCGGCCGCGATGGCCGCCGTCTGCGCCTTGGTGATCGTCATCAATGGGCTTTCATTCTCCGCCTCGTTCCAGATCAGCTTGTAATTGGCGCCCGAGGTGAAGGGCCGCTTGGCCAGGATCACCGTCTGCAACAGCGGCTGCCATTTCCAGGACGGATAGTCGATCACCCGCTTGTCCGACAGGAACTCGGAAAGATAGCGCCGCATCGACCAGTAATCATGGCCGTCGGGCGTGCCCAGATTGGCCAGCAGAACGCCGATCTTCGCCCGCTTGACGGGCGGATGGTCTGCCGGGGCATGGGCCAGGCGTCCGACCCCGGGCATATCGCTGTCGCTCATCGCGTCTCTCCTTGCTCTTGCCCCAGATAGACTTCCGTCGCGCGGGGTCAACCGCCCGCCGAACTGTCGGGCAGGCGGCGTTCCGTCACATTCAGCGCGTCGGCCAGCCGTTGTGCGGCCGAGCCGGGGCGCAGCGGCTTCTGCTGGCCTTCGTGCGGCGCCCAGCCGGTCAGGCAAATCGTCTCGAACGTCGCGGAAACGCGGCCATCTCCGGTCGCGAAATTTGCCGCATAGATCTGCGCTGCGCGCAGGAAGAGGCGACGGGGCGAGGGGCGGCGCAACCGGGCCGCCAGCGCATTGCCCTCGCCCATGGCCCGCAGGTCCGCCATCAGATGAAAGGCGTCGCGATAGCTGACGGTCTGCGTGTCGCTGTCTGCCACCGGCAGCGCAAAGCCCGCACGATGCAGCAAGGCGCCTGCCTCGCGGATTTCGGCCATGGGCAGGACGCGGGGAGACAGCCCACCCATGACCACGCTCTCGGCCTCGGCCAGGGCGGCCCGCAACTCCTGCAAGGTCTGGCCGCCGAAGAACAGGCACAGCAAAAGCCCGTCGGGCCGCAGCGCCCGGCGGCATTGCACCAATTGTCCGACCGGATCGTCGGCCCAGTGCAGGCACATGGCATGGATGATCAGATCCTGCGACGCTTCCTCAAGGTCCAGCACCGCCGTATCGGCGATGAGCCGCGCCTGTGGTAAGGCGGCCTGCCACAAACCTGGAAAACCGCTGACCACGGCCACATCCGTAAAGGTTCTGTTAACCGCGCCGAGTCTTTCCTGAACATCGCCGACCACCGCTTCCTGCAGGAAAAGCGCAGGGTCGGGCAGGGCCAGGGCGCGGCGGCGATGGGCGTCCAGCGCCTTGCGATCGGTCAGAAGCGGGGCAGGGGGGGCGGGCGGCATCATGGCGGCGGACGATAGGCGGGCGGGGCGCGGATGCAAGCACTGATCCGCGCGATCTATCCGCCGCAATGCATAAGCTGCGAGGCCTTTGTCGCCTCGGATTTCGGACTCTGCGCCGAGTGCTGGCGCGACACGCCCTTCATCACCGGCCTCACCTGCCACAAATGCGGCACACCCTTGCCCGGCACGCCGGACGAGGGCGAGGTCCTGTGCGATGATTGTCTGCGCATTGCCCGCCCATGGCAGGCGGGCAGGGCGGCAATGTTGTATGACGCAAATGCCCGCCGCTTTGTCCTGGCCTTGAAACATGGCGACCGGATGGACCTTGCCCGGCCTGCCGCCCAATGGCTGCACCGCGCGGCGCGGCCCCTGCTCCAGCCCGACACGGTGGTCGTGCCAATCCCGCTGCATTGGTGGCGGATGATCCGGCGGCGCTACAACCAGGCCGCGCTTCTGTCCGCCGCGCTGGCACGAGAGGCGGCGCTGGCCCATTGCCCCGATGCGCTGATCCGGGCCCGCAACACCGGCAGCCAGGAGGGTCGCGACCGCGAAGGTCGATTCGCCAATATCCAGAACGCTTTCCGCCTGCACCCCCGCCGCCGCGCCGCGCTGGCGGGCAGGCCCGTGCTTCTGGTCGATGACGTGATGACCTCGGGCGCCACTTTCGCCGCCGCGACCGAGACCTGCCTTGCCGCCGGTGCAAGCTCGGTCTGCGTCCTTGCCCTTACCCGCGTTGCGAAGGATGCCTAAATCCCTATAGTTCGCGCCGAACACGGGGATCCTGCGATGCCGAAAGTCGAAATCTACACCACGCCCTGGTGCCCTTATTGCGTGGCTGCCAAGCGGCTGCTGGCCAAGAAGGGCGTGGCCTTCACCGAGATCGATGTCAGCGGCGATCCCGCCCAGCGTCAGGCGATGATGGCCCGTGCCCATGGCCGCCATACCGTGCCGCAGATCTTCATCGGCGGCCAGCATGTCGGCGGCAGCGATGACCTGCACGCGCTGGACGCCCGCGGCAAACTTGATCCGATGCTGGCCGCCTGATGCGTGCGGCTCTGATCCAGCTGAACGTTACCGACGATCCCGCCGCCAATCTGGCGGTCACGCTGGCGCATGTGAAAACCGCCGTCGCGGGCGGGGCGGGCTTTGTCCTGACGCCCGAGATGACCAATGGCCTGTCCTCGTCGCGTGAGCATCAGCATGCGATCTTCCGACCCGAGGCCCAGGACGAGACCTTGGCCGGTCTGCGTGCGGCAGCCGCAGAGGCGGGGATCTGGCTTCTGATCGGCTCGCTGGGCCTGACCACGACCGATGCGGATGGCCGCTTTGCCAACCGCTCTTTCCTGATCGCGCCGGATGGCACCGTCGCCGCCCGCTATGACAAGATCCACATGTTCGACGTGAACGTGTCGGAAACCGAGATCTATCGCGAAAGCGCGGGCTACCGGCCCGGCTCTGCCGCCGTGGTGGCGCAGACCCCCTTTGCCGCGATCGGAATGACCGTCTGCTACGACCTGCGTTTTGCCTATCTCTATCGCCGTCTGGCGCAGGCGGGGGCGCAGATCCTGACCGTTCCCGCTGCCTTCAACCACATCACCGGCGCGGCCCATTGGGAGCCGCTTCTGCGCGCCCGCGCCATCGAGACCGGCTGCTTCGTCCTGGCCCCCGCCCAGACCGGCTTTCACGCCGAGACCCGGGGCAAGGGCCGTCGCACCCATGGCCATTCGCTGGCCGTGGCGCCCTGGGGCGAGGTTCTGCTGGATGCGGGCAGCGACCCAGGGGTCTTCTTCGTCGATCTCGACCTTGCCCGGGTCGATCAGGCCCGCGCCCGCGTGCCTTCGCTGACCCATGACCGAAAGATCACCGGGCCATGAGCAGCGAACGCAACGATGAGCTTGCCGTTGCCCTGTTCGGCGAATTGTTCATGGCCGATCAGATCGCTCGCAACCGCATCTCGAAGGCTTTGCCCAAGGGGATGGAAATCTCGCAATTCTCGGTGCTGAACCACCTCGCCCGGGTCGCGGAAGAGCGCACCCCGGCACAATTGGCCCGCGCCTTTCATGTGACGCGTGGCGCGATGACCAACACGCTGGCGCGGCTGGAATGGGCGGGCCATGTCCATATCCGCCCTGATTGGGATGATGCGCGCCAGAAATTCGTCGCGATCAGCCCCGCGGGCCGCGCCGCCCGCGATGCCGCCGTTCAATCGGTCGCGCCGCTGATCGCCGATGTGGTGGAAAAGCTGGGCGCCGACCGCGTTCGGGCCGTCCTGCCTGTGCTGCGCGAATTGCGCGCCCGGCTTGAGGGCGAAGGCTAAGCAACCTGTCTATTGCTCGGTGATCAGCTGTGTCGTACGGCCGATTCCGACCACGCCGCTGACGATCCCCAGAACCGAAGCCGTCGCCGCCACCGGGCTTTCCGCCACCACGACCACATCCTTGTTCTGGATGTAGAATTCACCCGCGCTGAACAGCCCGTCGGCCGAGGTCAGGTCGATCACGAAGATCACGCGGTCCTTTTGCGGCCCGCTGCCATCGCTGCGCAGGGCGCTGTCGGGATAGTCGCGCAGGATCAGGATGCCCTTGGCATCGGCGCGGCTGTCATTCAGCCCCCCGGTCAGCGACAGCGCCTCAAGCGCCGTCACCCGGTCGCGCGGGAAGGGCACCGGCGCCTCGCGGCCCGACGCGCCCAGCGCCAGGAAGTAGCGATCGTCCTCTTCGACATAGACCTTGTCGCCACCGCGCAAGGTGGTGTCGAGCTTTGGATCTTTGAGCAGCTTCTCGGCCGAAATGCCGTAAAGCTTGCCGTCGCGTTGCAGGCGCACCTGCGGGTTCTCGGCCCCGGGCGGAATCCCGCCGCCCAGCGACAACAGGCCCAGAACGGTAAAGTCACGGTCAGGCAGGGGGTAGGTTCCGGGTTTTGCCACGCCGCTGACCAGATCGACCGTCGATTTGCGCCCCGGCGTATGGGCGATCATCACCTGTGCCGAGGGAACGATCGGATCAAGCTTGTCCTGAACAGCCTTGCGCGCTTCGTCAGGCGTCATGTTCGCAACATAGACTTGGTCCGCATAGGGCAGGAAAACCGTGCCATCGGGCGAGACCGTCACCCCCGGCAGGGCGACGATCTTCTGCCCGGGCACGGAGAGAAGTGAGCTTTCCCCAGCTTCCCAGACCGTCAGATCCAGCCGGTCGCCTGGGGCGATCAGGTTGCTGGCGGGGCCGCGCGATCGGCTGATCCAGCCGGAAACACCCGAGGAGTCACCGTTTCCGGGCCATTTTGCGATCCCGCTCGCGGTTTCGCGCGTGATATGGACCACCGCGAAATCCGCGGCCACATCCTGGGCACCCTTGAGAATCTGGCTTGCCTGTCCGGCACCTTTCGGCGGGTTGCATCCCGCCGCGACGAGGCACAAGGAAAGGGCGGCGGTCAGGCCGATCAAGGGGCGTGTCGTCATTCCGGTCTCCGGGCCGCAGCAGCCCCAGCGCCTGTGGACAAGGCAGGCCCCGCGACCATAATCAGCGGACACACGGGGTCAATCGCTGGCCCGCTGATTTTTGGGGGTAACTCTGGACGGGATCGACCTGGTCATCACCGGTGCGGGCGGAAGGCTGGGGCGGCTCTTGCTGGCGGCGGGCCGTGCCGCGTCTGTGCCGGGCCTTCGGCTTCACGCGGTCGGGCGCAACCAGAACGCGCATATTCAATGGGATATTCTGACGGACCCTGCGCCCGACTGGCCTTTGGGTGCGGTCGTCCTGCACCTGGCCGGTGTGGTCCGCGGCGATGAGCGATCACTTGCCGCCAACGAAGCCCTTGTTGCGCCTTTGACGCAGGCCTGCCGAAGAAATCGCGCCTGCGGTCTTTTGTTCGTGTCGACCGCAGCGGTCTATGCGCCGCATTCCGAAGCGGCGTCAGAGACCACGCCGCCCGCGCCGCAAAGCGCCTATGGTCGCGCCAAGCTTGCCGCCGAAGCCGCCCTTTCCCGCCACGATCCCGGATGCCGCGTCAGCATCCTTCGGCTTGGCAATGTGATCGGCGCCGACGCCTTGCTTGGCCCGCGTCCGGCGGCCGAGGTGATCACGCTCGATCCGGTTCCGGGTCAGCGTGGCGGACCTCTGCGCTCGTGGATCGGGCCGCAAAGTCTGTGGACGGTTCTGACCCATCTGGCGCAGGCCCTGACACGGGGCGACGATCTGCCCGACATCCTGAACATTGCCGCCGCGCCGCCGCTGCCCATGGCCGATCTGCTGGACGCCTCGGGCCGCGACTGGCGTTTCGGCCCAGCCAACCCAGCGGTCGTGCCGGTCGCGGTGATGGACACGGCCCGGCTTCGGGCGCTCTGCCCCCTGCCGCCCGTGACACCGGCCACCTTGATCGCCGAGCGGGCGGCGCTGCGGCCATGACCCTGTCCAAGCGTCTTTTCGACATCACGCTGGCCCTGGCGCTCTCGGCGCTTTTGCTTGTGCCGACGCTGTTCCTTTCGCTCTGGCTTCTGCTTCGTCAAGGTCGCCCGCTTCTGTACCGCAGCGAGCGGATGAAGACCGTCACCACCCCGTTCCGGCTTTGGAAGTTCCGCACCATGACCGCTGCGCCGCCAGGAGAAAGCGGCGTCTCGGGGGGCGACAAGACGGCGCGCATCACCGCCCAGGGCCGCTTCCTGCGCCGCACGCGGCTGGACGAGATTCCACAGCTCTGGAACATCCTCAAGGGCGATATGAGCTTTGTGGGTCCCCGCCCGCCGCTGCGCCAGTATGTCGAGGCCAATCCGGCGCTTTATGCCCGCGTCCTGAACAGCCGCCCCGGACTGACCGGATTTGCCACCCTGCATTTCCGTCGGCATGAGGAGCGTCTTCTTGCGGCCTGTGCCACGCCTGCGGAAACCGATGCCGTCTATTCCCGCCGGTGCATTCCCCGCAAGGCGCGGCTTGACCTGATCTATCAGCAGAACCGCAGCACCTGTGGCGACGCAGCACTGATCCTTGCAACCCTGAGGCAAGTCCTTATGCGCGATTAACCGCCCAAAAGGCGTGCAGCAAAGCCACGCGGGCCAGCGCAATCCGCAGGCGATATTGCTGCAAACCGATCTTCGCGGCATTGTCCGATCAAGAAGAATTGAGACGAGTGTCGAATGGCAGGTTTCCGGTCCGCTCTGTTCCGCTATTCGCATTTGCTGTCGCGGTCGCAGAAGCAATTCCTGATCTGGATGATCGACGTGCTTGTCGCGCCGGCTGCCTTCTATCTTGCCGTGGCCTTCGTCTATTCTTCCGCCTGGCCATCCGCTCAGCTTCAGCGGCTTTCGCTTCTGTTCCCCAGCCTTGCCCTGGCCGGCGGCATTGTCTCGCTTTCGCTGGGCCTGCCGCGGATCAAGCTCAAGACCTATGAGAATTTCGTCACGGTCGGGACTTTTCCCTATGCCGTCATGATGGGGACAGCGGCGCTTTTGCTGACAAGCCTTCCCGGCCTGTCCTTTCCGGTGGTCGGCACGCTTTCGTTCACCCTGATCCTGTTTCTCATGGCCATCGGTGCGCGCAGCGGCATGTTGCGTCTTTTCGTCTGGGTCTTGCGCGCTGGACGGGCCCAGGTTCGCGTGCTGATCTACGGCGCTGGCAGCACCGGCGCACAGCTTGCCTCGGCGCTGAAATCGCATGAAACCGTGCTGGTCGTGGGCTTTCTTGACGATGATGCCGCGTTGCACCGTCAGAAGCTTGCCGGTCTGCGGATCCATGCGCCCGACCGGATCGAGGACGTCGTGCGCAATCACGATATCACGCGCGTCATCCTGGCCATGCCCAGCCTGTCTATGCCCAAGCAGCAGCGCATGGGGCGTCAGTTGCAGCGCCTTGGACTTGACGTTCAGGTAGTGCCCTCTTTTGCCCAGCTTGTCGGCACCGAACGGCTGGTCGACACGTTGACACCGCTCTCGGCCGGGCAATTTCTTGGGCGGGACCATCTTGACCAGACGCTGCCCAATGGTGGTGCGGGCTATCACGGGCTGGTGGTCATGGTCTCCGGGGCGGGGGGTTCGGTCGGCTCGGAACTGTGCCGCCAGCTTCTGCCCTGCAAGCCGCGCCGTCTTGTCCTGTTCGAATCCTCTGAACTGGCACTGTACAACATCGACCGCGAGTTACGCGAACTGGCAGGCGCAGGCGCGGTCGAGATCGTGCCCGTTCTGGGATCTGTGACCGATGCCCGCGCCGTTCGCCAGGCGCTGGTCGGCAATGCGGTCGAAGTCGTGCTCCACGCCGCCGCCTACAAGCATGTGCCTCTGGTCGAGACCAATCCGATCGCGGGGATCCTGAACAATGTCATGGGCTCCCGCACCCTTGCCGACATCTGTGCCGCCGAAGGCCTGCGCCGCTTCTTGCTTGTCTCGACCGACAAGGCGGTGCGGCCGACCAATGTCATGGGCGCGACCAAGCGGCTGGCGGAACTGGCCGTGCAGGATCTCGCCCGTCGCTCGCAGCACACGCATTATTCGATCGTCCGCTTCGGCAATGTGCTGGGCTCTTCCGGTTCTGTCATCCCGCTGTTCAAGGAACAGATCGCGCGCGGTGGCCCCGTTACCCTGACCCATGACGATGTCACGCGCTACTTCATGACCATCACCGAAGCCGCCCGGCTTGTGCTTCTTGCGGGGGCTTTCAGCGATGATTCCAGAACGGGCCGCGCCGATGTCTTCGTGCTCGACATGGGCAAGCCCGTCCGCATCCGCCAGCTTGCCGAGCAAATGATTCATGCTGCGGGCTATACGGTGCGCGACGACCGGAACCCCACTGGCGATATCGACATAAAGCTTGTCGGGCTGCGCCCCGGTGAAAAGCTGCACGAAGAGCTTTTGCTTGGTCGCGGTCTGCTCAAGACCCCCCATCCCAAGATCCTGCGCGCCAGCGAAGAGGGCCTGGGCCGGATATCGATGCCGGTCGCATTGCAGCAGCTTGGATCGCTTGCCGCCGAGGGCGATGCCGAGGGCGCGCGGCGGCTGGTCCTCGATCTCGTCAAGGGCAGCGACGCGCCGGACGGACAGGAAACTGCGGCGGTTGGGTCATGATCGCGCAGGAAGATGCGGCGCCGTGCTGCCAAGGCTTGTCCGCTGCGCAAAGCGCCCGCATAGAGGGGACAACGGAGGAATGACCTTGTCCCGAACGCGCCTGCGCCTGACCCTTTCATCCGCTGTCCTTGCGCTTGCGGCGGCGCTGCCCGCCAGTTGGGTTCTGGCTGAAATGCGCCCGACCCCCAACATCAACGGTGCGCCCGGTCTGATCGACATGCCGACGGGCGAGGCGATGCCCGATGGCACGTTCTCCCTGTCGATCGGCAATTTTGGTCCGGTGACGCGCAGCACGCTCAGCTTCCAGATCACGCCCTGGCTCGCCGCCAGCTACCGGGTCCAGTATATCCGCAACTGGAATGCCGACGGGTTCGAAACCTATGACGACCGCAGCTTCGACCTGCGCCTGCGTCTGCTGGAAGAAACCGATTACCTGCCCGCGCTGAGCCTTGGCTTGCAGGACCTTGCCGGCACCGGGCTGTTTTCCTCGGAATACATTGCCGCCACAAAGACCTTTGGCGACCGGCTGAAGGTTACCGGCGGCATCGGCTGGGGGCGGCTTGGCAGCTACAATTCCTTCGGCTCGCCCTTTGGCGAACGCCCCCCGGTCGATATCGGCCAGGGTTCGGAACCCCAGCCGGGCACCTGGTTCAAGGGGCCTGCCGCTGCCTTCGGCGGGTTGGAATACCGGATCAACGACAACTGGACGGTCAAGGCAGAGTATTCCTCGGACAATTACGATCTTGAGGATGGCACCCGCGGCACGTTCGAGCGCTCCAGCCCGTTCAACTTCGGCATCGAATATCAGAAGGGCCAGAACCTGCGTTTCGGCGCCTATTCGCTCTATGGCTCGGAATATGGCATCGGCTTCCACCTGATCCTTGATCCCAAGCAGCGGATGGCGGTCGGCTTTGTGGGCGACGCGCCCGAACCGGTGAAGCTGCGCCCCCCGCGTGCGGCAGACCCGGACAGCTATGATCAGGGCTGGGTCACACAGCCCGATGCGGTCGATGTGCTGCGCAAGAATCTGGCGCGCCGGCTGGCCATCGATGGCATGGTGATCGAGGATTTCTCCTATACCGCGACCTCGGTCGACCTGCGGGTGCGCAACACCAAGATCGATTCGAGCGCCCAGGCCGTGGGTCGTGCCGCGCGCGCACTGACCCATATCATGCCCGCCTCGGTCGAGACCTTCCACATCGTCCCCGTCGTCTATGGCATGGGCGCGTCAAAGGTGACGCTGCGCCGCTCGGACATCGAGGCGCTTGAGCATGTTGCCGGCAACGATGCCGCCCTGCGCGACCGGGTGCAGGTGACCGATGCCCTGCCTGCCCCGACCAATGGGAGCGGCCCGGATGACGAACTTTACCCAAGGCTAAGCTGGAGCGTGACACCCGCCTTCCACTTCACCGATCCGCTGGAAGGCGATATCGGCCTGCGCTTCTCGGCCAGTTACGAAATGCGTCCCGGCCTGGTGCTGTCGGGACAGGTCTATCATCGCCTCGCCGAGAATTTCGATTCTCTGACCATGGGCGGCAGCAACCTGCCTCCGGTGCGCAGCGATGCCGAGGAATATCTGCTCGACGGCGATACCGCGATGGAGCGGCTGACCTTGGCCTATTACGCTCATCCCGCCGAAAACATCTACACGCGCCTGACGCTGGGATATCTTGAACGGATGCACGCCGGTGTATCGGGCGAAGTGCTGTGGCAGCGCCCGAACAGCCCGCTCGCCCTGGGCGTCGAAGTGAACTATTCGGCCCAGCGCGACACCGATGGCGGCTTCGGTTTCTCGCAATATGATTACCGGGTCGCGACCGGCCATGTCTCGGCCTATTACGATTTCGGCAATGGCTTTCTGGGCCAGGTGGATGTCGGGCGCTATCTGGCGGGCGATTATGGCGCCACTTTCAGCGTCGATCGTGAATTCGGCAACGGGTTCAAGGTCGGAGCCTTCGCAACCTTCACCTCGGCCAGTTTCGAGGAGTATGGCGAGGGCTCTTTCTCCAAAGGGTTCCGGGTCTCGATCCCGATCAGTTGGGTTCTGGGCCAGCCGACGCGCCAGGAAATGGGCAAGGTGATCACGCCGCTGCAGCGCGATGGCGGGGCGCGGCTTCAGGTCGACGGGCGGCTCTACGACACGATTCGCGACGATTACCTGAACCAGCTCGACGACGAATGGGGGCGCGTATGGCGCTAGGAATGCGGGCCTGCGGGCAACTGGCGCTGCTTCTGGCTGCGCTGGCCATGGCCGGATGCGGCAGCAAGTCGGATGGGCAGATTTCGCTGGGAGCCTTGGCGAAGTCGATGGTTCAGGGGCGCAAAGCCGCCAAGACCGCAAGCCCCGATCAGGTCAGCCGGCCCGATCTTGCGGCCCAGGGCGGGCCGGTCATGCGGATGAAGGTCGCCTCGCGTGGCATAGACACGTTTCTGGTGCGATACCAGCAAACGGGACCGATCTCGGTCTGGACCGATGGCAGCGGCACCACCTTCACTTTCCGCAATGGCGTGCTGATCGAATCCCGCGGTGCCGGAGGCGACCTGATGTCATCGGCCGCGCCATCCCCGGGCCAGCTTTCGGGCGGCGGCACCCATCCGCGCACCTATTTCGTCGCAGGAGACGAAGACCGCAATGAGCGCCGGGATTACAGTTGCACTGCAGTGGTCGCCGGTACCGAGACGCTGGTCCTGCAGGGCCAAAGCCACACCACCCGCCATGTGACCGAGACCTGCAGCCGCTCCATAGGCCGCTTTATCAATGAATATTGGTTCGAAGGTGGCACGATTCGCAAATCGAAGGAATGGCTTAGCCCAAGCGTGGGCTATGTCGTCTTCGAGCGGATCATCGACTGATCCGCCGCGAAATTCGGCGCTGTCTTGCCGCAAATTTGCGAATCAGCCGGGAAAGCGGTGCGCAGCTACAACAGCTTTTCGCTGTTCTTCGGCAAACCGATGATCTGCTTTGAATCTGGTCGCGGCGATGTTACCTCTAGGGTCAGTGTTCCTTGGAGGTCTCACATGAAGAAACTGCTCACCGCAGCCGCCGCCATCTCGATGGTCTCGACCGCTTCCTTCGCCGGTGGCCCGGTTGTCATCGCTGATGAGGGCGAGCCGGCCGTCGTCACCAAGCCGACTTCGGGTGGCTGGCTGCCGCTCCTGGCTGGCGTTGTCATCATCTGCGCCATCGCTTGCGGCGGCAGCGACAACAACACCAGCACCCCCGTCGAGCCGGAATAAGCGGCACGGGTTGCAGATCGCCCAAAGAACCGGCCCTTGGCCGGTTCTTTTGTCTCTAGGGCGCGCGGTTCGCCGCCGTTTCCGCCCCGCTTGATAGTCCTCACATTTTGGATGAGCTTGCCATGAAAACCCTGATCGCTTCGACTGCAATCGCCGTCATGCTCTCTTCTGCCGCCTTCGCCGGTGGCCCCGTCGTCATCGCCGATGAGGGCGAGCCGGCCGTCGTCACCAAGCCGACCTCGGGTGGCTGGCTGCCGCTTCTGGCTGGCATTGTGATCATCTGCGCCATCGCCTGCGGCGGCAGCGACAACAACACGACCACCACGCCCGAAACCTGAATCGGCTTTCGTCCCAATATGTCAGATCGGGCCAGCCTGACCGGGTTGGCCCGCAGTTTTTCCGTCGACGCGATTCAGTAATCCCGCTCCAGGAAGATCCCGATCCCGCTTTCGCCATCGGAATCGACGCGCCCCTTCACCGTCACGCCCTTGCGCACATCAAGGTTCAGGTTGATCCGCGATGTGCCATCCTGGCCCAGGCTGAACTCGGTATACAGGTTCTTCGAGATATACTTGCCGGCCTTAACCGCGGCTGAGCCGCTGTCATCGGTCGAGACATCCAGATCGTCAAAGCCGAACCCCTTGCGCAGCTTGCCGACCACGCCCTCACCACCTTTGCCCGCCAGCACCGCCACCGCATTGGCAAGCTGCGCCGCCTGGAATGCCGAAATCGTGTCCAGCCCGCGCCCGAACAACAGATGTGACAGCACCTCTTCCTGCGGCAGATCGGGCACTGAACTGAAATTGACCTGCGGCGCGTCGGCGGGGCCGTCGATCACCACATAGCTTGTCACGCCATCATTCTCGGTCGAGGCCGAGACGGTGACATAGGGAATCAGGCTGCCCTGCAACACGATCTCTGCCGAAGCCAGCACCAGCCGCTTGCCGAGAATATCCAGCCGCCCACGGATCAAATCCAGCCCGCCCGAAGGGATGACGTTCGACAGGCTGCCGCCCAAGAACACCGTTCCGCCCAGTTCCGCATCCAACCCGCGCCCGCGCAGGAAGATGCGGTTGGGCGCCACGATGGTCAGATCCAGCCCCCAATCGGGCAGGCTCGATCCGGCCGAGGCGTCGCCGCCCTCGCCCTGGCCGACGCCCGCCCTTACCCGTGTCGCCCGTACATCGGCGCCGTCATTCACATGCCGCACGGCTTCCAGATCGGCCGCCGTGGCAAACCCGGTCGAGGGGATGCGCAGTTCCGTTTCGCCGATATTGACCCGGCCGGACAGCTGCGCCCGGCCCAGAAGCGGCCCTTCCAGCCGCAGCGTGCTGGTCAGGCGCGTCTCGAACAGTTCGGGGTCGCGCAGGCTCAGCCCATCGACACCGATGTCCAGCCCTGCCTGATATGGCGCAGTCAGGCCGATCGTGCCGCCCACCCGCAGCCGACCGCCGCGCCGCGCCTCGGCTGTGGCGGTGATCCGCGCCGTGCCGCCCGCCAGATCGGCCGAAGCGGCCACCCGATCCAGCGCCAGCCCACGTGCCGGAATGGCCACGCTGCCGCCCGACAGCGTCGCCCGGCCTGACAGGTTCGGCAGGGCCCAGCCGCCGCGCAGGGCAAGGTCATAGCCCAGCGCCCCGGCAAGGTTGACCGGCCCGGTGAACGCATTGGCGATCCCCGCCTGCGCCGTGCCCCTGACGGTCAGATCCGGCGCCTTGGCCGCGATGCGGCCCGCAATTGTCGCGTCGATCCCGGCCGGGCCGCTGACCCGCAGGTCGGACACCAGCACCTCGCCTTCCGGCCTCACCCGGCCCGACAGGCTGACCGGGCCTGGAAACTCTGGCGCGATCAGCGCCAGATTGACCAGCTTCCCGGTTACGTTCAGCGCGCCACCACCCGCGTCACTCACATCCGCGCTGACCTGCGGCGTCTTCAGCGTCAACCCCGCCAGCCGCGCCGCGCCATCGGCAATCGCCACCTCGGCGGCGAAGTCCGACGCCCCGGCGATCAGCCGGTCCACCTCGGCCTGCCCGACCCGCAAATTCTGGCCCGTGCCTTTTACCATGGCACGGCCATTCTCCGCTGTGCCGGTGAAACCGGCCTCAGCCGAGATCGAGCCGCCATAGGCCCCACCCAGATCCGACAGGTCGCCCCAGTTCAGCTTGCCGTCAAAACTCGTGCCCTCCGAGGTCACCTTGCCCTCGCCCGACAGCCGCAGGCTGGCCACGCTGAGGGCAAGCCCGCTCAGGCTCAGCCCGGTCTCGTCGCGCACCGCCTGCGCCAACAGGGTCGAGGGGCCGGTCAGCAACAGGTCCGCCTGCGCAATGCCGGTCACCAGCCGTTCGGCCTCGACCCCCAGGTCCAGATCGAAAGCCCCGCTCAGCAGCGCATAGCTGCCATCGGCCCGCACCACCGCCTTGCCGCCCAGGGGCCGCCCCGCCAGGGCCGAAAAGCGCGACAGGTCATCCGCCGTCAGCACCACCCGCCCGCTGGTGTTCAGCCCGCTTTGCAGGCCTTCCAACCGCAAACCGCCGGTCAGGCCATAGCCGTTTCCGGCCAGCACAAGATTCCGCAGGCTCAGCGCATCTTCGCCCTGCCGCCAATGCAGCACCACGCGCCCGGTCAGCATGCTGCCCAGGGCCGTCGCCAGTGCCGCATCGGCGGGGGCCAGCCCTTCGGCGACGAACTGGATCGTGCCGCCCAGGCTGTTCTGCCCGGCCACCCGCCCGATCCGCCCCGAGCCGCTCAGCTCTGCGCGCGAGGCTGCGAAATCGCTGCGGTCCAGCCCCTCGGCCACAAGATGCCCGGTCCAGCCATCGCCCTTGGTCGCATCATATTTGAGCGCCAGATTGGCGAGGTTCAGCCGCGTTGGCACGTCGCCGGACAAGGGCAGCAGCACCGCCGAGCCATCGGGGCTGGCGATGCGCGCGGTCAGATCGAAATCCGTCGGCAACCCATCCGCCGCGAGGCCCAGCGTGCCCGACAGGCTCAGGCTCGCCGCCGCCAGCTCCAGCCGGTCCAGCCGCAGGCCGCCCGCGGGCCAGATTCGGCCTGCCAGATCGAAACTCAGTCTGTCGCCCAGAAACTCGGCATAGGCCGGCAGGAACAGCGGCGCCGGATTGCCCTCCAGCTTGGCGGTGAAGCTGCGCGCGCCCTTCTCATCCGTGGCAACCGTGATCGGCCCGGCCAACCGTGCTGCGCCATCGGTTGCCAGCCGAAGATCGGCGGCGAAATCGCCCAGCGGCCCGGCGCCTTTCAGCGTGAACTCCACACTCGGAGTGCCCGGCAGCCGCATCAGCCGCGCCGCGATCCCGCCCGATCCTTCGCGCGCATCCAGGTTCAGGTCCAGCCGCCCCGTGGCATTGGAATAGTTTGCATCCAGCACGACCTGGCCTTCGGGTCCACCATCGATGCGGCGCAGGTCCAGCGCGGCCTTGCCCTCGCCCCCCGCCAGTGACATCGAGGCCTTCAGCACCGCCTCCACCGGCTCGCCCAGAACGGGCGCCGCCAGGACGATCCGTCCCGCCGAAATCTCACCGATCTCGACAGAGACCGGCAGGTCGGGCAGGGCAAAGGGCGTTACTTCCGGCGTGGTCTCGGCCGGCCCCGCATCGGGCATCCGGTCCAGCGTGATTGTTTCGGCGGTCAACTCGTTGATCACCACCTCGCCCGACAAGAGCGATGACCGGCTCCAGTCCAGCACCACGCCGTCCAGCGTGATCCAGACACCGGCATCGTCGGCGATCTGCAACCGCTCGATGGTCGCCCGCGAAGACAGCGCCCCCTCGAAGCCGGTGATGGTGATCTTGCGCCCCGCGCCCGACAGGTTGTTTTCCAGAAAGGCTGTCAGATAGCCCCGGTCATCCTCTTGTGCCCGTGCGTCGGGGGCAAGGCCCGCGACCAGACCCAGTCCAAGTGTTGCGGCGGCGGCGATCCTGCGCATCAGAAGCTCTGCCCCAGACCGATGTAAAGCTGTACGCCCTCGCCCGTCTCGCCCCCAACAGGGGCCGCCACGTCAAAACGGATCGGGCCGAAGCCGGTCTCATAGCGCAGACCCAGCCCTGCGCCGGAATGCCAGTTGCCGGCATCGCTGAAGAACCCGTCCACATCGATCCGCCCAATGTCGAAGAACCCGACCACGCCGATGGTTTTCGTCACCCGCGTCCGCACTTCGACCGAAGCCGCAAGCATATGCGTCCCGCCGATCAGAAATTCCGGCCCCAGGCCTCGCGTCACCGCTACGCCCAGCGACCGATAGGGTTGCCCCCGAACCGTCCCTCCGCCGCCCGAGAAGAACAGGTCGTCG
Source organism: Neotabrizicola paludis (assembly GCF_044142105.1). NCBI lineage: Bacteria > Pseudomonadati > Pseudomonadota > Alphaproteobacteria > Rhodobacterales > Paracoccaceae > Neotabrizicola > Neotabrizicola paludis. Next base: position 156,109 of record NZ_JBGTYM010000007.1, read on the forward strand.
CGCGGCGTCTCAAGCAATGCGCTGCCCAGAACCGCCCCGCCCTGGAAACGCGCCGCCAGCGTCACGCCCTTTTCCGCACCGAAACTGCGATAGGCGCGGGTGTCGAAGGTCAGCCTTGCCCCCGATCCGGTGGTGCCCAGACCCAGGAAAGGCTTGGCCGTGGCGTCGATATAGAAGCCCTTGGTCGGGTCGGTCGTGCTGTCGCGCCGGTCCCAGGTCGCACCCAGCGGCAGGGCAAAGTTGCGATAGCGGAAATCGCCGCCCGGATCGCTGCCCTCGGAATAGCTGTAGCTGATCCCCGCGCGCAGGGTCAGCGTGTCCGAGAAATAATTGATGAAGTTCAGGCCGAAACTGGCGGTATCGGCGGCATAGTCGATTTCGTCCTCATGGCCGATGTCGAAGGTCAGGCTGGCCGTTGTATCCGCCGAAAGCGTTGCCGGCCGGTCCAGGCTGACGCCGAAGGAATAATCCATCCCGCTGGTCGCCGCGCCGATATTGGTGACCGCGCCCTTCAGCGTCAGCCGCTCGGCCCCGCCGAAAAGGTTGCGGTGAATCCATGACCCGGTCAGCGACAGCCCGTCATCCGTCGCCACTTCGGCGCCCACCGAATAGCGGCGCGGTTTCTGCTCGGCCACGGTGATCTCGATCGGCAACAGGCCGCCATTCTGGATCACCTCGCCCTCGGCCAGGGTGACGCTGGAAAAGACACCCGTCCGCCGCAGCCGCGTGGCGGCGCGGTCCAGCTCGCTCTGGCTGAAGCGTTTGCCGGTCTTCAGCCCCGCGATCTTGATGATCCGCCGCACCTCCATCCGTTCGGCGCCCTGCACCGTGACGCCGCCGAATTTCAGTTCCGGCCCCGGCGCCATCACGATTTCGGCGGCAAGGGCTGCGCTGCGGTGATCCGCGACGATGTCATCTCGGGACACCGCCGCCTTGGCATGGCCGCGTTCACGCCAGCCCAGGATCGCCGCATCCGCCGCCTCTTCGATCACGCCGGCCCGCGCCGTCTCGCCGACCTTGAACCCGTCGGGCACCACCGTTCCCCGCGCCAGTGGCGCGATCTCGGCCTTTGAGAAGGTGAATTTCCGCCCCGGATCGATGCTGACCGCGATCACCCCGATCTGCTTCGGCGCGTTCAGCGGCGCGATCCCCGCCGCCTCGCGCCCGTCGATGGTGATGTGGATCACCGCATCGTAATGCCCCTCGGCGTAAAGCGCACCCAGAAGCCGCGCATAATCGGCCCGCGCAGCGGCAAACAGGTCTTGCGGATCGGTCAGTTTCTCATTGCGCTGGGCGATCAGCAGCGAGGATTGCCGCAGCACCTTGGCCAGATCGTCATCGCCGCCCGCAACCTGAAAATCGATGCGGTCCAGCGCGGCCAGCGGCGCGGCGGGCACCATCAGCGAAAGTGCCAGAACCGCCGCACCCAGATGCCGCCCCAGCCCGCCCGCGCTGTTCATTTGCCTGCCCGTCACCCTGCACCCCACCGCTCTTCGCCCCACTATGGCAAAGCCCCGGTAAAGGGCAACACGCGGCGATCAAAGAAGTTCCTCCGTCCTTGCGGTGGCGGCTTTCCGCCGTCATTCGCCTGTCACCTCTCGGTGTCCTTATGCCGCCGATCCCTCATGGAGATGCCAGATGTCGCTCGACGGATATGATCTCGAAGAAGCCTATGAAATCAACGGCCCCGACGAGGCCCGCCGCATGTACGGCGCCTGGGCCGAGACCTATGACGACAGTTTCGGCCGCGCCTGGGGCTATATCGCCCCGCGCGAGATCGCCGCGATCCTGAAATCCGAGATCGTGCCTTCTGCCGAAATCCTCGATATCGGCGCTGGCACCGGCCTCGTGGCCGAGCATCTGCGCGGCCTGGTGGTCGACGCCATCGACATCACCCCCGAAATGCTGGAGGTCTCGCGTGAAAAGGGCCTCTATCGCCATCTCATGCTGGGCGACCTGACCAAAGCGCTCGACATCCCCGAGGCCAGCTATGATGCCGTGGTTTCTTGCGGCACCTTCACCCATGGCCATGTCGGCCCGGAATGCCTGCCCGAACTCCTCCGCATCACCCGGCCCGGCGCGGTTTTCGCCTGCGGCACCATCGGGCCAGTGCTGGATGGCGCCGGCTTCGGCTCGGCCCTGGCCCGCCTGACCGCCGCCGGCAAGATCACCCCGATCGCCTGGCGCGACATTCCGATCTACGAAGGCGCCAACCACGCGCATAAGGACGACCGCGGCCTGGTCATGGTGTTCCGGCGGGTGTGACGGTTGCCATCGCCCGAAGGGCGGCTCTAGATGGGCGCGCGGCCTTGGACAAGGCGGCGCGCTTCTTCTTTGGAACGACCATGATCGACATTTCCACCTTCTTCAGCCTTGCCACCCTTGATCTTGGCCCACTGACCTCCAAGCCCACCAGCATCGAGGGCGACCAGCGCGAAGCGGCCCTGACGCTTTGCAGCCATGACGGCGGTCGCGTCGAGATCGGCATCTGGGAATGCACTCCCGGGCGGTTTACGGCCGACCGCACGGCCACGGCCGAATTCTGCCACTTCATCTCGGGCCAGGTCGAGATGACCCATGCCGATGGGCGGAAACAGACCCTTGGCCCCGGCGATGCCATCAACCTGCCGCTGGGCTGGAAGGGCGAATGGCGGGTGATCGAACATGTCCGCAAGCTCTATGTGATCACCGCCGCCTGAGTTCGGCTTCCGGCGCCCGCTTTGGGCTTGCAGACTCACCCCCCGATGCGTATATCCGCCCTCAACAGCGGTTTCGGGGTCCACACCCGAAGCTACCGAAAGTCACGGGCGGGCCGCTGGGTCCGCTTTTTTGTTTTGGAACCTGCATGAACGAGCTGATCGCAAAGACCGCCATCGATCGCCGCCTGGCCGAGATCGTCGGCCCGGTGATCGAGGGCCTGGGCTTCGAACTGATCCGCCTGCGCCTGATGGGCGGCCATGGCAAGGTGCAGAAGACCCTGCAGATCATGGCCGACAAGCCCGAAGGCGGCATCGGCGTGGAGGATTGCGGCGAGATTTCCACCGCCGTTTCGGCAGTTCTGGACGTCGAGGACCCGATCGAGGACATGTATACGCTCGAGGTCTCCAGCCCCGGCATCGACCGCCCGCTGACCCGGCTCAAGGATTTCGAGACCTGGAAGGGCTGGGAAGCCCGCATCGAGACCACCGAACTGATCGACGGCCGCCGCCGCTTCAAGGGCGGGCTGATGGGCATCGAGGGCGACGAGGTGCTGATCGAGATCGAAGAGGGCGGTCAGGATGTGACCATTGGCCTGCGCTTCGACTGGCTGTCGGATGCCAAGCTGATCCTGACCGACGAACTGATCGCCGAGATGCTGCGCCAGAAGAAGGTGGCGTTGCCGGAAGAGGGCGGCTTCGACGAGACACATGAAATTGCCGAGGGCGACGAGGACAGCGACGCCCCCGAGACGAAACACTAGATAGAAACACTGGGCGGGAGATAGACCCATGGCAATCACTTCGGCCAACCAGCTGGAGCTTCTGCAAACCGCCGAGGCGGTGGCGCGGGAAAAGATGATCGACCCGGATCTGGTGATCCAGGCGATGGAAGACAGCCTCGCCCGCGCCGCCAAATCGCGCTACGGCGCCGAGATGGACATCCGGGTGAAGATCGACCGCAAGACCGGCCGCGCCAGCTTTGCCCGCATCCGTACCGTGGTCGAGGATGATCTGGTCGAAAACCATCACGCCCAGCTGACCGTCAAGCAGGCCAAGAACTATCTTGCCGACCCGCAGATCGGTGACGAGATCGTCGACGAGGTTCCGCCCGTCGATCTGGGCCGCATCGCCGCCCAATCGGCCAAGCAGGTCATCCTGCAAAAGGTCCGCGAGGCCGAGCGTGACCGCCAGTATGACGAATTCAAGGACCGCAAGGGTTCGATCATCAACGGCGTCGTCAAGCGCGAGGAATATGGCAACGTCATCGTCGATATCGGCCGGGGCGAAGGCATCCTGCGCCGCAACGAGAAGATCGGCCGCGAGGCCTATCGCATCGGCGACCGCGTGCGCTGCTTCATCAAGGATGTGCGCCGCGAAGTGCGCGGGCCGCAGGTCTTCCTGTCGCGCACCGACCCGATGTTCATGGCCGAGCTGTTCAAGATGGAAGTGCCGGAAATCTACGACGGCATCATCGAGATCAAGGCCGTGGCCCGCGACCCCGGCTCGCGCGCCAAGATCGCCGTCATTTCCTATGACAACTCGATCGACCCGGTCGGCGCCTGCGTCGGCATGCGCGGCTCGCGCGTGCAGGCCGTGGTGAACGAGCTGCAGGGCGAGAAGATCGACATCATCCCGTGGAACCAGGACCAGGCGACCTTCCTTGTGAACGCGCTGCAACCGGCTCAGGTCTCGAAGGTCGTGGTCGATGAAGACGCTGGCAAGATCGAGGTCGTGGTCCCGGATGAACAGCTGTCTCTGGCCATCGGCCGTCGCGGCCAGAACGTCCGCCTTGCCTCCCAGCTGACCGGTCTCGACATCGACATCCTGACCGAAGCCGAGGAATCGCAGCGCCGCCAGGCCGAGTTCGCCGAACGCACCAAGCTGTTCATGGACACGCTGGACGTGGACGAGATGATGGCGCAGCTTCTGGTTTCGGAAGGCTTCACCAATCTCGAGGAAGTGGCCTATGTCGATCTCGACGAGCTGCTCTCGATCGACGGCTTCGACGAAGGCACCGCAGACGAGTTGCAGGCCCGGGCCCGCGACTTCCTGGAAGAGCAGGCCAAGAAGGCGCTTGAAGCGGCCCGCGCCATGGGTGTCGAGGAAAGCCTCATTGAATTTGAAGGGCTCACCCCCCAGATGCTTGAGGCGCTGGGCAAGGAAGGCATCAAGACGCTCGAGGACTTCGCCACCTGCGCCGATTGGGAACTGGCCGGCGGCTGGACGACCGAGAACGGTCAGCGCAAGAAGGATGAAGGCATTCTCGAACCCTTCGACATGAGCCTGGAAGAGGCGCAGTCTCTTGTGATGACCGCGCGGGTCATGCTGGGCTGGGTCGACCCGACCGAGATGGCCGCCGCCCAAGAACAGGGCGACGAGGCCGAAGCCGACGAGGAGACCGAGGCCTGATCTCAGGCCTCGGGAACGCGCCATGACGCGCGGCGGCCGGGAAAAATTGCGGGACGAGCCAGAGCGCAAATGCATTGCCTCTGGTGAGGTCAGCCCCAAGGCGGGGCTGATCCGTTTCGTCATTGGGCCAGAGGCGATGGTGGTGCCCGATGTGGCGGCCAAGCTGCCGGGGCGCGGCCTCTATGTCGCGGCCGACCGGGCGTTGATCGCCCGCGCGGTGGCCAAGGGCCTGTTCGCCCGGGCCGCACGCCAGCCGGTCAAGGCCCCGCCGGACCTTGCCGAGATGGTCGAGGCGCTGGTGGCGCGACGGGTGCTGGATCTTCTGTCCATGGCCCGCAAGGCCGGCGATGCGGTCACCGGCTATGAGAAGGTGAAGGAATGGCTTGAGAAGGGCCAGGCAAGGGTCCTGATTCAGGCCGCAGACGGTTCGGAGCGCGGCAAGACCAAGCTTCGCGCCCCGGAAGGCGAAAACACCCTGATTTCCTGCCTCACGGCGGGGGAAATCGGTTTGGCATTCGGCCGGGAACGTGCCATACACGCCGCGCTTGCGGCTGGTGGACTCACGACCCGTGTTGTAGAGGAAGCGGCAAGGCTGGCCGGGCTGCGCGCAAGCGCAAGCGAAACCGGGCAGCGGGACGGCGGAAATCCCGCCGGGAAGGATACGAAGGACGCATGAGCGATACTGACGGCAAGAAACCCCTCGGGCTGGGTGGCACCCCCCGTTCCGGCCAGGTGAAGCAAAGCTTCTCGCATGGCCGCACCCATGCGGTGGTCGTCGAGACCAAGCGCAAGCGGGTTGTCGTGCCGACACCCGCCAAGCCTGGCCCCAGCGGCGCTGCGGGCGGCGGGTCCACGCCCGGTGCCTTCAGCGATCCGGCCAAGCGGCCGGCCGGCATTTCCGAAGCCGAGATGCAGCGCCGTCTCGATGCGCTGCGTCTTGCCAAGGCGCGCGAGCAGGAAGATGCCGCCCGCCGCGCCGCCGAGGAAAAGGAACGCGAGGAAGAGCGCCAGCGCCGCCGCGAGGAGATCGAGGCGAAAGAGCGCGAGGATCGCCAGCGCGAAGCCGCGCTGCGCGCCAAGGCCGAGGAAGAGGAACGCGCCAAGCGCGAAGCCGCTGCCGAGGCAGAGGCCCGCGCGGCGCAACGCAAGGCCGATGTGCTGGGCACCCAGCGCCGCCAGCCGGCCGCTCCGCAGGCCGCTTCGGCCAATGGCCCGGCCCCGGCCGAAGCCACGCCCACCGACCGCTCCACCGGCCAGGCACGTCCGCGCCCGACCGGCGATGACGGGAATAGGCCCAGCTCGACCCCGCGCAAGACCGACCGCGAGCGCGAGAGCCGCGATACCGATCGTGGCGCCAAGCGCGGCGATGAAGGCCGCCGGGCGGGCAAGCTGACGCTGGCCGATGCGACGGGCGACGAAAGCGGCCGCCAGCGCAGCCTTGCCGCGATCAAGCGCAAGCAGGAAAAGGCACGGGCTAAGGCCCTTGGTCTGGGCCACAAGGCCGAAAAGCAGGTGCGCGACGTGCAGCTGCCGGAAACCATCGTTGTCAGCGAACTTGCCAACCGGATGGCCGAACGCGCCGCCGATCTGGTCAAGAGCCTGATGAAGATGGGCATGATGGTCACCATGAATCAGGCCATCGACGCCGACACGGCGGAACTGGTGATCGAGGAATTCGGCCACCGCGCCGTCCGCGTCACCGATGCCGATGTGGAACAGGCGATCGACACCGTTGTCGACAAGGCCGAGAACCTGGTGACCCGCCCGCCGATCGTCACGATCATGGGCCATGTCGACCATGGCAAGACCTCGCTTCTCGACGCGCTGCGCAAGACCAGCGTCGTCTCCGGCGAAGCCGGCGGCATCACCCAGCATATCGGCGCCTATCAGGTGACGGCGCCGAATGGCCAGCTGATCACCTTCCTCGACACGCCCGGCCACGCGGCCTTCACCTCGATGCGGGCCCGCGGCGCGAATGTCACGGATATCGTGGTTCTGGTCGTGGCGGCGGATGACGCCGTGATGCCGCAGACGGTCGAAGCGATCAACCACGCCAAGGCCGCCAAGGTGCCGATGATCGTGGCGATCAACAAGATCGACAAATATGAGGCCGATCCGCAGAAGGTTCGGACCGACCTCCTCCAGCACGAAGTCATCGTCGAGGCGATGTCGGGCGATGTGCAGGATGTCGAGGTTTCGGCCAAGACCGGCAAGGGCCTGGATTCGCTGCTCGAGGCGATCAGCCTTCAGGCGGAACTGCTGGACCTCAAGGCCAACCCGAATCGCGCCGCGCGCGGCGCGGTGATCGAGGCCAAGCTCGATGTCGGCCGCGGCCCGGTCGCGACCGTCCTGGTGCAGAACGGCACGCTGAGGAAGGGCGACATCTTCGTCGTGGGCGAGAAGTGGGGCAAGGTCCGCGCCCTGGTCAACGATCAGGGCAAGACCATCACCGAGGCGGCGCCGTCGGTGCCGGTCGAGGTGCTGGGTCTGGACGGCACGCCCTCCGCCGGCGACACGCTCGACGTGGTCGCCTCCGAAGCCCAGGCTCGCGAGATCGCCGATTACCGCGAAAAGGCGGCCAAGGACAAACGCGCCGCCGCCGGTGCCGCGACCACGCTGGAACAGCTCATGGCCAAGGCCAAGGCCGACAAGGATGTGGCCGAGCTGGCGGTGATCGTGAAGGCCGACGTGCAGGGCTCTGCCGAAGCCATCGTTCAGGCGCTGGAAAAGGTGGGCAATGACGAGGTCCGTGTCCGCGTCCTGCACTATGGTGTCGGCGCGATCACCGACAGCGACATCACCCTGGCCGAAGCCTCGAACGTGCCGGTCATCGGCTTTAACGTCCGGGCCAATGCCACGGCGCGCTCTGCCGCCTCGCAGAAGGGTGTCGAGATCCGCTACTACTCGATCATTTACGACCTGATCGACGACATCAAGAAAGCGGCCTCGGGCCTTCTCAAGGCCGAAGTGCGCGAGCATTTCATCGGCTATGCCCAGATCAAGGAAGTCTTCCGCATCACCGGAGTTGGCAATGTGGCGGGTTGCATCGTCACCGAAGGCGTCGCCCGGCGCTCGGCGGGCGTGCGGCTTCTGCGCGACAACGTGGTCATCCACGAAGGCACGCTCAAGACGCTCAAGCGCTTCAAGGACGAGGTCAAGGAAGTGCAGTCCGGTCAGGAATGCGGCATGGCCTTCGAACGCTATGACGATGTCCGCGCCGGCGATGTGATCGAAATCTTCGAGCGCGAGGAGGTCCAGCGCACGCTGGCCTGATCGCGTCTCGATCCTGAAAATGAAAGGGCCGGGCATTGCCCGGCCTTTGCTTTGGCACGAGTCTTTGTCTGGCCAAAGTCGCGCCGATCAGGCGGCGCGCACCGTATTCACCGGAAAGCCCGTGAAGACCTTGTCCCCGACTTTGATCATCACCCGGCCATCTGCGGTATTGCCAACAAGCAAACCCTGAACCGAAACATGTTCGCCAATAGCGATGGTGCGCAGCATCGTTTTCCCCCCCCAAGGATTGTGCGTCGGACGAAGATAGCTAATCCGACTGTTTCCACAAAGCGGAAAAACTGCGCAATTCGTGGCAGAACTGCCACATTCACAGCCAATCGCGCAGGATCGGGATCAAAGGCAGGTCCGCGGGCGGCATCGGATAGTCGCGCAGCCTTGACGGGGCCACCCAGGCCAGGGTCTGACCCTCGCGTGCTTCGGCGATGCCGTCCCAGCGACGGCAGACAAAAAGCGGCATCAGCAGGTGGAAATCGTCATAGGTATGGCTCGCAAAGGTCAGCGGCGCCAGGCATGAGGCCCAGGTGTCGATGCCGATCTCTTCCTTCAGCTCGCGGATCAGACAGGCCTCGGGCGTCTCGCCCGGCTCGACCTTGCCGCCCGGAAATTCCCACAGCCCCGCCAGCGACTTCCCGGGCGGGCGCTGGGCCAGCAAAACGCGGCCATCGGCATCGACCAGGGCGACGGCGGAGACGAGCAGGGTTTTCATGGCGGGCCTTCGCGCTGGCCGGGACCCCGGGGGTTTATCCCCCCGGACCCCCGTGGAGTATTTGGACCAAAATGCAGATCACGAGCGGTAATCGGCGTTGATCTCGATGTAGCGGTTGGTCAGGTCGCAGGTCCAGACCCTGCGCTTGGCGCGGCCAAGGCCCAGATCGACGGCGATCACCAGCTCCGCCTGTTTCATATAGGCGGCCCCGGCCTCTTCGCGGTAGCTCGGCGCCTTCCAGCCCTTCTCGGCCACGAGGATATCGCCAAAGCGGATCGACAGCCGGTCGCGGTCGGCGGCGGCGCCTGACTTGCCCACCGCCATGACGATGCGGCCCCAATTCGGATCCTCGCCCGCCACCGCCGTCTTCACCAGCGGCGAATTGGCGATCGCGAAGGCCACTTTCGCGGCATCTTCGTCACTCGCGGCGCCGCTGACGCGCACTTCGACCAGCTTGGTCGCGCCCTCGCCATCGCGCACCACCTGAAGCGCCAGATCCTGCATCACCCCGGCCAGCGCCGTCTCGAAGGCCTTGGCGACCGTTCCTTTCAGCGCGGCGGCTTCGGACTGGCCCGTCGCCGCCACCAAGAGCGTGTCCGAAGTCGAGGTGTCGCTGTCGACCGTGATCGAGTTGAACGTGCTGCCGACATTGCGGTCGACCATCTTCTGCAAGGCCGCCGGGGTCACCTTGGCATCGGTGAAGATATAGACCAGCATCGTCGCCATATCCGGCGCGATCATGCCCGAGCCCTTGGCGATGCCCGCGATATGGATCGTGCCGCCTTCGCCCTGCACGGTCGCCGCGGCGCCTTTCGGGAAGGTGTCCGTGGTCATGATCGCCTCGGCGGCCATCTGGATGCCCGCTTCCGACAGTTCTGCCGCCAGCGCCGGAACGACGGCGGTGATCTTCTCATGCGGCAACGGTTCGCCGATCACCCCGGTCGAGGACGAGAAGACCCGCCCGGCCGGCATGTCCAGCGCCTTCGCGACAGCCCCGGTCACCGCCGCCACCGCGGTATCGCCGACCTTGCCGGTGAAGGCATTGGAATTGCCCGAATTCACCACGATCGCCGCGCCGGCGCCCGCCGGAACCGGGGCGGCCAGCTTGTCCTGGCAATCGCGCACGCAGCCCGAGCGGGTGGTGGATTTGGTGAAAGCCCCCGCGATCGCCGTGCCCGGCGCCAGCCGCACCAGCATCACGTCGCGGCGGTTCTGGTATTTCACCCCCGCGCCGATGGCCGCGAACTCGGCCCCCTTGATCAGCGGCAGCGCCGGGAAACTGGCGGGCGCCAGCGGCGAGACGGGTTTCGCCGCCTTCTTCGCCGCCGCCACGTCGCTCGCCATCTCGGCGACCTTTTCCTGCACCGCCTCGGCCATCGGGGCCACGGTCTCGCTTACCGTGTCCTTCAGCGCCTTGAGCTTCTTCTTCAGCGCTTTCGCTTCGGCTTTCCAGTCGGTCTTGGCCATCTGCCGCTCTCCCCTAAATGCCTGCGCCTCAGTCGATCAGCTTGGCGTCCTTAAGCACGGCCGGATCGATCCCCTCGCCGGGCTTCTCGATCTTGGCCGCTTCCGTCAGGGTCTTCAGATGATCCTCGATCGCCTTGGACTCGATCTCCTGGGCCAGTTCCTCGCGCAGATCGTCCAGCGAGGGCTTGGCGGCATTGCGGGTTTCCGAAACCAGGATCAGGTGCCAGCCGAAATCCGATTGCACCGGATCGGTCACCTTGCCGATCGTCGCCGCGACCACCGCATCCTCGAAGGGCTTGACCATCACGCCCTTGCCGAACCAGCCCAGATCGCCGCCCTGCGCGCCCGATCCGGTGTCGATCGAATTGGCCTTGGCCAGCTCGGCAAAGATCGCCCCGCCGTCCAGCTCCGCCTTCAGTTTCTTCGCCTCTTCCTCGGTCTTCACCAGTATATGCGCCGCATGATATTCCTTCTGCGGCTCGGCATCCTTGAAGCGGTCGTCATAGGCCTTTTGCAGCGCCTCATCCGTCACCGCCGACTTGGCCACGCCCGCAATCACCACGCCCGACAGATAGCCGCGCTTGTCATTGGCCATATTGGCCTCGTCGCGCTTGCTCAGCGCCGCCACCGATTGCGCCAGCACTTCCTGCTGCACAAGCTGGTCCAGGATGCCTTTGAACAGCACGTCATCGGGCAGGGTGGAATATTGCTGCGGCAGGTTTTCCTTCAGCGCGATCATCTGGCCCAGCGTGATCTCGGTGCCATTCACCGTTGCCACCACCGTCTCCGCCGTCTCGCCCTCGGCAAAGGCCGGGGCCGCGATCAGGGCCGACAGCGCCAGTGCCGCCGAAAGCCGCAGATGTTTCAGCATTTCACACCCTCCTGAGCGGGCGGGCCAAAGGCTGCCTCACACCCGCGCCACGTTGACTATGCCCGCCCTACCCCTTACATCGCGACAGTCGCGTGATCCGGGGCCTGCCGGTCCTCATGGCCCTTCTATGGAAGGCGATGCAACCCGGCAAGCCCGAGGTCCCACACGAATTCGTATTCGGCCGCCTTACGGAGAAGTCATGCTTGGTCTCACTTCCCTTGCGCGCAAGGTCTTTGGCTCGCCCAATGACCGCAAGGTCAAGGCGGCGCGTCCGCTCGTCGCGCAAATCAACGCCCTCGAACCGGAATTCGCCGCGCTCAGCGACGAAGGCATCATCGCCAAGACCCGCGAATTGCAAAAGCGGGTGCAGGAAGGCGGCGAGACGCTGGATGCCATCCTGCCCGAAGCCTTCGCCAATTGCCGCGAGGGCGCCCGCCGCGCCCTTGGCCTGCGCGCCTTCGACGTGCAGCTGATGGGCGGCATCTTCATGCATCAGGGCAACATCGCCGAGATGCGGACGGGCGAAGGCAAGACCCTGGTCGCCACCTTCCCGGCCTATCTCAACGCCCTGACGGGCCGCGGCGTCCATGTCGTCACGGTGAACGATTATCTCGCCCGGCGCGACTCGGAATGGATGGGCAAGGTCTATGCCCAGCTTGGGCTGACCTGCGGCGTTGTGGTGCCCTTCCAGCCCGAGACGGAAAAGCGCGCCGCCTATCGCTGCGACATCACCTATGCCACCAACAACGAGCTGGGCTTCGACTACCTGCGCGACAACATGAAGGGCAGCGTGGAAGAAATGGCCCAGCGCGGCCATTACTTCGCCATCGTCGACGAGGTCGACTCGATCCTGATCGACGAAGCGCGCACCCCGCTCATCATCTCGGGCCCGGCCCAGGACCGGTCCGAGCTTTACACGCAGATCGACAAGCTGATCCCCAGCCTGACCGAAGAGCATTACAAGCTTGACGAAAAGCAGCGCAGCGTCACCTTCACCGACGACGGCAATGACGCGATGGAGGTTCTCCTCCGCGGCGCGGGCATCCTGCCCGAGGGTCAGCACATGTTCGACCCGGAATCCACCACCATCGTCCACCACATCAACCAGGGCCTGCGCGCGCACAAGCTGTTCTTCAAGGACCAGCATTACATCGTGCGCGACGGCGAGGTCGTGCTGATCGACGAATTCACTGGCCGCATGATGAAGGGCCGCCGCCTGTCGGACGGGCTGCACCAGGCCATCGAGGCCAAGGAAGGCGTCAAGATCCAGGCCGAGAACGTCACTCTCGCTTCGGTCACCTTCCAGAACTACTTCCGCCTCTACGAAAAGCTGGCCGGCATGACCGGCACGGCGGCGACCGAGGCCGAGGAATTCATGCAGATCTACGGCCTTGGCGTCGTGGAAGTGCCGACGAACCGCCCTGTCCAGCGCAAGGACGAACATGACAAGGTCTATCGCACCGCCAAGGAAAAATATGACGGCGTGATCGAATCGATCAAGGAAGCGCATGACCGTGGCCAGCCGATCCTGGTCGGCACCACCTCGATCGAGAAATCCGAATCCATCTCGGCCATGCTCAAGGCAGCGGGGATTCCGCATAATGTGCTGAACGCCCGCCAGCACGAGCAGGAAGCCCAGATCGTCGCCGATGCCGGGCGGTTCGGCGCGGTGACCATCGCCACCAACATGGCCGGTCGCGGCACCGACATCCAGCTTGGCGGCAATGTCGAGATGAAGGTGCTCGAGGCGATCACTGCCGACCCCCATCTTCACCCCGACGAGGTCCGCGCCCGGATCGAGGCCGAACATGCCGATGAAAAGGCGCGCGTGCTCGCTGCCGGCGGCCTGTTCGTGCTGGGCACCGAACGCCATGAAAGCCGCCGCATCGACAACCAGCTTCGCGGCCGCTCGGGCCGTCAGGGCGACCCGGGCCGTTCGGAATTCTTCCTCTCGCTCGATGACGATCTGATGCGCATCTTCGGCTCGGAGCGTCTCGACAAGGTGCTCTCGACCCTGGGCATGAAGGAAGGCGAGGCCATCGTTCACCCCTGGGTCAACAAGTCGCTCGAAAAGGCGCAGGCCAAGGTCGAAGGCCGCAACTTCGACATCCGCAAGCAATTACTGAAATTCGACGACGTGATGAATGACCAGCGCAAGGCGATCTTCGGCCAGCGCATGGAGATCATGCAGGCCGAGGACATTTCGGAAATCGCCACCGACATGCGCCATCAGGTCATCGACGATCTGGTCGACCAGTATCTGCCGCCCAAGACCTACCATGACGACTGGGATCTGGACGGGCTGAAACAGGCGGGCCGCGAGAAGCTGAACATGGACATGCCCGTGGCCGATTGGGCCGCCGAAGAGGGCGTGGACCAGGCGGCCCTGTCCGAGCGGATCATCCAGAATTCCGACACCTACATGGCCGAAAAGACCGCCGCCTTCGGTCGCGAGACCATGGACCAGATCGAGAAGCAGGTTCTTCTTCAGGCGATCGACGGCAAATGGCGCGAACATCTCTTGATGCTCGAACATCTCCGCTCGGTGATCGGCTTCCGCTCCTATGCGCAGCGCGACCCGCTGAACGAATACAAGACCGAGGCCTTCCAGCTTTTCGAATCCATGCTCGAAGGCCTGCGCGTCCAGGTGACCGAACAGCTTTCGCGCATCCGCCCGCTGACCAAGGAAGAGCAAGAGCAGATGATGGCGCAGGTGCTGGCCGCTCAGCAGTCGCGTGGCGCCGCTGTTCCGGTGGCCGCGACCACTCCCGCCGGTGCTCCGCGCGAAGCCGAACCTGCCGGGGCCGCCCCGGCTGCGGCCCCCGTCCCGGGCCTGACCGCGATGGCAGGTGCGCGGCTGGAAGGCTTTGACGAGGCCGATCCCAGCACCTGGGGCAATCCGGGTCGCAACGATGCCTGCCCCTGCGGCTCGGGCGAGAAGTTCAAGCATTGCCACGGCAAGCTGGCCTGATCCTGCCCGCTTTCCAGGGTTGATTGTGGCGAAAACGGGGCGGCTCAGGCCGCCCCTGCGCATTTTGGCGGTTCCCGCCGTGGAAACATTCCGCGAAGCCGCCACGGGATTGCCCGCTTTGTCGGCGACGATAGGCCTGTGAAACAGGTGGGGCCGAATCCATGGATATGAAACGCAGCCTCCTCCGCGCCGGGCTTGTCCTTGCCGTGGCGCTTGGCGCGGGCCATCTGATGCAGAAACTCGCCGACAGCCGGACTCACACGGCCGAGCTTGCCACCCCCCAGCCGAAGAAGATCGAAAAGGTCTCGGCCGGCCCGCAAGCCGCCCCTGCTCCTTCCCCTGCCGCGCCGCAGGTCGCGCTGGCCGCCCTCACCGCCGAAACGCCCAAGCTGCCGCCCCTGACGCTCCTTCCCCGTCTGCCCGTGCTCGCCCCGCCCGCTGCCGCCAAACCGGCGCCCGAGGCCAGTGTCGCGCCCGATTGCACCCCCCGCCTCTCCCTGACCGCCACCCCCCGCGCCATGATCACCCTCGCCCTCAACGCCCCCTGCGCCCCGGGCCAGCGCGTCGTTCTGCGCCATGCGGGCCTTGTTGTGGCCGAACGGCTTGACGCCAAGGGCCAGCTCTCCCTTGATCTCCCTGCCCTCGATGACGCGGGCCAGGTCTCGGTCCTCTTCTCGGATGCCAGCATCACCACGGCCAGCGCCGCTCTGCCAGACACGCCGCTGCCGCGCCGCTTTGCTGTGCAATGGATGGCCGATGACAGCTTCC
Source organism: Neotabrizicola paludis (assembly GCF_044142105.1). Lineage (NCBI taxonomy): Bacteria > Pseudomonadati > Pseudomonadota > Alphaproteobacteria > Rhodobacterales > Paracoccaceae > Neotabrizicola > Neotabrizicola paludis. The sequence continues at coordinate 171,294 of NZ_JBGTYM010000007.1, forward strand.
AGCTCCGCGCGGTCGAGGCCGGCCAGCATTATGGCGACCCCGACAATGTCTCGACCGAAGCCCCGGTTTCCGCCCGGGGCGGCTATCTGATCAGCCTGGGCGATCCGACGCTCGACCTTCCCATGCTGGCCCAGATCTACACCTGGCCCGCCGATGCCAAAACCACCGCCGATCCCGTCATCGAGGCCGCGGTAACCGAGGTGACCTGCGGCCGCGATCTTCTGGGCGAGACGGTCCAGTCGCGGGACGGCAAAGCCACCGTCACCGAGCTGACCGTCGCCATGCCCGGCTGCGATGCTCTGGGTGATATCTTGGTCTTGAACAATCTCGCCGGGAACGTGACACTCGCCGCCCAGAACTAGGGGGCACGGGGTTCCATGCGTTTCAGGACCGGATGCGCGGCAGTTTTCGCCGCGCTGCTCCTCGGCGGCGCCGGCCCGGCCCGGGCGCAGGATGTCACCCTGACCTCGCGCGAGGGCAACATCACCCTCACTGGCACGCTCCAGGGCTTCGATGGCGAATTCTACCGCATCGCCTCGGCCTATGGTCCGCTGACCGTCGATGCCCAGGGCGTGATCTGCGATGGCCCCGCCTGCCCCGACCTCATCGCCCCCAAGGCCGTGATCCGCCTGACCGGCGCCGCCGATCCCGGCACGCGCCTGCTGCCCGGCCTCCTGCGCGCCTTCGCCGCGACCCGTGGCCTGATCTGGCAGGATCAGACCCCGGAAGCGGGTCAGGCCTGGGCCGCCACCCTGCGCGACCCCAGCGGCGACAAGACGCTGGCCGAGCTGTCCTTCGCTCCGACCGATCCCGACAGCGCCACCGCCGCTCTGGCCGATGCCAGCGCCGAGCTTGCCCTCTCGCTGCTCGAAGACCCCCGTTTCACCGCCCGCCCCGTCGCGCTGGACGCGCTGGTGCCGGTCATGGCGCCGGATAACCCCACACCCCGCGTGTCGACCGTGATGCTCGCCAAGGCGCTTTCGGGCGAGATCACCAACTGGGCGCAGATGGGCGGCCCCGACATGCCTCTCGTTCTGCATGGCCTCGCCCCGGAAACCGACATGGCCCGCGCGCTGGCCGCAAGGCTGGGCATGGACCCGGCGATCACCGTCACCCATCCCGACCTTGCCAGCCTCGACGCCGCCGTCGCCCGCGACCCCTGGGCGCTGGCCATCACCGGCCGGTCGGAAACCGCCGCCGCCCGCCCGGTGCCGCTGACCGACAGTTGCGGCTTCCCGCTTCTGCCCACGCCCATCGCGGTCAAGGCGCAGGACTATCCGCTCGCCTTGCCGCTTTACCTGCTTACCCCGCCGCGCCGCCTGCCGCTTCTGGCCCGCGAATTCCTGGAATTCCTCGCCACCCCCGCCGCCGAATCCGTTGTGGCAGGGTCGGGCTATATCGACCGCGCCGTCACCCGCGCGCCGATGACGCAAGATGGCCTGCGCCTGCTCAATGCGATCCGCGGCGCGGGCGAGGATGTGACCCTTGCCGATCTCAAGGCGCTGGCCGCCGTGATGGATGGCGCCGACCGCCTGTCCCTGACCTTCCGGTTCGAGGAGGGCACTTCCACCCTCGACGCCGCCTCGCAGGAAAACCTCGCCCAGCTTGCCCGGCTCATCGCCGCGGGCAGCTATCCTGCCCAGGCGCTGATCCTGGCGGGCTTTTCCGATGGCACCGGCGATGCCAGCGCCAACCGCGCCCTCTCGCTGGAACGCGCCGCCCGCGTGGCCCAGGACCTTGCCGCCCTGGCCCCGGACCTGCGCCCCGACCAGCTTCCCCGCGTCGAAGGCTTTGGCGAGGCCCTGCCCATGGCCTGCGACGAAACCGCCATCGGTCGCCGCCTGAACCGCCGCATCGAGCTTTGGGTCGTGCCCGACTTCACCCCGGATCCCAGCCCGTAGGGCGTGTGCTCGCACGCTCCTTCGCGAAACAACCCGACGCCGCCGGCCACCTTCTATGCTGCCTGCAAGCACATACCATGCAAGGATAGCCGCCCCTCACGCCCTTCGGCTGCGCCCGCTGCCCGAACCACCGCATCGCGCACTGGATTGCCCGACGGCGTCTCGCTCCCGCCATAGGGTGCGTGCTCGCACGCAGCTTCCCCCGGGCAATCCCTCGCCGCGCTCCAAAAGAACCCGCCGTCCTAACCCGCGCCGCAACCTGTATCGCGGATCCCTCGGCGGCGTCCGCCATCGCCAACCCGCCTAGAGATAGCCCTGCGACCGGAAACTCAGCTCGCGCGATTTGCCGATGATCAGGTGATCATGCAGCACGATCCCCAGAACCCGCGCCGCGTCCTGCACCTGAAGGGTCATCGCGATATCGGCCTCCGACGGCGTCGGGTCGCCCGACGGGTGGTTGTGCACCAGAATCAGCGCGCTGGCATTCAGCTCCAGCGCCCGCTTCACCACTTCGCGCGGATAGACCGGCACATGATCCACCGTGCCGCGCCCCTGTTCCTCATCGGCGATCAGCACATTCTTGCGGTCCAGATACAGCAGCCGGAACTGCTCGGTCTCGCGATGCGCCATGGCCGTGTGGCAATAGTCGAGCAGCGCATCCCAGGAAGACAGGACGGGGCGGTTCATCACCCGGGCCCGCATCATCCGCTGGGCCGATGCTTCCACGATCTTCAGCTCCTGCACCACCGCCTCGCCCACGCCCTTGACCATCATCAGCCGCGGAATCGCGGCCGTGACGACCCGGTTGAAATCGCCGAACGTGTCCAGCAGCCGCCGCGCCAGCGGCTTGACATCCTGGCGCGGAATGGCGCGGAACAGCACCAGCTCCAGCAGCTCGTAATCCGGCATGGCCGCGGCGCCGCCTTCAAGGAACCGGCGGCGCAGGCGTTTGCGATGATCGGCGATATAGCTGGGCAGCCGGTCGGGCAGGGCGGCGATCGCCACGACCTCATCCTCGTCCCCTTCGGGGCCGAACAGGGGCAGCGTCGCTTCTGAAAAACCCTTTGCCATGCGCGCAAGCCTCGCATGGCGAGGGTGAAGGAAGGATTAATGACAGATTGCTAGTCCGAACGAGCGAAAAGGAAAACCATCGTCCATCTCGTACAGCGCCAGATGGAATCCACCTAATATAGTGCAGCCTCCCCAGAATCTGTTTGACTCCGAGGGACAACAAAGAAATCCTGTTGTGGATAACTCAGAAGGTTGGTGCCGCCCGACTCGCAATCAGGCAGCACCGTACTCTGAGGTAACTGCAAGGCCGAGCATCGTCCGCAGTTGGCCACCAAGCAAGTCAAGTAGAATCCCTGCTCGACTAGGCTGTCAAGGGCGATCTCACTAACACCGGCAGAGCCCGGAGAAAGTGAACGTCATGTCGAAGAAAGCCCCGTGGCATTCCGTGAAGCAAACCGTCTATCACGACGATACGGACTGCAATACCGGCAACAATATCGAGCGCGAAAACTTGCGGACCGGAACTGGTGGCAAGCCGAAGTGCGCGGAGTGCAAAAAGCTCGATAAATGATGAGCTAGCTAGGGCAGCGTCTAAATTTGGCGCTGCCCTAGCTACGTCAGCCCTTCATCCCGTCCCAGAACCCCTTCACCTTCGAGAAGAAACTCTTGCCCTCGGGATTGTTCTCTTCCGACAGCTTCTCGAATTCGTGCAGCAGTTCTTTCTGCTTGGCGGTCAGGTTCACCGGGGTTTCCACCGCCAGCTCGATCACCATATCGCCCGTGCCCGCGCCGCGCAGCGCCGGCATGCCCTTGCCGCGCAGCCGCATCTGCTTGCCCGATTGCGCCCCGGCCGGCACTTTCACCCGCGCCCGTCCGCCATCGATCACCGGCACTTCCACCTCGCCGCCCAGGGCGGCATTCGGCATCGAGATCGGCACCCGGCAGAACAGATGCACGCCGTCGCGCTGGAAGATCGCGTGCTCCTTCACCTCGATGAAGATGTAAAGGTCGCCCTGCGGCCCGCCGCGCAGCCCCGCCTCGCCCTCGCCGGCCAGCCGGATCCGCGTGCCGGTTTCCACCCCCGGCGGGATATTCACCGAAAGCGACCGCTCGCGCTCCACCCGTCCCGCGCCATGGCAGGTCTTGCAGGGGTTCTTGATCGTCTGGCCCATGCCATTGCAGGTCGGGCAGGTGCGCTCGACCGTGAAAAAGCCCTGCTGCGCCCGCACCTTGCCCATGCCCGAACAGGTCGGGCAGGTCACCGGCTCGGCGCCGCCTTCCGCGCCGGTGCCCCGGCAGGTGTCGCAGGCGACCGAGGTCGGCACGTTGATCGTTTTCTGGACGCCCTTCCAGGCTTCCTCCAGGCTGATGCGCAGATTGTAGCGCAGGTCAGACCCGCGCTGGGCCCGCGCCCGCCCGCCACCGCCGCCGCCGCGGCCGCCCATGAAATCGCCGAACAGATCCTCGAACACGTCGGAAAAGGCCGATGCGAAATCGCCCTGCTGGAACCCGCCCTGCGGCCCGCCGCGCCCGCCGCCCATGCCGTTTTCAAAGGCCGCATGGCCAAAGCGGTCATAGGCCGCCTTCTTCTGCTCGTCCTTCAGGACGTCATAGGCCTCGTTCACTTCCTTGAACTGGGCCTCGGCCTGCGGATTGTCGGCATTGCGGTCGGGGTGCAGCTCTTTCGCCTTCTGGCGATAGGCCTTCTTCAGCTCTTCCGCAGAAGCGCCCTTCGAGGCCCCGAGAATCTCGTAATAGTCGCGTTTTGCCATGCGCAAAACCCCCATCCCGGAACCGGCGAGGGGCGGCCCCTTGCCCGGGCCGCCCCTCTTTCCGGTTCAAGCGGCGTTACTTCCGCTTGTTGTTGCCCAGATCCTCGAAGTCGGCATCGACGATATCATCGTCATCCACCGAGCGCGGGCCACCCTCGTCGCCCTCGCCGCCTTCGGCCTGGCTCGACTTGTAGATCGCCTCGCCCAGCTTCATCGCCGCTTCGGTCAGGTTCTGGATCGCCGAGCGGATCTTGCCGGCATCCTCGCCCTTGAGCGCGTCTTCCAGCGGGCCCATCGCCAGTTCGATCGCCTCGACGGTCGAGGGATCGACCTTGTCGGAATGTTCCGACAGCGACTTCTTGGTCGAGTGCAGCAGGCTTTCGCCATGGTTGCGGGTCTCGACAAGCTCCTTGCGGCTCTTGTCGGCCTCGGCATTCGCCTCGGCATCCTTCACCATCTTCTCGATCTCGTCATCCGACAGACCACCCGAGGCCTGGATGGTGATCTGCTGCGCCCGGCCGGTGCCCTTGTCCTTGGCGTTCACCGACACGATGCCGTTGGCGTCGATGTCGAAGGTCACCTCGATCTGCGGCACGCCACGCGGCGCCGGCGGGATCTGTTCCAGGTTGAACTGGCCCAGCATCTTGTTGTCCGCCGCCATCTCGCGCTCGCCCTGGAACACGCGGATCGTCACCGCGTTCTGATTGTCCTCGGCGGTCGAGAAGACCTGCGACTTCTTGGTCGGGATCGTGGTGTTGCGGTCGATCAGCCGGGTGAACACGCCGCCCAGCGTCTCGATGCCCAGCGACAGCGGCGTCACGTCCAGCAGGACCACATCCTTGACGTCGCCTTGCAGCACGCCGGCCTGGATGGCCGCGCCCAGCGCCACGACCTCATCGGGGTTCACGCCCTTATGCGGCTCTTTCCCGAAGAACTTGGTCACTTCTTCCACGACGCGCGGCATCCGGGTCATCCCGCCCACCAGCACGACCTCGTCGATCTCGTCCTTCGAGACGCCCGCATCCTTCAGCGCCGCCTGACAGGGCTTGATCGACTTCTTGATCAGATCCTCGACCAGGCCTTCCAGCTTGGCGCGGGTCAGCTTCATCACCAGGTGCAGCGGCTGCCCGGTGTTCTTGTCCATCGAGATGAACGGCTGGTTGATCTCGGTCTGCGACGAGGACGAAAGCTCGATCTTCGCCTTTTCCGCCGCTTCCTTAAGACGCTGCAACGCCATCTTGTCCAGCGACAGGTCGACGCCATGCTCTTTCTTGAACTCCTCGGCGAGGTAGCTCACGATCCGCATGTCAAAGTCTTCGCCACCCAGGAAGGTGTCGCCATTGGTCGACTTCACCTCGAACAGGCCATCGTCGATTTCCAGGATGGTGATGTCGAAGGTACCGCCGCCAAGGTCATAGACCGCGATCGTCTTCGATTCCTTCTTGTCCAGCCCATAGGCCAGGGCCGCCGCCGTGGGTTCGTTGATGATGCGCAGCACTTCCAGACCGGCAATCTTGCCCGCATCCTTGGTGGCCTGACGCTGGGCGTCGTTGAAATAGGCCGGAACGGTGATCACGGCCTGGGTGACCGTCTCACCCAGATAGGATTCGGCGGTTTCCTTCATCTTTTGCAGGATGAAGGCCGAGATCTGGCTGGGCGAATACTTCTCGCCGCGCACCTGGACCCAGGCGTCGCCATTGCCCGAATCGACAATGTTATAGGGAACGAGCTTGCGGTCTTTCTCGACTTCCGCATCGCCCACGCGGCGCCCGATCAGGCGCTTGACGGCGAAGACGGTGTTGACCGCATTGGTCACGGCCTGCCGCTTGGCGGGCTGGCCGACCAGACGCTCGCTTTCGGTGAAGCCCACGATCGAGGGCGTGGTGCGCGCGCCTTCCGAGTTTTCGATGACGCGCGGGGCGGAACCATCCATGATGGCGACGCAAGAGTTGGTGGTGCCGAGGTCGATACCGATGACTTTGGCCATGTGCATATCCCTTTCATACAGGCGATCTCCGCCTCGGGGCCCGGACCTTCGGCACCCTTCGGCGGGTTTACATGACGGCCGGGCAGGTGCCCTGTGCCGGACTTGGCGTATATAGGCAGGTGGAATTGCGCCTGCAACGGGCGTGGCGCAGAGTCTGGGGCGAATTTTCGGCGCCAGGGTAAAGACGGGGCGGCAAGGCGGGCCATGGAAAGCGCGTATGAGATCAAGGGCGTTCGCCTCTGGCCCGGCTGGCTTGACCGGCCCGCGCAAGAGGCGATGGTGGCCGACATCCGCGCTGTGGTCGCCGCGGCGCCTTTGGTCGCCCCCGTCACGCCCGGCGGGCGGCAGATGTCGGTGCGGATGACGGCGGCGGGGCGGCTGGGCTGGGTGACTGACCGCAAGGGCTATCGCTATGACCCGCAGCACCCGCAGGGCACGGACTGGCCGCCGATCCCGGCCTCGGTTCTGGCCGTCTGGCGCGCGCTGACCGGCCTCGCGCGCGATCCCGATTGTTGTCTGGTGAACTTCTACGGCGAAGGCGCCCGTATGGGCTTGCATCAGGACCGCGACGAGGGCGACTTCTCCTTTCCCGTCCTCTCGATCAGCCTGGGTGACGAGGCCCTCTTTCGCATCGGCGGGGTAGAGCGGTCAGACCCCACGCAAAGCGTCTGGCTCCGCTCGGGCGATGTCCTTCTGATGGGTGGGCCTGCGCGGCTGGCTTGGCATGGCATCGACCGCCTTCGCCCCGGCTCCTCCACGCTTCTGCCCAAGGGCGGGCGGCTGAACCTGACCCTGCGTGTCGTCGCCTGACCGCGCCCTTGCGGCCATGATTCGCGGCGCCCCGCCAAAACAGGTTAACGTCCGTCCCGCCCCCCGGCAGGGAAGACTTTGGCAAGACAATCGGAAGACCTTGGGAAGACATCACGAACCGCGGCCCGGACCCGGATTAACGCAGCGAGTCCAAGCCCCTCACCCTGCCCGATCCGGCAAGCTTCGCCCTTCACCATGGGGTGCTAGGCTACCGTTCAGCACGGGTGTGGCGGCACCGGGCCGGGTGCACCCCGCCACCTCTCACCGATGGTCCAGCGTGCAGCAGCCCGACAGAAGCGCATTGCCATCCGGACTTTCGATGAACAGCTTCGCGGCAAAGCCGAATTGCCGGTCAGACATCCCGTCCGTGCACCATTCCCGGCTGATCGTCAGGTTGAACACCCGCTCCGGTCCTGCTTCGGCGCGAACATGGAAACCCTGCATTGCCACCGCCTCGGTCACTTCGCCCAGATCCGTGCGCGGCGTGTCGGGCGTCGTCCATTCCGCCCCCTGCTCGAACAGGCCCAGCGACCAGAAAGGCTCCGTCCCCAGGCAGGTCATCGGCCGCGGCACCAGCGCCGGATCCAGCACCGGCTGGCGCTCCAGATAGGCCAGCGACACCCAGCCATTGCCCTCGCCGCCCGCCGCCACCTTGCCCCACTTCCCGTCCGGCGAGATCTCGAGCACTTCCACATTCAGCGCCTGCGGCCCGATCGTGCCCAGCACCGTCGCCCCCGCGCTCGGCTCGGCCCGGATGTTCAAGAGGTCGTTTCCATCCACGCCCTTCACCATGAAGGCCGCAGGCAGCGTGCCGGCGCGCAGCGGTGCCGCCGCACCGCCGGCCAGGGCCAGCCCCAGAAGAAACCCCGCGCCCGGCCGGAACAAAGACGTTGATTTCAATGCCGTTTCCCCCAGCTGAGCGAGGCGTAGCGCGAGGTGAAGAACTGCCCCATCAGCCCGATCATGATACAGGCCAGCGCGCAATAGACCGGGTAGTCGATCGATGTGTAGCGCGGGTGATAGTTCAGGAACGTATAGCCCCGGCCCTGGTCGATCGTGTGGAACAACGGGTTCCATTCGAACCAGCTGCGCAGCTTGGGCGAGGCCATATTGGCCACCACCATCTTGCCGCTGGCGATCATGTTTGCCCTTGCATAGATCGTCGCCAGGATGCCCACCACCTCGGGTTGCCATGGCTTGGCGGCATAGAAGATCAACCCGATCGCCGCGCCGGAAAACCACGACAGCACGAACATTCCCACCATGCCGACCGGATCGTGAAAGGTCAGCGGCGCGATCAGCGTGTGGTAAAACAGGATGATCACCGCCGCCGAAAAGGTCTGCTGATACAGCGAGGCCAGCGCCGCCGCCGAAACGGCGACGATCGGATTCATCGGCGCATGCATCATCATCGGCGAGGCCGGGGCATCTGCCCCCGAGACGGCGCCCAGCGCCTTGGTATGGGTCAGGAACATGAAGACGCCCGACATCACATACAGGATGAAATCGCCGCGAATGGCGATGCGCTTCAGCCCAAGGATTTGGAACATCACCACAAAGATGACCAGGACAAGCGCCGACTGGACGACATTCATAACCATGCCGTAGACGGCATTGCCATGCGACTTGCGCAGGTTGCGCACCGTGACATGGTAGATCAGTTCGAGAAGCTCGAACCCCGTCCGCAACCTCGTGGGTCGTGCCGTCTCTGCCCGGAACATCCGGCCCTCCGCCCGCCTCTATCCCCGCGATCATCATCGGGAAATCTTGCCGTTCCCTTGCGCGCAGAGGATAAGGGCCAAGGCGCGCCAAAAGCAACAGCCGCGCCGGGCCGCAAGAAAGAAGGAGAGACCGATGGATTTCGACCGCCTCATCCCCGTCCTGCGCCGCCTGGCGCTCGAAGCTGGCGACCGGATCATGGAGGTCTATAACGGTCCCGATTTCGAGGTGAAGGCCAAGGGCGATTCCAGCCCCGTGACCGAGGCGGACGAAGCCGCCGATGCCCTGATCTCGGCCGGCCTGCGCGCGGAGTTTCCCGATGTGGTGCTGATCACCGAGGAACAGGCCGACAGCCACGCGCTTTCGGCGGCCACCTTCCTGATCGTCGATCCCCTTGATGGCACGAAGGAATTCGTTCAGCGCCGCGGCGATTTCACCGTGAACATCGCCTATGTCCAGGATGGCGTGCCCCTGCGCGGCGTCGTCTATGCGCCCGCTCAGGGCCGCCTCTTCTACACCCTGGCCGATGGCTCGGCGGTCGAGGAGACCGGCGCGCTTGACAAGGCGGCCCCCGGCCCGCTGAAACCCATCGGCGTCTCCACCCCCGACAACCGCGCCCTGATGGTCGTGGCATCCAAGTCGCACCGCGACCAGGCGACCGATGACTACATCGCCCGCTACGCCGTGGCCGATATGAAATCCGCAGGCTCCAGCCTGAAATTCTGTCTTGTCGCCACGGGCGAGGCCGATCTTTACCCCCGCCTTGGCCGCACGATGGAATGGGACACCGCCGCTGGCGACGCCGTCCTGCGCGGTGCGGGCGGGCAGGTGGTGCGCTTCGACGACCACAAGCCGCTTTCCTATGGCAAGTCGGGCTGGGACAACCCCTTCTTCATCGCCTATGCCCCCGGGGTGCTGCTCAAGTGAAGACGCTCGTCGCCATCCCGGCCCGCTATGCCTCGACCCGCTACCCGGGCAAGCCGCTCGTCACCCTGCGCGGCCCCGATGGCGACAAGACCCTGATCCGCCGAAGCTGGGAAGCCGCATGCCAGGCGCGCGGCATCGACCGCGTCGTGGTGGCGACCGACGATACCCGCATCGCCGATCATGCCGCGGGCTTCGGCGCCGAAGTGGTGATGACCTCTTCCGATGCCGCCAACGGAACCGAACGCTGCGCCGAGGTTGCCGCCGCGCTGCCCGGCTATGACATCGTCGTCAACCTTCAGGGCGACGCCCCGCTGACGCCGCCCTGGTTCGTCGAGAATCTGGTCGCGGGCCTTGCCGCCGATCCCGAGGCCTGGATCGCCACGCCCGTCCTGCGCTGCGACGGTGCCGCCCTTGCCAGCCTTCTGGCCGACCGCCGCGCCGGTCGTGTTGGCGGCACCACCGCCGTCTTCGGTGCGGGGATGCGGGCGCTCTACTTCTCGAAAGAGGTGATTCCCTTCACCGCCCGCGCCTATGGCGCCGATGAAGACACGCCGGTCTTCCACCATGTCGGCGTCTACGCCTATCGCCCCGCGGCCCTCGCGGCCTATCCGAGCTGGCCCAGCGGTCCGCTGGAAGGGCTGGAGGGGCTGGAACAGCTCCGTTTCCTTGAACAGGGCCGCCCCGTGCTTTGCGTCGAGGTCAAGGCAAATGGCCGCCGCTTCTGGGAGCTGAACAACCCTTCCGACGTCAGCATCATCGAAGATATTCTCGCGGGGTTTGCCCAACTGCCCTGAAACTGGCCCCCGGGGCCCCTATCCGCACAAGGGGTAGACCCTATGCGAAATTCCCCCACCGTCGGCGGAATTTCCCATATATGCCAAAGATCCGACACTTTACATTGGAATGTAGTCTATCAAGCGGTAGCTTTGCCGCAGCCGGCACAACCCAAGAGCCAGAGCATGAAAATCAAGAAAGTCACCAAGGCCGTGTTCCCTGTTGCGGGCCTCGGCACGCGTTTCCTTCCCGCCACCAAGTCGGTCCCGAAAGAGATCATGACCCTGGTGGACCGCCCCCTGATCCAATACGCCATCGACGAGGCGCGCGCCGCCGGGATCAAGGAATTCATCTTCGTCACCGCCCGCGGCAAGTCAGCGCTGGAAGATTATTTCGACACCGCGCCCGAGCTTGAGGCCGAGTTGAAGAAGAAGGGCAAGACCGATCTTCTTGAGATCCTCAAGGACACCAACATGGATTCCGGCGCCATCGCCTATGTGCGTCAGACGCGTGCGCTGGGCCTGGGCCATGCCGTCTGGTGCGCCCGCCGCCTGATCGGCGACGAGCCCTTCGCCGTCCTGCTGCCCGATGACGTGATCGCCGCCGAAAAGCCCTGCCTCCAGCAGATGGTCGAAGCCTATGCCCAGACCGGCGGCTGCATGGTTGCCGCGATGGAAGTACCCCCCGCCAAGGCTTCGGCCTATGGTGTCCTGGATATCGCCGAAGATATGGGCGGCATCGTCAAGGCCAAAGGCATGGTCGAAAAGCCCAAGGCCGAGGACGCGCCCTCGAACCTGGCCGTGATCGGCCGCTACATCCTGACGCCCGAGGTTCTGAACAACCTCAACCGCATGAAGCAGGGCGCAGGCGGCGAGATCCAGCTGACCGATGCCATCGCCGAAGAGGTTGACTCCAAGACCGGCGTCTATGGCTTCCGCTTCCGCGGCCTGCGCTATGATTGCGGGTCCAAGGCGGGCTTCCTTCAGGCCACCGTCGCCTTCGGCCTGTCGCGCCCCGACCTGCGCGACGAATTTTCGGTCTATCTCAACGACATGATGGCCCAGCTCAAGGCGGCGCAATAAGGGCATGGGCAGGGCCCGTACATCGGAAGGGCCGCAGGCCTTTCCGATCCTCGCCCTGCCTGCTCCCGACCGCAGCCTGTCACGTCTCTGGCAGGATCTCCGCCTGCGCCTCAAGCGCCAGTCCCTGCTGGCCCGGGCGCTGCGCAAGCGGCGCGAGCTGCGCCCTGTCGCTCTGCGCACGGGCGCCATCCGCAAGGGCGACATCCTCTGTGTCCTGACCCTGCGGAACGAGGCGCAACGCCTGCCGCATTTCCTGTCGCATCACCGCCGGCTTGGCGTCGACCACTTCCTCGTCATCGACAATGCCAGCACCGATGGCAGCGCCGATCTTCTGCGCGACCAGCCCGATGTCTCGCTCTGGTCCACCCCGGCCAGCTATCGCGCCAGCCGCTTTGGCCTTGACTGGCAGAACTGGCTGCTGCTGCGCTACGGGCGCCGTCACTGGTGCCTGACGCTCGATGCGGACGAGCTTCTGGTCTATCCCTATTGGGAAACCCGTCCGCTGCCCGCGCTGGTGCGCTGGCTGGAAGGGCAGGGGGCCGAAAGCTTTGGCGCCTTGATGCTGGACATGTATCCCGCCACCGCGCTTTCGGGGAAGGATTACCGGCCGGGCGACGATCCGCTGCGCCAGTTGCGCTGGTTCGACAGCGGCAATTACGGCCTTCAGGTCCAGCCCCGGATGCGCAATCTCTGGATCCAGGGCGGCCCCCGCGCCCGCGTCTTCTTTGCCGACGATCCACGCCGCGCGCCGACGCTGAACAAGATCCCGCTGGTCAAATGGCACTGGCGCTATGCCTATCTGAACTCCACCCATTCCGCCCTGCCGCCACGCCTGAACGCCGTCTTCGACGAGACGGGCGGAGAGCGGACTTCAGGCATTCTGCTTCACACCAAATTCCTGCCCGAAGTGGTCGCGAAGTCGGAAGAAGAGAAAGAGCGCCGCCAGCATTTCGCCGATCCCGCCCGCTTCGGCAGCTATTACGACGGGCTGATCGCCGATCCGAACCTGCATTGCGCCGCCTCGCGCGAATATACCGGCTGGCGGCAGCTCGAGGCGCTGGGCCTGATGTCGCGCGGCGGTTGGGTGTAAAAGCCGCAATTCCCGATGAAACTGGTGCAGATTGTTTACTTCTCTCGGGTAAGCCTCTAGATTCTGGGCAACAATAGCGGGACCGGGTGTCAATGGCGGTCGATGGGGCAGGGCGCGGCGGTTCTTCGGGCCCTGAAGACATGGCATCCCACCCGCAATTCCGTCAGGGCGGGTGGTCGCGTTGGGTGTGATCGAGTCATACAGGCTGCGGTGGCGCCGCAAACGGCTTCTCGCCCGTGCGCTCTGGCGCCGACGTGAACTGCACGCGCTGTCGAACCGCACCGCCGCCATCGGCAGCGAACCGATCCTGCTCTTCGCCACGCTGCGCAACGAACGCGTCCGCCTGCCCTATTTCCTGAAATATTACCGCGACCTCGGGGTGGAACACTTCCTCCTCGTCGACAATGGCAGCACCGATGGCAGCGCCGAATATCTGGCCCAGCAGCCCGATGTCTCGGTCTGGTCCACCCAGGCCAGCTACAAGCGCAGCCGCTTCGGCATGGACTGGGTCATGGCGCTGCTGCGCCGCTATGGCCATGGCCATTGGTGCGTGGTGGTCGATGTCGATGAATTCCTGATCTACCCCTTTTGCGAAACCCGCCCCCTGCGCGCCCTGACCGACTGGCTGGATGCCAGCCAGATCCGCGCCTTCTCGGCCATGCTTCTGGATATGTATCCCAAGGGCCCGGCCGAGGATCAGCCCTATCGCGAGGGCCAGAATCCGTTTGAAATCGCGCAATGGTTCGACAGCGGCAATTACGCCATCAGCCGCAACTGGGCCTATGGCAATCTCTGGATCCAGGGCGGGCCGCGCACCCGCGCCTTTTTCCCCGACCGGCCCAAGGCCGCGCCCGCGCTGAACAAGGTGCCGCTGATCCGCTGGCACCGCTCCTACGCCTATGTCAGCTCGACCCATATGCTTCTGCCGCGCGGGCTGAACCTCGTCTTCGACGAATGGGGGGGCGAGAAGGCCTCGGGCTGTCTGTTGCACGCCAAGTTCCTTGACACATTCGCCGCCAAGGCCTCCGAGGAAATGGCCCGCGGCCAGCACTATGCCGAAAGCCGCGAATACAAGGCCTATCTCGACGGGCTGCGCGACCAGCCCGATTTCTGGTGCAAATGGAGCGAGAAATACATCAACTGGCGCCAGCTTGAGATTCTGGGGCTGATGTCCAAGGGGAACTGGGCATGAGCCTCGGGTTTGTCATGCTCTGCCACACCGCGCTGGACCGCGCCGCCCAGATCGCGCGCTATTGGGCCACGCGCGATTGCCCGGTGGTGATCCATGTCGACAAGCGCACCCCCGGCGCGCAGGTCGACCAGCTGCGCAAGGACCTGGCCGATCTCGACAATATCCGTTTCTCGCCGCGCCATGCCTGTGAATGGGGCACCTGGGGCATCGTCGCGGCCACCCAGGAAGCCGCCCAGCTTCTTCTGCGCGATTTTGCCCAGGTCCGCCATGTCTTCCTGGCTTCCGGCTCCTGCCTTCCCCTGCGCCCGGTCGAGGAATTGCGCGATTATCTTGATGCCCGGCCGCGCACCGATTTCATCGAAAGCGTCACCACCTCCGATGTCGGCTGGACGATCGGCGGTCTGAACACCGAACGCTTCACGCTGCGCTTCCCCTTCTCCTGGCGCAAGCATCGCGGGTTGTTCGACAGCTATGTCGCCCTGCAACGCCGCCTTGGCGTGCGCCGCAAGCTGCCCAGCGGTCTCGTGCCGCACCTTGGCAGCCAATGGTGGTGCCTGACCCGCCAGACCCTGACCGCCATCCTGGACGGCCCCGACCGGGCCGAGCAGGACCGTTTCTTCCGCAAGGTCTGGATCCCCGACGAAAGCTATTTCCAGTCGCTGGTCCGCATGGTCTCGACCAATGTGGAAAGCCGTTCCCTGACGCTGTCCAAGTTCGACTATCAGGGCAAGCCGCACGTCTTCTACGACGACCACCTTCAGCTTCTGCGCCGATCCGACTGTTTCGTCGCCCGCAAGATCTGGCCGCGCGCCGACAAGCTTTATGCCGCCTTCCTTTCCCCCGATGCCGCCAGCCAGCCGCGGGCCGAACCGAACCCCGGCAAGATCGACCGGCTTTTCGCCAAGGCGATCGAACGCCGCACCGCGGGCCGCGCCGGCCTTTACATGCAGTCACGCTTCCCGAACCGCGATTGGGAACAGGGCCGCACCGCCGCACCCTATTCGGTCTTCGAAGGCTTTGCCGAACTGTTCGAGAATTTTGACACCTGGCTCACCAAGGTTGCGGGCACCCGGGTCCATGGCCATCTGTTCGCGCCCGACCGGGTGCATTTCGCGGGCGGGGCCGATGTCTATAACGGCGCCCTGTCCGACAGCGCCGCGATGCGCGATTACAACCCGCGCAGCTTCCTGACCAACCTGATCTGGAACACCCGCGGCGAACGCCAATGCTTTCAGTTCGGCCCCGGCGACAACCAGAAACTGGTCGAGTTCATCGCGGGCGACCCCAATGCCCAGATCTCGATCATCAGCGGCGCCTTCGCCATTCCGCTGTTCCAGTCCAACCGCAATTTCGGTGAGATCCGGGCCGAGGCCGCAAGGCTGCAAAAGATCGAATCCGATTTCCTTCAGATCCTGCGGGCAAGCTGGGTCAAGGCGCGTGTCCGGGTCTGGAATCTGGCCGAATTCGTCGAAAGCCCGATGGAACCCTTGCAGACCATCGTCGATGAGATCAGCCCCCGCTCATTGCGCCGCCTGACCGAAGTGCCGCGCCTGGCCGATCTGACCGGCTTTGGCCAATTCCTGCAAAACCTGCGCAATCAGGGCATGCAGCCCGTGCTGATGGGCGATTTCCCCGCCGGGCCGGACCTGCCCATCGCAGGCAGCCGCCGGTCGCGGCCCTATCTGGTGCAATAGGCCCGTGGCAGGGTTCACGTCTTTCGTGCTTCTGGCCGGGATGCGCACCGGCTCGAATTACCTTGAGGCCAATCTCAACGCGCTGCCCGGCGTCGCCTGTCTGGGCGAGGTCTTCAATCCGCATTTCATCGGCAAGAAAGACCAGGCCGAGATGTTCGGCGTCGATATGGCGCTGCGCGAACAGGACCCGCATCTGCTGTTGCGCCGCCTGCGCGACCAGACGCCGGGCCTGGCTGGGTTCCGCTATTTCCACGACCACGACCCGCGCATCCTCCCGGCCCTGCTGGATGATCCGGCCTGCGCCAAGATCGTGCTCACCCGCAATCCGGTTGACAGCTATGTGAGCCTCAAGATCGCCCAGGCCACCGGCCAGTGGAAGCTGACCAATGCGAAGAACCTGAAATCCGCGCAGGCCCGCTTTGACGGCGCGGAATTCGAGGCCCATCTGAACGCGGCACAGGCCTTTCAGATCCAGATTCTGCACGCCTTGCAGATCACCGGCCAGACCGCCTTCTACATCGACTATGACGACATTCAGGATCTCGCCGTGCTGAATGGCCTTGCCGCCTGGCTGGGCCTAGCGGGGCGGCTTCAGGCGCCGGACGAGACGCTGAAAAAGCAAAACCCCGAAGACATCGCCGACAAGGTCGCCAATCTCGACCAGATGGAACAGGCGCTGTCGCGGCTGGACCGGTTCAACCTGTCGCGCACGCCGAATTTCGAACCGCGCCGCCCGCCTGCGATCCCTTCATTCGTGGCGCTGGAAGAGGCGGGGCTTCTGTATATGCCGCTGCGCGCCGGGCCTGAGGCGCAGGTCAAGGCCTGGATGCTGCGGCTGGGCCGGGGCGGGCTGCGGGGCGATTTCGTGCAGAAAACCCTGCGCCAGTGGAAACGCGCAAATCCCGGCCATCGCAGTTTTACCGTGCTGCGCCATCCGCTCTTGCGCGCCCATCAGGCCTTCCTGACCATGATCGTTTCGGGCCGGCTGGCCGATCAGCGCCACAGTCTGATCCGCAGCCAGAAGGCCGACCTGCCCCCGCCCGGCCAGCCCTTCCTTGATCTCGCCCAGCACCGCGAGGGCTTTGCCGCCTTCCTGCGCTTCGCCAGACTGTCTGTGGCCGGCCAGGCTGGACAGAGGGTCGATCCGCATTGGGCCAGCCAAAGCGCCGTCCTGCAGGGCTTCGCGGGTTTCCAGGGCCCCGACCATGTGCTGCGCGAGGATCAGATGGCCACCGGCCTCGCCCATCTCGCCGCCGAGCTCGGTCTGGGTCAGGTCCCTCCGGTCACCGCCGACCATGCGGCGGAAAACGCGCTTGCTGCGATCTGGGACCCAGCGCTGGAAGAGGCCGCCGCCGAGGCCTGGGCGCGCGACTATATGGCCTTCGGTTTTGGCCGCTGGCGGGTTTGATCCGTCAGGAATGGGTGAACCGGGCTTGCAAGCCGCTGGGCGCGCTTGCATTCCATCTTTTCCCACAGTGGGACAGGCCGCCTCAAGCCGCCTGCGGCGCCTTCGATTCGGTCAGGATCGCGTGCAGCTTGGCCGGGTCGGTATTGGACCGCAGCTTGGTCACCACCGAAGGGTCGCGCATCGTGCGGCTGACCAGCGCCAGCGCCTTGAGGTGATCGACGCCCGAATCCTTGGGCGCCAGCAGCGCAAAGACCAGATCGACCGGCTGGCGGTCGACGCTGTCATAATCCAGCGGCTTTTCCAGACGGATGAACAGGCCCGCGATCCGCGACAGATCCTCGATCCGCGCATGGGGCAGGGCAATGCCATGCCCCACGCCGGTCGGTCCCAATGTCTCGCGTTCCTGAAGCCCGTCCACCGCACTGGCCGATTGCAGCCCGTAGGTCTGCTGGGCGATCTCGCCCAGCTCCTGGAACAGACGCTTCTTCGAGGTGAACTGGCCGACCACGCGAACGGCGGCGGGAAGGAGTAGGCTGGAAAGGTCCATGCGTCCGGTCTGTCCTGTCGTGCCCGCGCGCCTGGCGCCGGCCTATCTGCTGTTGCGCGGGTCGATCCACCCGATGTTGCCGTCGTCGCGACGGTACACCACGTTCACGCCCCCATGCCCCTCGTTGCGGAACACGAGCATCCGGTGCCCGGCCAGTTCCATCTGCATCACGGCCTCACCGACCGTGATCGAAGGGATCTTCGTCTCCATCTCTGCGATGACGACGGGGGCGAGCGTGTCCGGCTCGGCCTCATCTGCCTCATCTGATCCGGCGAGGATATACTGGGCTGCGCCGTCGAATTCAACCGGCCCCTTGCGATCGCTGTGATGGCTGCGGATCCGGCGTTTGTAGCGCCGAAGCTGCTTGTCCAGCCGCTCGCGCGCGGCTTCGAAAGCCGCATAGATCTCGTTTGCCGCACCTTTGGCCTGGGCATTCAGCCCGGTAGACAGGTGAATCACTGCCTCGCAGACAAATTCATGACCGACCTTGGAAAACACGACGATGCACTCGGTCGGCCGCTGGGCGTATTTCTCGACCACTTCGCCCATTTCGGCTTTCACATGCGTTTGCAGCGCCTCGCCGATGTCGATCTGTTTGCCGCTGATCTGGTAGCGCATGGTCTCTCCTCTTCATGCTCGCCTTTCAGGACGTGACTCAAGGCCATGCCATCCGGGCTTTCCAACTATCGGGGACAGGGGCACAGCGTGACGGCAGGCAAGACGGCGGGCAGGCGGGGCGCCGGATGGGCCGCGGCGGTCACGGTGCGGGGGGCGATAATCGCTGTCATTACCATCATTTGGTGACAGCACCCCCGTGCTGTCAACAGAATCGCGATGACGTTTCAGATGATGCGGAAATTCTCGCCCAGGTAGACCCGGCGCACCATCTCGTCGCGCACGACCTCGTCGGTCGTTCCGCTCATCAAGACCTTGCCATCGTGCAGGATATAGGCCCGATCGACGATCTCCAGCGTCTCGCGGACGTTGTGATCGGTGATCAACACGCCGATGCCGCGGCTTCTCAGATCCGAGACGAGGTGGCGGATTTCCGCGACCGCGATCGGATCGACCCCGGCAAAGGGTTCGTCCAGCAGCAGATATTTCGGATCGGCGGCCAGGCAGCGCGCGATTTCCACCCGCCGCCGCTCGCCGCCTGAAAGGGCCAGCGCCGGGGTCTGGCGCAGATGGGTGATCGAGAACTCGCTCAGCAGCTCTTCCAGCCGCTCGCGCCGCTTGTGCCGGTCGTCATGGGTGATCTCCAGCACGGCCAGGATATTGTCCTCGACCGAGAGGCCGCGAAAGATCGAGACTTCCTGTGGCAGATAGCCGATGCCCAGCCGGGCGCGGCGATACATCGGCAGCGCGGTCACATCCTTGCCGTCGATCAGCACCTGGCCGCCTTCCGGCGTCACCAGCCCGGCGATGGTGTAGAAACAGGTCGTCTTGCCGGATCCGTTCGGACCCAGAAGCGCCACCACCTCGCCCCGGCGCAGATCCATCGAGACTTCGCGGATGACCGGGCGCTTCTTGTAGCTCTTGCGCAGGTTGCGGATCGACAGACCTTGCCCGCCCGAAGTCAGCGTCAGTTCCGGTCGTGCGGTTTGCGCCGACATCAGTTGCCCCCCGGCACGAAGGTCGTCGAGACGCGCCCCTCCATCACGCCCGTGCCATCCTTCAGCTGGACCGTCAGCTTCTGCCCGGCCAGCGTGCTGGCGCCCTGGGTCAAAAGGACATTCCCGGTCATCACCACCGTGCCGCTGTCGATCGTGTAGACGGCTTCCTGCGCCTCGGCGGCTTCCTGCGCGTTCGACAGTGTCACCCCACCCGTGGCGTGAAGCTTCGAGATGCCCTTGCCATTGGCGCCATATTCGACGCGCACCTCGGCGGCGGACATTTTCATCTCGCCCTGGGCCACGGCGACATTGCCGGTGAAGACCGCGGTTCCATCGGCATTGTTCACCGTGAAACTGTCAGCCTCGACATTGACCGGCAGGCTCGTGTCCTGCTTCAGCCCGCCGAAATCGACCTTGGCCGGCTGCGCCAGGGCGGGGAAGGCCAGAAGGGTGGCAAGAAGGAAAGGGGCCAATCTGCGCGACATGCAATCTGCTTGTTTCAAGGGGCGGGCGCTGTGCCGCCGGGTTGATATACCAGCTTAACGCGGCCGGTGAAAACCAGAAGATAGGAATCCCTGCCTCCCGCCGCGTCCGGCTCCTGCCGGGTCAGCCGAAACCCCGTCGCCGTCAGCTGGCCCGCCGGGCCTTCGGCCTGCACCGGGTTCTCGCTGGTGGCGCCGGAACGGTCCAGGTTTGCGACCAGCGCCTCGGTCGCCAAAGTATAGCCGGACGAGGCCTTCAGCGTCACCCCGCCCGACAGCCGCATCTCGCCGTTGGCATCGTCGATCTCGGCATCGGCCGCCGCGATCTCGGTCGCGCTGCCATCGGGCATGTCCATCCTGGCCGTCACGCCCAGGGCGGCGGCGGTGCGGTTGTCGGTGGCGGGCCGGGCCTGTTCGGCGCGGACGGTGATCGCGGTGCCGTCCTCAGTCGTGCCAGCATAGGCGGGCGCGGTCATCCGCGGGTCCCGGGCCAGATCCTCGACATCGACCTCGGCATAGGGAATGGCGGCATCCGGGTCGATCCGGTCCGACAGCAGGAACAGGGTCGACAGAAGCACCAGCGCCGTCAGCGGCAGCCCGACCTTGAGCCAGCCCACGACGCGCGTATGGCGGTCAGACCGGGGCACGCGCTCAGGCCACGCCCGCGCGCAGGCAATCGTGGATATGCAGGATGCCGCTGGCCTGGGCGCCATCGGCGCTGACGATCAGACAGGTGATCTTCTTTTCATTCATCAGGGCCAGCGCCTCGACCGCCAGAGCATCGGGGGCGATGGTGCGCGGATTGCGCGTCATCACATGTCCCGCCGTCAGCGTCAGCAACCCGTCCATATGGCGGCGCAGATCCCCGTCGGTGACGATGCCGCGAAGATGGCCCTTCGCATCGGTCACGCCAACCACGCCGAACCCCGCGCGCGACATCGTGATCAGCGTCTCGCCCATCGGCGTCGTTTCCGTGACCAGTGGCACCTCGCCATGCATCAGGTCATGCACCCGCAACAGCCGCGCGCCCAGCTTGCCGCCGGGGTGGAAAATGCGGAAATGGTCGGGGGTGAAGGCGCGATGCTCCATCAGCGCGATGGCCAGCGCATCGCCCAGCGCCAGCGTCATCGTGGTCGAGGTGGTGGGCACGATCCCCTGCTCGCAGGCCTCGGGCGCTTCGGGCAGGACGATGGCGATATCCGCCTCGCGCAGAAGCGTGCTGTCGGCGCGGCTTGCCACCCCGATCAGCGGAATGCCGAAGCGCCGCGAATGCGCCACCACATCGGCCAGTTCCGGCGTCTCGCCCGAGTTCGACAGCACCAGAAGCACATCCGACTGGGTGATCATGCCCAGATCGCCATGGCTCGCCTCGGCGGGGTGGACGAATTGCGCGGGCGTTCCGGTCGAGGCCAGCGTCGCCGCCACCTTGCGCGCGATATGGCCCGATTTGCCCATGCCCGACACGATCACCCGGCCCTGGCATTTCAGGATCAGCTCGAAGGCCTCGGTGAAGCCCGGCCCCACCGCACCGGCCAGAATGCCCAGCGCCTCGGCTTCGCGCAGGATCACGCGGCGGGCGACGGCAAGCGGGTCAAAGCCCTTAATGGGTGTAAATGTCATGCGCGTCATCCCAGCCCATGAGGTCCATTTCGGCGCGGGTCGGCAGGAAGGCGAACAGGCGCTGGGCCAGCTCCAGCCGGTCCTCGCGCAGAAGCCGTTCTTCCAGCGCCGCCTTCAGCGCATGCAGATACAGCACATCCGAAGCGGCATAGTCCTTCTGTGCCTCGCTCAGCGTTTCCGCGCCCCAGTCGCTGGTCTGCTGCTGCTTGGACACATCCACCCCCACCAGATCGGCCAGAAGATATTTCAGCCCGTGCCGGTCGGTGAAGGTGCGGATCAGCTTCGAGGCGATCTTGGTGCACCAGACCGGCGCAGTGGTCACGCCGAAGGCACGTTTCATCACCGCGATGTCGAACCGCCCGAAATGGAACAGTTTCAGCACCGCAGGATCGGCCAGAAGCCGCTCCAGATTCGGCGCGGTGCTCTGGCCCCGGGCGATCTGCACCAGATGGGCATTGCCATCGCCCGCCGAAAGCTGCACCACGCACAGCCGGTCGCGGCGCGGGTCAAGGCCCATGGTCTCGGTGTCGATGGCGACAACGGGGCCAAGATCCAGCCCGTCGGGCAGGTCGTTCTGGTGCAGGAAGATGGCCAAGGCGCTGCCCTTACATCGCGATTGAGGTTCGCGACGGGCTTAGCCCCATGGCCCGATGCGGTCAACTGCGGGGCGGCCGAACGGCAGCCCCTGGCAGCAAGGGCGCGCGCGCGGTCCGCCCTACAGGCTGTCCCGCCGCAGCGGCGTGGTGCTGCAATGCAGTCCGCCGCCATTCTTGTGCACCGCCGCATAGGGCACCGTCACCCAGCTTACCCCCGCCGCCGCCAGCCGGTCGAGCGTGCGGTTGGTCGCCCCTTCCGGCATCAGCACCTTGCCCGGCGCCAGCGCGATGGAATTGACGATCCAGGGATCATCGCCGGGGTCGGTCTCGATATAGCGGATGCCCCTGCGGCCCAGCTCCTCGAGGAAGCAATAGGGCAGGCCCATCGGGTTCAGCAAAGCCAGGTCGCGGTCGATCATCAGGAAGCTCACATCCAGATGGATGTCATAGCCGGTCAGCTCGACGATCAACAGCTCCACCCCCTGCCGGGCCAGGACCTCGCCCACCTGCTCGGCGCCCTCGCGGTTCACCCGCACCCCCACGCCGATGGCGCAGGTCTTCTCGTTCAGCCAGGCAAAGCTGCCGCCTTCCATGATCCCGGTACCGTTGATCGTGCGCAGGATCGGGATGCCCAGATTTGCCAGCGTCCGCGTCACCGCCAGCTCTTCGCCGCGCCGGATGCGCGCGCCCATCCGGCAGACGATGGCGCCGCCCTTCACCATGATGAACGGATCGCGGGTATAGACCTGCTTCAGCCGGTTCCCCGCCTCGCCCTCCATGAAATGGACATTCACCCCCTCGGCCCGCAGCGCCGCGACATAGCCGTCATGCTGGGCCTGCATCAGCGGAAGATCGGGCGGTGTGTCCGACTGGAAATACCAGCCCACCGCCGGATCGCCATAGGAGCCGATCTCGGGCAGGCGCTTGGCCGGATCGACCACCGCCATTTCCGGCCCTGGCCGGTGCATCAGAATATCGCGGATGCGGCCCACATCATTGTCGATGCCCCAGACCCGGCCCCAGCTTGCCGTCAGCTCGCCCTCATCCTCGAAGGGGGGCTCGGCACCGGCGGCAAAGGTCTTGATCGTCTGCGTGTAAATCCAATGCGGGTTGGTCATGCTGCCCTCGGGATTGCGGCCTGACGCCACCTTCCGTCAGCGGCGCGCAAGGCGCAAGTGCGGCAGGAGACCGGGGCACAGCACCTGCCGCGCCCCCGCCTTCTCCCGACTGCCCGGTCTCAGGCCAGTTCGGTCACGACCTCGATATTGCCCTTGGTCGCGTTGGAATAGGGGCAGATGAAGTGGCCGCGTTCCACGATCTTTTCCGCCACCGCCTTGTCCAGCCCGGGCAGGCTGACCACCAGCTTCACCTTCAGCCCGAAACCGCCATCCGAACGCGGGCCGATGCCGACATGGGCATTGACCGTCGCGGTGTCGGGCACGGTGCCCAGCTTCTCGCTTTGGGCGGCAAAGCGCATCGCCCCCAGATAGCAGGCCGCATAGCCCGTCGCGAACAGCTCTTCGGGGTTGTGGCCCAGGCCCGACCCGCCCAGTTCCTTCGGGCTGGCCATGGTCACGGTCAGCTGGCCATTGACCAGCCCCGAGGTGCCATTGCGCCCGCCGCCGGTTGCCTTGGCCTCGGTCCAGTATTTCGCATCCACCGACATGTCAGTCTCCTATCGTTTACGATTAAATCGCGCACGATACTACTGATCTAGAATCATACGCCCTGTCAACCCCGGATGCATCGCTTGCGTTCCAATCGTGCGCGATTTATATTTCACCGATGACCCTCGCCCCGCCCGACATGCTCTGTTTCGCGCTGCATTCCGCCGCCCATGCCATGCATGCGGCCTATGCGCCCTTGCTCGATCCGCTTGGTCTGACCTATCCGCAATATCTCGCGCTTTCTGCGCTTGCAGCTCAGGACGGTCAGACGGTGGGCGAAATCGGTGCGGCGCTGCGGCTG
The DNA here is from genome assembly GCF_044142105.1 of Neotabrizicola paludis. NCBI lineage: Bacteria > Pseudomonadati > Pseudomonadota > Alphaproteobacteria > Rhodobacterales > Paracoccaceae > Neotabrizicola > Neotabrizicola paludis. The sequence goes on from NZ_JBGTYM010000007.1 coordinate 195,487, forward strand.
GAATCGAACACGCTCACGCCCTTGCTGAAACGGATGGAGCAGCAGGGCTGGCTGACCCGCAAACGCGACGAGGTCGATGAACGTCAGGTCCGCATCGCGCTGACGGATGCGGGCCGCGCCCTTGCCGACCGGGCGGCAGGCGTGCCACGCGCCTTTGCCGAAAAGACCGGACTCGACCTCGCCTCGATCACCGATCTGCGCGAGGTTCTGGCCGATCTGCGCGACCGGCTGAAACCGGCCAAGTCTTAAAGATCCGTTAAAACGACTCAGGCAAGCCTTTGATATTCCTCAGGCCGTGACCTGTCCCGCCATGGGACAAGCCGCGGTCATCGCCCTCAGGCCTCACGCCCGCGGGCGATGCGCAGGAACTGGGCCAACCGGCTCGATCCCGCCTTGGCTTCGCTGCGATGCCAGGTCTCGCGGCTCTCACGCGCGAGGCGCAGGAAATGCTTCACCCGCCCCCCGGTCGAGCTCTTGCGCTTGTCCGCCAGATGCTTGGTCATGGCTGTCCTCCTTCGCTTGCGGAGCATCAGGCTAGCACGGATCGGCCCCCGGCCCCACCCCCCGGTCCTGCAGCTGCGAAATCCGGCCCAACGCCCAGACTGCGGCCTCGGCCACGACCGGGTCGTCATCGCCCCGCAATCCCGCCGCCACCGGCGCCAGCGCGGCAAGGCCCGAATTGCCGATCGCGTACAGGACATTGCGCACGAAGCGCCCGCGCCCGATCCGCTTGATCGGCGATCCCGAAAACCGCGCCCGGAACCCGCCATCGTCCAGCCCCGCCAACTCTGCCAGCTCTGGCAGCCCGACGCGCGGCTGATAGCCGATCTCGCGCGCCGCCACGGCGAATTTGTTCCAGGGACAGACGGCCAGGCAATCGTCGCAGCCATAAATCCGGTTGCCCATCAGCACCCGCAGATCAGGGTCCACCGGCCCGGCATGCTCGATCGTCAGATAGGAAATGCAGCGCCGCGCATCCAGCTGATAGGGCGCCGGAAAGGCCCGTGTCGGGCAGATGTCCAGACAGGCGGTGCAGGACCCGCAATGTGAAACCTCTGCCGCATCCGGCTCCAGATCCAGTGTGGTGAAGATCGCCCCCAGAAAGACCCAGCTTCCCAGATCGCGCCCCAGAAGATTGGTGTGCTTGCCCTGCCAGCCCAGCCCCGCCGCTTGCGCCAGCGGTTTCTCCATCACCGGCGCGGTATCGACAAAGACCTTGACCTCTGCCCCCGGCGCCTGCGCCACCAGCCATCGCGCCAGCCGCTTCAGCCGCTTCTTGACCAGATCATGGTAATCCTTGCCCTGGGCATAGCAGCTGACCACTCCCCGGTCCTTCTGCGCCAGGCCCGCCATCGGGTCGCCCTCGGGCGTATAGGCCTCGGCCAGCATCACGACCGACCGCGCCGCAGGCCACAGCGCCGAAGCCGCGCCGCGCCATTCCACCCGTTCGGCCATCCAGCCCATCTGCCCGTGCCGCCCGGCGTCAAGAAACGCGCGCAACCGCCCCGCCGCTTGGGGCACGGCATCGGGGCGGCACACCCCCATGGCCGAAAACCCCTCGGCCAAAGCCTGCGCGTGCAAGGCCTCCTTCATCTTGGCGAAGATACTCCGGGGGTCCGGGGGACGGCGCCCCCGGCGGTTTCAGCTAGAAATCCAGATCGGCATAATGCGCCGGCGGCAGGAAGCCCGGCACCTGGTCGGCCAGAAGCGTGCGGAAACTCGGCCGCGACTTGATCTTGGCATACCAGTCCTTGACCACAGCATGGCGGTTCCAGTCCACGTCCGAGATATAGTCCAGGCTCGACAGATGCGCCGCGGCGGTGAAATCGGCCAGCGTCATGTCATTCCCCGCCAGCCAGCGCCGCTGGTCCAGCAGCCAGGCCAGATAGTCGAGGTGATATTTGATCCGGCTCGCCCCGTATTTCACATTCTTCGAATCCGGGTAGCCCGCCCCGGTGACTTTCTTGTTCACCCGCTCATACAGAAGCTTCGAGGTCACTTCGTTGTGGAATTTGTCATCGAACCAGGCGCAGAGGCGGCGCACCTCATAGCGGCTGTCGGCATCGCGCGGCATCAGGGCCGGGCTTGGCACCGTCTCTTCCAGATATTCGCAGATCGCCTGGCTCTCGCTCAGGACGCGCCCCTCCATCCGCAGCACCGGCACCTTGCCCGCCGGGTTGCGGCGCAGGAAATCCGGGCTCGGATCCCAATAGCGTTCCTCGACCAGCTCCACCTCGATCCGTTTCTCGGCCAAAGTCAGGCGCACCTTGCGGCAGAACGGAGACAGGGGAACATGGTAGAGACGGTTCATGTGCAGGGGACCTTGTGCTTGCCCCCTTCCTAGCCGCTTGCCACGCGCGCGTGCAATCCCTGCCCGCGCCTAGCCTTCGAAACAGGCGGATCGACCGTCAGCGGCGATGGTCTCGGCGCCGGCCATGATCTGGCGGGCGCGCTTCTTCACGAATGCCGAGGGGTTGGCCGCATCGCGCCCCTTCGGATCGGGCAGCACCGCCGCCAGCCGGGCCGCCTGGGTCGGCGAAAGCGCGCGCGCATCGACGCCAAAGTAATGCTGCGCCGCCGCCTGCACGCCGAACACGCCCTCGTCGAATTCCGCGACATTCAGATAGACCACCAGGATCCGCCGCTTTGACCAGACCAGTTCGATCGCGGGCGTCAGCATGGCCTCCATCGCCTTGCGCGGCCAGCTGCGCCCCTGCCAGAGGAACACGTTCTTCGCCACCTGCTGGCTGATGGTCGAGGCGCCGCGCGTGCTGCCCTCTTCGATGGCCAGCCGGATCGCCTTCATGTCGAAGCCCCAGTGCTCGCAGAAATTCGCATCTTCCGCCGCCACGGCCGACCGCGCCATCACCGGGGCGATCTCGTCCCAGCTCACCCAGTCCTTCTCGATCCCGCCCAGGCGCCAGGATTCGGAAATTTGGTACAGGTTGATCGGCGGTGGCACCACGGCGAAGATCAGGATCAGCGCCAGAAACAGCGCTGCCAGCCCGGCAATCCCACGCCCGACCCAGCGCAGCACCCGCCGCAGCGGCGCACGGCGCGGCGCGGGTTTCGCCTTGCGGCTGCGGGTCTTTCTCTCGGCGGTTCCGGCCATGTGCCCATAGGCCCGATGGCCGCCCTGCGGTCAAGACCGCTGCCGCCCACACGCAGCCGTGACCGGGCCGGGGCGGCGGAAAAGCCGCGCCCGCCCGTTCACCCAATGCGACACAAAAGAAGAGGAGCCTGTCGAGATGGCCAAGACCCTGATCCTGCCCGCTGCCGTGATTGCGGCCTTCACCCTGACCGCCCTGCCGCTGATCGCGCAGGAGGTCCCGGCCGCGCCGCCTGCGGCGAAACAGCCCGAAGCCGGGTTCAAGGTCGATTTCGGTGCCGGGCGGTCGGTCCGCATCGATTGCGGCACCACCGAGATCGCCGCCTGCCTGACCGCCGCGCAAGGCGTGATCGACAAGGTCGCGGCCACCCCGCCGGTCGAGATGGGCGAAAGGGGCAAGTTCCACGGCAAGCACGGCGGCAACCACGACCGCGGCGACTGGGGCGGGAAAGGCAAGGCTGAACGCGGAGAAGGCCAGGACAAGCGCGGGCCCGGCATGGATGCGCCGCCGCCGCCCGCCGACGGCGCTTCCCCCGAGGCGCCGCCGGTCGTGCCCGCGCCCTAACACAAAAGCAAAGGGCCCCTGCAAGGGGCCCTTTTTCCTATTCCGCCGGCACTTTCACCGGCTCGTCCGACAGGGGATGCGCCAGATGCGGCAGCATCTCCTTCGGGCAGACTTGCAGGAAATTCGCCCGCTCTTCCGTCCAGTCGGTCAGGATCCGCGCCGCGACTTTCGATCCGGTCTCCGCCAGATGCCGCTCGATCAGGCCCTTGAGCTGCGCCTCCCAATGCGGATGCGACACGGCGCAGGTGACAAGGCTTTCAAGATTCATGAAATCCTCGGCCGTGCCCGCCGGATCGTACAGATAGGCCATGCCCCCGGTCATCCCGGCGCCAAAGTTGGCGCCGATCCGGCCCAGAATCACCGCCACACCGCCGGTCATGTATTCGCAGCCGTTCGAGCCGCAGCCCTCGACCACCACCTTGGCGCCCGAGTTGCGCACCGCGAACCGCTCGCCCGCTCGCCCGCTGGCAAAAAGATAGCCATCCGTCGCGCCATAAAGCACCGTATTACCGATGATCGTGTTCTCGGCCGCCACCAGCGGCGAGGCCATTTGCGGCCGCACAGTGATCATACCGCCCGACAGGCCCTTGCCGACATAGTCATTGGCATCGCCCATGACCTCGATCTTCAGCCCGTTGACGGCAAAGGCCCCCAGCGACTGACCGCAGGACCCGGTCAGCTTCACCGTCAGATGGTCAGGCTGCAAGCCGTTACGCATGCCGAATTTCTTCACGATATGGCTCGACGCCCGCGTCCCGATGGTGCGCAGCGTGTTCCGCACCGCGTAGGACAGCTGCATCTTCTCGCCATCCTCGAAGAAGCGGCTGCCGTCGCGGATGATTTCCGCGTCCAGCGTGTCCGGCACCGCATTGCGCGGCTTCGAGCGGTCATAGGTGATGCGATGCGTGCCATCGACGCTGATCAGCAGGGGGTTGAGGTCCAGATCGTCCAGATCGGCATGGCCGCGCGACACCTGGGTCAGCAGGTCGGCCCGGCCGATGATCTCGTCCATCGACCGCGCGCCGATCTGGGCCAGGATTTCCCGCACTTCCTGCGCGTAGAAGGTGATCAGGTTCACCACCTTGTCGGCGCTGCCGGTGAACTTGTCGCGCAGCTTCTGGTCCTGGGTGCAGACGCCCACCGGGCAGGTGTTCGACTGGCACTGGCGCACCATGATACAGCCCATCGCGATCAGCGCGGCGGTGCCGATGCCGTATTCTTCGGCCCCCATCATGGCCGCCATCACGATGTCGCGCCCCGTGCGCAGCCCGCCATCGGTGCGCAGCGTCACCCGCTCGCGCAGGTTGTTCATCGCCAGAACCTGATGCGCTTCGGTCAGGCCCATTTCCCAGGGCAGGCCGGCATATTTGATGCTGGTCGCCGGGCTGGCCCCGGTGCCGCCATTGTGGCCCGAGACAAGGATGACATCCGCCTTGGCCTTGGCCACGCCCGCCGCAATCGTGCCGACACCCGAGGAAGACACCAGCTTGACCGTCACCTTGGCGCGCGGGTTGATCTGCTTCAGGTCATAGATCAGCTGCGCCAGGTCTTCGATCGAGTAGATGTCATGGTGCGGCGGAGGCGAGATCAGCGTCACCCCCTTGGTCGAATGGCGCAGCCGCGCGATCAGCTCGGTCACCTTCATGCCGGGCAATTGCCCGCCCTCGCCGGGCTTGGCACCCTGCGCGACCTTGATTTCCAGTTCCTCGCAGGCGTTCAGATATTCCGCCGTCACGCCGAAGCGGCCCGAGGCGACCTGCTTGATCTTGGCCGACGGGTTGTCGCCGTTCGCCTCGGGCAGGAAATGCGCCGGGTCCTCGCCGCCCTCTCCCGAGTCGGACTTGGCCCCGATCCGGTTCATGGCGACGTTCAGCGTCTTGTGCGCCTCGGGCGACAGCGCGCCCAGCGACATGCCCGGCGTCACGAACCGCTTGCGGATGCTGGTGATCGATTCGACTTCCTCGATCGGCACCGGCTTGCCCAGAGCCTTGATGTCCAGAAGGTCGCGCAGATGGATCGGCGGATTGGCCCGCATCGCAGCGCTGTACTGCTTCCACAGATCATAGCTCGCCTTGTCGCAGGCGGCCTGCAGCATATGCATGGTCTGGGCTTCCCAGGCATGCTTCTCGCCCGTGCGCCGCGCCTTGTAGAAGCCGCCGATGGGCAGCACGTCGCTTCCGCCGCGCCAGCCCTTGGCGTGGATCTCTTCGACCTTGTGCTCGATTCCGTGCAGGCCGATGCCCGAGATGCGGCTGTGCATCCCCGGGAAATATTCGGCCACCATGGCGCGCGACAGGCCCACCGCTTCAAAGTTCAGGCCGCCGCGATAGGAGGAGATCACCGAGATCCCCATCTTCGACATGATCTTCAGCAGGCCCGCGTCAATCGCATCGCGATAGCGCCGCATCGCATCGGTCAGGCTGCCCTCGATCAGCCCGCGTCCGATGCGGTCGGCGATGGAATCCTGTGCCAGATAGGGGTTCACCGTGGTCGCGCCGCAGCCGATCAGCACCGCGAAATAATGCGGGTCGATGCATTCCGCCGAGCGCACGTTGATCGAACAGAAGGTCCGCAGCCCCTTGCGCGTCAGCCAGCTATGCACCGCGCTGGTCGCCAGGATCATCGGCATCCCAACCTTTTCCGGCCCCTGATGCTCATCCGTCAGCACCAATTGCCCGGCGCCCGACCGCACCGCATCCTCGGCTTCCGACCGGATCCGCTCCAGACCCTGGCGCAGATCGTCCAGCGACGGGCCGACCGGGAAGGTGCAGTCGATATGCGCCACCTGTTCGCCAAAGCGGTCGACCAGAACCTTGAACTCGGCATTGGCGACGAAGGGGCTTTCCAGCACCAGGATCTCGGTCTGGCCCGAGTTTTCGTCCAGCACGTTCTTCAGGTTGCCGAAGCGCGTCTTCAGGCTCATCACCCGGCCTTCGCGCAGACTGTCGATCGGCGGGTTCGTCACCTGGCTGAAATTCTGCCGGAAGTAATGCGACAGCGGGCGGTAGACCTTGGACAGAACCGCGGGCGGCGTGTCATCGCCCATCGAGGCGACCATTTCCTTGCCGTCCTCGGCCATCGGCGCCAGAACCTGCTCCAGCTCCTCGACCGTATAGCCGGCCGCGATCTGGCGGCGGCGCAGCTCGGCGCCCGTGTGATCGGCGCGTTCGGGCACGTCGCGCAAAAGCGCGTTCAGATCGACGATCTTCTCGATCCAGTCGCCATAGGGCTGGTTGTTCGCCAGCCGGTCCTTGATCTGGGTGTCGTGGTACAGCTTGCCCTCAACCATATCGACCGCGATCATCTGCCCCGGCCCCAGCGCACCCTTCTCGCGCACCGTGGTCTCCTCGACCGGCACCATCCCGGCCTCCGACCCGGCAATCAGCAGCCCATCCCCCGTCACCACATAGCGCATCGGACGCAGCCCGTTGCGGTCCAGCCCGCCGCAGACCCAGCGCCCGTCGGTCATCGCCAGCGCCGCCGGCCCGTCCCAGGGCTCGATGACCGAGTTGCAATAGGAATACATGTCGGCCCAGGCCTTGGGCATGTTCACCGTCTGCTTCGACCAGGCCTCGGGCACCAGCATGGTCTTGGCCATCGGCGCCGACCGGCCCGACCGCACCAGAACCTCGAACACCGCATCTAGCGCACCCGAATCCGACGCGCCCGATGGGATGATCGGCTTGATGTCTTCCGCCGCCTCGCCGAACGTGCCCGAAGCCATGCGGATCTCATGGCTGCGCATCCAGTTCACATTGCCCTTCAGCGTGTTGATCTCGCCGTTATGGGCCAGCATGCGGAAGGGCTGGGCCAGCCACCACTGCGGGAAGGTATTGGTCGAATAGCGCTGGTGATAGATCGCGAAGGCGCTTTCGAACCTTTCGTCCTGCAAGTCGGGATAGAAGGTCGAAACCTGCTCGGCCAGCATCATCCCCTTGTAGATGATCGACCGGCAGGACAGCGAGCACAGATACAGCCCCTGGATCGCCGCCGCCACCGCCGCCTTCTCGATCCGGCGCCGGATGATGTACAGCTCACGCTCGAACTGCTCGTGGTCGATGTCCTTTTCGCAGCGGATCAGGATCTGCTCGATCTCCGGCCGCGTCGCATTGGCCTTCTCGCCCAGGACCGAGATATCGACCGGCACATGCCGCCAGCCATAGATGTAATGGCCCATCCGCAGCACTTCAGCCTCGACGATGGTCCGGCAGCGTTCCTGCGCGCCGAAATCGGTGCGCGGCAGGAAGACCTGGCCCACGGCGATCAGCTTGTTGCCATCGGGCTCGTGCCCGGTGCGCCGCACCACATCGTAGAAAAACTTGACCGGGATCTGCACATGGATGCCCGCGCCGTCGCCGGTCTTGCCATCGGCATCCACTGCGCCGCGGTGCCAGATCGCCTTCAGCGCGGCGATGCCGTTCTCCACCACCTTGCGGCTGGGCTTGCCCGAGATCGAGACGACCAGACCCACCCCGCAAGAGGAATGCTCATCCTCGTCGCGATACAGCGAATGCTCGTTCATATAGGCGCGCTTGGCCTCTTCCGCGCGGACCCAGGCGTCATCAAAGCTGGTCATGGTTGGCCTCCATCAGGTCAGGGGAAGTCTGCACCGGCGCCATCGACATGATGGCGTCGCAGTCATAGATCGGCTGGGTGGCCCCAAAGCCCTTGTCGCCGGGAAAGGCAAAGTCCACCGGGCTGCCGTCGATGGGCAGCCATTGGCCATCGCCCAGATCGGTCTCGCCCGGCCCGGCAAAGAAATTGCGGCGCTCGCGGCTGATATATTCATGGCCATGGGCGCGCCGTACGACGTAGCCGCTGTCGTCGGTCTCGGTATATTCGAACTCGGTCTCTTCCAGCGCCACGCCGTCGATGGTGACGGTTCGTCCGGTCAGCCGGTCATAACCCGAGACATTGGAATGGGTGCCATCCTCGCGGGTCAGGCTGAAGACATAGGTGTCGATCCCCGCCGACAACAGCTCGCTGAACGAGGCCGGGTCTTCCGCTCCGGGGTCCAGGGTCTGGCGCACCGTCGGGTTGACGTCGAAGCTTTCCACCCATTCCGCCTCGCGGTTGATGCGCGAATAGAAATAGACGCCTTCCTGATCGAAATCCGCCCGCCACTGGTCGCCCGGCGGGTCGGCCTTGCAGGTGTAGTGGTTCGACACCCGGCACCCCTTGGACTGCACGGTCATATTGATCTCGCAGCCCTCGGGCGCAGTCCAGGTGCCGGCAAGGGCAGGGGCGGGAAGAAGGGCCAGCAGAAGGACAAGGCGTTTCATGCGCGGACCTCCGGCGGGAAAGATTCGTTCAGGCTCAGGGATTGGCAGCCATATTTCGGCTTGGTCGATCCAAAGCCTTTCCTGCCCTCCAGCGCCAAGGTTTTCAGCTTGATGCGACGACCGGGTCCGCCTTGTCCGTCCGAAACCTCTGTCTCACTGATCAGCAGGTCAAGCTGCTCATTGAACAGTAGCGTTCCCGACGTATGAAGCTTGCTGCCCGACTGCGGATAATCCAGATCGGCCTCATACCTGAGGCGCTTGAACGTCTTGCCGGCAAGCTCGCGGGTCTCACCGTCAAAAGTATATTCAATAACGATGCTCGCCGATTGGCTCGCACCATCTCCGGTCAGCGTGGCGCGCTCGGTCACACGAGACTTTCCTGTCTGCACAGCCTCTGCAGGCGAGCCACCACTGCTTTTGGACCTGATGTGAGAGCCGCCGGGCATGACAATCTCTATGGCGCCATGATTCGCGTCGTTCGCATGTGTCTCGATCGCACCATTTGCCAGGGTGATTTCCTGCCAAAAGGCGATCGGGCCCGCGCCGTCGCAGCGAAAATGGTTTGTCACTGCGCAATGATCATCCTGCGACGTGGCAATAAGCACGCAGGACTCGGGCCGTTGGCGCGAAGTCTCGGCCGCCAACGGCGAAGCTGCGACAGTCAGACAGGCAAGGATGGCAAACTTCTGCATCACGACTAAAACCTTTGATCAGGTCACAGATCCTGACGTTAAACTTCCCTGCCTCTTCCGCGCGTAGAGACGAAAGGAAGACGCAGGCAAGACGGGTTCAAGACTCTATTCCGCAGCCACCGTGGCGGGCTGCGCCAGATAGGCCAGCATCGCATCGGCGGCCTCACGGCCATCGCGGATCGCCCAGACGACCAAGGATGCCCCCCGGACGATATCGCCCGCCGCATAGACGCCGGGCAGGCTGGTCGCATGGGTGCGGAAATCGGCCTTGATCGTGCCCCAGCGCGTCACGGCCAGTTCCTTCACGCCCCAGAGGCCCGGCAGGTCTTCGGGTTCAAAGCCCAGCGCCTGCACCACCAGGTCGGCCTCTTCGACATAATCGGCCCCCTCGATGATCTCGGGGCTTTGGCGGCCGGTCGCATCGGGTTCGCCAAGGCGCATCTTCTGCACCATCACGCCCTCGACCTCGGTGCCGCCGGTGAATCCCTTGGGCGCCGACAGCCAGACGAATTCAACGCCCTCTTCCTCGGCATTTTGCACTTCGCGCTGGCTGCCCGGCATGTTCGCCTTGTCCCGGCGATAAAGGCATTTCACCGATTGCGCGCCCTGGCGGATCGCGGTGCGCACACAGTCCATCGCCGTATCGCCGCCGCCGATCACCACCACGCGCTTGCCCTTGGCATCCAGCATCCCCGAATCGAACTCGGCAACCTCGTCGCCAAAGCTTTTCCGGTTCGACGCGGTCAGATAGTCCAGCGCCTTGACGATGCCCTTGGCGCCGACGCCGGGGGCCTCGATCTCGCGGATTTTGTAGACGCCGGTCGCGATCAATACTGCATCATGCTGGCCGCGGATGGCATCGAAAGACAGATCCACGCCGACATCGCAGTTCAGAACGAAATTCACCCCGCCCAGCCGAAGCTGTTCGTTGCGGCGCATCACCACGTCCTTCTCCAGCTTGAAGCCGGGGATGCCATAGGTCAGCAGGCCCCCCGCGCGGTCATAGCGGTCATAGACCGTGACCTGCACACCGGCGCGGCGCAGCACATCCGCCGCGGCAAGGCCCCCCGGACCGGCACCGATGATGCCCACCGACTCGGGGCGTTCGACATGCGGCTTGATCGGCTTGACCCAGCCCTCTTCCCAGGCGGTGTCGGTGATGTATTTCTCGACCGAGCCGATGGTCACGGTGCCATGGCCCGATTGTTCGATCACGCAATTGCCTTCGCAAAGCCGGTCCTGCGGGCAGATGCGGCCGCAGATTTCCGGGAAGGTGTTGGTGGCCTGGCTCAGCTCATAGGCTTCCTGAAGGCGGCCCTCTGCGGTCAGGCGCAGCCAGTCGGGGATGTTGTTGTGCAAGGGGCAATGCGACTGGCAATAGGGCACGCCGCACTGGCTGCACCGGCTGGCCTGTTCGGCGGCCTTCTCGGCGGCGAACTCGGCGTAGATCTCGCTGAAGTCCCGGGCGCGCGAAGCTGCATCGCGCTTGGCCGGCATTTCGCGGCCGACGTTGACGAATTTCAGCATCTTCTGCGTGGCCATGGCTGCGCGTCCCCGTCATTTCCTCAGGCACGCCTTCCTACATGGCTTCGATTCGGAATAAAAGTCAATCAAGCTGACCTATTTCACAGTTTTCGATCGGCAAGGGTAGTAAGATTGACGTTTTCTTTTGAAACTGGGTCAGCAAGAGTTCCAGACCTGCTCAGAACCCGGCGAAAAGCGCGGCAAGCGCCACCGAGCCAACGATGATTCGCCACCAGCCGAAGACCGAATACCCATGCTTTCCAACGAAATTCAGCACCCAGCGGACCACCAAAGCCGCCGTCAGGAAGGCGATGCCGAAACCGACGGCAATTTCCCAGAGCGCCCCGAAATCCAGTGAATCGCGGTTCTTGAATAGGTCATAGGCCACCGCCGCGCCCATGGTCGGAAGCGACAGCAAAAAGGAAAACTCTGCTGCCGCCCGCTTCTCGACCCCCAGGAACAACGCCCCCACGATGGTCGCGCCCGAACGCGAGACGCCGGGAATCATCGCCAGGCATTGGCAGAAGCCGATCACCAACGATTTGCCGAAGGGCAGCTTCAGCGCGTCGAAATGCACCGGCTTCGGCGCGATCCGGTCAACCACCAGAAGCACGATTCCACCTAGAATCAACATGATGCAGATCAGCTTGGGCGTTTCGAACAGCACGTTCTTGATGAAATCATGCGCCAGAAGCCCCACGATCACCGCGGGAAAGAAGGCCAGCAGGACCGACACGATCGAGCGCCGCGCCGCCTCATCCGTCCGCGCCGCCAGAAACAGACCGGTCAGCTTGGCCGCGTAGACCGAGAACAAGGCCAGGACCGCGCCAAGCTGGATCACGACCTCAAAGGTCTTGCCCGCCGCCTCAAAGCCCAGGAAATGACCGGCCAGCAGCAGATGGCCCGTCGACGACACCGGAATGAACTCGGTCAGCCCTTCCAGCAGGCCCAGCAGGGCAGCGGTCAGCGTATCGCCCACGTCAGGCCTTGTTCAGATTCTTGGCCGAAGCCTTGATTGCCGCAAATTGGCCCGAGGGGCGGAAGGGCCAGAGATATTCCGGCACCACCGCCTCGAAAGCCACCGGCGTGATGCCCAGATTGGCCAGACCCTTGGCGCCCGGCGCCACCACATTGTCCTGGCCCAGGCTGGCAAGCTGGTCGCGGGTCAGAACCGTGTTGCGGATCAGCCCGCCGGTCAGGGCCGAGCCGATGTCCAGGGCGCCGGCAAGGATGCCCATCAGGAAGGAGGGCATGTTCAGCACCAGACGGCGGCGCTGGATCACGGCCAGCATCTTGCCGATCAGGTCGCGGAAGCTTTCGACATCCGGGCCGCCCAGCTCATAGATGCCCGGCGCGGCCTCGCCCTTGATGCCCTTGACCGCAGCCTGCGCCACGTCATCGACAAAGACCGGCTGGAACCTGGTATCGGCATGGACCAGAGGCAGCACGGGCCCCAGCCGCGCCATCGAGGCGAATTTGTTGAAGAATCCGTCCTCGTTGCCGAAGATCACCGAAGGCCGCAGGATCACCGCGCCGGGAAAGGCGGCCTGCACCGCCTCTTCGCCCGCCGCCTTGGACTGGCCGTAAAGCGAGGGCGCATCCTTCGCGGCGCCGATGGCCGAGATATGGACAAGTTGTGCCACGCCTTCCTCGACCGCGATCCGCGCCACGCGGCCCGCGCCTTCGGCCTGCACCGCCTGGAAATTGTTCTTGCCGCCGCGATCAAAGGTGCCGACGCAGTTCACCACCGCATCCGCCCCGCGCATCACCGCGCGCACGCTGGCATCGTCGCGGATGTTGCACAGGACCGGCTCGACCTGGCCCGGCACGCCATAGGGCTTGACGAACAGCGCCTCGTTCGGCCGGCGCACGGCGACGCGGACGCGCCAGCCCTCTTTCGCCATCCGCCGCGCGATGTAGCGGCCAACAAAGCCCGAACCGCCGTAGATCGTGACCAGCTTGCTCATGCGTGCCATCCTTGCCAGAGGCCGAAAATCCTGCGCCCTGAATAGCCCCGGCCTTGCTGCAGCCGCAAGACAAAAGCCGATGCGGAAGCCATGTGACGATTTTCGTTCTTACGGGCTTTGGCCCCTGTTGACACTGCCGATGCCCCCGGATACATCGCCGCCAGTGCCCAGATGGCGGAATTGGTAGACGCACTGGTTTCAGGTACCAGCGCCGCAAGGCGTGGAGGTTCGAGTCCTCTTCTGGGCACCACTTCATTCAAAAGCCGCGCATTCCCAGCGAATTGCGCGGCTTTTGCATTCGGACCCAAGCCCGCCTTCTCCGCCCTGCGCGCGCCGCCGCACGGATTTGGCCGCAGTGCTGGCCTGGCGACCGGTAGGGCTGTCAATGCTGTGGGGAGTGTTCTCGGGCAGGCTCTCGCCCATTTGCGCGAGCACCGCGCGGTCACGACAATTGTCGCAACGCCGCTTTCCAAGCCAACGGGCCCGGCCGCGTTGCCCCTCCCGCACAACGCGGGACGGGGCGGCTGTCTATGCCTGTCTCCTGCCAATGCGACCAGAGTCGCCCGGCAGGAGAGAAGCCTTGCGCAGCGCGATCAGCGCCGGACGAGCTTTTCGTATTCCGTCGCGACGCGCTTCGTCAGCTCGCCCACTTCGAAATTGTAGTCACCGATCTGGCCCACCGGGGTCACTTCCGCCGCCGTGCCGGTCAGCCAGCACTGCTCGAAGCCTTCCAGTTCCTCGGGCAGGATGTGGCGCTCATGAACCTTGATCTGCATGTCCTTCATCATGCCGATCACGGTCTGCCGGGTGATGCCGTTCAGGAAGCAGTCGGCCTTGGGCGTGTGCACTTCGCCATCCTTAACGAAGAAGATATTCGCGCCGGTCGCCTCGGCCACATAGCCGCGATAGTCGAACATCATCGCATCCGAGCAGCCCTTGGCCATGGCCGCGTGCTTGGACATGGTGCAGATCATGTAAAGACCGGCGGCCTTGGCCTCGGACGGGATGGTTTCGGGCGAGGGGCGCTTCCATTTCGAGATGTCGAGCTTGGCGCCCTTGAATTTGGCGTCGCCGTAATAGGCGCCCCAGGTCCAGCAGGCGATGCCCAGGCGGACCGGGTTGCCAAGGCTGGCCACGCCCATCTCTTCCCCCGCGCCGCGGAAGGCGATGGCTCGGACATAGGCATCGGTCAGGCCATTGGCCTTGAGCACCGCATCCTTGGCGGCGTCGATCTGGTCGGCGGTCCAGGGAATGTCCATGTCGAGAAGCTTGCCGGAATGGATCAGGCGTTCCGAATGCTCATGGCTCTTGAAGATCTTGCCGTTGTAGCAGCGCTCGCCTTCGAATACGGCCGAAGCATAGTGGAGCGCATGGGTCAGAAGGTGGACCTGCGCCCCCCGCCATTCCACCATCTTGCCATCCATCCAGATGAACCCGTCGCGATCGTCATATGCCGCCATCTCGGCCTCCTGATTTTCGATTCTTGCGCAACATGGGTCCGTATCGGACATGAAGTTGCGTCAAGGCGGGGCATCGCTACGCTTTATGACTTGGAAAGTCAACAAGGCTGACGTAAATTCCGCTGAAAAAGGAGGCGGGATTGAAATGGCGGAGCCGGCACGGGGCGAGAGTCTTCTCTTTCTAACCGATGAACAGTTGCGCAAGGGCATCGAGGCGATGTTCTTCGCCTATCGCGGTTTTACCGCTGACCCGGACCGGATCCTGGAGGGCATGGATTACGGCCGCGCCCATCACCGGGCGGTGCATTTCATCCATCGCAGCCCCGGCACCACCGTGTCGAACCTGCTGTCGATCCTGGGGGTGACCAAGCAAAGCCTGAACCGCGTGCTGCGCACCCTGATCGACGATGGCCATGTGAAAAGCGAAAAGGGCAAGGTCGATGCCCGTGAACGCCATCTGTTCCTGACCGACAAGGGGGCAGAGCTGGAGCGCGCCCTGTCGGATGCGCAGCGCGCCCGGATGCGCTCGGCCTATCGGGCGGCGGGGCCGGCGGCGGTGGCAGGCTTCCGGCAGGTTCTCGAAGCGATGATGGACCCGGAGATGCGGGCCGCATACAACCGTCTGCGCGACGGAAGCTGAGGGAGAGGGACCGCATGTCGGCAGTGACGGGCAACGAGCCGCATCTTCTGGTCGTCGACGATGATGAGCGCATCCGGGGGCTTTTGCAGAAATTCCTGATCCGCAACGGGTTTCTGGTCTCGGTCGCGCGTGATGCAGCCCAGGCGCGGCGCGTGCTCGCGGGGCTGGAGTTTGACATGATCGTGCTGGACGTGATGATGCCAGGCGAGGATGGCATCAGCCTGACGCGCGATTTGCGCAAGCGCAGCACCGTGCCGGTGCTGCTGTTGACCGCCAAGGGCGAGACGGCGAACCGAATCGAGGGGCTGGAGGCGGGGGCGGATGACTATCTGGTCAAGCCCTTCGAACCGAAAGAGCTGCTGCTGCGCATCAATGCCATCCTGCGCCGGGTGCCGCAGCCCCGCGCGGCGGAGCCGGCACCGAAGATGCTGCATCTGGGCGCAGTGCGCTATGACATGGACCGGGGCGAGTTGTGGCGCGGCGACGTGCCGATCCGGCTGACCGCGACCGAGGCAGCCCTCATGCGGCTGTTCGCGGCGGCGCCGGGCGCGGCGATGAGCCGCGAGCGGCTGGTGGCCGACCTGGGCCGCGAGGACGCGGCGCAGGAGCGCGCCGTGGACGTGCAGATCACGAGACTGCGCCGCAAGATCGAGGAAGACCCCAAGGCGCCGCGCTACCTGCAGACGGTGCGGGGCGAGGGCTACATGCTGGCGCCGGACTAAGCGCGGGATACCCCCGGGGGGCGCTGCCCGCGGACCCCCGAAATACTTGCGCCAAGATAAAGGGGTGAAGATGCTGGTTTTCTCGCATCGCGAATGTCTGGACCATGTGACGCCGCCGGGGCACCCCGAGCGGGCGGAACGGCTGGCTGCGGTGGAAGCCGGGCTGGCAGGTCTGGCGCTGGCGAAACGGGACTGTCCGCTGGCGGCGACGGTGGAGGTCCTGCGCTGTCATCCAGCCGACTATCTGGCGCGGGTGACGGGGGCGGTGCCCGAGGAAGGATGGGCGCAGTTGGATGGCGATACCTTCCTTGCGCCGGGGTCGCTCAAGGCGGCGCTGCGCGGGGTGGGTGGCGTCTGTGCGGCGGTGGATGCGGTGCTGGCGGGCGAGGCGGGGGCGGCTTTCGTGGCCGCGCGGCCGCCTGGCCACCATGCCGAAACGGCACGGGCGATGGGCTTCTGCCTGTTCGGCTCGGTCGCCATCGGGGTGAAGCGGGCGCTGGATCATCACGGGCTGTCGCGGGTGGCTGTCGTCGATTTCGACGTGCATCACGGCAATGGCACGCAGGATCTGTTGTGGGAGGAGCAACGCTGCCTCTTCGCCTCCTCCCACCAGATGCCGCTTTATCCCGGCAGCGGGGCGCCCGATGAACGCGGGGCTTTCGGGCAGGTTCTGAATGTCCCCCTGCGCGCGGCCAGCGGCGGCGCGGCGATGCGGGCGGCCTATGAGCGGGTGATCCTGCCAGCGGTTGCGGCGGCAGAACCGGAATTGCTCATCGTCTCGGCTGGCTTCGATGCCCATGCGGCCGATCCCCTGGCGCAGCTTGAGTGGGAGGCCGAGGATTTCCGTTGGCTGGCGGCGCGGCTCTGGGAGGTTTCCGGGGGCCGGGTGGTCTCGGCCCTGGAAGGGGGCTATGATCTGGGCGCGCTGACCGAAAGTGTCGGCGCCTATGTGGGCGAGATGGCGAGGCTGGATTCATGAGCGAGAAACCCGTTGCGGAGATGAGCTTCGAAGAGGCGCTCTCCGCGCTAGAGCAGGTGGTGGGGCAGCTTGAGCGCGGCGATGTGGCGCTGGAGCAGTCGATCGCGCTGTACGAACGCGGGGCTGCGCTCAAGGCGCATTGCGCGGCGCGGCTGAAGGAGGCCGAGGAGAAGGTCGAGAGGATCCGTCTGGCCGAGGGCCGCGCGGTGGGCACCGAGCCGGTGGAGGGGATGTGAGCTTTCCCGAACGGCTGGCCGAGGACGCCCAGCGCATCGCGCTGCGGCTGGACGAGGCCTTGGCGACTCTTCCTGATCAGCCGGTTGTCCATGCCATGCGCTATGCCCTGCGCGGCGGCAAGCGGCTGCGCGGCTTCCTTGTGCTCGAATCGGCGCGGATGCTGGGGGTTGCGGCCGAGCGCGCGGTTTCGGCGGCGGCGGCGGTGGAATGTCTTCACGCCTATTCGCTGGTGCATGACGACCTGCCCTGCATGGATGACGATGACCTGCGCCGGGGCCAGCCCACGGTGCATGTGAAATGGGGTGAGGCCACGGCGGTGCTGGCGGGCGATGCTTTGCAGACGCTGGCTTTCGAGTTGCTGGCTGACCCGGCTCTGGGCGGGGCCGAGGCGCGGATCGCGCTGGTCGCGGGGCTGGCCCGCGCGAGCGGCGCGCAGGGCATGGTGCTGGGCCAGGCTTTGGACATCGCGGCCGAGACGGCGGGGCGGAAGCTGACACTGGAAGAGATCACCGCATTGCAGGCCGGGAAGACCGGCGCCCTGATCCGTTTTTCCGCCGAGGCCGGGGCGATTCTGGCCGGGGCCGAGCGCGCGCCCCTGCGCGCCTATGCCGAGGCTTTGGGACTGGCCTTCCAGATCGCCGATGATATTCTGGATGTGACCGGCACGGCCGAAGCGGCCGGCAAGCGCGTGGGCAAGGATGCGGCGGCGGGCAAGGCCACGTTCGTTTCCCTTCTTGGACTGGAAGGCGCGCGGGCGCAGGCTGCGGCACTGGTGAAACAGGCGGAAAGCCTGCTGGAACCCTACGGAGAGGCTGCACGTTACTTGATCGCGGCGGCGCGTTTCTCTATCTCGCGCGACAGCTAAGAAGGAGGCCCCGATGGCCGACCGCCCCGCAACGCCGATCCTTGACCGCGTCCATTTTCCGGGCGACCTGAAGGCCCTGTCCGACCGCGAGCTGCACCAGCTTGCCGATGAGCTGCGGGCCGAGACGATTTCGGCGGTTTCGGTGACCGGCGGCCATCTGGGCGCAGGGCTGGGCGTGGTCGAGCTGACCGTGGCGCTGCATGCGGTGTTCGACGCGCCGCGCGACAAGATCGTCTGGGATGTCGGGCACCAGTGCTATCCGCACAAGATATTGACCGGGCGGCGTGACCGCATCCGCACCCTGCGGATGGAAGGCGGGTTGTCGGGCTTCACCAAACGGTCGGAAAGCCCCTATGACCCGTTCGGGGCGGCGCATTCTTCCACCTCGATCTCTGCGGCGCTGGGCTTCAAGGTCGCGGCCGATCTGGGCGGGGATCCGGGCGATGCGGTGGCGGTGATCGGCGATGGCGCGATGTCGGCGGGCATGGCCTTCGAGGCGATGAACAATGCCGGCCATCTGGGCAAGCGGCTGTTCGTGATCCTGAACGACAATGAGATGTCGATCGCGCCGCCGGTCGGCGCGCTGTCCTCCTATCTCAGCAGGCTTTATGCCGAAGCGCCGATGCATGACCTGAAGCAGGTCGCCAAGGGCTTTGTCGGGCTGTTGCCGGGGCCGTTGCAGGAAGGCGCGCGGCGGGCCAAGGACATGCTCAAGGGCATGGCGGTGGGCGGCACCCTGTTCGAGGCGCTGGGCTTTTCCTATGTCGGGCCGATTGACGGGCATGATCTGGACCAGTTGCTGCCGGTTCTGCGCACCGTGCGTGACCGGGCGACCGGACCGATGCTGATCCATGTGCTGACCAAAAAGGGCAAGGGCTATGCCCCGGCCGAATTGTCGGCCGACAAGGGCCATGCACGGGCCAAGTTCGATGTCGTGACGGGTGAGCAGAAGAAGACGCCGTCCAACGCGCCCTCTTACACCAAGGTCTTCGCCGAAAGCCTGATCCTTGAGGCCGAGCGCGACGAGAAGATCGTCGGCGTCACCGCGGCGATGCCGGATGGCACGGGGCTGGACCTCTTTGCCAAGCGCTTCCCGCGCCGGATGTTCGATGTTGGCATTGCCGAGCAGCATGCCGTCACGTTTTCGGCAGGCATGGCGGCGGGCGGGCTGAAGCCCTTCTGTGCGCTTTATTCCACCTTCCTGCAACGCGGTTACGATCAGGTCGTGCATGACGTGGCGATCCAGCGCCTGCCCGTGCGCTTTGCCATCGACCGCGCCGGGCTGGTGGGGGCCGATGGCGCCACCCATGCCGGGGCTTTCGACGTGGCCTTCCTGTCGAACCTGCCGGGCATGGTGGTGATGGCGGCGGCGGATGAGGCCGAGCTGCGCCATATGGTGGCGACGGCGGTGGCGCATGACGGGGGGCCGATCGCTTTCCGTTTCCCGCGCGGCGAGGGCTGCGGGGTCGAGATGCCGCCGCGCGGCGTGCCGCTGGAGATAGGCCGCGGCCGGATGATCCGCGAAGGTGCGCGGGTGGCGGTGCTGTCTTTCGGCACGCGCCTGGCCGAGGTGCTGAAGGCGGCGGAATCGCTGGCCGCGCGCGGCCTGGCGCCGACGGTGGCGGATGCGCGCTTTGCCAAGCCCCTGGATCGCGATCTGATCTTGCGTCTGGTGGCCGAACATGAGGCGCTGATCTGCATCGAGGAAGGGGCGGTGGGTGGCTTTGGCAGCCAGGTGGCGCAGCTTCTGGCGGATGCGGGTATCTTTGACCGCGGCTACAAGTTCCGCAGCATGGTTCTGCCCGATATTTTCATCGACCAGGCCAGCCCCGAGGCGATGTATCGCGTGGCTGGCATGGATGCGCCGCAGATCGAGGCCAAGGTGCTGGAGATTCTGGGCATCGCCACGCTGGAACGCCGGGCCTGAGCCCGGCGGCTAAAGGCGCAGCCGCGCCAGCATCGTGTCAAGCGGCGCCCAGTCGTCCAGTTCAAGCCGCACCACCAGCGCCAGGACCCTGGGCCGGAAGGATGCGGGCAGGCGGGCGGCGTCCTTTTCGGTCGTCACGAGCTGCGCCCCGGCCTGTGCGGCGTCATGCTCCAGTCGTCGCAGCAGGGCGTCGGAAAAGGGCTGGTGATCGTCCAGCGCGACGCTGCGCACCAAATGCGCGCCTTCCGCCCGCAGTGTGGCAAAGAATTTTTCCGGGTGGCCGATGCCCGCGAAGGCGATGACGCGCTCGCCCTGCCACTCCATGCCCATCTGCAAGGGGCGCAAAGCACCGGTCAGGTGGGGAATGTCAATAGCCTTGCCCCAGCGGGCGGCAAAGCCGGCCTGCGCGTCGGGCGGGCCGATCGACAGCACGGCATCGGCGCGGGTCAGGCCCGTTGCCACCGGCTCGCGCAGGGGGCCCGCAGGCAGGCAGAACCCGTTGCCAAAGCCGCGCTCGGCATCGACCACGACCAGCGACAGGTCCTTGGCGACGGCAGGATTCTGGAACCCGTCATCCAGCAGGATGACGCTGGCGCCCGAGGCCTCGGCGGCGCGGGTGCCCGCCGCGCGGTCGCGGGCGATGAAAGTCGGGGCGAAGGCTGACAGGAGAAGGGGCTCGTCGCCAACCTCGGCGGCAGAATGCCGGGTCGGATCGACCTGGACCGGGCCTTCAAAACGGCCGCCATGACCGCGCGAGACCAGGGCGACGCGCTGGCCACGGGCCTGAAGGCGCTGCGTCAGCGCGATGGCGGTGGGGGTTTTGCCAGTGCCGCCCGCATTCAGATTGCCGATGCAGATCACCGGAACCTTTGCACGATAGGGCCTGCCCTGCGCCAGCCGCCTTGCCGTGGCGGCGGCATAAAGCGCGCCAAGGGGCGACAGCAGGTGAGGCAGAAGACCGGGCCTTTCGGGTGGGGCGAACCAGAAGGCGGGCGGGCTCATCACTTGGCCCCGCTCAGGGCGCGCAGCCGGTCAAGCACGGCTTCGGTGGCCTCGGCGCCGTCGGAGGCGACGATCCAGGCGGCCTGCGCCAGCCGCGCGGCGCGGTCTGGGGCGAGCAGATCGCCAAGCGCCTCGGCCAGATCGGGGGCGGCCGCCACGGCCCGGGCCGCCCGCGCGGCGCCAAGCCGCCCCAGCAGCGCGCCATAGACCCCGGCGCGGGGCCCGTGCAGGATGGCGGAACCCAGGGCCGCAGGCTCCATCGGGCTGCGCGCAGCCCCATTGCCGGACAGGCTGTTGCCCAGGAAAGTGATCGGAGCAAGGCGATACCACAGGCCCAGCTCGGCCGGGCTGTCGACGACGAATACCTCGGTTTCCGGCTCGGGGTCTTCCTCGGCGCTGCGCAGCGCGACGATCCAGCCTTCCTCTTCAAGCTTTTCGGCAAGAGGCTGGGCGCGGGCCGGGTCGGCGGGCAGCAGGATCAGCAGAAGCCGGTGGCTTTGCCCCAGAACGCGACGATGGGCAGAAAGAACGGCGGCCTCTTCGGCATCGGGCAGGCTGGCGGCGAACCAGACCGGGCGCGACGCGAAAAGCTTGGCCAGCGCCGCGCGTTCGGCCTCGAGACAGGGCAGGACGGCGCAACGCTCTTCCATCCGCCCGGTGATCGCCAGCACCTGCGGCGGGGCGCCGGCCTTGCGGAAGGCGGCGGCGGCGGCGTCATCGACTGCCGCGATATAGCTGAGGGCGGCAAGGCATTTGCGCAGCGTGCCGGAAAACCAGCCCGCACTGCCAGGGATCAGACGCGGCGCGCGGGCATCAGTCAAAAGGACCGGCAGGCCACGCGCCCGCGCCGCCGCGATCAGCGCCGGGCGCAGCCCGCCATCCGACAGAACCAGCGCTTCGGGCCGCCAATGCTCGAGAAAGGCGCGCACCTCGGCGGCGCCGTCTTCGGGGGGATCCTGATGCATCGCCTCGGACAAGTCGCCCGAGGCGGGACCGGTCAGCAGCACCGAAACACCTTCCCGCTCGGCCAGTCGCCGCATCAGCTCTTCCGCTGCGGGCGCGGGATCGCTGCCGCTGACATGCAGCCACACGAGCCGGCCTTCTGGACGCGGCGGGCGCGCCGCCGTCAGCGCCGAGGATGCGCGCGGCCGGAACGCGGCCAGCGATAGCCCAAGCGGCGCCATGGGATCAGCCAAGTTCCTCGGTCGAGGAAGCAGCGGTTTCCTCGTCGCGCAGACGGTGAATATGCGCGATGAAATAGCGCATATGGGCATTGTCGACGGTGCGCTGCGCTTCGGCCTTCCAGGCGGCATGGGCGCTGGCATAATCGGGGAACATGCCGACGATATGGATCTGCGACGGATCGCGGAAGGTGGTCTTGTCGGGGCTGACGAGCTCGCCGCCAAAGACGAGGTGCAGGCGTTGGGGCATTCTGGGCCTTCCGGGAGGAGGGGTTTCTTGGACGCGCGCAGGATAACCGCTGCGCCCTGTCAGCGAAAGGTGGGCAGCGCAAGGCCTGCCGCGCAAAGCAAGGCGCGCCAGGGGGCGGAGATTCCGGCCCTTGCCGGATGGGGGCTCTGAGGTCACATTATGGGGGACCCGGCCGGGCGCTGCCGGTGCGTATTCGACACGGAGGAATTTCATGCAGCTGACCGATCTTCTAGGCTGGAACGCGGTGTTTCTGGCCATCGCTCTGTTCATTATTCTGTGCATTTTTCTGGGCGTGCGGATCGTTCCGCAAAGTGAAAAGCATGTGGTCGAGCGTTTCGGGCGGCTGAAATCGGTTCTGGGGCCGGGCATCAACTTTGTCGTGCCCTTCCTGGACCGCATCGCCCACAAGGTCTCGGTGCTGGAACGCCAGCTTCCGAATGCCAGCCAGGATGCGATCACGGCGGACAACGTGTTGGTGAAGGTCGAGACCTCGGTCTTCTATCGCGTGACCGAGCCGGAAAAGACCGTCTACCGGATCCGCGACATTGACGCCGCCATCGCGACCACGGTGGCGGGAATCGTGCGGTCGGAAATCGGCAAGCTGGAACTGGACCAGGTGCAGTCGAACCGCGCCTCGCTGATTGAGCGCGTGCGCGAGCAGGTGGCGGCCATGGTCGATGACTGGGGTGTCGAGGTGACGCGGGCAGAGATTCTGGACGTGAATCTGGATGAGGCGACCCGGGCCGCGATGTTGCAGCAGCTCAACGCCGAACGCGCCCGCCGCGCCCAGGTGATGGAGGCCGAGGGCCGCAAGCGCAGCGTCGAACTGGCGGCGGATGCCGAACTTTACGCCGCTGAACAGGCGGCCAAAGCCAAACGCGTGACCGCCGAGGCCGAGGCTTTCGCCACCAGCGTCATCGCGGTGGCGATCAAGGAGAACGGGCTTGAGGCGGCGCAATATCAGGTCGCGCTGAAGCAGGTCGAGGCTCTGCAGGCCGTGGCAACCGGGCAGGGCAAGCAGACGATCCTGGTGCCGGCCAATGCGCTTGAGGCCTTTGGCGACGCCTTTCGCATGTTCAACCGGAGGGGAAGCTGATGCCGGATCAGATCTGGACGATCTGGTGGGCCTGGGTCGTTCTGGGTTTTGCGCTGGGCGTGCTGGAGATTCTGGCGCCCGGCTATATCTTCCTGGGCTTTGCCATCGGCGCGGCGCTGACCGGGGTTCTGGTCGGCCTGGGTCTGGCGCCCGGCCTTCCGGCGCTGATCCTGATCTTCGCGGTATTGTCGCTGGTGGCCTGGCTTGGCCTGCGCGCCTCGCTGGGCAAGCGGGCGGGCCAGGTCAAGACCTGGGATCGCGACATCAATGACAATCCCTGACAGGGCGGGCAGCGGCCCTGACGGAACCCTGCCAGAATTCATCGGCGCGAAGGCCGCGTTCTTTCTGGGAACGCGGCTTTTATGCTATCTGAGAGACGATTTTCCTGGCCTGATCTGGCGCAACCACTGGGATCTGCCCGGCGGGGGCCGCGAGGACGACGAGACGCCCGAGGCCTGTCTCTTGCGAGAATTGCACGAGGAATTCGGCCTGTCCCTGCCCGCGTCGCGTCTGGAGCAGCGGCTGGTGCTGCCCTCGGTGGATTTTCCGGGGCGCGTCTCGGTTTTCTTTGCCGGTCGGATCACCGAGTCCGACCTGGCGGCGCTGCGCTTTGGCAGCGAGGGCCAGCGCTGGGAGATGATGGAGGTCGAGGAATTCCTGGCGCGCCGCGACGCGGTGCCCTGGCTGCAAGATCGCGTGCGGCGCGTCTGGTCGGGGTTTCAGCCCGCGAACCAGCCGGCACGATAGACCTCGCGACCCTGAAACAGGGTTAGAAGAACCTTTGTGTCCGAGATTTTCCAGGGCGGGCAAGAAAAGATATCCTGATCGAGAATGATCGCATCGCCCGAGAATCCGGGCCTCAGCCGACCGGTATAGTCGCCACGCCAGCAGGCGGCGGCCGCCTGCGCGGTATAGCCAAGCACGCAATCTTCGACCGCCAGGCGTTCCTGTGGCTGGAACGGGTCCTTCGGGTCCTCTGCCAGTCTTGCCTGCCGGGTGACGGCGGTCTCGATGATCTCGAAGGGATTGAGTGTCGAGACGGGCCAGTCCGAAGACAGGCAAGTGGCGGTGCCCATGTCCAGCAGGCTGCGGAACGGATAGGTCAGCGGCTGGCGCTCGGCCCCGATCATGTCAAGCGCGATATCGGGCACGACCGGATCATAGCGCGCCCAGAGCGGCTGGATGTTGGCCATCGCGCCCAGGGCAGACAGGCGCGGTGCATCGACGGGATCGACCAGTTGCAGATGGGCCAACTGGTGCAGGCCGGGCCAGGGCCCGTTGGCGGTGCGGGCGGCCTCGAACCCGTCCAGCGACCGGCGCAGGGCGGCATCGCCGATGACATGGACATGAATCTGGAAGCGCGCGGCGTCGAGCGCTGTCATCAAGGCCAGGGTCTGCGCCTGCCCGAACATGCAGGGCGCATTGCCGCCCGCCGTGTCGGCATAGGGGGCCAGAAGTGCGGCGGTGCGATTCTCGAACACACCGTCCATGAAGAATTTGGCCGAGTTGATGTGGAACATCGGTCCCGGCGCGGCGGCGCGCATCGCCAGAAGGCGCGGCAGGGCGGTTTCGACCGTATCGCTTTCCCGCACCAGCGCGGCGCCGGCCACACGGATCGTCAGCAGGTTCTCGGCCAGGGCACGGCTGTAAATCCGGCTCTCCAGCTCTTCGATGCGCGGATCCAGGACGCCGGTCAGGCCATGGGCATGGCCATGCGCCTGCGCGGCCAGAAGGCCGGCCATGTAATCGTCGTCGGAAAGCTGCGGCAGGCGGTCGAGCGCCCATTTAATCGCGTCTTCATGCAGCATGCCCGTGGCTGCGCCTGAACGATCGCGGACGATATGGCCATTGGCTGGGTCGGTCGTGCCGGCCTCGATTCCGGCCAGCCGCAAGGCCGCCGAATTCAGGCAGGCGTTGTGAAAGCTTGAGTCATAAAGCACGGCGGGCCGGTCGCCGGTGGCGGCATCAATGGCCGCGGCGGTCAGGCTCTCGTCGCCGAACAGCCCCGGCTGCCAACCCGCGCCGATCACCAGCGGCAGGGCAGGGTGGCGGGCGGCGTGGGCGGCCATGGTGGCGGCCAATTCGGGCAGCGTCTTCACATCGTAAAGCGGGGCGGAGGTGGCAAGATCGGTGCCGCCCGAGAGAAAATGGATATGTGCATCTTGAAAGCCCGGCAGCACCAGCCGCCCGCCTGCATCGATCACATGGGCCTGGGCGCTGGCCATCCGGCGCATCTTGGCCGATGGGCCAAGGGCCACGATACTGCCATTGCGGATCAGCATGGCGGCGGCCATGGGCTGGGCGGGGTCCATCGTGCGGATGCGGCCATGGACGATCAGGGTTTCGGACATCATGAAACAGGCTCGAACAAGGCCCAATCCGGCGCCGGGATTACATGGGCCGGGGCGTTCACCTCGGCGGTCCAGGCGAAAAGGGCAAGGAAAGGGGTCCTGCCGGTCAGGGTGGCATGGGGCTGCAGGGGTGGGTTCCAGACCGGGGCGAAGGCGGGTCTCTCGTGGAAGGGCGCGCCGGGCGCAAAACGCCAGCGATGCGGGCCGGTAAGTGGCAGGTAAAGTTCGGGCGCAGGATGGGCGTGGTCGCGATACAGCGTGTCGGGGGCGATAAGGAAAAGGCCAAGGTCATAGTCCTGGGCGGCGAAGGGGGCATCCTCACCGACCAGCGTGGCAAAGCCATGAGCCTGCGGGAAATCTGGCCCGATCAGCCCCGGATCGTAGGCGTCATAGGTGATCCAGCGCAGATGCGGGGCGGCGGCGGCCAGGATCTGGGCAAGGGCGGGATCGTCACGCGCCACGGCGGCAAGCGCGGCAGGAAGATGGGCCGACAGCACCCGATTCGGCGTGACTGGGACCGGTGTCGGGCTTTGGCGGAAAGCGGGGGCAAGGCCAGCCCGCACTTCGGCAATGCCTTCGCCGCCGGTGCGGGCGAGCAGACGGTCAAGCTCGACCAAGAGAAGCTCAAGGATCTCGGCGGGGTCGGGCGGGGCCAGGTCGGGTGCCGCGAGTCCCCGGTCGGCAAGCACCAGGGCAGGGTCCTGGATGTCGAGCGCCGAAGCCTCGCGATAGGCCTCAAGCTGGGCGTCGGAGAGAAGACCTTCGCCATGCAGCGCCATTGCCGCGCCATAGCGGGCGCGGGCGGAACCCGGGGCGCCATGCGGTGCGGTCAGCAGGTGGCGGTGAAGGGCCTTTGTCATTCATTGGTCCGATACGCGAGGCGTTCATCGGCCAGGCGGCGCTTTTCGGCCCGGTTCATCACGATCCCCGCCATGGCGACACAGAGACCGACAGTCAGCACGATAAGGGTTGCCAAGGCGTTGATATCCGGCGTGACGCCCAGCTTGACCTTGGACCAGATCAGCAGGGGCAGGGTCGTCGCGCCCGGGCCGGTGGTGAAACTGGTGATGACCACATCATCGAGCGAGATGGTGAACGCCAGAAGCCACCCCGACAGCAGCGCGGGCGAGATCACCGGCAAAGTCACGTCGCGCATCACCTGCCAGGGCCGCGATCCCAGATCCATCGCCGCCTCTTCGATGGCACGGTCCATCTGCAGCATGCGGGAATGGACGACGGTGGAGACGAAGACCATGGAAAAGGTGATATGGGCCAGCGTGATCGTGGTGAAACCGCGCTGGCCCGGCCAGCCGACCCATTCGGCCAGCATGATGAAGAACATCAGCGACGAGATGCCGGTGATCACCTCGGGCATGATCAAGGGCGCGGTGACCATGCCCGAGAAAAGCGTGCGGCCGCGAAAGCGGCGGAACCGGGCCAGCGTGATGCCGGCCATGGCGCCCAGGATCGTGGCCATCGTGGCCGAGATCAGCGCGATCTGCACCGAAAGAAGCAACGCCGCCCCGACCTGCTTGTTGGAAAACAGCGAGACATACCATTTGGTCGAGAAACCGCCCCAGACCGTCGCCAGCCGCGAGCCGTTGAAACTGTAGACCACCATCGACAGGATCGGGATGTAGAAGAAGGCAAAGCCGAAGCAGAGGATGGTGATCAGGAAGACGGGCCGGCGGGTCATGGCGCGGCCCCCGGCTGCGGGGCCGGATCGGCCTCGGCCCCCTCGGCCTTGGCCTGGAAGCGGCTGTAGATCATCGTCGGCCCGACCATCAGAACCAGCAGCGCCACCGCGACGGTCGAGGCCATGGGCCAGTCGCGCGCCTGGGCGAATTCGTCCGAGATGATCCGCCCGATCATCGGCGCCGCGGCATCGCCGACCAGCGAGGGGATCACCAGCTCTCCGGCGGCGGGGATGAAAACCAGAAGCCCGCCGGCGATGATGCCGGGAATCGACTGCGGCAGGGTCACGTCGCGAAAGACCTGAAAGGGGCGCGAGCCCAGATCCATCGCCGCTTCGTCCAGCGCCGGGTCCAGCCGTTCGAGATTGGCGTAAAGCGGCAGGATCATGAAGGGCAGGTAGGTATAGACCATGACCAGCACGACGGCGAAATTCGTGTTCATCATCGGGATCGACTGCAGCGCCCAGGCCTGTGGCGTGACCAGGTTCCAGGCGTCGGTCAGAAGCCCGTTGAACCAGGAATTGCGGCCCATCAACCCCATCCAAGCGTAGACGCGCAAGAGGAAAGAGGTCCAGAATGGCAGGATCACCAGCATCAGAAGGATCGACCGCCAGCTTTTCGACACCCGCGTCAGGCCAAGCGCCATTGGATAGCCGATCAGCAGGCACAGAGCTGTTGCGACGGCAGCGTTGACGATCGAGGTGACGAAAGCCCGGATATAGAGACTGTCGGTGACCAGCCGCTCATACCCGTTCAGGTTCAGCAGCGGGTTGTCGCCGCCATAACCGAAGGGCGGCGCGGTGGGCGTACGGGTCGCCAGACTCATGGCAAAGACGATGAGGAAGGGCAGCAGGAAGAAGACCAGAAGCCAGACATAAGGCACTGCGATGGTCAGATCGCGCCCGCCGCGGCGATGGAACCATTGGGCCAGCGCGGTCATCGATTGGCCCCCCCGCGGCTTTTTCCCCGGACCCCCGGGACAGTTTTGCCAAGATGAAAGGGAACGGGGTGCCTCATGGTCAGTCGGTCAGCAGGATCGCCGAGGCGGGTTCGAAGGAGAGCCAGACCTTGTCATCCCAGTCGGCGGCATGTCCGCCATCATGGGCGCGGCTGGCGTTGACGGCGTGGACGGACAGCAGCTCGCCCCCCGGCAGGATGACGCGATAGAGACTGTCCTTGCCGAAATAGGCCAGATCCTTGACCTGGCCTTCCAGCACGTTGACGGCGGCCGGGCGGGTCTTCGAAATGGAAATCTTCTCGGGCCGAAGCGCCAGGGTGACCGTTTGGTCTTTGACCAGACCGGGCAAACCACGCGCAGCGAAAATGCCCCCCATGGCGGGAATGTCGAGTTCGGCGATCTCGCCAGTCAGCCGGACGACGCGGGCGGGGAAGGTCGAGATCGCGCCGATGAAGCCCGCAACGAACCGGGAATTGGGGTATTCGTAGATTTCGGTCGGAGAGCCGACCTGCTTGACCTCACCCCTGTCCATGACAGCGATGCGGTCGGCCAGGGTCATCGCCTCTTCCTGGTCATGGGTCACGACGATGAAGGTCACACCGGTGCGCTGTTGGATGCTCATCAGCTCGAACTGGGTGTGTTCGCGCAGTTTCTTGTCGAGCGCCGCCAGCGGTTCATCGAGCAGGAGGAGTTTCGGTTGCCGGGCCAAGGCCCGGGCCAGGGCGACGCGCTGGCGCTGGCCGCCGGAAATCTGATGCGGCTTGCGCTGGGCAAAGGGCGTGAGCTGCACCAGATCCAGCATTTCGGCGACGCGGGCGGCGCGCTGGGCGCCGGTCATCTTCTCGTGCTTCAGACCGTAGGCCACGTTCTTTTCCACGCTCATATGCGGAAAGATCGCGTAGCTCTGGAACATCATATGGACCGGGCGCTCCCAGGGGGGAACGCCCGACATGTCCTGACCGTCGATGAAGATGCGACCCGATGTCGGCTCTTCGAACCCGGCCAACATTCGCAGAAGCGTGGTCTTGCCGCAGCCCGAGCCGCCAAGAAGGGCAAAGATTTCGCCCTTGCCGATGGTCAGCGTGACATCCTTGACCGCCTGGAAAGTCCCGAAGCGCTTCGAGACGCCCTCGACGCGGATGAAGGGCTGTGCAAGGGCGTCATCGGCGGTGGCAGCGGGCGCAAGGGGCGCGGCTTGCATCACGGATCAACCGCCCGTCTTGATCGCCTGCCAGGCGCGGTTGAGGTCACGATCCTGTTCTTCCGTCTGCGGCCGTGGGGTATAAAGCCGCGACAGCGTGGTCTCGTCGGGATAGACGGCGGGGTCGGTGCGGATCGCCTCGTCCACTAGGGGCGTCGCGGCCTTGTTGGCATTGGCATAGCCGGTGAAATTGGTGCAGGCGGCGATGACTTCGGGCCGCAGCAGATAATCGATGAACTTGTAGGCATTCTCGACATTGGGCGCGTCCGAGGGCATGGCCCAGAGATCGAACCAGGCGGGTGCGCCGGTCTTTGGCACATAATAGGCAAGGTTCAACTCGATCCCGGCTTCGGCGGCGCGGGTCTTGGCCACGCCATAATCGCCCGACCAGGTATTCGCGACGCACAGTTCCTTGTTGGGCAGCGTGGTCAGGTAATTCGCATTGTCGAAGGTGGCGATGTAAGGCCGGATCTTCGCCATGGCCTCGGCCATCTTCTCATATTCGGCGGGACCGGCGGTGTTGGTGTCGATCCCCAGCCATCTCATCACCATGAAACCGGAATCGGTCGGGCTATCCAGGACCGAGATGCCGCAATCGGCCAGCTTGGCGGCATTCTCGGGCAGCATCAGCGTATCCAGGCTTTCCAGATCGGCATCGGGCAGGCGCTCTTTCACCATGTCGAGATTGTAGGTCATCCCGACCGAACCCCACATATAGGGCACGCCATAGTCGTTGCCGGGATCGTAGCCTTCGACGATCTTGAGGATTTCGGGGTCGAGATTGGCCCAGCCGGTCAGCTTGGCCTTGTCGAGTTTCTGGAACACCCCGGCTTTCACGAATTGCGGCATCGACATGCCGGCGTGAAGCACGACGTCATAGCCGGTGCCGCCGACCAGCATCTTGGCCTGGGCCTCTTCGGCGCTGGCGTAAAGGTCGTAGACCACCGAGATGCCGGTCTCGGCTTCGAAATCGGCCAATGTCGTCTCGCCGATATAGTCGGACCAGTTGTAGACATTCACTGTGCCGCCCTGGGCCCAGGAGGGGCGGACGAAGGGCGCAGCGAGCGGGGCGATCAGACCGCTGGAAAGGGCAGTCAGAGTACGACGTCGTGTCAGCTTCATCGGTGGTCTCCCTGTTCTTTTTCTGGGTCGTCTTCTTGTGTTTCAGGTTAGGCCCGTCATTTTGACTGGCAAATCAATTCGTCATTTCGCTGCGCCATTTCGCCTTCAGGTGGTGCAAGGTCCTGCCGCATCACCGGCAGAAGGTGACGCAACTGGTCATGGTGGCGGCGCAGGCCCCATTCGAGATCCGAGAGGTGAAAACCCTCGAAGCCTTCAGATCGCATCGATTCGTTCGACCAGATCGACAGTTGCTGATCCTCGGCCGATGTCTCGCGGTCGATCCGCGCGGCCAGGTAACGGGCCAGGCGCATCTGGCGGCTTTCGTTCGGATAGCGATACTGCCGTCCGGTCAGTTTGGTGCAGCCCGGGTCGACCGGTAGGTCGTGGTAATATTGCGCCCCTTCGGGCGTGAAGGCGAAGACCGTGTTGGGAAACAGGCCATAATAGGCCCAGGTCCTGCGCAGATGCGGCGGCAGATGCGGCTGTTCGGGCGCGTGTTTCACATAGCGCTGCACCGACCAGCGCCGCCCCGCCCTGTCGCCGAAGAAGCCATAGCTGACATGCAGCCCGTCGGGCAGGTAGATGTCACGATAATCACGGCCATAAAGGTCTTGCAGTGCAGGATGGGCCAGGGGGACGTGATAGCCTTCGTTGTCGACATCGCGGACCGATTTCCAGTTTACCGGTAATTCGGTCGTCCAGCTGCAAGCCTGTGCTGGCAGCAGGGTTTCTGCCCTGTTCGAGACGAAATCCGCGGCATAGGGCGCAAGCAGAGCGGCCACATCGGGTTGCGGACCGGGGCGAAAGCGCAGGAAAAGAAAACCACCGAAGACTTGCAACTCGACGGGTTTCAGCCCGAACTTCGCCTTGTCGAAGCCCGGACCGAAAGTCTCGGGCCGCGCGGCCCCGCGCAAGGAGCCGTCAAGGTTGTAGACCCAGCCATGAAAGGGGCAGACCAACGCCCCCCGGCATGATCCCGAGACGCCATCGACCACGCGCGCGCCACGGTGGCGGCAGAGGTTCATGAAGGCGCGCGGCTGGCCATCCTGTCCGCGCACCACCAGTGCGCGCTCGCCCAGAAGGTCGAAGCTGATCCAGTCGCCCGGGTTCGGAATATCATTGGCATGTCCCGCGACCTGCCAATGCGTCAGGAAAAGATGTTCGCGTTCCAGGGCGAAAAGTGCCGCCGATTGATAGGTCCAGGCGGGCAGGCCGCGGCGATCCCAATCTGAAGGAATGGGTTCGGAACGATCCATCAGGCTCATGGCGCGGCCTCCATTTCTTTCAGCAGCCATCGGTGGAAGCGGTGGATTTCGTATTCCTCGGGCATCAGCCGGCTCGTCTGGTAGCCGGGGCTGGCGATGCCGCGCTGGTTCATCTCCGATGCGGCACTGTCCTGTTCCATCACCAATTTGGCAAAGGCAGCGATCTGGGCCGCGTCAAAGCCGGGCTGGGCCAGCGTTTCGGCCGAGAAATACCATTCGGCGATCAGGCGGGTCGTCGTGGGCGTCAGCGGCTCCAGCCGCACGCAGCGGACATAGTCGACATGGGCGACAACATAGGTCGAGGGCCAGAGCGTGATGAATGTATAACCCGCTGCTTGTTCCTGCGCGGTCAGGCCGGGAAAGGCCGGGCCGCAGGGCGCGCCGGTCATCGTCCAGGTTTCGGCGCCGGGTTTGAGGGCTGCGGGCCGGGGATCGTCTGGCCTCCAGTCAAGCGCCTCATTTGCCGCCATCAATCCGCTGCCATAGACTGGCACCATGTCGCACAATTCGGGGTGGATGCCCGGGCAATGCAGGCATTCCGAGTAGTTTTCCCAGAAGGCTTTCCAGTTGCAGGCGATCACCGTCTCCCAGCGGTGACCTGTGCGAAGGCTGTCCATCGACCAGTTGTCCAATGTGTCGAGCGGGACATCGGCAGTCAGCGGCAAGGGGGCGGGCGACAGGTTGAGGAACAGGAACCCGGCCCAGATGCGGCTCTGCACTGGCAGAAGCGCGTGATCCTCCTTGCGGAAATCCTGCGTCGGGCGCGCATGGGCGGTCGAAACGAGGCGCCCTGTCGCGGCCTCATAGGCCCAGGCATGATAGGGGCATGTCAGCAGCCGCCCGATCTGCCGCACTTGGCCAGCCGCACAAAGTTCTGAACCGCGGTGGCGGCAGGAATTGTGGAAGGCGGCGACCGCTCCTTCGGCATCGCGCAAAACGATGACCGGCGCACGCCCGACGGTCACGCTGCGCGCGGTGCCAGGCGAAAAATCGTCCAGCCGCCCGACATTGACCCAGCGCCTTGCGAAGACCGAGGCCATCTCACGGTCGAACCAACCCTGCGCAAGATAAGCCTCTTGCGGCAGGCCGGGCGGGCAATGGTCGAGGCGGGGGCTGTCGGGATGCGTCATCAGAAAGCCTGCGCGGGGGTAAGGCGGCGGCGCTCGGGCGCGAAGAAGGGCCGCGGGGCCGGCGTCACCTGCAGCATCAGCTTGGCATATTGCAGTTCGCGCAGCGCATAGATTTCGACCCAGAGATCGCGGCACTCGGAATGGGCCGCCTGGACATGGGCGATGGCGATGTTGCGTTTCAGCGTGGGCGACCAGCAGGCGGCGGTGACGAAGCCGACCTCATGTTTCTTGCGGTGATAGAGAATGCTTCCCTCGGCGCTGACATTGCCTGGCACGTCCAGACCGACGATCGCCCAGCGTTGTGTCTTGCCCTCTCGCTGAGCCAGCAGCGCGCGCCGCCCGGTGAAATGACCCTTGTCCCAGTCGATCATCCAGCCAAGCCCCAGCTCAAGCGGGCTGCGTGTCCGGTCCTCGCGGACGGCTTGATGGGCGGGGATGAAGTCGAGGTTGGTGGTCAGGAACCCCGCCTCGGTTCGGGCCAGCATGACGGCCTCGGTGCCAACCGGCATCAGCCCGTAAAGCGCACCGTTCGCCATCAGGTGATCCCAAAGCGACAGGGCGCTTGCAGGGTCGATCCACAGCTCGTAGCCCAGATCGCCGGTAAAGCCGGTTCGCGAGATCATCACCTCGCCATCTGCGAAGGAGAATCGCGCAAGGCGAA
Source organism: Neotabrizicola paludis (assembly GCF_044142105.1). Lineage (NCBI taxonomy): Bacteria > Pseudomonadati > Pseudomonadota > Alphaproteobacteria > Rhodobacterales > Paracoccaceae > Neotabrizicola > Neotabrizicola paludis. The sequence goes on from NZ_JBGTYM010000007.1 coordinate 229,367, forward strand.
AGGGTTTCAGCCCGTCGATGGCAAAGCCGCAGGCACGCAGGATCGACGCGGAGGTCGGACCTTGCAGCGCCAGCGCGGCAATGGCCTCTGTCTCGTCCTGGATCACCACGTCAAAGCCCCAGGCGCCGTCCAGAAGCCAGGGCAGATGGCGTTCCTGGGCGCAAAGGCGAAACTCCTGCGCGCCAAGCCGGAACAGCGTGCCGTCATCCATCATCTGGCCGGCATCGTCGGTCCAGCCGGTATATTGGATGGTATTTTCCGCCAGTTTAGAGACGTTCCGCAAGGTCAGCCGGTTCAGGTAATCCTCTGCTCCGGGGCCGGAGATGCGGTATTTCATCATCGGCGAAATGTCGTAAAGCGAGGCCGCATTGCGGATCGCGCTGTGTTCCATCGCCGTGTCGCCATAGCAGAGCGGCGTGCGATACCCCGCCCAGGCGCCCCAATTGTGCAGCCGGTTCAACGGCGCGGTGCGGGCGTGAAACGGGGTCTCGCGCAGGGGTGTAGTGAAATGCGCAGTCATGCCCTGGCCCTTTCGATCGCTTCGGCGGCGTTCCAACCGGCTGCGCCTGACAGCCCGCCCGGATGAGTGCCTGCTCCGGTCAGCCAAAGGCCCGCAATCGGCGTCGCATAGCGCGCGACGTCCGGTAGAGGCCGCAGGAACAGCATCTGCTCGACCGACAGATCGCCATGGTGCCAGCTGCCACCCGCCATGCCGTACCGCGCCTCGATGTCTTGCGGCATCAGGAAATCATGCGCGATGACCAGAGCGCCGATTCCCGGCGCAGCGCGCTCCAGCTGCGCCATTGCTGCGGCGAACAGGGCTTTCTTTGCCTTCACAGGGTCTTTCGGTGCGTGGGGCGCGAATTGCACATGGGCCGAAAGAAGGTGCTGGCCCTCGGGCGCATGGCCCGGCTCGAAGGCGGAAGGGATCAGCACTTCCATAACCGGCGCTTCGGGCACTTCGCCGTATTTGACAGGGTTGAACGCCAGGTCGACCGCGTGCTCATCTGCCGCAATCACCAGCCGCGCGCGCAGGTCGCAGCCGAAATCCGGTGCACCTGACAGCGCGAGAACAAGCCGCGCCGTCGCACCGCGCGACTTTTGCTGGCGCAGGCGGGTGGCCATGCCCGCGTCGAGATGCGCCGGGCCGACAAGGGACAGCAGCGTCGGCTTCGGTCCGATAGCGGAAACGACCATCCGGGCCGACAGCATCTCGCCCGTCTCCAGCGTCACCCCGTCGGCGCGGTCGGCGGCGATGTCGATCCGGGCAACGCGGGCGCCGGCCCGCAACATTACACCAGCCGCCTGCGCTGCCTGCGCCATCGCCTCGGCAAGCGCTGCCATACCGCCTTTTGGCAGGCACAGGGCCTGTTTTTGCCCCGCCACCTGTCCGGCCAGCCGGTCGAGCCACAGGATCAGCGTGTTCGGATTGCGCGGCCCTGCCCAGGCCCCAAGCGTGGCGTCGAAGCAAAGCAGCGCCCGGAGGCGGGGGTCGGTCAGTTCATCGGTCGCGACGTCATGGGCGTTGATCAGAAGAAGCCGTAGCAACTCGCGGAAATCGGCCGCGCCCAGCGTGCGAAGCCCCAAAGCGTGGCGCGCCAGCGACAGCCAATCATTCCCCGCGCCCAGGCGTGGCGGCGACATCTGGCGGAAGGGTTCCAGCCGCTCGGCCATGCGGGACAGGCGGGAATGGAGCCTGTTCCAGGCCTCTGCATCGGGGCCGCGGGTCTGGCCACGCGTCACTGTGAGGGCACCCTGCTGGGATAGCACCGTGGTCGGCAGGTCGCGCGCGGCCCAGGTCAGGCCGTGCTCAGCCAATTTCATCCCGGCCTCGACGCGGGGATCCAGATGCCAGACCAGATGCGCAAGCGAAGGCGCGGCAAAGCCCGGAGCCGGGCCAGGCAGGGTGCGCAAGCCGCCGCCCGGCGTTGCTTCGGCCTCGACCAGCGTGACCTTGCGGCCGGTCCTTGCCAGCCGGGTCGCGCAGGCCAGGCCGTTCGGCCCGCCACCGATGACGATCACATCAGAGGACGACATAGGCATCGCTCATGTCTTTCGGGGCACGTTTCATGTCGCGCAGGATCTCGGCTGCGGCATTGCGGCCCGGCGCACCCATGACACCACCGCCCGGATGGGTGGAGGAACCGCAGATCCACAGATCGCGGATCGGCGTGCGGTATTGCGCATAGCCGGGGACGGGTCGGTTGAAGAGCAGCTGATCGAAGGTCAGTTCACCCTGAAAGATGTTGCCTTCGGTCAAGCCCACCTCCGACTCAAGCTCGCGCGGGGTGCGGATCTCGACATGGATCACGCGGTTCTTGAAGCCCGGCGCGTAGCGTTCGATCTGGTCAAGGCAGGTCTGGCCAAAGGCGTCGCGGTCGGCATCGGTCCAGTCGCGACCCGCGATCTTGGGCGGCGCATATTGCACGAAGCAGGACATGAAATGCTTGCCCGGCGGAGTCATGGTCGGGTCGATCATGGTGGGAATCATCACGTCCTGGAACGGATCGGCGCTGAAATGTCCGGCCTTCCAGTCGTCATAGGCGCGTTCCATCCGCTCGATGGAATCGGTGAAGTGCAAGTCGCCCTTCAAGGCAGGCGACCCTTCGGGCAGGGCGGGGAAGACCGGGGCGCTGTCGAGCGCGATGTTCAGCTTGCCGGATGATCCGCGTGTCTTGAACTTGCGGACCGCGGCGACGTAATCGGCAGGCAGGTCGCCTTCGGCCACATGCGTCAGCATGGTGCGCTTGACATCCATGTTCGATATGACGCGCCTGGCCCGAAGCTCATCGCCATTGGTCAGCGTCACGCCAACGGTCTGGCCATTCTGCACCAGAATCGTCTCTACAGCGGCGGAAGTGCGGATTTCTCCGCCCTTGGCCATCAGAGATGCGGCCAGCGCCTTGGTGATCGAGCCCATGCCGCCGCGGGCGAATCCCCATGCGCCGATATTGCCGTCGACATCGCCCATGTAATGGTGAAGCAGCACATAGGCCGACCCCGGCGACATCGGACCAAGGGCGGTGCCGATGATGGCGGAAACCGCCAGATAGGCCTTTATGACCGGGCTTTCGAAATAGTGGTCGAGATAGTCCGAGATCGACATGGTCCAGAAGCGGATCATCTCGGCGATCTGGCGTTCGGATTGCCCGCTCAGTTGTTTGCCCAGCCAGGCCATCTCGGCCAGATCGCGCGGGCGGAAGCGGGCCGGGTCGGGTGGCGTGCGCAAGAGCATCGGCCGGATGAAGCGGCAATGGCGCAGCACGTCGCGGGCGTAGATGTCATAGGCCTCGGCATCGCGAGGCGAATGGCGGGCGAATTCGCGGCGGTTGGCATCGTGGTCGCGGAACATGCCCAGCGTGTCGCCGTTTTCCATGAAGACCGCGCCGCCTTCGTATGGCAGGATCTGCAGGCCAAAGCGCGGCAGTTCCAGATCGCGCATGATTTCGGGCCGGAACAGCGAGGAAACGTAGGAACAATTGGAATAGGTGAAGCCAGGGGTCAGTTCGCGACTGACAGCCGAGCCACCGACCCAGCCATTCTTTTCCACCACGCAGACCTTCAGCCCGGCCCGGGCCAGGTAGCAGGCGGTGACAAGGCCATTATGCCCAGCCCCCAGGATCAGCGCGTCATACGTCATTGTGCGGCGTCTTCCATGTCTTGCAGGGTCAGATCGACAGCCTGTTCGACGGCTTTCAGCGTGTCGGTCAGGCAGGTCTCGTCAAGGCCATGCGCCTCGCACATGAACCAGGGCTCGCGGCTGTCGGGTTCGACGATGATGTTCAGGTCGTGCAGGTAATGCGCCATCCGATCGTAGAAACTGTAGTCGCTGGTCTTCCATGCCCGGTAATTGTCCGGGGGGTTGGGGGCGAAGAACAGGCCGAACATGCTGTCATGCCCGGCATAGGAATGGGTGATGCCGCGCGCGTTCAGGATGCCCGAAATGCCTTGTTTGAGACGCTTCCCATAAGCTGCCACAGTTTCCAGCGCCGGGGTTTCATCGAGGATGCGCAGGCATTCCTCAGCCGCGGCAAGGCTGACGGAATGCGCGGTATAGGTGCCGCCATGGCTGGCGCCGCCATAGCGAAACTGGCGCATCACATCCTCGCGCCCAGCCACCAGAGAGATCGGATAGCCATTGGCGACCGCTTTGGCGAAGGTCGTCAGGTCGGGCTTGACGCCCAGAAGACCCTGCACCCCGCCCTTTCCGACCCGAAAGCCCGTCTTCACTTCGTCGATGATCAGAAGGACGCCATATTGGTCGCAGAGCTTGCGCGCCAGTTGGACGTATTCAGCTTGGGCCGAGATGCCGCAGCAATTGCCCTGAATCGGTTCGATCAGCAGTGCGGCCAAGCTGTCGCCATGCTTGCGGAACGTGTCTTCCAGCCGCTGCATGTCGTTCATCGGCACCAGATGCGCCAGTTTTCGGACGGTTTCGGGGATCCCCTTGCCATAGGGGACGATCTCGGGATCGCGGTTCGATCCGGCATCCCATGCGTCCATATCCACCATCCACATCGCGGCATCGAACAAGCCGTGATAGCCGCCCTCGACCAGCAAATAGCTTTCCCGGCCGGTATGGGCGCGGGCCAGACGCAGGGCCGCCATCACCGCCTCCGTGCCCGAATTCGAGAATCGCACCAGCTCCGCAGCGGGCACCATCCTGGCCACGCGCTCGGCCACCGCCAATTCGCGCTCGGTCGACAGGGCGAAGACACCGCCCACTTCCATACCCCGGCGCGCGGCCGCATCCACGCGCTCATCGGCATAGCCCAGGATCGCCGGGCCATAGCCCAGCCGGTAATCGACATAGCCATTGCCGTCGATGTCCCAGGTTCGGCCGCCCTTGCCATGATGGACATAGATCGTCCGGTCATCGCCCCAATAGCGGAAAGTCGAGGCGACCCCGAGCGGCAGGCGTTTCACCGCCTTCTGAAAATGCGCGTTGGATTTGGCAAGCGGGCGGTGCGGTACGGGGATCATCGGCAAGACCACGGATTGTTGCACAGGATCGAGCCTCGCATTATTCTGACTGAATTGTCAATCAGAATGGAAGACTGGCCTGCGCGGGCGATTCGTGTATGCAGAAGCCCAGCCGGGAAGGAGCGCCGATGGCCGCCGTTGAAACTGGAAAGTCTGCCGACAAGCCTGCCGAAGCGCCGCCCCGCAAACTGCCGCGCGATGCGCGTCGGATGCAGCTGATCGAGGCGACGATCGAGACCATCGGTCGTTTCGGCTATTCGCGCACCACATTGTCCGAGGTGGCGCGGACGGCGGGCCTTTCGCATGGGCTGGTGAATTTTCATTTCGAGACCAAGGACAAGCTCTTGGTCGAGACGCTGCTTTATCTGGCCGAAGAATACCGGTTGAACTGGACCCAAGCGGTGGATGCGGCGGGGCCTTCCGCGCCGGAACAGCTATACGCCATGCTTGCTGCGGACTTTCGGCCCAAGATGTGCACTCCGGACCGGCTGTCCGCGTGGTGCGCCTTTTGGGGCGAGGCGCAAGGAAGGCCGCTGTATCAAGAGAAATGCGGCTCTAACGATGCGGAATACAACCGCACGCTCGAGGCGCTTTGCGCAAGGATGAATGCCGAACATGGCTATGCGGCCGATCCCGTGCGTGCCGCGCGCGTGCTGCGCGTGACGACCGAAGGCGTCTGGCTGGACATGATGACCCTGCAATCGCCCTATCCGGCGGAAGAGGCGCTGGCGACGCTGATGACCTGTGCGGCGGCGTTCTTCCCGCGTCATTTCACCGCCGAGGGTCTGCTTCGGGCCTAAGGCCTACCAGCGCAATAGGCGTGGACCAAGCAGCCCCGAAACGGCGGTTACGGCCAGAACCGCCAGCCCGTACCAAGTGACGTAGAACAGCGGGCTCGATTCGGTGCAATGGAGGGCATAGACCGCCGCCCCCGCGCCGCCGCCCGCCAGCCCGATCAGCGCGCCCGACAGCGCGGGCCGGGTCGTCGCCCCCCCGCGCAGCGCGGCGAACAGGGCGGCGGTGGGCAGGGCCGACAGAATCGGGATGGCGATCAGGCAAATGCTGTTGGTCTTGCCCATCAGGGCCAACATGCGCCCTTCGGGCGCCGTGGTGACATAGGCCCAGACAAACAGCCCCAAGGCCGCCGCGGCAACCAGGGCCAGCGGCCAAAGTGCCGCCCGGCCTTCGGGCCGGGTCAGGTGCAGGGCGGCAGTCAGGGCGGTAGCAAAGACCGCCAGCGACAGGACATGGCGCATCACGGGCACGAAGCTGACCATCGCCTGCGGCAGGTCGGGACGCGCACCCAGAACGGTCAGGACCGCCACGACCGAGACGAGAATCGCCGGAAGGAACAGCGGCAGCACCCGGCGCGCCGGGGCGGGGGCGGGCGCGGCATCGGCGGCCAGCGCGCGGATCAGATCGTCGGTCTTCATTCCACATGCCTTTCGCGCAGGCGCGCCAGCGCGCGGAACGCCCGGTGCAGCGCCACGCGCACCGCGCCTTCGGTCATCTTCAGCTTCTCGCCGGCCTCTGCCGCCGTCGCGCCATCAAGCCCGATCATCCGCACCAGTTCGGCTGCGCGCGGCTCCAGCATCCCGATGATCTTCTCCATATCGCCGCGCTCGGTCGGGTCGGGTCCGGCATCGGCGGGCAGGATCTCGGCGAAATCCTCAATCGGCACATCGACCGCACTGCCGCGCGCGCGGAAGGCGTCGACCACCTTGTGGCGGGTGATCGCATAGATCCAGGGCCGGACTGGCATATCCTGCCGCCAGGTCTGCCTTTTGGTATGGATCGCCAGCAGCACGTCCTGCACCACATCCTCGCAGCGGGCCTCGCCCAGTCCATAGCCGCGGGAGCGGACGATGCCGCGCACCACCGGAGTCACGGCAGACAGAAAGCTGCGATAGGCCCGGCCATCCCCGGCCAGGGCTGCACGCAGCAGGGCCGCCCACTCGTCATCCGTTCCCGTCATACAAGGGGCCTCTTCGCCGGAGATCGGCCAAGTGTTACACCGGCCCTGTCAGAAGCGCGAGGATTTCAGGCGGCGCGCAGGGGCGGCGGCATTTCGGCGACGATCGCCCGCGCCGCGGCGGCCGGATCGGCCACGGCCCAGACCGGGCGGCCGACGACGATATGGTCGACGCCTGCGGCGATCGCCTGTGCCGGAGTCGCGATGCGTTTCTGGTCGCCCGCCGCGCTGCCCAAGGGGCGCACGCCTGGCGTCACGATCAGACGCCCCGCCGCTTGCGGCAGGGCGCGGATCGCCGCCGCCTCATGCGGGCTGGTGATGATGCCATCGGCGCCGGCCTCAAAAGCGCGGGCGGCGCGCTCGACCGTGATTTCCGACAGATCGCCCGGACGGATCATGTTCTGGTCCAGATCGCCACGATCAAGCGAGGTCAGCACCGTGACGGCAAGGATCTTGGTCGGCTTGCCGCGCTTGCCCTCCATCGCCGCGCGCACCACCTGCGGGTCGCCCTGCACGGTCAGAAAGTCGAGCTCGTATTCTGCGATGCCACGCACCGCCGCCTCGACCGTGGCGCCGATGTCGAAGAGCTTCATATCCAGGAAAACGCGCTTGCCCTGTTCGTGCTTCAACTCATTCGCCAGTGCCAGGCCGCCGCCCGTCAGCATCCCAAGCCCGATCTTGTAGAAGCTGACGGCATCGCCAAGGCGGCGGGTCAACTCCAGACCCTGCACCACATTCGGCACATCCAGCGCAACGATCAGGCGGTCATCCATCGGGGGCTTTCCTGTTCTGTCGGGATTTGCGGCGTCTTAGTCGCGCGCCCGGGGCCTGTCCAGCGCTGAGAAGGCATGGGGCTTTGACATGGGCAGGGCTTTGCGGTGGATTGGGGCGCAAAGGGAGACAGCATGATCCTTGCATTCGATATCGGCGGCAGCCGGATCAAGGCCGGGCAATATGACGGGATCCGTCTGGTGCCTCTGGGCGAGACGCCGACACCGACCCGCGACGAGGCCGGCTTTGCCAATGCGATCGCGGGTTTCGCGGCGGGGCGCAAGCTGCGCGGCGTGGCCATCTCTATCGCGGGCGTGGTCGATCCGGCCAGCGGGCGGGGCAAGGTGGCGAATATTCCGGCGATTGACGGAATGCCGCTGGCCGACCTCTTGGGCCCCAAGCTGGGTTTGCCGGTCCTGGTGTTGAACGATGCAGACTGTTTCGCCCTGGCCGAGGCGCGCCAGGGGGCGGGACGGGGCTATGACAATGTCTTTGGCGTGATTCTGGGCACCGGGGTCGGCGGCGGCCTGGTGATCGGCGGGCACCTTGTCCTGGGTGCAGGCGGCTATGCCGGGGAATGGGGCCATGGCCCGGTGCTGCGCGGGCGGCACGCGTTGGCCTGCGGCTGCGGGCAGGTCGGCTGCGTCGACATGGTGGGCGGCGCGCGCGGACTAGAACGGCTGCATCTGGCCGAAACCGGCGTGGCGCAAACGAGTGAGGCGATCATTGCGGGTTGGCAGGCCGGCGAGGTTGCCGCTACGGCAACCGTCAGCCTGTGGCGCGATCTGATCTCTGGCCCGCTGGCCATGGTGCTGAACGTGGTCGGCGCAGGGGTTGTGCCGGTCGGTGGCGGGCTCGCCAATGCGACCGGGCTGATCGACTATCTTGACGCCGCCGTTCGCCGTCAGGTGCTGCGCGTGACCGAGGCGCCGCTGCTGGTGGCCGCGCAATGCGGCCCCGATGCGGGCATGATCGGCGCCGCCGAAGCGGGCTGGGCGGCATGGGCCTGATCCTTGAGATCTGCGTCGACAGTGCCGCAGGTCTCGCGCAGGCGGTGGCGGGTGGGGCGGATCGTATCGAACTGTGTTCCGCGCTGGTGCTGGGCGGGTTGACGCCCTCGACCGGGTTCATGGCGCAGGCGGCGCATTGCGGTGTGCCGGTCATGGCAATGATCCGGCCCCGGGATGGGGATTTCTGCTTTGACGACTCCGAGGCGCTGGCGATGGAGCGTGACATCGCGGCGGCGCGGCAAGCGGGCCTTGCCGGTGTTGTTCTGGGGGCCAGCCTGCCCGACGGGCGGCTGGATGTGGACCTTCTGGCGCATCTGGCCGCGCAAGCGCGGGGCATGGACCTGACGCTGCATCGCTGTTTCGACCTGTGCCCGGATCGCGCGCAGGCCCTGGAACAGGCGATCGCGCTGGGCTTTCGCCGCATCCTGACCTCGGGCGGTGCTGTCTCCGCGATGGCGGGGCGGACAGAGCTTGCAAGGCTGTCCAGCCAGGCGGCGGGACGGATCGGGATCATGCCCGGCGCGGGGATCGGACCCGAGACCGCCCCGATGCTTGCGGCGCTGGGGTTCGCCGAACTGCATGGCTCCTGCGCCGAAGACGCCCCGCATTCCGGCCCGGCCGTCGCGCTGGGCTTTGCGCCCGCCATGGCGCGGCGCACCAGCGCCGCACGCATTCGCGCCCTGCGGGCCGCGCTTGATTGACAGACCCATCCACCCCGGCGATTCTGCCGCAAGATTGGCAGGCGGGGCGGCATGAACATCAATCTAACCTATGAGCGGCCCGACGAAGGGCCGGAATCCGGTCCACTCTTTGTCGGCTGGTTCCGCTCGACCGACAAAAATGCCGTTCTTTATGACCCGCCGGAGCGGGTGAGTTTTCGCCAGACCAACCGGGCGCATGCAAAATCGGCGGCCCGCTGCCCCTCGGTGATCCAGCTTGAAAGCCGGTATTTCATGGTGAAATGCCCCTTCGATCTGCAGATCGGCTTTGCCCGCGATGACAAGGGCCGCGCGGTCCTGGTCAACCGGGCGGGAACTGCAAGCCCGATCCGGTCAAACAAGATCAACGAGATCCTGACCCTGGTGAATGAAAACGAGTGGCGCTATCCCGACCGTCCTACGGTGCAGTTGATCCTGCCCTACTGCTTCATCGCCGACGAAATAGTCTATGTGACCCAGCTTTCGGCCTTCATGCATTACCGCAAGGATCCGCTGCCCGGCACGATCTTTGGCGGGCGCTTTCCCATTTCGGTTTGGCCGCGCCCCTTGATGTGGGCCTTTGAATGGCATGAGCCCGAGAAGGATCTGGTCCTGCGCCGGGGCGAGCCGCTGTTCTATTGCCAGTTCGAAGGCATGGATCCTTCACGCCCCGTGCAACTGGTCGAAGCCGAACGCACCGCCGAGCTGAATGCCTATATCGAAGCGGTTGGCGGGGCGGTTAACTACGTTAACCAGACCTTCAGCCTGTTCAAGGCGGCCGAGGCGCTGAGGCCGAAAAAGCTTTTGTCGGTCAAGAACCGCGACTGACCTACCGCGCCCGGCGGGCCGTCCGCGGCCGAGGCAGGATCTCGGGCACATCCAGCGCCTCGGCCTCGACATGCGGCGGTGGCTCCAGATCCAGAACTTCGGGCGGGAGAAACGCGTCAGGCATGTTCAGGTAAGGCGTCAGGAGACGCGGGTCGCCCCAGACCGAAACCTCGATCATCGGGTGGCCTGCGCCGGCCAGATGCTCGGGCGTAAGCTGCACGATGCGTAGGCGCAGCGCATTGCCCGCCAGTAGCGCAGGCGTCACGATCTGCGCGGCGACCGGGCCAAGATAGCCCAGAATGCCCGGCCTGCGCTGGGGGATCAGGCCGAGAAGCCGCCGTCGCACGAGCGCATAGATCGCCACACGCCCGTCCGGCATGAGCCGCGCCTGTGCAGGATCGCCCATCGACAGGCCGGCGCGGGCGATATGGACCACGATCCCCTCGACGGGGACTTGCGGCAGGATCGGTTCCATTATGTCGTGCATCTTGCCTCTCTGGCGTTTTGTTCTGCCATCTGCCCGCCGCGCCTGGCTGGCAAGATGGCTGCTGCAATGTCGCAGGCTGGGCACCGGAAACCCGCCGGGTCATGGGCACGGTTTCGGCGGAAATCCGGTCAGCGGCGGGCGACGCGGACGCTGAGATGAATTTTCCCTTGTGCCCGACGCGATCCGCTTGAAGCCTCCGCGACCGGCCCCCATCTGAAGGTCAAGGCCGGGACCGGCGTGCCTTTTCAGGGCGCCTGTCCGGCGGTGCTTATGAAAAGGAGTGACCCGATGAACATGGAAAAGTTCACGGAACGGTCGCGCGGTTTTCTTCAGGCCGCACAGACCATCGCGATGCGGGAAAGCCACCAGCGCGTGCTGCCCGACCATCTTTTGAAAGCCCTTATGGATGACGACCAGGGGCTTGCCGCCAATCTGATCCGCAAGGCCGGTGGCTCGCCCGAGCGGGTGAATGAGGCCGTCAATGCCGCCATCGCCAAGCTGCCCAAGGTGTCGGGCGGCGACGGTCAGACCTATATTGACCCCCAGCTTGTCCGTGTGCTGGACGAGGCCGAGCAGGTTGCCAAGAAGGCTGGTGACAGTTTTGTTCCTGTGGAGCGACTGCTGACCGCTTTGGCGCTGGTGAACACCCGGGCGAAGGACGCGCTGGTGGCCGGTGCCGTGACGGCGCAGGGCTTGAATGGCGCGATCAATGACATCCGCAAGGGCCGCACGGCGGATTCCGCCTCTTCGGAAGATACGATGGAGGCCTTGAAGAAATATGCCCGCGACCTGACCGAGGCGGCGCGGGAAGGCAAGATCGACCCCATCATCGGCCGCGACGAAGAGATTCGCCGCGCCATGCAGGTCCTGTCGCGCCGCACCAAGAACAACCCTGTCCTGATCGGTGAACCCGGCGTCGGTAAAACGGCGATTGCCGAAGGCCTTGCCCTGCGCATCGTCGACGGCGACGTGCCGGAAAGCCTGCGCAACAAAAAGCTGATGGCGCTGGATATGGGCGCGCTGATCGCGGGCGCGAAGTATCGCGGCGAATTTGAGGAGCGCCTGAAGGCGATCCTGAAAGAGATCGAGAGCGCTGCGGGCGAGATCATTCTCTTCATCGACGAGCTGCATGTGCTGGTCGGTGCGGGCAAGACCGATGGCGCGATGGATGCCGCCAACCTGATCAAGCCTGCGCTTGCCCGGGGCGAGTTGCATTGCGTCGGCGCCACCACGCTGGACGAATACCGCAAATATATCGAAAAGGACGCGGCGCTCGCCCGGCGGTTCCAGCCGGTTCTGGTGACCGAGCCGACGGTCGAGGACACGATCAGCATCCTGCGCGGCATCAAGGAGAAGTATGAGCTTCACCATGGGGTGAAGATTTCGGACTCTGCGCTTGTCGCGGCGGCCACGCTGTCGCATCGCTACATCACCGACCGTTTCCTGCCCGACAAGGCCATCGACCTGATGGACGAAGCCGCCAGCCGGTTGCGGATGGAGGTGGATTCCAAGCCCGAGGAACTGGATGCGCTGGATCGCCAGATCCTTCAGATGCAGATCGAATCCGAGGCGCTGAAGAAAGAGGATGACGCGGCCTCGAAGGACCGGCTCGAGAAGATCGAGAAGGAACTGGCCGATCTCAAGGAGCGCTCGGCCGAGATGACGGCGCGCTGGCAGGCGGAACGCGACAGCCTTGAAGCTGCGCGCGAGCTGAAGGAGCAGCTTGAGAAGGCCCGAGCCGAGTTGGACCAGGCCAAGCGCGAGGGCAATTTCGCCAAGGCGGGCGAGCTGCAATATGGCCGCATCCCCGAACTGGAGAAGAAGCTGGGCGAGGCCGAGGGTCGCGAAGGCCAGATGGTCTCGGAATCCGTGCGCCCCGAACAGATCGCCGAAGTCGTGGAACGCTGGACCGGCATCCCGACGACCAAGATGCTGGAAGGCGAGAAGGACAAACTTCTTCGCATGGAGGATGAGCTTGGTCGCCGAGTCATTGGCCAGAAGCAGGCGGTCGAAGCGGTCAGCCGCGCCGTCCGCCGGTCGCGCGCGGGTCTGTCGGACGAGAACAAGCCTCTGGGCTCGTTCCTTTTCCTTGGCCCGACCGGCGTCGGCAAGACCGAGTTGACCAAGGCCCTGGCCGAATACCTGTTCGACGACGACCAGGCGATGGTGCGCATCGACATGAGCGAATTCATGGAGAAGCACTCGGTTGCAAGGCTGATCGGCGCGCCCCCCGGCTATGTCGGCTATGACGAGGGCGGCGTCCTGACCGAAGCGGTGCGGCGGCGGCCCTATCAGGTCGTCCTGTTCGACGAGGTGGAAAAAGCGCACCCGGATGTGTTCAACGTCCTGTTGCAGGTTCTGGATGATGGCCGTCTGACCGATGGTCAGGGCCGGGTGGTGGATTTCAAGCAGACGCTGATCATCCTGACCTCGAACCTTGGCGCGCGGGCGTTGAGCGAGTTGCCGGACGGCGCCGATGCCACCGCGGCAAAGCGCGAGGTTATGGAGGCGGTGCGGGCCCATTTCCGCCCTGAATTCCTGAACCGTCTGGACGAGCAGATCATCTTCGACCGGCTGAACCGGGCGGATATGTCGGGCATCGTCGAGATTCAACTGCGTCGTCTTGAGGCGCGCCTTGCCAGCCGCAAGATCACGCTGTCGCTCGATGCGGCAGCCAAGACCTGGCTGGCCGATGAAGGCTATGATCCGGTCTTTGGCGCGCGGCCGCTGAAGCGGGTGATCCAGCGCCAGCTTCAAGATCCGTTGGCCGAGATGATCCTGGCCGGCGACATCCTGGACGGCTCCGAGGTGGCTGTGACGGCCGGGCCGGAGGGCCTGATCGTCGGCGACCGGGTGATCGCGAGCCGTCGCGAACGGCCCGAACATTCGGTGGTGCATTAAGGGGAAGGGGGCCGGAAGGCCCCCTTTTCATTTCAGGGTACAAGAAAAAGCGCACAGATGCGTGAGCTTGTGCAACGAAACCGCCTCGTGCCCCGTAGTATCGTAGGATGCCATTTGCCATGCGAGGCCCGCGATGCCCAAAGCCTTCAAGCCTGACCTGCGCTGGTCCGATGTGACCCCGCGCGCCGCTTTCCTGAACCGCCGCCAGATCATTGCCGCCGGGGCTGCCCTGGCCGCTGGTGCACTGGCCCGCCCGGCCCTGGCCAAGATCGAGGCCGCGCCCAGCAAATTCTCGACGGACGAGGCGCCGGACACGCTCGAGACCATTACCGGTTATAACAACTATTACGAGTTCGGCACCGGCAAGGGCGATCCCGCCGCCTATGCGGGATCGCTGACCACCGACCCCTGGTCGGTCAAGGTTGACGGTCTGGTCGACAGGCCCGGCAGCTATGACCTGGCCGATCTGATCAAGGGCCAGCCGCTTGAAGAGCGCATCTACCGCTTCCGCTGCGTCGAGGCCTGGTCGATGGTGATTCCCTGGATCGGCTTCGAACTGGCGGGTCTTCTGAACACCATCGGCGTGCAACCCGGCGCGAAATACGTTGCCTTCGAAACCCTGCTCCGCCCCGCAGAGATGCCCGGCCAATCCTCGGGCTGGATCGACTGGCCCTATCGCGAAGGTTTGCGCCTGGACGAAGCGATGAACCCGCTGACGATTCTGGCGACCGGGCTCTATGGCGACCCGATGCCCAAGCAGAACGGCGCGCCGATCCGGCTGGTCGTGCCGTGGAAATATGGCTTCAAGTCGATCAAGTCGATCGTGCGTATCTCTCTGGTCGCCGAGATGCCGCAAACCACCTGGAACATGCTTCAGCCGAGCGAATACGGCTTCTACGCCAATGTGAACCCGGAAGTGGATCATCCCCGCTGGAGCCAGGCTTCAGAACGGCGTGTGGGCGGCGGGCTCTTTGCGGGTCGGGTCGATACGGTCAAGTTCAACGGCTATGGCGACCAGGTTGCCAGCCTTTATGCGGGCCAGGATCTGGCGAAAGACTATTGATGGACCGGTTGAATGCATGGGCACGCCGCCTGCCGGAAGGAGCGGTCTGGTGTCTGGGCGCGATTCCCTTGGTTCTTCTGATCTGGGGTGCCTTGGCGAACAGGCTTGGTCCCGATCCGGTCAAGGCAATCGAACATGATCTTGGCCTCTGGGCGCTGCGATTCCTTCTCGCCTCCCTGGCGATCTCGCCGCTGCGCTGGGTCGGGCTGAGCTTGCTCAAGCACCGCCGCCCTCTTGGGCTCATAGCTTTCTCCTATGCCCTGCTGCATCTGCTGACCTGGCTCTGGCTCGACATGGGGCTGCGCTTCGGCCAGGCCGCCGAGGATCTGGTCAAGCGCCCCTATATCATCGCGGGGATGCTGGGCCTGCTGGCGCTTCTGCCGCTGGCGCTGACCTCGACCCGGGCCGCGATCCGCCGGATGGGGCGGAACTGGCAGCGGCTGCACCGGCTGGCCTATGCCGCGCTGATGCTGGGCGTGCTGCATTTCGCGCTCCTGCTCAAGGTCTGGACGGGCGAGGTTCTGATCTACATCGCGCTAGCCGGCTTGCTTCTGGGGCTGCGCCTGGCCCGTAACCTGCGCCTCCGCAGCCAGCTTGCGCGGCAATCCCCCCGAGTCGCCGGCTAAGGCGATGAGGGGCGAAACTTTCTTGCCTCGAAAGCGGCCCAGACCTTCAGTAGATTACGCCAACCTCTCGTTTTCATGAAGGTTTCCGACTTTTTGGAAAAAAATCGCACCGCCGTGCTTTTTTCCTCTTGCGGGTCCCGGACGTCCTCCGTAAATACCGCCTCACCGAAGCGGAACGGCGACGGTGACGGAAGGAAGCGGCGGCGAAAGCAGCCAGGACTGACTGGAAAATCTGAAGACAAGGCAAGCGTGGATACGCTGGGTAACCGGCGGATCAACACTTTTTTGTCTGAAAGATCGCTCTTTGACATTGATGATGAAGAAGGGATATGCGGGCGGTTTGGTCGTTTCGGCGGCGAACGTTTTGCATATCGG
>NZ_JBGTYM010000008.1:0-234445 GCF_044142105.1 Neotabrizicola paludis
CAGTTGATCAACGGCCCGCCATGGCGTCACGCCGTTGCGGCCATTGCCCTCGTTCACGGCGCGGGGCGACAGGCGGATTTGCGCCGCCGTCCCCGAGCCATCAGCGTAATAGGTAAAGGCCGGAGCGAACGGCACGCCGGACGGCTGGAACGGCTTGTTCAGCGAGACGCGGGTAACTGCCGGGTTCGGCGCGCCAAGAACCATCGTCGGCACAGGCGCAGACACATCGGACGCCACGGTCCAGACGACGATCTGCTCCTCTGCGGAAGTGACCTGCGACGACCCCTGCCAGCGATAATGCCCGACCCCGATGAAGGTCAGTTCCGCGAAGTTGCCAGAAGTCGGGATGCCGTTCGGATTGGCCGTGCGCGACGCCAGAAACCGCGTGCCAGCAGGCGGTTCGGCGTAGATATCAACCTGCGGGCGCTTGCGGTTCGCGTCCTCGGGGCGCTCAATGACCGTCCATTGAGCATTGGTCAGCGCGAACGCACCCCCGCCACCCCGCTTCCGGCCAAAGCCGGAAGAGATGCCAGAGCGCCCGAAGATGCTACGCATGGCTCACCATCACGCTCGAGCCGGTGTCGGACCAGCCCCAGAGGGTTGCGGCGCCAGCAACACCGGGGGCGAAATCAGCCAGCGCGACGTTCATCTCGCCCCGCCCCGGGGGATAGTCGTAGCCGCTCGCCGTCCCGCTGGGCGCCGCACCACTGGTCGCATTGACCCGAACCGGACCGGGCCCGTTCACAAGCCACGTCGCCGCGGTGATCGAGGCGCCCTGGGCGGAAAGCCGGGTCCACACGCCCGGAGGAACTGGAACGATCTCGTGCATCTCTGCCTCCTATTGCGGCGCCTGGGCCGGATTGATGATCTCGTCGATGGTCAGCAACTGGCCCACGCATTGCAGGCGGCCGCGCTTTTCGGCCCAGGCCGCATCGACCCACGCGCCTTCGGTCGCGGGCTGCGGGCCGGTCCAACCGGCGGGCGGCTTGAGAAGATCGGCCGGTATCGGCGGGGGAGCCGCTGACACTGCCGGAACCTCACGGCCACAGCCGGCCAGCAGCAGCGCGCAGATGATCGGATAGCCTCGCATCGCGTCCCTCCATGGATTGAAGTTCCCGGGCCATGTCTGCCCACTCGGCTTCCTGCGCCTCGAGGCGCTTGATATGCGCCCGATGGACACGGTTGGCCTCGGCAGCGGTGGCAAGGTCGGCCCGCGCCGTGTTCAGCTCGCGCGTGACAGCGGCGGCCTCAGCCTGAGCGTCGATCGCCTCGCCGCGCAGCCAGAGGGCCCAGGACAGCAGCGCCACGAAGGCTATGATGAGGGCGGCGCGCATTACCTTGCGGCCCAAATCAGCGCTTGGGTGCGCACCTCTTCGACGCGCCGTGTCCAGCCCTTGCCGAAGGTGGCCCATATTTTCAGCCCCTTCAGGAACCGCAGGCGGCTGTTGCACAGCGTCTCGACAAGGGTGGACGGATCATGCCGTGCCACCGCCGCCAGGGTCTTGGGGCCGATGTCCCCATCCGCCGCCACGCCAACGATGCGCTGCAAATGCTCTGCGGCACGCGACGGGCCGCTGTTCACCGCGAAATCGAAGACCGCATAGTCCAGGCCCGCTGGCAGCAGATCGCCTCGGACAGCATCCCAGTAGAACACGCGGTAGATCCGTTCGAGGTGTTCAAGCCGCAGTGCCTTAAGGTCGACCACGTCGACATCACCGTCGCCATCCACGTCGATGCCCAACCGCTTCAGGGTGCCGATGGTCACGCCCTTGTTCGTCGCGCCGCCCGGGTCGGCGGGGTGATCGACGAAGCCGCCCTCGTGAACCAGGACCTTGGGCAAGGCCAGCGCATAGGTGCCCTTCATTGGTCATTCTCCCTGTCGGATTTGCTGCCGGGCAGGATGCGGTCGATAAGCCGGTCTGCGATCGTGTCGGTGCGTGCCTCGATCAGGCCCGCCAGGCGCATGACAAAGCGGGTCAGGCGGCGGCTGAAAAAGCCGGTGGCCATCATCACCACCTGCACGGGCGGGGTCAGGGTGAACCAGCCATCGGGCCAGCGCGACCAGACCAGGGCGGCGAGGTGCGAGGCGAGGAAGGCGCCCAGCATCACGGCCCACAGCTCGCGCCGGTCCTGCTCGGGGTCCATGTGCCGGGCAAAGCTGGCCCCGGCCAGCGCCAGGAACAGCCCGCCCAGCCATTCATGCGGGGCGAAGGTGATGCCCAACCCGGCGAACAACAGGGTCAACCAGTCGCGCGAGATGTCGGCCGCCGCGTCTTTCATGTCAGGCCTCCGACGGATCAGGGACCGCGACAGGCACGATCGTCATGCGCCCCTGCGCCAGGGCGATGCAGATGGCCCGCCACGCGGTGGCCCGATCGTGCATAGCGCCGGGGATCGGGGCCGAATTGAAGATATCGAGGCCGATTGCCCCGAAGCTGACCGGATCGAGCGATGGGCGCATCATCTGCCCCGGAAAGGCAGCGGCTGGCGTGGCGGCCTGCTGCGGCGTCTCCTTTCGCGGCGATCCCTTGCCCTTGGCCGGCATCGCCGATTTCAGGGGCGCTTCCGGCGCGATGGCCAGCGGCGCGGATTGATCGGCCGAGGCGGCCGCCGCTGCAGCGGCCCGGCGTTGGCGGTCACGCTCGGCCATCTGGGCGGCGCTGGCAGGTTTGGTCTTTCTTGACATTGTCAGGCTCCGCTTCCGAAGTTTTTAAGGGCGGTACTGATCGCGTTTGCGAGGGCAATTGCTGTCGCAAGATCAGTCGCGTTGGCTGGCAAGGACGCCTTTGCGACCGGGGTGTTGCCATTCACGGCAGTGCGCGCGACGCCGCCCGTCGCATCGGCCGAGATAACGCGGGTTGCGAAGTTGTTCGCGTAGACGGCAAAATCATCATCGGCGTTGCCGGTCGATAGCGCGAGGCTGCCGCCGGTGGTCGACAGTTGCGCGCCGCCCGTGCCCCAAGAAAATCCCTGCCCCGCGGCCAAGCGGAAAGCCGTGGTGAACGCGCCGGCCGAGAGGTTGATGCCCCGCGTCGCCGCGCCCGTGATCGCGAAGGCGTCGGTCAGGGTGCCCGCGATGACGATGCCGTTGGTGTGGTAGCCGTCCATATAGAGGCCATGGCCCGGGGCATTGCCAAGGACCGACCCGCCGCGCATGTGGAACCCCATGCCACCTGCCACGATGGAGTCGACCGACGTAATCCAGCCGGTGTGCCATTTGTGGCCCCAGATCGACTGGTGCACGGCGGCGCCGAAGGTGCCGTGATAGATGGAGGCCGGCGGTGCCATGCCATCGGCGGGGAGAACGTCGGGCACGATCTGGATACCGACCGTCCAGCGCGGCTGGGCGCCATAGTCGCTCTGGAAGCCAAGTTCGCCCCATCGGTTGCCCGCATTGACCTCGAAGCCAACGGCCGGTCCAGCGGTCCAGACATGGCCCACAATGGAGCTGTTCGGGCTGTTGGCGCCGATCCAGCCGCCAAAGATCGTGCCGCCGGTCTGGTTTGCAGCACTGCCCCAGGCTGAGATGACGCTGTCAAGTTCGCCGCTCGGCAGCACATCGTCGACGGACAGTTGCAACAGCGCCAGGCCATAGGTTCCCCAGCCGCCAGTGCGGTGGACGACATGCGCAATCGGGCCAGCGTAGAGCGAGCCGTCAACGCTGGGCCATTTCGGGGGTGCCCAGGTATTGACGGCGGACCAAGCCCGCACCCATGCCCCGCTTGCACCGCTCGTATCAATGGTCGGTGCGACGTAACGGGGATCCCCGGCGGCGATGCGCGCCGAGTAATTCTCGTCCTGCCAGACATAGGGAACTGGCGCCAAGTCATGGGCATAGCCCGCGCCATATTGCGTAAAACTAAGCGCAGAGAGCGCCGCCGCACTGACGACATTGCGCCAGTTGATCGAATCCGCCGCCGCCTCGGCCCGGTCAGCATCCGCCTCGACCTGGGCGACATAATCGACGATCGCTGGCATGTAGCCTGCGGGAATCTTGCCCCAGTTGCCGGCATACGCGGCACGCGGGTTGTCCACGAGCGCGATCAGATAGTCATCGACGATGAAGCTTACGCCTCCGACCGTACCTGCGGTCGAAACCCGCCATGTGTCCCTGGCGCGAATCTTGCCGAGATCGGGCCGCGTCGTCGGGAAAGCACCAGCTGCAATCCAGTCGCCGACATAGTTGAAGCCGCTCGACAGCGCGGCATTGATGCCCTCGGCCAGATCATCGAGGGACGTGTCAAGGTCAGAGCGCTTGATCTCGTTCGCTTCCTCGAACTGGTCGACGAACTGCCAGACCCGCTCGAATTGGCCTGTTTCCGAATTGTAGGGCATCGGCGTCGTGCTCCACCTGCTTGTGCGGAGACCCTAGCCTTGCCTGCCGCCGACGTGCGGCGAGGGTGATTGTCAGGAGATGCGCTCGATCTCGACAACCAAGCCGATCTCGTCGCCGAAGCCGGCGGCATCGCACTGCAGGACGCCCGACCCGCTCGCCTGACCCTGAATTGTCACCTCGGCACCAGCCGCAACAGAGGCCAGGGTGGTGACCGAGAGCGTCATGGGAGTCGCAGTCGACGAATTCGTCACCTGTCCCAGATCGAGAACGGACAGCGTCGTCACGTTGTAGATGCGGAGCTGCACCTGCCGCCCGCCACCTGAGCCGTTATAGGCCACCAGCGTCGCCTTGATCCGGTACTTGCCCGCCTCGGAAAACACGATTTTGTTGGAGGAAAGACTGACCCCGATATCGTCATGCTTTTCGGTGTTCAGGTCGAGCGTGCCCCAAGACGTCGGCACCGCAGGTCCATCCACGCCCGAAGCGGTCTGCGCAACAAGGATCGCGAAACGCGGTGCCGGATAGGCCCAGACCCCATCGCCCCGCAAGAAATTCCCTCCCCCTGGTGTGCCGTTCGCCAGAATCTTGCCGACAGGCACATCCTTGACCGCAAAGACCAGGTTGGCATCGCTCCCGTCGGGATCGTTGATCTCGATGCCAACCCCCGCGTTGAGAAGCCGCGTCACGATCGTGGCCGCGTCCTTGCGAACGACAAAGCCCGGCAAGCCGGTCGTCAGCTTTTCCTGAACCTCGAGCGCAGTCTGAGAATATTCCTCGGCCTGCGCTGCGGACGCGGCTGCGCTGTTTGCGCTGCCTGAAGCCGCCGCTGCATAGGGGGCCGCAGCCGTCACGGCCGCTGCGGCACCGGCTGTTGCCCCAGCCGCAGCGCCCGCCGTCGCTGCCCCGGCAGCATAGGCCTGCGCCTGCGCCGCCGCATTCTCGGCATCGGCCAACGTTCCCAGGGCGGCATTCACCGCTGGAACGAAATCATCCAGCGCGTCGTCGAGGTCAGAACGCTTGATCGCGCCGTCAATGTCGAACTGGTCGATGAATTTCCAGACGCGGGTGAAAATGCCGGAGATGGGGTTGTAGGGCATGTGGACCGCCTGGCTCATGATGGACAACCGGGGGCCCTAGCCCCCGGTCATTTGGTCTTCGGTCAGCGATCAGCCCGCGTACTGGGCGCCGCCCTTATAGGTCGGGGCGCGCGAGGCGATGATCAGCTCATAGCGGCGCGCGCCGTTCGGGGCCGAGTTCGGGGCATAGGTGCCGCGAATGTCGCCCGTGGTCGCCGTCGGCGTGTTGGCATCGGCGGCCGCGATGGTCCCGGCGGTCGCCCCGACCCCGTCCTGAATTTCCTTCAACACGTCGCCGGCATCGGGCAGCACGACCGGCAGACCCAGAACGGTGCCATTGCCGACGGTCAGGCCGGTGACATCGGCAGAGACCGAGATGCCAGTGACAGTTTTGAAGGCCTTCTTGCCGGTGAACGAGGTGCCGGAGGCCGAGGACTCGCGCAGCACATTGCCATACTCGTCGGTGCCGGTGACGGTCAGCACAGCGGTGCCGGTCCACGCCGCGACGACATTCCGGGGCGTGGCGAAGGTTGCGACGCCGTTCGCCGCAAGGGTGCCGTTGATGCCGGTGCCCAAGCCACCAAGAGCCGTCGCGGCCTGCGAGGCGCAGACGGCGGTCGAGACAGCGGTCGACGGGACGCCCAGGTTGATCTTGACCATATCAGCGAGGCTCATCTTGTCCGCGTTCGCGACATCGGGAACGACCGGGAACTCGCCAACGGTGTCCGCACGATCAAGGTGCAGATACAGGGGCGTGCCCGCGGCAAATTGCGCGGCAACCAGAGTGATGCTGATGGTCGAGGCACCAGGCGTCACGTTGAAGTCGCCGGATTTCGCGAAAAGCGTCCGGCCCTGGTTCGAAACGATCATGTGATCGGTGCCGCCCAGAATGTCCTCGGGCTGGATGCCGTTCGGATAAGGGACGGTGAAGGTGCCCGCGGCCGCAAGAAGCGTGTGGGCGATGATCAGGTGTTTTGTCGACATGGTCTCTGTTCCCGTGCTGGTTGGCGCGGGCGCGGCCCGCTCGCAGCGGGACTATGGCAGAGGCCTCAGGGAAGGTGCGGCGAGGGTGGCGGAGCGGCCAGGTCGAGCGGTTCTACTGACTTGACCGTCGCGCTTTCGCGCGGAATGGTCGAGCCGCATACACAGGGATTGGACGGTCGATGCGAGTCTGGATCTTCAGCGGCGGCGATGGCTACAAGGCCATCAGCGCGCGCAGCACGCCTGATCACCTGCCAAAGATCAGCGAGGACTGGGACTGGGAAGACCCGATTCCGTTAGATCACAGCGAACCCGCGGACTTGGCTCTGCTGGAGCGCGAAGGGTATATCCTGATCAGGGGTCAGGACGCCGAGAGCGCAAAAGACGCATTCGGTCGATGAGAGCAAATCACGGCCTGACTTCCGGCCCAGCGATCTTACCCTCGGCAATCAAAGCCAGCTCAATCACGCGGGCATAATTTATACCCTCAGTGCCGCTGGATGCCAAATGCATAAGAACCGCACGCCAGACCGGCTCACCGATTTTCGACTCTCGAATGACTTCGAGAGGGGCAACCTTCGCCTCTCGAGCGATTGCTGCAATATCAGGCGTAGCACCAATCACTTGCACCGACAGAAGATTGGGGAATGGGCCCAAATCCGGTTCAAACCTCCCTGTTGACTTGTCGGCGCCTCTCCGAACTACGCGTGAACCTTTTCCCGGATTGGCGAGCGGAGCGGCAGCGCGCACGGCGGCGGCAGCCGCGACAGGTGCGACCCGAAAAGCAGCGACCCTCATCTCTTCCTTTTTGCCCCCTGAAGGCGCTGCTGCCGGCCGATCTTCATCATCGTCGGCAAAAGATGCTGCTATCGGAGGGAGCCACGTCTCACTGTCGCCTTCAGGTGCGTTGCGGATCGAACGTACGAAAGTGACCTCGTCGCGGGACGTTGACTTGACCTTTGACCTCGCGGAGCGATCCAAAAAAGAGCTGACGCGCACTCGCCCGCCGTCCCGATCAGCTACCGTTTGTCTGCGTCTCAACTCATCTCGCGTGCGCTGAACCGCCCGAGAATTCCTGACACTCGCCGTGTACGCGATCCCGACAATCAGGATCGGGATAACGATGTACACAATGATGTAGAGCATCGGACCCTCCGGCGTCAGGACTCGTCATCAACAATCAGGTTGCCGAGCTGGTGCAGACCAAGGGAATATAGGACGAACCCCGCGATAACCCAAAGGATCAGGCCGAAACCCACCCGGGCCACACCCAGCTCGCTCATGTCCCGGGCCACGTCGAGCAGTTGCGCGAAGATCGGCGTCGCAAAACCAGCCGCGAAGCACGCGACCGAACACTGCTGAAGCGCCGCAGACAGGTAGCGCGTCTTCTCGTTCTGTATCTCCGCAATACCCATCACAGCCCGCCTCTGCTACCTCAACCGCCCTGCCCGCCCCTGATCGTGATCTTGCGCTTCCCGCCTGTCCGCTGCGGCGAGGGAGCCGTGTTTTCCGATGAAATGCGTTGAACGAGATCATCGACGCTCACACGACGATCTGCATTGTCGATCAGCCCGTGCCTGGCGAGCAAATCATCCATCAGAACGGCGACACTGGCCTCTTCGGGGCCGCCCTCAGCCATCCGCGCGACGACCATACGCCATTGAGAAGATGTCAGGTTCAACTTCGCCAGGTCAGCAATTCCCATATGCCGGATGCGCGAGATAATCGCATCCACGTCGAGGAACTCGGGCTGGTCTTCGTGAAATGCAGGTACCTGAGCCATTGCTTGATGACCCGGAAGCTCAACGATGGCTTCAACCGTCTTTTCAAGCAGATCTTGTGGCAAAGTTGCGTGGTTATCCAGGACAAAGCGCAGCGCCTTGGCGTAAGCTTCTCTGTTTCGCCGCATCTCGGCCAGCGCCGCTTCCGTGATCGCCTCGAACTTGTCGGCCTGCGCATGGAGCGCCGCCAGAGCAGTGTCGATCCGACCCTTGGCGTCATCCAGATCGACCGCATCGCCACCAAACGACGCCTCAAGACGCGAAACGATCTCGGCGTTCAGGCTGCGGTTGCTCGCCTCGGCGGCCGCTTGGACCCGCGCCTTGAGGTCGTCGGGCATCCGCAACCCGTAGGGCGCGATTCTCGTAGGGTACTTCGATTCATCGACCATGATTTCCACTGGTAGCTAAAATCACGTTGACGGAGAATGCCGACCAATGGTAACTAACTTCCATTGGTAACTAAGTGGGGAGCTATGGAAGCCAGAAAGCAGGACACTCCCTATGGGCTTCGAATGCCCAAGGGGATGCGCGCAGAGATTCGCGCCATGGCTGAAGAGAACGGCCGGAGCATGAACGCCGAAATCACCTTCCACCTTCGTGTAGCGCTGGGAGAGCGAGCGGAGCGCAAGGGCGAACAAGCGGAAACGCACGCCAAAAACTAAGCGGCCTCCGGAAGCGTTGCAGCGCGTCCGAAGGCCTTGACCACAAACCATCTGGAGATCGAAAATGGCCTTGGCCAATCCTAGCACCACACCCGAAAAACTGGAAGACCCTGCGCGCCGCGCAGTGCTTCTGGCCACCCCTGCCCTTGCGGCAGCCCTTTCGGCTTCTGCCGTCGGCGCGGCCTGCGTGATGGAAACAGGCGCTATCACCGGCGACACCGTCGATGATGTGCCTTTCCTTTTGCCTCTGGCAGGCGACTCGCGTGCCTTCGCCGTCTGCGTCCCGGCCCGCACCATTGGTCACGCCCACCGTTACGCATTGTCGAACGGCAGGACGATCCTGGCCGAGCGCCTCGATCGCGACCGCTGCAACGATGGCTCGGGCTGGCGCGACTGCCTGCCGGGCGAATTCGCCGGTCGCATCATCGGCCGCGTCGTCATCGTGCTCGAGCGGCGCACCGATGATTGGGCAGTCGCTGCGCAAAGCCGGATCGCCGGGTGATCGTGATGAACGTGCAACTTCTCACCGACCGTGCTCCGATGACGATGTCGAGCCGAGAAATCGCCGATCTGGTAGAACGCCGCCATGACAACGTGAAACGAACGGTCGAAACCCTTGCGGATCGTGGAGTTATCGAATTCCCTCAGATTGAGGAAATCCCCACAGCGACGAAGCCGACGACGGTTTTCCACCTCGCAAAGCGCGACACCTTCGTCGTCGTGGCACAGCTTTCGCCTGAATTCACCGCCCGGCTTGTCGATCGCTGGCAGGAACTCGAAGCGCAGGCAAAGCCGACCATCCCCGACCTTTCCGACCCAACGGTTCTGACCGGGCTGCTCCTCGAGCACGCCGCCAAACGCATCGAGGCCGAGCAGCGCGCCGATGCCGCCGAAGCCAAGGTCGACGCGATGCAGTCCGACGTCGAAGCCCACCATCGCCTGACCGCCGCCGACGGCAGCCTGACCGGCACCGAAGCCGCGAAAAGCCTCGGCATCGCGCCGAAAGAGTTGTTCCTTTGGCTGCAGACCCACGGCTGGATCTACCGCCGCCCAGGCTCGGCAACCTGGCTCGGCTTTCAGCGCCGCTGCAACGACGGCCTCCTCATCCATCGCGTGACCACGGTCCTCCGTCCAGATGGCACCGAGCGGATTTGCGAGCAGGTCCGCATCACCCCCAAAGGCCTCGCCACCCTGGCGAAGGTCATCAGACCAACCGCAAAACTCATCGTGGAGAACTGAACATGGCTGTGAAAACCGAAACCGCAATCACCCTGCCCCGCATCGACATCCGCCTCATGGAAGTAACCATCATCGGCGACAGTCCTCTGATCGTGCACGCGTGGAGCCAAAAGGCGAAGCGCCAGATGCTCGACAAGCAACTGAAGCGCGCGACCGGCGCAAAGGAGGCGAAAGACCCGGCCGCCGATTTTCAGGCCTCGCTCTACAAGCTACCAGACGGCGGATACGGGTTTCCATCGGTGGCGTTCAAGGCCGCCGCTGTCACCGCGATCACGAGCGTTAACGGCCTGACGAAGATAGCAGCCAGGCAGGCGTTCCACATCTTGGGCGAAGACGTCGATGTGTACGGCGCGTTCGACGGAACCAAGGCGCGGCAGAACCTCGTTCGGCTGCTCTGCGATGAACCTTCGATGCGGGAAGATCTGGTTCGTGTCGGCATGGGCACGGCCGATTTGCGGTATCGCGGCGAGTTCGCGGATTGGGCGGCGAAGCTGCTCGTCCGCTACAACGCCAACGTCTTGTCCGAAGAGCAAATTCTCAACATCCTGAATGTCGCGGGTTTCGCAGTCGGCATCGGCGAGTGGAGACCGGAAAAGGACGGAAGCCACGGTATGTTCCATGTCGCGACCGAGGCGGACCTACGGCGGATGGAGGCTGCATGAAAGTCGCGCGCTATGAGATCGCGGAAGGCGCCAGGTTTCAGGCTGGCGCTCAGCGAGACGACCCAAACATCATCGGGCAGCACATCGAGCTTCTTCGGAAGCAGCAGCACGGCGAGCTAACACCCAATGATGTCGTCGCCGACGCCCGAAACCCAAACAGCCCGTTGCACTCTTTTTTCGAATGGAACGATGGCGAAGCTGCGGAACAGTACCGGCTGCAGCAGGCGCGAGGCCTCATCCGGGCCGTGGTCGCCGTCTACGTCAGGGAAGATGCCCCTGCCGTCAGGACGAAGGCTTTCGTCCACATCAATGAGCCAGGGGCCCAGCACTATCGGTCAGCCGATCACGCCCTGTCCCAGACTCATACCCGTGACATGGTTTTGCGCCGCGCGTTGGAGGAACTGAAACAGTGGCGGAAGCGCTACAAGGATCTCGAGGAGTTCGCGCAGCTGATCCGCGTCGTGGATGAAGTCACGGTGAAAATTGCCTTCTCCCGCAAGGGGTGAGGCATGGCACGGCAGGCACGGCCAGGCGAGGTAAGGTGAGGCAAGGTGGGTCAGGGCTTGGCGGCGCGCGGCAGGCGAGGCTAGGTGATGTCCGTCAGGGCTAGGCGCGGCAGGGCATGGCAGGCAAGGCGAGGCACGGCGGGGCGCGGTGCGGCATGGCACGGCAGGCAAGGCTCGGTGAGGCGGGGCTTGGCAAGGCAGGGCTTGGTCTGGCAGGTAAGGCGAGGCCGGGCCGGGCGTGGCGGGGCAGGCATGGCGGGTCGGGGCGAGTCCAACCGTTGGGGCACGGCCGGGGGGACCCGGCCGCGCACCTGTCATATGGTGGGCCAGATTGCAGCGATCATCGTACACGCGGCCTCAATGTTCCTGGTTCGATTGACGATGCTAGCTGGCCCCCTAACCAAGCGCCCGCGAGGCACGTCAATCACCATCGACGCCGAAGCATATGGCGTCCCCAGATCCTCGAGATTTGCCGCTGCGTGCATATGAGCAATCGTCGCGAGATGAACGTTGGCCTCAATTCTGCGACTCTCGGCCGCCTCCCCCTGACCACCGATCGCGCACCGCACAAATAGTTCTCCGACGCGGCCGCCCTGTCGCGAAGAAACCGTGCAAACAGCATCAGGTACGACGCTCACCTCAACACCATTGACTTGGAGCGGGTCTGACCTAGGCGCAATGCTGAACTGCACGCCACCGAGATCGAACAGATTTCTCTGCCGCTCGAAGGCGTCAACCGTCTCGATGGATCGCCGCGCATCGTCGGCCACAAACGGGCTGCTCGAGGGATCGTCGCGGCGCTGTTCGAGAGCGACGCGCGTTGACGCCAGAATTCTTGCTTCCTGGCTCGGCGACATCAGGGCGGCTGCGATGCCTTTCCGGGCGATCTGATACTGGACGATCAGCGCCCGGGCTTCTCCTGGGTATTTCGCCTGCCGCAGGATTGCCAGTTGTGATAGCATTGAGGTAGCAGCCACATAGTCGGCGAGCTGCGCCGCCGTTAAGCGCGGCTCTGATCTCGATGTTGGAGGATATGCCATGGATGATCTCGTCGTTGTCGGCCGGGCTCAGGATGGCACAAGATTTTATATGTCGGAACTGTCGTCGCAAACCCTGCACGAGAACGGTCTGCCTGGGCCCCCCGACGGGCTCTATCTATACGAGGAATGCACTGATCAGACTTCGCCGGGTATCCGCGTCCTGGCAAAGGTCCCGGATATCGGTGCTGCCTACAGAATCCTCGAAATGATGATCGGTCCATGGAGCGCCACCTCGGCGTTGACCTCTGCCGGCTAGCAGTGACATGCGGCTAGAGGAGGCGGGGGAATCGCTGTTGACCAGCAAGATGGCGGAAAGTCGCTCGAACCTGCGGCCTGTCGCCCGCACATGCGCGATGCGAAGAGTCGCTGACTGCATATCGCGCTCAACCCGTTGCTCGACCCCAATTCTAGGGCCTTTCTCAGCGTCATCCGGCGCTTGGCGCCCAATTTGTGAACAACTGACGCGTTGATGTTCACACAATGTTCTGATAGGTGTTCCTGCCCTACTTCGGTCGCATTGGGTCGCCAAACTCTGACGTTGACCTCGCCCAGCGGCCAATGTGACAAGGGGGGAACGGGGAGACGGGAACGATGCAAGCAAACCTCTGGGCCGCGCCGGCGCTCTCGGGGCCGGTCAACCATCCGATCGACGCTGCTCTCGAGATTGGCGCATATGAGGCGCTCTGGTCGGAACGCAACGCGAGCTTCAAGACGATCGCGGAGCGTTTCCGAGACGCCCCCAAAGCCAGGCCTTCTGATTTCGTCGACGAGGATACAGCCCGTTCCGTCGGGCGTCGCGTGCTGGAAAAGTTGCGCCGGAAGTTGCATCATTTCGATGTCCGATTGTTCGGAGATGTCGAATATCCGTCCCGGCTTCGGGACGCGACGCATCCGGTCGAGCTGCTCTACATCCAGGGCGATTGGGATCTGATCGGTCGGCGATCCGTGGCCGTGGTGGGCACGCGGAAGCCCGACGAGGACGCGCTGAGCCGGGCCCGTGCAATCACGCGCAAGCTGGTCGAAGATGGCTTCGTGATCGCCTCCGGCTTGGCCGAGGGCATCGACACTGCGGCTCACACCGCCGCGATCGAAGCCGGTGGCCGCACCATCGCCGTTATCGGAACGCCGCTGAACCACGCCTATCCGAAGTCCAATGCGGGCTTGCAGGAACGGATCGCGCGCGATCATCTTTTGATCAGCCAAGTTCCGATCGAGCGTTACGAGGCGCAGAATCCGACCGTGAACCGCTTCTTCTTCCCGGAGCGGAACAAGACAATGTCGGCGCTGACTGAGGCCACGATCATCATCGAAGCTGGCGAGACCTCGGGTACGCTTGTGCAGGCCCGAGAGGCGCTGAAGCAAAAGCGCAAGCTTTTCATCCTGAACAATCTTTTTGAAAGGCCGGATCTGAAATGGCCCGCAAAGTTTGCGGCCGAAGGTGCAATTCGAGTCCGCGACTATGCCGAAATCCGACGCGAGCTGGAACGGTAGCCTTAGGATCGTCGGCGATCTGGAAAGGCCAGATCACCACCTGCTGCGGCAGGAGGATGAGTGCTATTTCATGGGGTCGTATACGTCAGGGGCTGGGTATGCACATAGCTTCACCAATAACCTGATCAACAATCTGAAAAAGCCGATGTCCAAGCAAGGCACGCCGGAATGGCCCCATAAGCGCAAAGCGATCCGTGATGCCGCAGATGCCTTGCGCGAAGGCTTGCAACCGGGCGCGATCGCCGTCTCGGCATTTATCCCCGTGCCGCCGTCCTGTCCGAAGGGGCACCCTAACCACGACGATCGCATGACGCAGATTGCGCGCCGGATCGCGCCAACTGGAGATGTAAGGGAACTGCTTCTGACGACTGTTGAAAGGCCGCCGCGGCACACTTCGACAGCTCCGCGCGACACCGCCGCTCTACGTGCCACAATCGCTGTCGACGACAAGCTTCGGGTGCCGCGCCCAAAACAGGTGATCATGTTGGATGACGTCATGACCACCGGATGCGGCTTCCGGGTGTGCAAGGACCTGATTCAGGAGGTTTGGCCGGGAATAACCGTCTATGGCGTGTTCGTCGCTCGCGTTGCCCGACCGCCGATCACCTTCGCGTCGACCTGGTAGCCGCCAGGAAGGTCAACCTGAGAATTCAATGACCGCGCCCCTATCTCGCCGGTCCTGACGCGTTCAAAGACCCCGCGGCTTGTCTGCAGCCCTGCGCCGGCTATCGCGTTGCGGACAGCTTCGAACAGCCGCAGCACCTTGTCGAAGGCACGGGCGACCGCGCTACCGGCCGGCCTGCCGCCCTGGGCCAGCGCCGCCGCAAATTGTTCGGCTATGGCCTCTTCGACCAGCATTGCCGCAGGTAAACCCGGATACCGCGCCGCAATGTCGTGCTCTGCGATCCACGCCGGTGCGGCCAACTCGAGCGCGCGCCACTCGGCAGCGGAGAAAAGCCCCATGTGCCGCATCGCATGAATCACTTCGTGATGTAAGGTCGCCATCGGGTCCAGCGCCGCGCCGATGACGATCTCGAGCGCACCATCGCGACCCATGGCAAATGCCCCCTGCCAGTCGACACCCGTCTCGACATCGAGCCTGACGCGCCTCAGGCCCAACCTGTCCAGCTCTGCCCGCAGCCCGGGAATGATCCGCGTGACGGCCGGAGTCGGACGCTGCCGCACGGCCCTGCCCGCCAAGGGCACCTTTCCAGCCATGCGTGCCGGTCGATCGCTGAAACCTCGGTGCTTCATCTTTCAGACCTAGGTTTCGACCCAAACGCCCGCAATGCAAAGCTGCCGGAAAATTTGCCGTCTTGACCTTGGCGTAGAACACAGACGATCCTAATCGTTCATTCGATGGAGGACGCACTGGATGGTGTCGCTGTTTACCATGTGGGTATCCGGGGCGATACCGATCCTGCTCATCGCGTGGTTGGGCCGTAAGATTTTCCGGGCGCAACTCACCCCCGTCTCTACCGTGGTATCTGTCGCGGTCGCCGGAGTGATTGCTTTTTTCGTTCGCGGCTTTGCCGAAGGCGAAGGTGGCTACTCCGCCAGAATCGACAACATGCTTTCGGCGGAACAGCTTCCTATTGTCTGGCCTCAGGTACTTCTGGCTCTATCGCTGAGCCTTTTCGTCGGCTGGCACAGTATGGCGCTAAAGCGAAAGCCATGACCCAGTCCGCAACGTCGTAGAAATGGGTACAGCCCGAGCCCTGGTTGAACAGTTCGCGTTGCCGCTGGCAGCTGCGTTTGCGGCAGGATTCGTTCTGATCCCGATCGCAGCGATTTTCGTTCTGGGGAATCGCGCCGAACTCGAGCAAGGCGAGCCGCCTTGGTGGTATCTGATATTTGGACTGAGTCTGTTCGGGATCGTCGGCGGTGGCGCTTTTTCGCCGTGGTCGCCATTGTGGCTTCGGCTCTTCTCGATATCGTTAGAAACGATCGTGCTCGGCATGCTCTTCAGCTACTTCACCTTTTCCGGCCTTGCCCGCCTGTTCCGCCGCAATCCCCCCGACGACACTGACCGCTGAACCGCCCCCACTCGCCGCAGGCGGTCGGCCCGCATCGACCGCCTGCGACTTTTGCCCCGGGAGGAGAACCGGGGGGATCACCCGCCGCTGGTCCAGCGGGGATTCTGATGTCTCACCTTCCCTGCAGCCAGTTCGCGACGCCCTGCCCGGCGCTTGCAGCGCCAGTCGGAGCCATGGCCGCGAGAAGCGATTGCATCGCGAAATTCGGCAGCTTGGCCGCTTCGGGACCGACGGCGAACTTGCCTCTTGCCCCTTCCATCGCGTCCATGATCGCCTGAGCCGCGCCTGGCTGCGTCAGCAGGTCAGCGAGTTCGGCTTTGGAATCGGCGGTCATGCGGTTCACCGCGCGACGGCTGGCGCCCATTGCGGTGGCGAGCGACTCCTTGGCCCATGCCAGTGGCTTGACCTGCCGCAGAAGGTTCGGCTCGATCGCATCCTTCAATGCGTCGTTCGCAGTATTGCGGGCGAAGGTTGCCGAGTTTCCGGACGTCCTGGCGCGCAGCGCAAGGGCACGCGAGGCCTTTGACAGTTCGGCACGAAGTCCGGGCCAGGCGTCGCCGAGGAGAGCGGCCAGTTTGGCCTGGGAGGCAGGCGATCCGAGTTGGCGCAGCGCTTCCATGGCCTGCCGCGGCTCGATGCTGTGGTCTGAGATCACGGCACGGACATTGGCGAGCTTCTCGTCGATGAAGGAGCGCGCGCCGCGCTTCATCGCGTCGACCTCGGCTTTCGAGGCTCCCTGCAGCGCGTCAAACACCTCTTCGCGGGTGGTGCGAGGCGAAAAGATTTTCTGGCCCAGGTCGAGAGCGTTGCGCTCCGAGATCGCGTCACTGGCGACGTCGAGCGCCGCGCCGTATTCTGGAACGGCCGTCCGCAGCGCGCCGCGGAGTTCTCGGGACAGATTCCCGACGGCACGGCCCATGGCTGTGGTGCCACCGAGTTTGCCTTGGCCATCTGCGGCCGCGGCGACATCACCAAGCGCCCGGGTGATGTAGTCGA
Source organism: Neotabrizicola paludis (assembly GCF_044142105.1). Lineage (NCBI taxonomy): Bacteria > Pseudomonadati > Pseudomonadota > Alphaproteobacteria > Rhodobacterales > Paracoccaceae > Neotabrizicola > Neotabrizicola paludis. The sequence goes on from NZ_JBGTYM010000008.1 coordinate 16,807, forward strand.
GTTGGCGCACGTCCGGCAGCCGGAAAAAGCTGACGGTTCCGTCCTTTCCGACCTCTGCGAGGATTTGGGCACTCTGGTTGCCTTCCAGCGCCATCAGTTCATTGGCGCGCCGGATGGCGGCGTCCGGAACGCGCCTCAGAAGATCCTCGATCTGGCGACCTGCATCGCCGGAATAGTCGATTGGCGCGGCATAGGCCGCGTCATAGGCCGCCGCGCGGGCCGGGGCCGAGCCGATGCGAATATCATCGCTCAGAGCGCGGGCGCCCTGCGCTGGACCCATCGCGCCGTCCAAAGCGTCTTCCAACCGGCGCGCCGACTCGCTGGCACGGCCCGTCACCCGGTCATGTGCGATCCGCGCGGCGCGGCCTGGAGATTGCATGGCGGCATCCAGCGCACCGGCTGCGGCCGGGCTGGCATCGGCCAGCATGGCGTCTGGCCCCGCTTGGTCGAGATAGGCGCGGATAGCGGCGGGATCGTCGACGCCGAGCGTGTCGGAAAGGCCGCGGGCTGTCTGCGGACTGATGCCCAGGGCATCGGAGGCAGAATACGCCAGCCTGCGGTTGCCGAGCCATTCCGCACCAGCCCGCCCCACCTTGCCCGCGACGTGACCGGCAAAGGGGATCACGCCGCCCATAGAGCCGCCAACTCCTGCCGACATAGCAGCCGCAAGCGCCCGCCGCGAAAGATCACCCTCGCCTTCCATGAACCCTTGGACCGCACCAGCACCAGCACCCAACCCCACGCCGCGAGCTGCGGCCTTCATGAGCGATGGCGCCTTTGCTGCGATTCCGACGCCGGTGAAGGCTGGCAGGGCGCCGCCGACGAGGTCAGCGGAGAGGCGACCGACACCGCTCATGCCTTCTTCCTCCTTGCGGAGGCGGGCGAGTTCGGCGTCATAGTCTCGACCGGTCAGCTTGGACGAGAGTATCGCATGGGCCTCGTCGCCGATGACGCCGAGCGTCATGGTCTCGCCGGCGCGGCGCAGCCATGTGCGGAGGGCTTCTCCGGTGTTGGTGATGCCGTCGTCGGGGTTTCCGACGACGTTACCGTAGATCGCTTCGCCGACCGTTTGCTGACCGGGCTGAGGCGCTGGCCCGAGGGCAGCCTCGGTATAGGTGCCCATGCCGGGGACCATCCGGTCCATGAGGAAGGTCGCTGTGGGGCGGATTTGATCGAGCCACCCGGCTTCAGGGGGTGGCGGGTTGGTGGTCAGATCGCTGAGCTTTGCCAAGCCCTCGGTCATGGCGGCGCTCTGGGCGGGCGGTGTGACGACCGGGTCAGCTTGCCACCAGCCGGTTGCGGCGCCCGCCTGCGGGGCGGCTGGCGCGGGCTGCGGTCCGGTCGTTTCGGCGATCGGGTCAGCCAGCCACCACTGGTCTTCGCCAGCCATCAGTTCTTCCTCCGGGTGATGCCATCCGGAGCGATATAGGTCGAACCCGGCGGCAGGGCGTCGTATTGCGCCTTGTCTGTGATCTTGGGCGGAGAGGCGGCTGTCGGATCGGCACCATCACCCTGCCAGGAGGGGGTGAATGGGTCGGGCGGCGCGGCAGGGGCGATCGGTTCGCGCACGCCGGACAGGGCTTCGTCGACGGCCCGCTGAAAGTTCTCGCGCGCTCGGCGCTTGTAAGCGACGGTGTCCGGCTTGTCTCCGGGCTGCGGGAACATCATCGTGAATTGCCGTTGGACCTCGCCCTCGGTCGCTGCCGCGCCCGTGCGTATGCGAAGGCCAGAGTCAAGCCATTGTAGCGCGGCGGACCTGTAAATCTGGCCCTGCGGCGTTTGCAGGAAGCTGCCCCACTTGTCGCCGAGGATACCAGACATGGCGTCCTGCATGTTGGTCGGATCATAGGATTTTTCCAACTCGTTCAGGACCTGGGCCGCTTGGGCCATATCGGTTTGGAACACGGTGAACTTGGCCTGCGATTCCGTCAGCGGTTTACCACTTGCGGCGCCAGGCCCCTGCACGATGCGCAGTTGGCCATCCGGGCCGGTCTCGACAGTCATGCCAGACGGAGGATTGATCGGATAGAACCGACCGTCCGGCCCAAATTGCCCGCCAGTTGCACCGTATCGGGCGGCCTCTTCCGGTGTCGCCTGCCGAAAGTTGTTTCGGTCTGCCGGCGCGCCCGGGATTGGCACAACGCCAGCGGCAGGATTGTTGGGATCCGCCCACATGGTTCCATCCGGAGCGCCCTTGGTCGGATCAGACGGTGCGGACTGATAGCCAGGAATGGGCACAAGCCCCGCAGCCGGGTTTCCGGCTTGGGCCCACATGAACCCTTCGGGCGCACCAGACACCGCCCCCATCGGATCGGCGGGCGTCATCATCCGCTCGAGCATCTTACCCGCGATGGCCTTCTGCTCCGGCGTCGCTTCCGGGTTGTTCATGATGCCCATCAGCTGCACAGCGCGCTCGCTGTCGGCCGAACCGCCAACAGCGCTCTCACCGCCAATCGCGCCCATGAAGCGTTGGCCGTACTCGCCGATAGTGGTGCCTAGCTTGTCGGACCTGGTGACTTTGCCAACGCCGCCCGGGCCGCCGAACCATGCCTGAGCCGCGCCCTCTTCGCCGAATTTCTGGACATACTGGCCAAACTTGTAGTCGAAGATTTTGTCTTGAATTTGAGGGTTTGCGAGGAACTCCTCAGGGGTTACCTCTCTTCCCAGCGCTTCCATTGACCAAGGGCCGATATTGGCCTCCATGACCTGATAGCGTCCAAGAGCGCGGCCAAGGGTGGGGTGGTTCGGGCCGATCGCAGAATAGTCGCCACTGCCCGCGCTTTCGATTGAGGCAATAGCGTCCCGGAACGGCCGCATCGGGGTTTTGCCAAGCGCGCGCATCGCGTCGTCAGCGATGCCAGCCGGAGACTTCGGATCCACGGGACCGAGAGACGGAGATGCGGCAGCCGACGCGGTGGCTGATCGTGGGCCGCTGGTGCCTTTTGGCGCCGTCGTTCCGAAAAGCGCGTCGTTGATGGACGCTGCCTCTCGCTGCCTCGTTTCCTCACGTCGCTTTTCCGCGCTCTTGCCGATGGCCGCGCTTGCGATGGGCGTCAGAAGCGCGGCAAGCGGGCTATTGGTCTGCGGCGCCGATGCCATGGCCTTGGAAAGGAAATCCATGGCGAGGTCATAGCGTGGCTGGGTTAGACCGGGATTCGTATTGGGCATGGGGCGCACCGGCTGGGCCCCGGGACCGAACTTCGCCATCAGTGGACCCTCTCGCCGTAAATCGTCCTCTCCAAAACGTCGATCCTTGTCAGAGCGCTCTTGAGCGCTGCGTGCAGAACGCCGAAATAGTCGAGGAACACGATGGATTGGCCGTTGCCGAAGGCCTGCGCCCGGCGCTGCGCCTTCGCCCTTTGCCGCTTCATGATACGAGCCAGTTCTGGCCGCCCAACGGAACAACGTCGCAGTTGCGCCCGTCTGCGCCCAGGCGGAAGGCCCGAGCACCGCCCGCGTCATCTGCGGCCTTCTTCTCGAGCGCCGCCTCATACTCGGCCGCCACCTCCGCATAGTCCTTGCCCATGGCGCGGCGCAGCCGGAAGGTCATGCCGAGGGAGAGGGGATAGTCGTCGTCGAACGCAGGCAGATCATCGTCAGCCTTGAATTCGGGCCGCCGAACCTGCGGGAAGGGCGCGATCCCGGATTGGACCGCGATGCGGCGCAACTCCTCGAAGGTCTCCGGGCCCCAGACCGCAACATCGTAGCCGGGCGGCGCGGTGTCGAAATGCCCCTCGCCTTCGACCGGCGGCGTGATGTCGAGTTCGCGCGGCAGGTCGATGTGACCGTCGCGCGGCACAAAGGGCGAGACAGCCGCTGGGGGGGTCTGCCAGCTATCGTAATCGCCAGCCTTGATGCGAGAGACAACGGGATAGCGCGAAACATACTCGATCGCGACAAGTTCCAGCTTGGTCGGGACGGGCTCGATCCAGATTGCGTTGTTCCGAATGCGCCAGCCCATCGAGGCGGGCGCGGCAACACCGCCGTGCAGCCATGCGGCCCAGGCTTGGGGCGTGGCAGGTCCGACGAGGCCCAGAGGCCAACCGCCGCGGTGTTCGGTGTTTGGCACGATCCGTAGGAAGTCGGGCGGCAGGGGATAGGCGTATCGGCCCGGGCGCAGGGCAAAGACCCAGGTCGAGGAGAATTCCGAGGTTCCGACCCAGTTCAGCCGGGTCAGGTATTCCCGCATGGTGTCGCCTGCCGCGATGCGCAGGGTCTTGGCGACCTTGGTATTGGTGTCGAAAAGCGATGTCGGAGCGGGGGCTGTCTGCTCCCGCTCCGCTGCTTCCTTCGCGATCTCCAGGATCGTGCGCGGCATGTCACTTCTTCTTGCTGATGCCCAGCGGGTCGGCGCGGGTCACGGGCGGGGGATCGTCGTTCAGATCGTCGCTGCCACTGGCCATGCCGCCGGAAAACAGCTCCTCGGTCGCGGGCGCATCGAAGGTCTCGCCTTCGACGGACATCGCGCCATTGGCCGCGATGGTGGCGGCTGCGGCCATGCCGGGCACGATCTGCCCCCCTGCCCCCATGGCCTTCATCGCCTCGATCTGGGCCTTGAGTTCAAGCACCTGGCGATCGGAGGCTTCCTTCTGGCGGTTCGCCTCGACCAACGCCATTTCCATCGCGGTTTCGCGGGCGGCGGAGGCGGTCAGGTCGGAATTTTCCTCGCGCCGCTCGACCCAGCGCTTGGCCACGGTCCAGGCGTGGTTGATGTCGAGGCCCATGGTCTGCACCTGCTCGGAGCGCAGGCTGACCAGATCCTCGATGGAGCGGATATTGTGGATCATCAGGAGACCGATATGGGCCTGAGAAATGCCGGGCAGTTCGGTGATCGGCGTGCCGGTGGTCGGAACTTCGCCGGTGCTCTTGAACTGGGCGAACTGCTGGGGGAATTGGCGCATGGCCTCGGCTTCGCTGATGAAGCGGGTGGCGCAGGTCAGCCTGTCGCCGATCGGCATCTTGGCGACGCAAAGTTTCGTGACATAGCTGCCGTTCTTGAGCGGGTCGGGATCGGAGACGCGGACCTGCATGTAGAAGAACTGGACATGCAGACCGCCGCGGCCCGCGACTGGGGCCATATCGTGCGACAGGTCGCGGTCGGTGAGGTCGATTGCGGCGGAGTGGGACGGGGAGAAGGGCGTGAATCCGGGCTGCACGGGAAAGCCTCCTTGGGCGGGTGCGGGATGTCAGAGGGGGCCCGCGCGACCGGGCCCCCGTTCGTTGCGTCAGTGGGTCAGGAGACCGTTGAGCATGCGGTTGTTGTTGAGCCAGTTGCCCGGGTGCTGGCCCGCAACAATGCGATCAAGGGCGCGACCGAAGAGAGTCGCCGCGTCAACGGTGTCGTCGTGCTTGGCAGTCGGGAACTGTAGCATCTCCATCTCGAATGCCTCGAGATACGGCCGCCAGGTCAGGGGGCAGGTTTCGTGCGTGGGCAGGAACATCTTGCCCAGGGCGGCATAGCCGAGAAGCGCCTGGGCCCGGCTGGGCTTGTCGGCGGTCGAGGCGATCTGCACTCGATCGACGAAGACGCGGCGCTGCTGCATCATGGTGCGCAGCATGGGCCCGACAGATTTGATGATCTGTCCCTGCTCTTCGAAAGCCCGCAGGGGCTTCCATTTGATGACCAGGCTCAGCCATTCCAGAATCCACTTATCCGACTGCGTCCGGCCGCGCCACATGTCCATCAGGTAGATGTTGTGCTCGCCATCGACGGCCCAGACCATGTGGACGGTGTAATCCGGGTCGTCGCTGGTCGTCCCCTCCTCGGTCACGGCATAGTCCGACGAGATGTAGAACTGCAGCCGGGTCCGGTCGATCGCGCCCAGGTCGAAGCGCTGGATGTGGTCTTTCGTGAACATCAGCCCCTCTTCGGGGCTCGGGCGCTGCTGGTAGAGCGCTGACCACTGCCAGCCGCCGCGCTTGCGCATGCCGCCCAGGCGGGCCTCGCCGAAGCGCTCGGGCCAGAGCCATTCGCCGGGGGCGCGGCCCAATGGGTCGTCGTCACGCTCGGCCACGGCAGGCAGGCAGAGGACATACCAATCTTCGCCCGTGGCGCGATCCTTGTACCATCCGGTGCGGCCGTCGAAATCCTCTGGCAGGATTCGGCCCGCCGGATCATCCTGGTTCCAGCGGGTGAAGACCATCAGCTGCTTGGCGCGGCCCTCGAGGCGGGACAGAAGGTCGGTCGTGTAATTCTCCCAGATCGCCTCGCGCATGTGCGGAGACATGGCGATCTCGCGGCCCTTCACCAGGTCGTCCATGAAGAGCCATTCGGCGGGGTTGCCGTGCTGGTTGCCCGCCGTGGCGCCGAACCCGTTATATTCGCCCCCCTGCGGTGTGGCCCATTGGTGCCGCGCCTGGCTGTCTTCGGCGAGGCGGACGTCGTCAAAGGGCCAGAGCGGGTGCCGCAGGAGGTTTCGGACGGCGCGGCCGGTCTTGGCGGCATAGTCGGCGGTGTGAACCACGCTCATCAGCTTGGAGATGGGCGTGCGGCCGATGATCCAGGCCGGGGCCAGTTTGGTGCAAAGGAGCGTCTTGGCATGGCGCGGCGGGGCAAAGACCATGGCGCGGTCGATCAGATCCTCTTCCATCGACTGGATGAGGCGGCAGATCAGCTTGACATGGGCCGGGAGCGAGAAGCCGGTCATGCGAAGGTAGAAGGCCAGGAACGAGGCACGCGAGCGCCGGCGGTCGATCTCCTCGAGGATCGCCAGCTCTTCGATCAAGCGCGGGTCGATGATCATCGTGCCCCTGCCCCGTCATCTGGCCGCAACCCCTGCCCCCATGATCTTTACCATCTTCTCGACGCGTTCCAGCGCCTCGACCGTCGGCTGGTAGAACCTATGATAGGGCCCCGGCCCGCCTCCTGGCCTGGCGTCTCTGTCGCGCAGGCCGCGATAGAATCTCAGCTTCGCCCCCAGCGATTCAGCGGGGAAGCGGTCGCGATAGTCGCCGTCGAAGAGTTCGACCGTCGCACTGTCAGCCAGGAGTCGGGCTTTCATTTCTGCCCCCGCTTCCGCTTCCAAGGGTGCGACTTGGCCGGGACATGGGGCCGGATCGACTTGGCCAGCGATATGCTCTCGCCGCGGCGGCCCTTTGGTGCAGGCGGTTTGGCGGAGATGGAGGGCTTCAGCGGCACGTTACCCATTCCCCCGCCCTCTCATAACCGGCGGCAGACCCGCATCATCCATGAGCCGGTCATACCATCGGGAAGCCTCAGCAGGGCTGATGCCACCATGTGACGCGGCCATAACCTTGCGAACGAATTCAGCCCGGGTCATGTTGAGATAGGCATCTGCCCCGGATGCGTCCTTTTCTTCTAGCACTTTGGCCAAGGCCGCGATCATGCCCCGCAGGGGCCGCGTTGCTCGTGGAATTCGTGTCTTATCCATTCCTCTGGCCTTCCTTGCGCGAACACGGGCGAACGGATCGACGTTCGACCGCCCACATCTCCTTGCCTGAAGCCATCATGCGATATTCGAAGCCTTCTTCACACATGATCCAAATCCTTCCGCCCTCGCTTCCGAATGGCACCGGCTCCCAAAACCACTCATCATCCATCCCGGCGAGATGAGCGACGTTCATCCCCGCCCTCCCATCTCGCGCAGCACATCGTCGGCGGTGGAGTCTGTCAGCAGGTAATTCGCGATCCGCTCACAGGCGCGCATCCCGTTCCGGTCGCCGACCTCATCGCAGTTCGTGGCCTCTTGCTGTGCGCACCCGGCCGCATATTTCAGCGCTTTCTCGACATGCGCCCGGCGCGCCAGTTCGGCCTCGGCGGCTTCGCGCTTCTTCTGCTCACTGGATGCCCTTGCCTCAGCAGCATTTGCGCGCCCGTTGGCTGATTGCAGCTTCTGACGAAGCTCAGCGGCGTATTCAGCCGCTTTTCCCAGACTGCTCTCCGCAATGTGTAGTCGGTTGGTGTAGAATGTTGGATCACCATAACGCTCCAACTCAGCGACACGGGCGCGCAGGTCGATGATTTTCGTCTGCGCCACAGACAGTTCGACGGGCAGCGCGTCCAGTTCTTCGGGGGTGGTCATGCTTCGCTCTCCCTGTTGATGTCGTCGCGACGGCGCAGCTCATCGAGGCGGCGTTGGAGCGCGTCGTCGGACATGGTGGGTGGGTGGATCGCCCCCGCGCCGGCCGGGGCCTCTGTCGCGACGGTGGGTTGCTTCTCGTTGAGGAACCAGGCGGTCAGGTCGACGCCGCCGTCTCGGCCATAGAGGTCGCGGAACCGCCGCGCGATCAGGCTGTAGAGGCCGGGCTTGGCGTTCGGGTTGGTGCGGTTCTCGACGATGTCGCGGGTCCAGAAGGTTTGCAGGAGGATGCGGCCCTGAATGATCGCCTCGCGGAATTCCTCATGCTCGGCAGCCCAATTGCGCATGGTCTGGGGGGTGACGCCGATCGTCGCGCACCAGGCCTCGGGGAACTCGCCACCCTGGGCGAGCAAGCGGACGGTGTCGCAGTGGGCCGGGTCGTATTTGGCATTGCGCGAGGTCTCCCCCGCCTGCTGGCCGATCAACTGCATGAAGTGCTTGGGCTGCATGGCTGCCTCCAAAGTCACAACATGGCCGCGAGGCCGGTTTCGGAGAGCTGGAAGCCCTTCTCGGGGGCGTCCTCGACCCACTTTCGGGCATAGAGCAGGGCCAGGAGGTCAGCGGCTTCGGCATCGGCGCAGGACAGAGCATCGCGGACGGATCGCTGTGCAGAGGAATAGCCCACGCGGTCACGGATGGCCTGCAGGGCCCGGAATTCCCGGCAGGAGATGGTGCCGCGGATGATGCAGTGGGGGGCGTATCCTGCCCCGGTGCGGGTGGCGAAATAGACGAAGCCCTGCACTGCGGCGAGTTCGACGCGCTTGGTCGATCCGATGATGAACCCGGTCTCCTGCAGGAGGAGAACGAGTTCGGCCAGGTCGTGGAGGATCTGGGATTCGGCGCGGTCCCGGGCGACATTGCCGATGTGATAGGTCACGAAATCGCGGGGCCTGGCGTTGGCGGCCCAGCGGCGAAGCTCTCCGGCGGACGAGATCATGTTGGTGATTGCGATGGTCATCGGACGCCCCTTTCGCGCATTCGCTCCTGGGTGACCTTCCCGCTCTCGAGAAGGGCGCGGGCCATGACGGGCGAGATAACGCTGGCCGGGAGCAGCTTGTCGCCGTTGACCCAGTCCGCGAAGAAATTCAGCCGATCCTCTGGGCTGACCGGGGTTGTCGCCGGTTTGGCCTTTGCGGCAGGCTTGACCAGCGCTGTGCTGGCCTTGGCCGATGCGGCCTGTGCCATCCAGCGATCAAGGGCTCGGGGCCCGTCCGGCGGCTCGGGATTCTTGGCCCGGCTGGCCTTGGCCTCGGCGACGATGCGGTCAGGCGCCAGCCCGCTGCCGATCCAGGCAGCGACGTGCTCGGCGAGCGATGGGTCGGCCCAATAGGCACCGGTGTCGTGGGACTGGATGCCGACGGCGGCGCGGACGTCGTCGAGAAGACCGGGCGGGATGGTCGGGTGGGTCGATGGCGGCGGTTCTGACGGAGCGGTGGGCTGATTAACAGCCCCCTGCCCTTCTTCAGCGAATCCAGCCTCGCGCGTGCGCGCGCCCTCCTCCTCCTTACCTATGTTAATGGTTAATGGTTTTGGATTTTCCACGGTTCGTTCCGTGGAAGTTTCCGCGGTTTTATCCGTGGTTGGTTTGGTATTGTTGTTTTTCAATACCTTATTCGTATTTTTTCCAGACTTTCTTTCGTGTTGTTTGCGGCAATATTCCTCAGTTTTCCCCGCATTTTCTTGAAGTTTTTCCGAGAAAATTCGCGAGTTTTTTTGGGATAGAAGCGGCAAGATGATGGGCGCGAGCCTTCTGCGCCAGATTGTGGGAGACACTCTGGTGATGCGCGCAAGAAACCTGTCGTCGGCGGGAAGATCGCAGGACTTCGATTCCCACATGGCCATCAGGATCAGCATGTAGGCCCCGATCACCTCTGGTGTGTGTTCCATGGTCGCTCGGTCCAGCGCACCGGTCCACAGCGGCAAAGGCTGGCGCGTCCTGGCTGACTTGGCGTCGAACTCTTCATGGATGTCGGCAGTCATGGCCCCTAGTGCTCCACGAAGACGATGGGAAGGTCGGATTGCCAGCACAGGCAGCAGTTGCCGCAATGGCGGCCCTGGCGTCCGTTCATAGCCTCGGCCTGCTCGGGACAGACCACGGCGTCACCGAGGCGCGGGCGCTCGGTCGGGAAATTGATGGTGAAGCTGCCCCACGGGCCGGTGCGCCCGCTGTGCCTGATGGAAAAGCGACGACCAAGGGCGGCGCGGACCCGCGCGATGCCATCGCCGATGTGGGTTCCCGGGGGCCAGGCGGTGAAGCCGAAGACGTTCAGGTTGGGATGATCGTCGAGGAGCGCGACCCAGAGGCGCAGATAATCGAAACTGTAGAAGTCGCCCAAGATGTGCAGCCGGATCAGCACCGGATCCCCTGGCGCGCACAGGGCGGCCACCTCTTCGGCAACGGCGCGCTCGAGTTCTGGGCCCCGCTGCCAGCGCGTCGGATGGGGCATGGCATTGCCATAGCAGGCCTGCCAGAGGCCGCAGGAGCGCGGGCATGTCGCCCGCTCCTCAAGCGTCAGGGTGTAGATGCGGGCACCGCGCAGTCGGCCCTTATGGACATCGCCGCCGATCTTGCAGCTCGACGCGCCGTCCTTCAGCACCCGGTCTCCCGATGCTGGCGTGGCAATCCTGGTCGAGAAGATGGTGCCCGGCGTGTCGGCCGCGACGATGACGCGGGTTGTTCCGCTGGGCACGGGCGAGACCTTGAATCGCCGTCGATCGGCAATCTTTCCCGCCGCCTTCGTGGCGCGCCGCGCTTTCAGCTCGCTCAGGGTTTCGCCGTTCTTGCGCGGCCGCCCGCGCTTGGGTCGCGGGATGGGGGCAGAATCCGCCCGCATGCCCGCCGGAATGCGCGTAAATCGACCCGAGGCGACTGCCTCGTCGATCAGGCGGCGGGTTTCAGGGGACAGAGAGGTCATACCGCCTCCCCGTTCTGGACAAGCTCGCAAGCCCAACCGGCCTCGACGCCGGGCGTCCCTTCCTTCAGGAAGTGGACGATTCCGGCGCCGGCCATGCTGCAAAGGCCTTGGTCGAGCATGAGGCCCGCCGGGAATGTGGCGGTCTGACCATCGACGGACAGGGTGATGATGAGGAGCCATGTCATCCCGTCACCCCCACAAGCTCATCTGTTCCGGCGCAGCCGCGACCGATGGCGGCGCCCAGATCCACGGGCCAGAGGCCGTGGGCAGCGCTGAGAGTGCGCCACGCATATGCTGCTGCCAGTGGATGAACCCCGTTTCCGAGCAGGCGCAGACCGCGTGCCCGGGCGGCCAGGACATCAGCCATTCGACGAACGAGGGATTCAGCCGCCGCTTCCGCCATGAGCCCTTGCGCAACCATCTGCGCTGCACGGTCGGCGACACCGACGACATGGCCGAGCGAAAGAGCCGGCGCGAGATCGGGCGCCAGATCGAGGGTGAAACGCCAGAGGTCCATGTCCGCTGGGCCGGGGGCGTGAAGCAGTGGGCGACGAAGTTCGGAAGCTGGTCCCCCTTCGCCCCGCCGCCGCGGTCCTGAAATGGCTCGTTGTTCGGCGTCCGATAGTCCCGAGCTGACGGAGTCGGCCACGCCGCCGCCGCGAAGACCAACTCGTCCGTCCTGCCATTCTTCGATGGCGGGGCCGGGGATTGCGTGCTGTCCTGGCAGGTTGGCGTCGGCCATATCCCCGCCTGTGCCGCCAGCCCCAGCCCGAAGCCGTTGCCGTTCTGGCCCTTGGCCTTCTCGATCTCGCGGGCCGCCTCGATCTGTTCCGCCGTCCAGCCCTCGCGCGTCTGCATCGGGGCCGGGGTGGCCCATTGCGCCGCCTGCGCCGGAAGCGGCATTCCACCCGCTCCGAAACTCTGGTTCGGCCCGCCCTTTTCCGCATCCGAGGCGCGGGGCGTGCCCCACATCTGGCTCTGCCCTTCCAGCGTCAGGCGCTCCGCCCCCGTCTGTCCCTTGTCCCGGGTGTAGGGGCCGATCGAGACGCGCGGGGTCTGCCAGGTCTGCGCCGCGTTTTCCAACCCAACCGTCACCTTCCGACCATCCGGTGTTTTCCCGGTCGGGCTGGTCCCTTCCGGCATCTTCCGCCCGCCGCTCGGGGTGTCGGCGGTAGGCCACGATGAAGACCCGTTCCCGCTCATGCGCCGCGCCTGTTTCAGCCGCCGTGAAGAGGCCAGCCGCAGGCGTGAAGCCCATTTCTCGAAGGTCTCGCAGCACGGTTTCAAGGCCGAGGCTGACATGCCCGGCGACGTTTTCGAGGAAAATCCAGTTGAGGCCGGGGCCGAGTTCACGGGCGACCCGGGCAACATCGGGCCAGAGATGGCGCTCGTCATCGGCCCCCTTGCGCTGCCCAGCGGCGCTGAACGGCTGGCAGGGGTATCCGGCGAGAAGGGTGTCGAAGGCTCCGGCGAAAGGCCGAGCGTCGAAGGCTGTGAGGTCGTCCCAGATCGGGGCCGGGGCGAGGTATCCGGCCTCCTGGGCGGAGATGAGGACGCGCCGCGGGTATTCCTCCCATTCGACATAGCATCGCGTGTGGAAGCCGGGTTCCGCGAGACCGAGGCCCATATCCAGGCCGCCGCCGCCTGCGCAGAGGGAGAGGCCGTGTTCGGGACGTGGCACCATGTCATTCGTCCCTCCGCAACCAATGGATTGTCGGCAGGCCCTGAAATCCGTGGAGGAAGACGAACCAGCTGAAGTCGGTCTTTCCGCCCCCGACCTTTCCGCCTGCGGCGATGTGCGCGCCGGACGGCATCGAGGGCCGCGGCGCGAGGCGATATTCGCGATAGAACGGAAGGCTCTCGATCCAGAGGCTGCGGTCGCCGGCGCTGATCCAGCCAGTCGGCAAGAGGACCGCGACCTTGCCGCGGGCGCGCTGCAGGGCGAGGCGAAGGAACTCATCCTCTGACCTGGCCATTGCGCCTTCCGGGCGGCTGCGGCGCAGCTGGGTCCATGTGGCGTAGGGCGGATTCGAGACGATGTTGTCGACGCGGTCCCCGCCCCCCTCGTCCTTGGCGAAGAAGTCGACGAAAGGGGTGACGATATCGCCCGCACCGCGGTCACGCAGATCGAAACCCCTCGCCGTAAGGCCGTGGGCCAAGGCGGCGCGCACGATGGTGCCGGTCGCGCCCAGATGCGCCGGATGATCGCCGCTGGCCGGGTGATCGGTTCTTGCGACGTCTATCCCTGCACAAAGTGCGGCGGCTGGCATTGGGGACATTCGGGCGGCACGCGCCTTGCCAAGGCCGCCCAGACCATCAACGCCATCGACCGGGCCATTGCCAGGGACGCCAGAAAAGGGGGCGGGCATGCCTGACCCAGACCTGCACGGCAACCACGACCCCTGCCCTGCCTGCGCGCTGCGCCGGGAGGTGATGGACACCGCGCCGATCACCCGAGCCGAGATCCAGTGCAACGTCTGCAAGGGCGTGGGTTGGCTGCCCCTTTCCGCTGCCGAAATCTGCCGCCGCACCTGTGAAGAGGCTCGGCGCATCTACTGGCCTGAATTCGAGAGGAGGATCGCCCATGGCTGACCTGCAGCCGATCTATGTCCGCGTCTGCGATTCGCGCGCCGTTTTCGGCATCTCGCGCTCGACCATATACGAGATGGCATCTCGAGCCGAGATCACGATCTACAAGAGCGGCGGCAAGGCCCTGCTGAAGGTCGCTGAGGTCATGGCCTTCATCGAAGCGAAACCCGCCCAGCAACGAAGCATTGGGGGACCAGTTGGGGGACCGGCAGGGACCTGAAAAGCAAAAGCCCCGGTAATTCCGGGGCTTAAGCGACCAAGTTGGTGCGGATGAAAAGACTCGAACTTTCACTCCGGTTAAGGAACAGCGACCTCAACGCTGCGCGTCTACCAATTCCGCCACATCCGCATGCACCCGGCCCTTGGTGGCGCGTATGTAGCCGCAGCCGCCGGGGAAGAAAAGAGGGAATCCGCGCCCCCGATGCCAGATCGTAACAGGGGTGCGAAACGGCTTGCGCGGACGCCGGATCAGTAGCTTGCGAAGAACAGGAAGGGCAGCCGCGCCGCCGCCGCAACCGCCTCGGCCCCGCTGCGCATCACCTCGGCATTCTCGCCCGCGACCGGCGCTGCCGCGGCGACCGGCATCACCGGGGCCGGGGCGGCCCCGGGCAAAGGCGCGGGCGCCGGTTCCACCGCCGTCACTTCCGACGGCGCGGGCGCCACCGGGGCCGGGGCAAGCGGCGCAGGCGCGACCGGGGCGGGCGCCACCGGCTCCGTCGCCGCAGGGGCCGGCGCAGCGGGCGCGTCGGGCGTTATGACGAAGCTGGGCATCGCCGCTTCCTCGACCTTCATTTCGGGGGCCAGCTCAGCCGTGCGCCCGGCCACCGTATAGGCGGCCTTCTTCACCAGATCGGCCCGTCCGGCCATGGCGGGCGCGAAAATGTCATTCCCCGCCGCCAGCCCGTCCAGCGCCACGTCATACCACGCCGCCGCCAGATCCGGCCGGTCCGCCGCGCCGAACCCCTGGCTCAGATGATGGCCCAGGACTTCGGCATAGCCCTTCTCGCCCATCGCCGTCAGCAACAGCGCCGAGCCGATGGCCATGTCCATCTGCTCCGTCTGATAGCCCACGCCCAGGCAGACCTTGGCCGTGCCCGACAACTGCGCGGGCGACATGCCGGATTTCACGATGAACTCCTGCACCCCCGCCAGCACGTCCTCTTCCGGCTTCAAGGACAGCGCCGCGACATGATCCTTCATCAGCGGCGTGAAGCCCGCGCATTGCGCCGCGATCTGGTCAGGGGTGAAACCCGCCACCTTGGCGGCCAGCGCCTGGCCCGTCGCGATGGCCGAGGCCCGCGTCACGCAGAACTGCTCGGTCAGCGCGGCATTGGCATCGGTCATTGTTGCGGCCGTGTCATACCCGCCCTTGGTCGAGACCTTCAGCATCGCGGCGGTGCAGGTATCGCCCAGCGCCCCCTTGGCCCCGTTCGGATCCATGAAGGACGGCATCGCCGGGGCCGCCGGTTCCGCCGCTGCCACCACCGGGGCGGGCGCAGGCGCGGGGGCCGGGTCCGAAGCCACGATCACCGGCATCGGCTCGGGCGCAGCAGCCGGAGCGGGCGAGCCCTGGATCGGGGCCGCAGGCGCGGCCACCACCGGCGGCAAGAGCGCGGGCAGCGCCGCCTCGGCCTTGGCCGCGATCGAGCCCGGGGCAGGTTCGCCATCATCCGCCAGCGTGCCATTGGCGACAATCGTGCCCTTCGGCGCATACATCTCGTCGCGCTGCGCCAGCAGCACGCCACGAATGCCATAGACCGAACTCGACACGACCTCTTGGATCACCGCGCCGCCCGCCTCGGCCCGGCTATGCGCCGTGGTCAGGATGATGCGCTGCTCCTCGGTCAATTCACCCGTGGCGCCATAGCCCATGAAGGCCTGGTAATCCTTGATCGCGGCGCGGCTCTTGGCGCCCAGCGCGCCATCCGCCGTGCCGACATTCCAGCCGAAATAGTTCAGCGCCTGCTGCACCTCGACATTCTCGGCCTTCTGCTCGGCCGAGATCGACGGTTTCTTCGGCGCCGACTTGGTGGATTTCTTCTTTTTCTTGCTGCCCTCGTTGATCGCGGCGCCCACGATGGCCCCGGCGATGATCCCGGCGATTACATCGCCATTGTCGGCGCGGGCCATGGTCACCATCGGCGAAACGGGGGTCAGCGACAGCGAGGCGACGACGGCACTGGTTGCAATTCCCTTGATCTTCATAGCATCACTCCGGGCAGAATATGGGCGCGGGCAAAGGCGCGGGTCGGCAGAAATATGCCGATACTCTAGCACGGGCCGCGCATCTGCAAAGACGGGAATTCCGCATCTTTCCGCCGAAATCCCGGCCAAAGGAGGCTGACTTGGTCGAATGGAGCCATCTTCCGGGCCTTTCGCCCTATCTCGAAACGCTCGCCGCGATGGAAGCCCGCGCCGAGGCCATCGCGCGGGGCGAGGCCGAGGAGGCGATCTGGCTTCTCGAACACCCGCCGCTTTACACCGCGGGCACTTCGGCCAAACCGGCCGACCTGCGCGATCATGACCGTTTCCCCGTCTTCCAGACCGGGCGCGGCGGGCAATACACCTATCACGGCCCCGGCCAGCGCGTGATCTACACCATGCTGAACGTGAAAGAGCGCGGCGCCGATGTGCGCTGCTTCGTCCGCGCGCTGGAAAACTGGGTCATCGACACGCTGGCCGAATTCAACGTGCATGGCGAGATCCGCCCCGGCCGCGTCGGTGTCTGGGTTCCGCGCCCCGACCGCCCCGCCCTGCCCGATGGCAGTCCGGCCGAAGACAAGATCGCCGCCATTGGCATCAAGCTGCGCCGCTGGATCAGCTTTCATGGCATCTCGATCAATGTCGAACCGGACCTCACGCATTTTTCCGGCATCGTGCCCTGCGGCATTTCGGATCACGGCGTGACCAGCCTTGTCGATCTGGGCCTGCCCGTCGCCATGGCCGATCTCGACATCGCGCTGCGCCAGACTTTCGAGCACAGCTTCGGCCGCGGCGCGACCTGCGGGCTGGGCTGACCGCCCTGCTATCGGCTGACAATCCCGCCCGGGCGACTGCGACGAAGATGCTATTGCATAACAAGGCGCGCAAATCCCATGTTCAACCCAAGGCGCACGACTCGCTCCCACCCAAGACATGAGGCCAAGATGATCAAGACCCCCCTCGCCGCTGCCCTTGTGCTCGCCGCCCTCGCCGCCCCCGCACTCGCGGGCGATCCGGCTGCGGGCGAGAACGAGTTCAAGAAGTGCAAGGCCTGCCATTCGGTCATCGCGCCGGATGGCACCGCGATCCAGAAGGGCGGCAAGACCGGGCCGAACCTCTATGGCGTGATCGGCCGGGCCGTCGGCTCGGACCCCGATTTCAAATATGGCGACGGCATCCTTGCCGTGGCCGCGACTGGCGCGGTCTGGGACGAGGCCTCGCTGGCCGCCTATGTGCAGGATCCGTCCAAATGGCTTGAAGAGAAGGCCGGCGATCCCTCGCTGAAGTCGAAGATGTCCTTCAAGCTTGCCACGGGCGGCGAAGACGTGGCCGCCTATCTCGCCTCGGTCAAATAAGGCGCGAAAACCAGCGCAAGGGGCGTCGCATCGCGCGGCGCCCCTTTTCAGTTGCGCGCCCAAAACCGGACGCGCGCGCGCTCAGTCGATGATGACATCGCCCCCCGTCGCCCGCAGCCGTGCCAAGCCGTCCCGCATCGCCTGCAGCGCCTCGGGCGCATGCCCCTGCCAGCCCACGACCTCGCCGACCACCCGCAGCGGTGTACGGCTGCGATAGGACAGGGTCGGATTGCCGGGAAACTTCTTGTCCGTCACATTGGGATCGTCGACCAGATCCCCGGTCGGCTCGACGACATAGATCCGCCCCGGCCCCTCGCCCAGCGCCAGTTCGGCGCCCCAGATCGCGGCATCAAGCGTCCCGGCGCAATAGACCCAGGACAGGGCGGCAGCCCCGGTGAAATTCGACGGATTGCCGACCGCGACAAGATCGCCCGGCCGCAGATCAGCCTTCGTGCCATGGAAATACTGGCGCGCAAAAACCGTGACCGCTCCCGACATTGGCACATCCTCTTCTGCGTCCACCCTTCGCAGGCCCTGACCCGTCATGATGCCGCGGCCAAGGCCGCCCCCATGCCGGACCGGCCTGCGCCCCCGGCGCCTGTCGACGGAAGCAATGCCCTACATCTTCGTCAGATAGGCCCCCGAGACATAGCCCTTCAGCCCCCGCGCCGCCTTGAGCGAGACCTTGCACCAGCTGGTCTTGCCCTCGCGTGAGCAGCTTTGCACCCAAACCACCGTGCCATTCGGCAGGCCGACCAGAACCTTGTAGCCGATCCCGGCCCCCAGCCGCATCTTCAGCATGTCATCGGCCTCGACGCCGGTGACCTCATACCAGCCGCTTTGCTCGGCCTGCACCGGCCCCGTCGCAAGCCCGCCCAGAAGGGCGGCGGCGATCAGGGGGAAAAGGAATTTCTGCATCTTTCTGCCCTGCTTCTTGTTCTGCCTCACCCCCATCTAACCGCCCCGCCGCCCCCGGCACAACGCCACGGCCAGGCGTCGGCCAGCCGCCGCCGCCAGAACCGCAGGGCAACGCGCGCCGCCGGGCCGCGTGATCCCGCGCAACACGCGCCGCGCGGCCGATCGCCCGAAGCCCTTTGAGGCAAGGCTCTTGGGACGCGCAGGCGACCAAACCGCCCCCTGCGCCGTATACTCGCGTCCGAGCGCACCCGCAGCGGCGGGCTCGCGATGGTTTTTTGTCCCGCCCCCCTCCCGCCTCCGCTCCGGCGCCGTGGCACGCCCGCCCCTGCGACGATTGGCGTTGATCCAGATCAATTTCCTGCGTTGCCCCTGCGCGCTCGCGAAGATATTACGAAGCCTGAATATCCGACTCCGCGGCGCGACGCTGCAAGGGGCCGGGCGAGGGAACAGCAACGGGAGCAGCCTATGGCCGACGCCGCCATTCACGGCCATGACCACGCGGAGAAGGGATTCTTCACCCGCTGGTTCATGTCGACGAACCACAAGGACATCGGGATCCTTTATCTCTTCACCGGCGGTTTCGTCGGCCTGATCTCGGTCATCTTCACCGTTTACATGCGGATGGAGCTGATGGAGCCGGGCGTCCAGTATATGTGCATGGAGGGCATGCGCCTCACCGCCGCGACGGTCGACCAGTGCACGCCCAACGGCCATCTTTGGAACGTGACGGTCACCGCCCACGGCATCCTGATGATGTTCTTCGTCGTCATCCCGGCGCTGTTCGGCGGGTTCGGCAACTATTTCATGCCGTTGATGATCGGCGCGCCGGACATGGCCTTCCCGCGCATGAACAACCTGTCCTACTGGCTCTATGTCGCCGGCACCTCGCTGGCCGTGGCCTCGGTCTTCTCGCCGTCCGAAGGCGGCCAGCTGGGCGCGGGCGTGGGCTGGGTGCTCTATCCGCCGCTGTCGAACAACGAGGGCGGCTATGCGCTTGACCTCGCGCTCTTCGCCGTCCACCTGTCGGGGGCGTCCTCGATCCTCGGCGCCATCAACATGATCACCACCATGCTGAACATGCGCGCACCGGGCATGACCATGCACAAGGTGCCGCTCTTCGCCTGGTCGATCTTCGTCACCGCCTGGCTGATCCTCTTGGCCCTGCCGGTCCTGGCCGGCGCGATCACCATGCTGATCACCGACCGCAACTTCGACACCACCTTCTTCAAGCCCGAAGGCGGCGGCGACCCGATCCTCTACCAGCACATCCTGTGGTTCTTCGGCCACCCGGAAGTCTATATCATCGTCATCCCCGCCTTCGGCATCATCAGCCACGTCATCTCGACCTTCTCGAAGAAGCCGATCTTCGGCTATCTGCCGATGGTCTATGCCATGGTCGGCATCGGTGTTCTGGGCTTCGTCGTCTGGGCGCACCACATGTACACCGTGGGGATGAGCCTGACCCAGCAGCGCTACTTCATGCTGGCAACCATGGTCATCGCCGTGCCGACCGGCATCAAGGTCTTCTCCTGGATCGCGACGATGTGGGGCGGCTCGGTCGAGTTCAAGACGCCGATGCTCTTCGCCTTCGGCTTCCTGTTCCTCTTCACCGTGGGCGGCGTGACCGGGATCGTCCTGTCGCAGGCCCCGATCGACCGCGTCTACCATGACACCTACTATGTCGTGGCCCACTTCCACTACGTCATGTCGCTGGGCGCCGTCTTCGGCATCTTCGCCGGGATCTACTACTGGATCGGCAAGATGTCGGGCCGCCAATACCCCGAATTCATGGGCAAGATTCATTTCTGGCTCATGTTCATCGGCGCGAACCTGACCTTCTTCCCGCAGCACTTCCTCGGCCGTCAGGGCATGCCGCGCCGCTATATCGACTACCCCGAGCAGTTCGCCTACTGGAACCACCTCTCGTCGATCGGCGCCTTCATCTCCTTCGCGTCCTTCATCCTGTTCCTCGGCATCGTGTTCTACACGCTGTTCGCCGGTCGCCGCGTGACCGAGAACAACTACTGGAACGAATATGCCGACACGCTGGAATGGACCCTGCCCTGCCCGCCGCCCGAACACACGTTCGAGCAGCTGCCGAAGCAGAGCGACTGGGACAAGGGCCACGCCCATTGAGGGCACGCCCACGAGGGCTAGGCCAATGGAATGACAGAAGGCCCCGGGGAAACCCGGGGCCTTTCGCTTTGGGGCAAGGCCGTTCGCCCAGAGGGTCAAGCAGAAGGCGGTCATTGCGGCACCGCTGCGAGCCGCCTATATTCGGGCAGCCACAGAAGGAATTTTATGCGCAGAGGCTTCGATTGAACCGCTTGTAGCGGCATCGCTCGGCACAGGGGTGCCGATCCTTTTTGCGTGAATTCTGTGGAGTTCTCATGGAGAACAATGGCCTGGTGGTCCGGCCCTATAATGCGGCAACGGACCTGAAAAAACTGTCCACGATCTGGTTCGACGCCTCGTTGAAGGCGCATCCCTTCATCGGTGAGCCAAGGCTGATCGAACAGCGCCGGATGATCGAAGAGATCTATCTGCCCAAGGCGGAAACCTCGGTGGCCTGCCTTGACCAGAAGCCTGTCGGCTTCATCAGCCTATTGGACTGCTTCATCGGCGGAATTTTCATCGCGCCTGACCGGCAGGGCTATGGCATCGGGCGCAGGCTGATCGCAGATGCGCTGGCCCGCAAGCAAGAGCTGTCGCTTGACGTCTATCTCGCGAACGAGCAGGCCCTCCGCTTCTACAAGGCGCTCGGCTTCCACGAGGTGTCGCGGCGGGACATCGACGACTTCGGCTTTCCCTTCCCGACGGCGACGCTCCGTCTGAGGGGATGAGAACAGGTCGGGCGGGACCTTCCGCGCCCTGCCCGACCGCCTTCGTGACCAGCCGCTTCGCCACGGAAGACCGGCCTTGCCGCCAGCGGAGCGCCAATCCCGGCCAGATGGCCCCGCGCCGCGCCACCGCCGGGCCGCCCGCAGCGCGCGCGCCCCCCCCGTGCTAAAGCCATACATATCAGGCTTGGTCCGACGAGCTGAACGAAACCGCTGAAATTGTCCCTAGGTCTCCCGCACGGTCGGGGTCCATGCCCCCTTCAGATGCGACGCTTCCTGATCGCCCGGCCAGGGCGGCATGGTGATGCAGATGAAGGTCAGCGGCGCCGTTCCGGTGTTGCGGTACTGAAAGGCTGTGCCGACCGGAATGTCGATCGACACGCCGGGCCGCAGTGGGGTGATCCGTTCCTCCACGCCGTCCCGCCGCCAGATTTCGCCCTGGCCTTCCAGCACATACCAGAACTCGCTCACTGTCCTGTGCACCGTCGCGCGATTTATTTGCGCCGGCGGAACCGTGCTGTGAATCATGTTGCCGGTGGTCCCGTCCATGAGGAACCGGATATCCGCCCCTGCGGGCGATTTGGCGTCCGCGTCAGGCGGCAAGATGGTCTCTTTCATCCCGGTTCCTCCTCGGACTAAGGGCAAGAGTTGATTGCCGGTCAGGCAAGCGTCAATCCCATCCTGCCTTGCACATTTCTCCGCAGCCGGATCATATCGGCCTCCGTCCCTCAGGCATGCCCGATGCCCCATCAATGGCTCCCCCTCGAAGGCGAGACGCGCCGCCTACACCTCTGGCCCCACCGCCCGCTTACCCAACGCGGCTTCGCGGGGTTCATCGGCGTCACCTCGGCGCTGATCGCGCTGCCGCTTTTCGCGGCGCTCGGCTCTCCCGTCCTCTGGGCGCTCCTGCCCTTCCTCGCCGCCGCCATTGCGGCCCTGTGGTTCGCCCTGCGCAAGAATGCCCGCGACCGCGAGATCCTCGAAGATTTGACCCTCACCCCCACGCGCATCACCCTGTCCCGCCATGACCGGCAGGGCCGCCGCGACTGGGAGGCGAACCCGCATTGGGTGCGCCCGCATCTGCACCGGCAGGGCGGGCCGGTGCCGAATTACCTGACCCTGCGCGGCGGCCCGCGCGAGGTGGAGCTGGGCGCTTTCCTTTCGGAAGAGGAACGTCTCGCCCTGCATGACGAACTGGCTAGGGCGCTCGCGGTGCTGCGCTGATCGCGCGGCATCGCTGCCCTGCCCCCTTCACCTCTTCGCAAATATCCCACGGGTGCGCCAGCGAGACGCCATCGGTTCAAGCCCGCTCGCGAGCGGGGATGTGGCCCCCCGGGCGTCGGGCCGCCCACGTCTGCCCAGGCGGCAGGATCACCCGCCGCGCGGCCCGAACAGGATCACCGCCGCGCCCAGCAGGCAGACAGCGCCGCCGATCACATCCCAACGGTCGGGCAGGCGCCCCTCGACCAGCCACAGCCACAGAAGCGACGCAGCCACATAGACCCCGCCATAGGCCGCATAGGCCCGCCCCGCCGCCTCGACCGGGGCCAGCGCCAGCAGCCAGGCAAACAGCGCCAGAGACACCAGCCCCGGCAGCAGCCACAGAGCATGCGCTCCCTGCCGCCACACGGCCCAGACGGCGAAACAACCAGCGATCTCGGCCAGCGCGGCCAGCGGATACAGAAGGAACGTCATGGCCGGAACTCTGCCGCCAAGTCGGGTCGAAGGCCAGCCCGTCACGCGGCTATTCCGCTCAGCTGCGTCCTGGCGCAGAGAGCGCCGCCCTTGCTGGCCCCGAATCTCAAACGCCCGGGCTAATCCGCGTCCGGCGCCCGGTCGGGCAGGCCGTCATGCGGCGTCGAGGCCAGCTCTTCCAGCTCGGCCTCCGTCATGTCGCGGAACATCTCGCGCGAGGCGCCCTTCAATTCGCTGATCTTCGCTTCGCCGCGCTTGGCGGCAAGCGCGGCCCCGGCCGCGCGCTGCTGGGCTTTCGATGTGGCGGGCATGTCAGTTCCTTTTCAGGCGATGGCCTGCCGGATCAACCGCCCCCGGCATTCGAAAGTTCCCCCGAAAGGGAAAGACGATGCGGAAGACCTTCGGAAGACAAAAGGAAGACCTTCGGAAGACGACTGTAAACGCCGTGGAAAGCGCCGCTCTGTTTCAGCCGAACCGCGCCTTCACCACCGCGCCCACGGCACCGAAATCCATCTGCCCCGCATATTTCGCCTTCAGCGCCGCCATCACCTTGCCCACATCGCGGATCGATGCGGCCCCGGTCTCGGCCATGGCCGCCTCGACCGCTGCGGCCACTTCGGCCTCGGTCATCTGGCGGGGCAGATACTCCTGGATGACCTTGATTTCGTTCAACTCCTTATCGGCCAGCTCCAGCCGCCCGCCTTCTTCATAGGCGCGGGCAGACTCCTGGCGCTGCTTGACCATCTTGCCCATCAGGGCGACGATCTCGGCCTCCTGCACCAGACCTTCGCCACCTTCGCCCCGGTTGGCGATGTCGCGGTCCTTGATCGCGGCGTTGATCAGCCGCAGCGTCGACAGCCGGTCCGCCTCCTTTGCCTTCATCGCCTCTTTCAACGCGGTCTGAAGCCGCTCGCGCAAAGACATCTCCGGCCATCCCCATGGTTTCTCCGAAGCCCTGACCATACCCCAGCCCGCCCAGCCACGCAACTCTGGCGCAGAAAGATAAGATACTGATTTCATTTAAAAATCCTTTTCCCATCGGCCCTTGACCCCGCCCGCCTGCCTCTTTACGTTCGCGCCAATTTGCCGATAGGAGAGTCGCCCATGCCCGCCCCGCGCGATGCTACCGCCTGCCTTGCCCTCGCCGATGGCACGATCTTCTACGGCAAGGGCTTCGGCGCCACGGGAGAGATGGTGGCCGAACTGGTCTTCAACACCGCGATGACCGGCTATCAGGAAGTGATGACCGACCCCTCCTATGCGGGCCAGGTCGTGACCTTCACCTTCCCCCATATCGGCAATGTCGGCGTGACGCCGGAAGATGACGAAACCGCCACCCCCGCCGCCGCCGGCATGGTGGTGAAATGGGACCCGACAGAACCCTCGAACTGGCGCGCCACCGGCGAGCTGCAAGCCTGGCTGACAAAGATCGGCCGCATCGGCATGGGCGGCGTCGACACCCGTCGGCTGACCCGCGCGATCCGCCAGCAGGGCGCACCGCATGTCGCGCTGTCCCATGATCCTGAAGGGAAATTCGACATCGAACGCCTGGTCGCCAAGGCCCGTGCCTGGAAAGGCCTGGTCGGCCTCGACCTCGCGAAAGACGTGACCTGCGCACAAAGCTACCGCTGGGACGAGAAGCGGTGGGCCTGGCCCGAAGGCTATGCCAAGCGTGAAGGCGCGGGGCTGCGCGTCGTCGCCATCGACTATGGCGCCAAGCGCAACATCCTGCGCTGCCTGGCGTCTTCGGGTTGCGAAGTCACCGTCCTGCCCGCCACCGCCACGGCCGAGGATGTCCTGGCCCTGAACCCGGAAGGCGTCTTCCTGTCGAACGGCCCGGGCGATCCGGCCGCGACCGGCGAATATGCCGTGCCGATGATCCAGGGCGTCTTGAAAGCCGACCTGCCGCTTTTCGGGATTTGCCTTGGCCATCAGATGCTTGCCCTGGCCGTTGGCGCCAAGACCCGCAAGATGAACCACGGCCATCACGGCGCCAACCATCCGGTGAAAGACCTGACCACCGGCCGGGTCGAGATCACTTCGATGAACCATGGCTTCACCGTCGATGCCGACACTCTGCCCGAAGGCGTGGTGGAAACCCATGTTTCGCTGTTCGATGGCACCAATTGCGGCATCGCGCTCAAGGACAGGCCGGTCTTCTCGGTGCAGTACCACCCCGAGGCCAGCCCCGGCCCGCAGGACAGCTATTACCTCTTCGACCGTTTCGCCGCGGCGATGCAGGCCCGCCGCAGCGCCTGACGCGCGCTGCCAAGCCCCTGCATCGACCCGTTAACCTGCCATTAACCCGCGATTAACCCCGTGGGCGCAGCCTTCCCCTGGCGGCGGACAAGGGGGGAAATATGGCGCCATCACTGCTGATGCTCCGGGAACGGGCGCCGGGCGACCTGCCTGCCTTGGCGCCTCCGACACCTCGGGCCCTGGCCTTGCCGACGGTAGACCCGATACCCGAGGCTTCGGGTCCTGGCGCGTCAGCACGCGCCGCCGAAAGTTTCGCGCGGCAGTTGCTGCGCGAGGGGCTCGCAAGGCCCGATGATTTCTTGCAGTCGCTGGCACGCGGCGCGCAGCAGACACCGGCCGACTCGGCCACGCTGATCGCACGCGGCGCGCTGGATGAAGATCGCCTGCTTGACGCCGCTGCCCGCTATTTCGGCGCGGCCCGGGTGGATCCGCGCTTCCCGCCGCCCGATCCCCGGCTGATCGATCGCTTCGGGCTGACCGGCTGCCTACGCCATGGCCTTCTTCCCTGGCGGAGCGCCGGGGCAGTGGTGATCGTGGTCACGTCGCGTCCCGAGGCGTTTCACCGCCTGCGCCCGCTGCTCGAGGCGCGGCTTGGCCCCGTCGCCATGGCGTTGGCCCGCGCGAGCGAGATCGAGGCCGCCCTTCACCTGCGCCATGGCCCAAGGCTGGCGCATCTGGCCGAGAATCGCGTCGCTGCGGCCGAAAGCTGCCGCGACTGGGGCAATGTCTGGGGTGGCGCGACCGTGCGACAATATCTTGTTTTCGTAGCGATTCTTGTCGCGGCAAGCCTTGCGATCGCGCCTCTTCTTCTGCCACAGCTTCTCCTGGCATTGGCCGTCCTGTCCTTGTTTCTTGCCATGGGCCTGAAACTCGCAGCCTGCCTTGCCGCCCTCCGTCCGGCCACGCCCGAACCGCCCCTGCCCGATCTTGCCCGCCTGCCGCCCGTTTCGGTGATCGTTGCACTCTACCGGGAAAGCGGCATCGCCCCCCGGCTGGTGCGGCGGCTGTCGCGGCTGAGTTACCCGCGCGACTTGCTTGAGGTCGTGCTGGTGGTCGAGGCCGAGGATGTAATGACCCGCGCCGCCCTGGCCGGGACCGATCTGCCGCCCTGGATGCGGGTCGTGATCGCCCCGCCGGGGCGGATCACGACCAAACCCCGCGCGCTGAACCTGGCGCTTGACCATTGCCGGGGCGCGATCATCGGCATTTACGACGCCGAAGACGCGCCCGAACCCGACCAGATCCGCAAAGTCGTGGCGCGGTTCCAGCGCTGTGGCCCCGATGTCGCCTGCCTTCAGGGCGTGCTGGATTATTACAATCCGCGCACGAACTGGCTGTCGCGCTGCTTCACCATAGAATATGCCGCCTGGTTCCGCCTGATCTTGCCCGGCATCGCACGTCTGGGCCTTGCCGTACCCCTGGGCGGCACAACCCTGTTCTTCCGCCGCTCGGTGCTTGAGGAGCTGGGCGGCTGGGATGCCCATAACGTGACCGAGGATGCCGATCTGGGCATCCGCCTGGCGCGCCATGGCTACCGGACCGAGCTGATCGACACCGTGACCGGCGAAGAGGCGAATTGCCGTCCCCTCGCCTGGGTCAAGCAGCGCTCACGCTGGATCAAGGGCTATATGATGACCTGGCTCGTGCACATGCGCGACCCAGTGCTGCTCTGGCGCCAGCTTGGCCCCCGGCGCTTTCTGGGCTTTCAGGTCATGTTCCTGGGCTCGATCCTGCAAGCGCTGCTCGCCCCCCTGCTCTGGAGCTTCTGGCTGCTCGCGCTTGGCCTGCCGCATCCCCTGGCGCAAAGCCTTCCGCCCGGCGGCTTGCCTCTGCTGATCGCGCTGTTCCTGATCTCCGAGGCGCTGAACATCGCCACGGGGATCATCGCACTGCGCCGCTCGGGCCATCGGCTGTCACCGCTCTGGGTGCCGACGCTGCATCTGTATTTTCCACTGGCGGCGCTCGCGGCTTACAAGGCGCTGTGGGAAGTGGCGGCGCGGCCCTTCTACTGGGACAAGACCCATCATGGCCTTTTCGACCCGGGCGAGCCAGGCCATGGCGAAGCACTCCCGGCCCGCCTCGCGGCGCCTCTGCGCGCGACACCAGGCGCGGCCAGAACCATCAGTCTTTTCGCGCCGCCTTCGCCCCGGGCCCAGCCCCGCCGCACCTAGCGCAGCTTCAGCTCGCCCGCCTCGACCCGCAGCCGCGTCTCGAATGCCTTGCTGATATGGGTCTTGAGCGCCTGATAGGCGGCTTCGCCATCCTGCTGCTCCAGCGCGGCGACAATCGCCTCATGCTCGTCCAACGCCACTTCGTCGCGGCCTTCGGCGGCAAAGGAAGTGTTCGCCATCAGCGCCATCGACCGATGCACAAGATCAAGCTGCTGCACCAGGAACCGGTTGTGGCTGGCGAGGTGGATCTGGCGGTGAAAGCGCTTGTTCGCCCGGCTCAGGGCGCGCGGATCGCCGCCCAGCAGGGCACGATCCTCGGCCACCATGCTTTTCAGCACCCGGATTTCCTCCTCGGTCGCATGCCGGGCCGCCAGCCGCGCCGCCAGGCCTTCCAGCTCGCTGCGCACGGCGTAAAGCTCGGCCAACTGGTTGTGATCCAGCGTCGCCACGATCAGGCTGCGCCCGTCGCGCGTCAGCATGGCCTGGGTCTCCAATCGCTGGAGCGCCTCGCGCACCGGCGTCCGGCTGACGCCCAGCCGCTCGGCCAACTCGCTTTCCACCAGGCGGTCGCCCGGCTTGTATGTCCCCGCCTCGATCGCCTCAAGGATCAGCGTATAGGCATCTTTCTGCACCCTTCGGACCTCCATTCCCTGACGCGCGACCCTAGTCGCGCGTCAATGCCCGTTCAACCCTTCCAAATGCCGCAGGCCCGGCCTAGAAGAAACCATGGCGAAAGATGATTTCACTCATGTCACCACCTGGGTCTTCGACCTGGACAAGACGCTTTACCCGCCCGAAGCGCGGCTCTTCGACCAGATCGAAGTGAAGATGACCGACTGGGTCATGGCCCGGCTGGCAGTGGATCGCGAAAAGGCCGATCATCTGCGCCGCCACTACTGGGCACTGTACGGCACCACGCTGGCGGGGCTGATGCAGGAACATGACATCCAGCCCAGCGCCTATCTCGAAGCGGTGCATGACATCGATTTCTCGGCCCTGCGCCCCGATCCGGCTCTGGCCGCGGCCATAACCGCTCTGCCCGGCCGCCGAATCGTCTTTACCAACGCCGACCGGCCCTATGCGGCCAAGGTCCTGGCCGCCCGCGGCTTGAGCGGGGTCTTCGATGCGGTCTATGGCGTCGAGGATGCCGATTACCGCCCCAAGCCCCAGCGCGAGGCCTTCGAGCTGGTTTTCGCCAAGGACGGGCTCCTGCCCGGAAAAGCGGCCATGTTCGAGGATGACGCACGCAATCTTGAAGTGCCCCATGCCATGGGCCTGCGCACCGTCCATGTTGCGCCGGATCCGGCACCCGCGCCGCATATCCACCACCACACGCCTGATCTTGCAGGCTTTCTCGCGCGGCTGACCCAGGGCTGAACGCCGCTGATGCGCCCCGCCTCCGGGCAGACGCCCGGCTCCGCCCCTGACAGATTGCCGCACTGCGGCAACACGCCTCTTTGGTTTTATCGCAGACTCCGTATCTGAAGCTGCATGTGAAATGCCGCTTTGCGCCCGACGCGCCCCGGAGGACCAGCCATGACCCTTGCCGCCGACCTGCCCACCAGTTTCGCCGCCCCCCGCAACGACCATGCCGCGCCGCTGACCGGCAAAGCCGCGCCGACCGACCGGGCCGCCGAGATGATCCTCTGGCTGGTTCCGGTTCTTCTCTTGGGCCTCGTCCTTGCCATCAAGACCTGGGGGCTTTTCGCCCTGACACTCGCGGCGCTGCCCGCCGTGCCGCTGATGTTCGTCTTCTTCATCGCGATAAGCTGGCCCTGAGCCGCGGCCCGAGGGACCAACCGGGACGCTTTGCCGCCTCGCCAAGCGCCGCTGGCTGCGCTAGACCGGGGCCGAAAGGCAGGTCCTTGATGCGTATCCAGACCGATATCCTCGTCTCCGGCGGCGGTGTCGCCGGGCTGACCGCCGCGGCCGCCTTCGGCTCTGCCGGGTTCCGCGTGATCTGCGTCGATCCCGAACCGCCCGTGGCGGCCGAGAGCGACCCCGCCTCCGACCTGCGCACCACGGCCTTCTTGCAACCCTCATTGCCCGTATTGCAAGCGGCGGGCCTGTGGGACAGGCTCGCCCCCCATGCCGCGCCGCTGCAGATCATGCGCATCGTCGACGCTGGCGGACCAGTGGCCGAGCCGCGCGTGATCAAGGATTTCGACGCCTCCGAAATCTCCGAGCAGCCCTTTGGCTGGAACCTGCCCAATTGGCTGCTGCGGCGCGAGATGGTGGCGCGGCTAGCCGAACTTTCCAATGTCAGCTTCCGTCCCGGCACAGCCACCAAGGCGCTCCTGACCCGCGAGGCCGAGGCGCTGGTCACCCTGTCTGACGGCAGCACCGTCGCAGCTCGGCTGCTGCTAGCCGCCGATGGCCGCAATTCGCCCATGCGCGCGGCGCTGGACATTCCGGTCCGCACCCTGCGCTATGGCCAGAAGGCGCTGGCCTTCGCCGTGACTCATCCGATCCCGCATCAGAATGTCTCGACCGAGATTCACCGCTCGGGCGGCCCCTTCACCCTCGTCCCCCTGCCAGATCGCGATGGCAAGCCCTGCTCTGCCGTGGTCTGGATGGAGGAAGGTCCGGCAGCTCAACGACTTGCCGCCCTTCCCGTCGTCGAATTCGAGGCCGAGATGAATGCGCGCTCCTGCCATATTCTAGGGCCTTTGACCCTTGTCAGCCGCCGGAGCCTCTGGCCGATCATCGCCCAGGTGGCGGCGCGGATGATGGGCGAACGCACTGCCCTTCTAGCCGAGGCGGCCCATGTCGTGCCCCCCATTGGCGCCCAAGGTTTGAACATGTCGCTGGGTGATCTGCGGGTGCTTCTGGATCTGGCCCAGCAGGCGCCGGATGATCTTGGCAGCAGAAAGATGCTGGATGCCTATCACAAGGCTCGCCATGCCGAAGTGCTTGCGCGCGTGACAGGGATCGACCTTCTGAACCGCGCGTCGATGCTGGGGGCGCAGGGGCTGCGCGATCTGCGGGCAGGCGCGCTGGACGCGCTTTACTCGCTCGCGCCCCTGCGCAAGACGCTGATGAAGGCTGGGCTTGGCGTCAGCTAGAGCGCCGTTCTCTTGAAAGAAATCGGCCCGGAGCCTTTGAAGGATCCGGGCCGGAGCTTTCGAATTCGCCCAAGGGACCTTACAGCGCCGCCTCAACCGCGCGTCTCAGCCGCGCCACGGTGCCATCGACATCCTTCAGCTTGTCCAGGCCGAAAAGCCCGATACGGAAGCTGCGATAGCTGTCACCCTCACCGATCTGCAAGGGCACGCCCGCCGCGATCTGCGCGCCCTTGTCGCGGAACTTGGCGCCATTCTGCACCGCCGGATCGTCGGTATAGCTGACCACCACGCCCGGCGCCTGGAAGCCCTCGGCCGCGACCGAGCGGATGCCGCGTTCGGCGAACATCGCCCGCACCTTGCGGCCCAGGTCCCATTGCGCGTCTTTCGCCGCCGCCAGGCCCATGGCCTTGGTCTCGGTCATGGCGTCGCGCATCCCCAGGATCGCGTCGGTCGGCATGGTGGCATGATAGGCATGTCCGCCGCCCTCATAGGCCGCCATGATCGCCCGCCATTTCTTCAGATCCAGCGCGAAGGAATCGGTCGTCGTCGCCGCCAGCCGGTCCTCGGCGCGCGGACCCATGACCACGATCCCGGCAGCGGGAGAGGCGCTCCAGCCCTTTTGCGGGGCCGAGATCAGCACATCCACCCCGGTCGCCTGCATATCGACCCAGATGCACCCGCTGGCGATGCAGTCGAGCACCATCAGCGCGCCCACCTCATGCGCCGCTGTGGCCAGGGCGGCGATGTAATCGTCGGGCAGGATGATGCCGCTCGCGGTTTCCACATGCGGGGCGAAGACCGCCTCGGGCTTCACCTCGCGGATCTTGGCCACCACCTCTTCGATCGGCGGCGGCGCGAAAGGCGCCCCCGGCGCATTGCCCGTGCTGCGTGCCATCATCACCGTGGTCTCGGTGGCGAACCCGCCCGCTTCGAAGATCTGGCTCCAGCGGAACGAGAAAAAGCCGTTGCGCACGATCAGAACCTTGCCCCGACCAAATTGCCGCGCCACCGATTCCATCGCATAGGTACCGCCGCCCGGCACAAGCGCCACCGAGGTGCCGCCATAAACCTCTTTCACCAGGGCCGAGACATCGCGCATCACGCCCTGAAACTTGGCCGACATGTGGTTGAGGCTGCGGTCGGTGAAGACCACCGAAAATTCCTCCAGCCCCTCGGGGTCGACATTGGGCAGCAGTCCGGGCATCGCGTTCCTCCTCAGGTCTTCTCGGACACCCGATAGGCGGCGCGCGCCAGCCAGTCGGGGTTGATCTCGACGCCCCAGCCGGGCGCGTCGGGGACAATGGCATGGCCCGCTTCGATCCGGTAGGGGTCGCCAAGGAAAAGTCCGTCCTGCCACGGGTAGTAATCCAGCCCCTCGATGGAAAACTCCAGATATTTGCCGGGGTTGGGGATCGCTTTCAACAGATGCATCGTGCACATGGTGACAAGCGACAGGTTCGCGGCATGGGGCGTGATCGGCAGGCCCGCGGCATGACCCATGCGGCAAACCTCCAGCGTGCGGCAGATGCCGCCCAGATACATGATATCGGGTTGCAGCACATCGACCGCCTGCTTCGCGATCGACATCTGCCACATGACAAACTCGCAATCCTGCTCGCCCCCGGCCACATCGATCTGCAAGGCGCGGCGCACTTCGGCGGTCTGGTCGTATTCCCAATAGCGGCAGGGCTCCTCGAAATGGCCGATGCCATTCTGCTCCAGCCGCTTGCCCACCTCGATGGCGCGGGCAGGGGTGAAGGCGGAATTGCCATCGACCAGCTTGTCATACCCCTGCCCCAGCGCCTTCGACACGGTTTCGATCACCGCCTCGGTCCGGCCCGGCCATTCGTCCACGTCGCGGCCATATTCCGCACCGACCCGCCATTTGAAGGCGGTGAAGCCCTGTTCGTCGCGCAACTTGCACAGCCGCGCGGCCTCATCTTCGGGGGTGATGTCGCGGCGCATCGAACTTGCATAGGCGCGCAAGGGCCCCGGCGTGCCGCCCAGAAGCGCAACCACCGGCTGGCCCGCCGCCTTGCCGCGCAGATCCCAGATCGCGGTGTCCAGCCCGGTCTGTGCGCGGCGGATATAGCTGCCGGGAAACTTGTGCTCGCGTTCGATGATGCGGATCAGCGTGTCTTCCAGATCCTCGGTATCAGTCCCCAGAGCATGGGGCGCGACCTGGCGGTGGAAGACCTCGGCCGTGATATCGGCGCAATAGGTGGAAAGCTGGCCCCAGCCGGTCGCGCCCGTCTCATCCGTCACCCGGACGAAACACACAAATTCCGTGCCAAAGGTTTCCAGCTTGACGATCTTCATGGCTCTTCTCCCTGCCAGGTCGGCGGCAGGCTACCCGCCCCGCATCACCCTTTCACGACCGAATCCGCAGCGCCAAGCGGGCCGGGACGTCGCTCCTCGGTCAAAAGCACATTGGCCTCAAGATTGCCAACCCCCGGCAGGGTCATGATCCGCCGCCGAAGCACGCGCTCGAAATCCGCCAGGTCGCGTGCCACCACCCGCAGCCGATAGTCGAACAGGCCCAGCACATGCTGCACCACCTGCACTTCGGGAATGGCCGTGGCCGCGCGTTCGAAATCCTCCAGGCTGACCCGGCCCTTGGTGGCAAGTTTCACCCCCAGAAAGACCGTGACCCCAAAGCCCAGCTTCGACAGATCGACCACGATCCGCCGCCCCGCGATCACCCCTGCCTCTTCCAGCCGCCGCACCCGCCGCCAGGCGGCGGGCTGGCTCAGTCCAAGGCGCCGCCCCAGCTCGCCCGCCGAAAGCGTGCCATCGCCAGCCAGGGCGCGCAGCAGGCTGCGGTCCATATCGTCAAGGTCGATCATATCGGCAGCCCCCCGGCGTCCTTGATGGTCGAGACCAGCATCAAGGCCTCGACCTCGGCGATATGCGGCAAGGCCAGGATGCGGGCGCGGTACAGCTCGGTCCAATGGCCCATGTCGCGGGCGATGACGTTCAGCCGGGCATCGACACGGCCAAGGAAGGTCTCGATTCCGATCACTTCCGGTACGTCGCGCGCGGCGGCGATGAATTCGTCCAGCGCGCGCGGGTTCGACTTTTCCAGCGTGAAGCGCAACGAGACCTCGACCTCATAGCCCATCCGCCGCCAGTCGATCACCGCCGCTTCGGCCAGGATCACGCCGCCCGCCCGCAACTTCTCGATCCGCCGCCACAGGGTGGCCGGCGTTACCCCGGCGCGTTCAGCCAGATCGGCGCGCGGCAGGGATGGTTCCGCCAGCAAATGGCGCAGGATGCGGCGGTCGGCTTCATCAAGCTGCATGAATAATCCATCACAAGACAAATTCTTGCATGATCATTCGCAGAATACGCGAAAATCGTCAAATATTGCACGATCCGCGCGAAGGAAAATCCTATCCTGCCGGCAGATGAAGCAAGAGGAGACGCAAGATGCGCGTTTACTATGACCGCGACTGCGATGTGAACCTGATCAAGGACAAGAAAGTCGCCATTCTGGGCTACGGCTCGCAAGGCCATGCCCATGCGCTGAACCTGCGCGACTCGGGTGCCAAGAACCTTGTCGTGGCGCTGCGCGAAGGCTCGCCCTCGGCCAAGAAAGCCGAAGCCGAAGGCCTCAAGGTCATGGGCATCGCCGAAGCCGCCGCCTGGTGCGACCTGATCATGTTCACCATGCCCGACGAGCTTCAGGCCGCGACCTACAAGAAATACGTCCATGACAATCTGCGCGAAGGCGCGGCGATCGCCTTCGCCCATGGCCTGAACGTGCATTTCGGCCTGATCGAGCCGAAGCCCGGCGTCGATGTCATCATGATGGCGCCCAAGGGCCCCGGCCACACCGTGCGCGGCGAATACACCAAGGGCGGCGGCGTGCCCTGCCTGGTTGCGGTCCATCAGGATGCCTCGGGCAAGGCCATGGATATCGGCCTCAGCTATTGCTCGGCCATCGGCGGCGGCCGTTCGGGCATCATCGAGACCAACTTCCGCCAGGAATGCGAGACCGACCTCTTCGGCGAGCAGGCCGTGCTCTGCGGCGGCCTGGTCGAACTGATCCGCATGGGCTTTGAAACCCTGGTCGAAGCTGGCTACGAGCCGGAAATGGCCTATTTCGAATGCCTGCACGAGGTGAAGCTGATCGTGGACCTGATCTACGAAGGCGGCATCGCCAACATGAACTACTCGATCTCGAACACCGCCGAATATGGCGAATATGTCTCGGGCCCGCGCATCCTGCCCTATGACGAGACCAAGGCCCGGATGAAGGAAGTCCTCCGCGACATCCAGACCGGCAAGTTCGTGCGCGACTTCATGCAGGAAAACGCCGTCGGCCAGCCCTTCTTCAAGGCGACCCGCCGCATCAATGACGAACACCAGATTGAAAAGGTCGGTGAAAAGCTGCGCGCCATGATGCCCTGGATCTCCAAGGGCAAGATGGTCGACCGCGCGCGGAACTGATCACAACACACTGATTTTTTATAAAAATCTTAAAACCGAAAGGCCGAAGTGTACAGCTTCGGCCTTTTCCATCATGTCTTTCCGATGTAAAGAAACTGTTCTCTGAAAAGTTTCTAGCGCCGCAGCGTCTGATCCAGGTCCGCGGCCACCCAGGCCGGCCAGGTCTTGGTATCGGCGGGCCAGACCCAGCCCTTGCCGTCGACCCGCCAATAGGCATAGGCGCCCTGCCCGGCCTGATCCAGCCACAGCACGGCGAAATCGCTCTCACAGGTGAATTTCAGGCAGGCCTCGCCGCGATAGCCGCCAGCGACCAGGTCGCCCGACCCCAGCCCCTCGATCCTTTCGGCGAACTCCCCCCAAGCCGCGCCCAGCCCGGCCTGAAGCATGGCATAGACCGGGGCCAGCTTCAGCGCCTCGACCGGATGCGCCCTGGCCAGACCCGTCATCGCCTCCCAGCCCTGCCCGGCGTCGGGGGTAAAGGCTTCGGGCAGAGCCTCGGCAAAGCCGCCCATGGGCGTCCAGGTCCAGACCTCACCCGCAGCGCCGGGCAGCGCCTCGGAGGCAAAGACCAGCGCCGCCTCCTGCACCTGGCGTTCCATCCAGGCACAGCTGTCCAGCGGTCCGTCGAGCCGGGCCGGCCCGCCTTGCGGCAGGACCAGCACGAAAGGGGCCGCGTTGCAGGCATTGCCGCCCGATCCCGCAGTACCGGTCAGCACCGTTACCCCGGCCACCATCACCGGCACCTCGTCCAGAAGGATCAGCCCATCTTCGTGCAGCGCGACCCCGTCGACCTCAAGCCGCTGCGTGGCATCATCGGTCGCGATCAGCGCGATCTCATGGCCTGCCACCTCGTGCCAGGCGCTCAGATCCTCGGCCGATGCCGCGCCCGCCAGCACCATCGTCCCGATCAGCCCGCCCGCAATGCCGCGCATATCCGTTCCTTTCGCCGCCACAGACCGCATCCTGCGCCAGCGCGCGGCGCGCCGCCAGAGCGGAATACCTGCCCCGCCGCCTGCGCCAAAAAGTTAAGCGATCCTTAATCCACCAAGGGTAACACCTTGATTCTGCGTGCGGCGCGACCCCGTCCCACCGTGGGACATTCCCCGGCGCTCCCCGTCAGACGGCAGCCTCGACCGCACCGACGATCTCGTCCACCACGGTCTCTAGCAGGTGGGGATCCTCGCATTCGGCCATGACCCGGATCAGGGGTTCCGTGCCCGACTTGCGGATCAGGATGCGGCCCTTGCCCTCGATCCGGGCGGCATTGGCCTGGATCACTGCCTTGACGCTGTCCGTCTCGAGCGGGGCCTTGCCCTCGGCGAAGCGGACATTCTTGAGCATTTGCGGAACGGTCTCGAACTGGCGCACCAAGGCGCTGGCTTTGCGGCCCGTGCGCACCATCTCGGCCAGGAACTGAAGCGCGGCGATCAGCCCGTCCCCCGTCGTGGCATAATCGGTCATCACGATATGGCCCGACTGCTCGCCGCCCAGGTTCCAGCCGCCCTTGCGCATCGCCTCGACCACATAACGGTCGCCCACGGCAGTGCGTTCCAGCCGCAGCCCGCGCGCGGAGAGAAAGCGCTCCAGCCCGAGATTCGACATCACCGTCGCAACCAGCGTGC
Source organism: Neotabrizicola paludis (assembly GCF_044142105.1). Lineage (NCBI taxonomy): Bacteria > Pseudomonadati > Pseudomonadota > Alphaproteobacteria > Rhodobacterales > Paracoccaceae > Neotabrizicola > Neotabrizicola paludis. The sequence goes on from NZ_JBGTYM010000008.1 coordinate 52,989, forward strand.
CGCCCTTGAGCCGCTCCTCCGCCGCCCAGCGAGCCGCGAAAAGCGCCATGATCTGATCGCCATCCGCGACCCGACCAGTCTCGTCCAGGATCATCACCCGGTCGGCATCGCCATCCAGCGCGATCCCGACATGTGCGCCATGGGCCACCACCGCCTCGGCGGCAGTCGTGACATGGGTCGAGCCGCAGTTCTGGTTGATATTCGTGCCATTGGGCGCCACGCCCACCGGGATCACCTCGGCCCCCAGCTCCCACAACACTTCGGGCGCCGCCTTGTAGGCCGCGCCATTGGCGCAATCGACCACGACCTTCAGCCCATCCAGCCGCAGCCCGGCCGGGAAGCTGGTCTTGACGAATTCCTGATAGCGCCCGCGCCCGTCCTCGATCCGCCTGGCCCGGCCGATCTGGCCCGCTTCGGCCAGGTTCGGATCGGCCTCGAGCAGCGCCTCGATCTCGGCCTCGGCGGCATCCGAGAGCTTGAACCCGTCGGGGCCGAAGAACTTGATGCCATTGTCCTCATGCGGGTTGTGGCTGGCCGAGATCATCACCCCGACATCGGCCCGCATCGACCGCGTGAGAAAGCCCACCGCCGGCGTCGGCACGGGGCCGACCAGCAGCACATTCATCCCGGTCGAGGTCAGCCCCGCCGTAAGGGCGTTTTCCAGCATATAGCCGGAGAGGCGCGTGTCCTTGCCGATCACCACCCGATGCGCCCCACCACCGTCGCGGCGGAAGAACTGGCCCGCCGCCGCGCCCAGACGCAGCGCCACTTCGGCCGTCATCGGGTAGGCGTTCGCCCGCCCCCGCACCCCATCGGTGCCGAACAGTTTGCGGCTCATGCCATATCTCCATTCACCGCCTGCCACAGTCGCAGGGCGCCCTGCGTCTCGGCCGCATCATGCACCCGTATCATCTGCACCCCCTGCCCCGCGCCCGCCAGCGCCACTGCAAGCGAACCGGGCATCCGCGCGGCGGGGTCCTCGACCCCCGAGATCGTGCCAATGAACCTCTTGCGGCTGGCCCCCAGCAGGATCGGGCAGCCCAGCCCATGGAACAGCGCGATCCCCCGGATCAGCGCAAGGTTATGCGCCACCGTCTTGCCAAAGCCGATGCCGGGATCAACTGCGATCCGCTGGCGCGGTATGCCCGCCGCCACCGCCGCCTCGACCCGTTCGGCCAGCCAGTCATAGACATCCAGCAGCACGTCCTCATAGCGCGGATCGGCCTGCATCACCTCGGGCGTGCCCTGATGATGCATCAGGATGACCGGCGCCTGGGCCTTGGCGGCAAGGGGCGCGAGTGCCGGATCATAGGTCAGCGCCGCCACGTCATTGACGATATCCGCCCCCGCCCGAAGCGCTGCATCCGCGACCGCCGCCTTGCGCGTATCGATCGAGATCGGCAGGTCCAGCCCGCCCGCGCGCAGCGCCCCGATCACCGGCGCAGTGCGGGCGACTTCTTCGGCTTCGTCGACCGGCGCAGCCCCGGGACGCGTGCTTTCGCCACCGATGTCGAGAATGTCGGAAAATGCCGCCAGCGCGCGGGCTTGGTCCAGCGCGGCCGCACTGTCGAGGAACCGGCCGCCATCCGAGAAACTGTCGGGCGTGACATTCAGGATGCCCATGATCCGGGGCCGGTCCATCGCCAGCCCGGCAAACGAGGCCCTTGGCGCAACAAGCGGTTCCAGCGCCGCCCCGGCCTCGGCCGCGGGCACAACTTCGGGCGCGCGGCCGCGTTCCAGACGCTCGACAGCGTTGAACCACAAGAGTCCGCCCGCGAGCGTCAGCGCGTCTTTCGGGCGCGCCGCGCCAGCCTGCACAAGGGGTCGCCAATAGATCATGTATTGGGGATGCCGCAAGCCACCAGCCTTGGCAAGGGTTTCGCGACGCCCTCGGCCTAAGCGCGCTCGACCGCCACGCGGCTTCCTGCCGGAAGTGCAACATCGCCGTGAACGACCAAAGCGCTTGCGGCCAGCTCTTCTGCCAGCCACAGCGCAAGCGCCACCGGATCACTGGTCTTCGGCCCATCCACCGCGTCCAGCACCAGCTTCGATGGCGCCCAGACAACCGAGCGGCCCCGGCGCATGGCCCAGTCGATCTCGGTCCGGCTGGCCACAACCACGCAACGCGGATCGCGCGCGGCAAGGCTCCAGGCATTTTGCTCGATCGCCAAAAGGTCGATGCGGCGCTGGGTCGGGCGATGTCCGGTCACCGGGCGCGGGAAATCGGGCAGTCCGACGCAGAAGATCACCGGCAGGCCGCGCGCCAGAAGCCGGTCGATCCGCGCCGCCAGATCGGGCGCAGCAATCGCGGCATTGTCGAAAACGGCCACCAGCGGATGCACCGCCTCATCGCCCGCCCGCAGCGGCACTTCGGCCCGCGCGCGGACGATTTCCACCCCCAGCGCGTAGGGGCCGACATCCAGCTTCTCGATCCGCACGAAAGCCCGCATGGCCTGCGGGGCGGCAAGAATGCGTTCGGCCACGCGTTCGGCCAGCGTTTCAAGGAGGTTCAGCCGCTCTGCGCCCAGCTCATCAGCGATGGCCTCGGTGATCCGGTCATAGCTCAGGATGCGGTCGACATCGTCATCCAGCGGTTCCGGCGCGGGCCGCACCTCGACAACGACGTTGAAACGCAGGCGCTGCTTGTGGCCGCGTTCCTTCTGGAACGCACCGATATCGGCTTCGACCACGTGGTCGCGCAGGCTGATGCGGTCGCGCGGGTTCGCGTCGGCCGAGGCCTCGGCCCGCTCTTCGGGATGGGCAAAGGCAAGGCTGATATCGCTGGTCATGGCCCCCTCCCGGGCAGGGTCTATCACCCGCGTCCTTACAGGATGGGGATACAGGCGTCCTGCCTCAAGGCGGCGTGGTGCGCAAGGGGCGCGACATTGCCGCACCCGCGCGGGGCCAGCCTCAGCTGCCTTTGGTCGAGACCGTGATGGTCGCCGGCATCGCGCCGGGCTGGCGATAGAAAAGATGCGCGCCGATCTGCGCCGTCATCGCAAAGCGCTTGGACCACGAAGGGCGGACGCCGGTGGTATGGAAATGGGTCGCGCCTTCCGTCAGCTTGCGCGGCGCGCCGTTCAGCATCACCCAGGCGATACGTTGCGCCAGCGCCCGCGCACCCGGCTCGCGCATCTGGTCGGAATAGCCGTCGCAGATATAGCTGAACTGACAGCCCTGCTTGACCACGCCGCAGACGGATTTGGGATAAAGCGGGCTGTCGACCCGGTTCAGGATCACTTCGGCCACGGCAAACTGGCCCTTCAGCGTCTCGCCGCGCGATTCAAAGTAGATAGCCTGGCTCAGACATTGCCACTGGGCATCGCCCTCGGGCGCGGGCAGCGACATCAGCCAGGCGGCCGAATACTGCACTTCGGGAACCATGCCCGGTTTGATCTTCTTCAGCGGCGCCTTGGGCACCAGCGTCGCATTGGCCGGGATGATCTTTTCGGGGCCGCTTGCAATGGCCCCCAGCTTGTCGGCCGTCATCCCGCCAAGGCGCGATTTCTCGGCCCCAAGCAGCAGGCCCATCTGGTCGGCGATCAGTGCCTTGGGATCGTTGGCGGTGCTTTTGGTGACTTCTGCACTTGCCGCATGAGTCAGGCCAAGGGCGATCGTCAGCCCCAGAGCCAGGCTTGTGTTCAGGCGCGTCATTTTCCTAATCCGGTCCGTTACCCCCAGACACGACGGTTTCCCGCCGCGCAACAAGCGGTGGGGTTACGCCCGGTCAAAGGCCCCGGTCCAGTCGCGTGGCAAAATGGACACAGAAATTCCGCATTTCTCGGCGGAATTTCGCCGAAATCTTAACGTTTCTTATTAAGAAACAGTTACAACCACATGATATTGTGGTTGAAATTTAGTTCTCCACAGGGTGCTTTAGCGCCAGGTGGGCCGCCGCAAGCCGCGCCATCGGCACCCGATAGGGGCTGCAAGACACATAGTCAAAGCCCGCCATGCGACAAAATGCGATTGATTCGGGGTTGCCTCCATGCTCGCCGCAGACGCTCAGGGTCAGATCGGGCCGGGTCTGGCGCCCCCGTTCCGCCCCAATCAGCAACAGTTCGCCCACCCCGTCGACATCCAGCGTGTGGAAGGGATCCTCCGGGAAGACCCCCTGCTGGACATAGGTGTTCATGAACCGCCCGGCATCGTCGCGCGACAGGCCGTAGGTCATCTGCGTCAGGTCATTGGTGCCGAAGGACAGGAAGGCCGCGTGCTGGGCAATCTCGCCCGAGCGCAGCGCCGCGCGTGGCGTTTCGACCATGACGCCCAGCTTGTAGTCGAATGTCGCCTTGGCCCGGGTGCGCACCATGGCAGCCACGGAATCGATCCGCCCCTTCACCAGCTCCACCTCGCGCCGGGCCGAGACCAGCGGGATCATCACCTCGGGAACGACCGGCGCGCCGCGCCGCGCGCTCTCGAGCGTGGCTTCAAAGATCGCCTGGGCCTGCATGTCGTAGATCTCGGGCAGCACCACCCCCAGCCGCACGCCCCGCATCCCCAGCATCGGGTTCACCTCGCGCAGCGCCTCTGCCCGGCGGGTCACTTCCGACAGCGGCCGGTCCAGCGCCTCGGCCAGTTCGCGCAATCCCTCGCGGCCCGAGGGCAAGAATTCGTGCAAGGGCGGATCGAACAGGCGGATGCAGACCGGCATTCCCTGCATGATCTCGAAAAGCTGAACAAAATCCGCGCGTTGCATCGGCAAAAGCCGGGCAAGCGCCGCCGCCCGGTCGCCCGGGCTGTCGGCAAAGATCATCTCGCGCATCACCACAAGCCGGTCTTCGTCGAAGAACATATGCTCGGTGCGGCACAGACCAATGCCCTGCGCCTCGAACCGCCGCGCCGTCGCCGCATCGGCGGGCGTGTCGGCATTGGCCCGGATGCCGATGTCGCGGAACTGGTCGGCCCAGCTCAGAAGCAGCCGGAACGAATCGTCGAGCGCCGGCGGCAACATCTCCGCCGTCCCGGCCAGCGCCTCGCCTTTCGAGCCGTCGATGGTGATCTGATCGCCCTCACGGAACAGGCGGCCGTCCGGCGCGGTCAGTTTCTTCTCGCGCGCATCCAGCCGCAATTCGCTGGCCCCGACCACACAGGGCAGGCCCAGCCCGCGCGCGATCACTGCGGCATGGCTGGTCACGCCACCGCGCTCGGTCAGGACCGCGACCGAGGAATGCATGCCGCGAATGTCCTCGGGCGCCGTTTCGCGCCGGACCAGAATGCAGGGTTCGCCCCGCGCCGCGCTGGCCTGCGCCGCTTCGGCGCTGAAGACCAGCCGCCCGGTCGCCGCGCCGGGCGAGGCCGCGATGCCGCGGGCAAAGACATCGCGCGGCCCGCGCGGATCGACCTGATGGTGCAAAAGCTCGGACAAAGCCCGCGGCTCGACCCGCAAGACCGCCTCTTCCTTCTCGATCACGCCGTCTTCGGCCAGCGCCACCGCGATATGCAGCCCCGCCCGGGCCGAGCGCTGCACCTTTACCGCATCCAGAACCGCCAGCCGGCTGTCCTCGATGGTGAATTCGATCTGCATTTCCTCGCGCAGCTTGACCCGGCAGACCGCGCCAAAGCGCGCCAGTTCGGCGATCGCCTCGGGTGCCACATCCTCAAGCGACGGCCCGCGCTTGTCACGGGTCAGATACAGAGCCGCCTGATCGGCCAGCGCATCGCGGCCCTGGCTTTGGCCCAGGTAACGCCCGGTGATGCGCGGCAGGCCGGTCACGCCATCGACGAACTGGATCACGCCCGAGCCGGAAATCCCCTGCCCGATGCCCTGCGCCATCTCCTGCACCACCAGCCCCAGGGGCGCATCTTCCGGCGCCCCCTTGGCCTGCCGCAACAGCCGCGCCGAGGTACCTTCCCAGGCGCGGGCCATGCTGCGCAACACTTCCGACAGCTGCTTGGCGGGGTCCTGCGGGAAGGGATCGTCGGTTTCCAACTCGTAAAGCCGCAGGACCTCGGCCAGCGCCCCCGCGCCAGGCTTTACATCCTCGAACATATCCGGGTCGAGACGCGCGACATGTATCGCGTATGCCTGCACAAATCGAACATAAAGCGCATCTGCTGCCGCCTCGCCATGCGTCTCGCACAGCCGGGCGTGGCGCTTCTGGTTCAGGCCGATGTTCAGGATCGTCGCGGGCCCACCCCAATCGGGATTGGCGGGCGAGGGGCGTACGGAGATCAGCGGCCCGTCACCGAAATGGTCAAGGATACCGGCCGTGTCCAGCGTGTGGCCCGTGGCCAACGCCCGCACCGTGCCCGAGGGCAGCGCGACCGATTTCGGCACGGGCAGATCCAGCCGGATCAGCCGCTGCAGGCATTTGGCCCGCCAGCCATGATCGTCCGACGCGATCCTTGCGGTCGGCGTGATCTCGGAAAACTGGAGAATCGGGTCGTGTTTCTGCACCGCAGCACCTTTCGCGCAGGCAGAATACGCCGGTAATCCTGTCACGCAAGCGCAACATTTCGGCGCGATTCAGCCCTCGATGCGCGAAAGATCAGCAACACCGCCGCAGATCGCCCGGATGCGGTGCAGAAGGTTAAGCCGATTGCGCCGCACCACAGCATTGTCGCTGTTGACCTGAACCGCCGTGAAGAAGGCATCGACCGGCCCGCGCAGCGCCGCCATGGCCGCCATCGCCGCCGGGAAATCTTCCGATGCCATCGCGGGGGCGATCTTGGCTTCAGCCAGATCGAGTGCGGCAAACAGCGCCGCCTCCTCGGGGCCTTCGGCGAATTTCGGATCGGCACCGAAGCTGTATTCCACCCCGTCCTTCTTCTCCTCGGCCGTGAGGATGTTGTTTGCCCGCTTGAAGCCCTGGATCAGATTGGCGCCGTCTTCGGTCTTCAGCACGTCCGACAGCGCGGTGGCGCGCTTGACCAGCAGGGTCAGGTCGTCATTGCCGGGCATGGCGAGACAGGCGTCGATGACGTCATGCCGGATGCCCTGGTCGCGAAGGTAGACTTTCAGGCGGTCGTGGAAGAAGGCGAGGAGGTCAAGCTCTCTTGGATAGTGTTTTTCACGGACAGCGCGTATCTCTGCCTGATCCGCCTGCCGAACAAACATGGCCTCGGATTGATCGGGGCTCAGGGGCGGCAGATGCTTTGCAAAATATGCCTCTGGATCGACACGCATATTGGCAATTTCGTTTGAAATTTCGTTGCGATGGGTATGGCGAAAGAAGGCAGGCGCAAGCTCATGGAACAGTTCTGCTCTCACCTCATTCCCCAGCACCAGCCGGATCACCCCCAAGGCCGCCCGCCGCAAGGCAAACGGGTCCTTGCTCCCCGTGGGCTTCTCGTCAATCGCCCAGAAGCCGGTCAGCGTGTCCAGCTTGTCGGCCAGCGCCACCGCCACCGAAACCGGCTCGCTCGGCACGGAATCGCCCTCGCCCTTCGGACGCCAATGGTCGCGCGCCGCATCGGCCACGGCCTCCGGCAGACCGGCCGCCTGCGCGTAATACCGGCCCATCACGCCCTGCAATTCGGGGAATTCGCCCACCATCGCAGACCGCAGGTCCAGCTTCGCCACTTCCGCCGCCTTTGCGGCCTGATCCGGGTCCGCCCCGACCAAGGGCGCGATCTCGCGCGCGAGGGCCGCGATCCGCGCGATGCGGTCGGCCTGCGAGCCCAGCTTGTTGTGGAAGGTGACGGATTTCAGGCCCTCGGCCCAGTCCGCCATGCCCGCCTTGGCGACGCGCAGGTCGTTGTCCCAGAAGAACCGGGCATCCGACAACCGCGCCGACAGGACCTTCAGATTGCCCTTCAGGATCGTCGCGCCAGCATCCGGCGTCTCGATATTCGCCACCGTCAGGAAGCCCTCGATCCGGCCGGTCTTGGGGTTCCGGGCCGAGAAGAATTTCTGATGTTCCTTCATGCTGGTCTGCAGCACTTCGGGCGGCAGGGCCAGGAAGGCCTCGGGGATGCGGCCCAGAAGCGGCACCGGCCATTCGACCAGACCGGCGATTTCGGTCAAGAGGCCCTTGTCCTCGACCACTTCCAGCCCGGCGGCGAAGGCCAGGTTCTGCGCGCCCTGCCAGATATGCGCCTCGCGCTCGGCCGGATCGAGCATGACCTTCGCCTTCCGCAACTTGGCGGCGTAGTCGTCAAAGGAGGTGACGGTGAACCGCCCGATCCCCATGAAACGGTGGCCTTCGGTCGTATTGCCCGAGGAAATCCCCTCGACCGTCAGCGGCACGACCTGCGCGCCCGCTTCGTCCTGCAGGATACACAGGATCGAATGCAGCGGGCGCACCCAGCGCAAGCTGCCCGAGCCCCAGCGCATCGCCTTGGGCCAGGGAAAGTTGCGGATCGCCCCTTCCAACACTTCGGCCACAATTTCGGGCGCGCGGCGGCCCGGCTTTTCCATCACGGCGAAATAGACCTCGCCTTTCTTGTCGGCGCGCTTTTCCAGCTGCTCCAGCGTCAGGCCCGTGGACCGCAGAAATCCCTCAATGGCCGCCGCAGGCGCCGAGGTGTTCGGCCCCTTGCGCTCCTCGCGCACCGGGCGCGATTCCGCCGTCAGCCCCTCGACCGCCAGCACCAGCCGGCGCGGCGTCGAAAATGCCCCGGCGCCCGCATAGGTCAGCCCGGCCTCGACCAGACCGTCGGTGATCAGTTTCTTCAGCGCGTCGCGCGCAGCCCCCTGCATCCTGGCCGGGATTTCCTCGGAGAACAGCTCGATCAAAAGATCCGGCATCGCGTCAGTCCTTCAACTCGTCGTTCAACTGGTGCCAGGCATAGGCCCGCCCGTCACCCATCACCGCCACCACCCGGTCGACGCCGGGGTGGATGTCATGTTCCGACAGGAAGGCGATGGCCTCGCCCTTCTCCAGCGCCGCGCCGACCGCGGCGGCATCATAGCAGTCGAACCAGCCCGGCCCGTTGGTGGGCGTCGGGTTGTCGTAGATCTCATAGGTCTCGCTCAGCGTCGCCTGGGTCAGCGGCGTGGTGAAGCAGGCCCGGAACCGCAAGGGAGAGCTGTCGGCATCGATCCCCTGCACATCGTCGGCCACGATGGCCTCGGGCGGACCGCCGGTCACCGGAGTCAGGCGGATTTCCTCGCCTGGGGTGAAGGCGACCTGCTGATAGAACGCGTATTCCTGAAGATACCAGACCGCAGCCCCGGCCAGAACGCCCGTCAGCACGATGAACCCCGCAACCAGCTTGCCATTCACGCCGCGACCTCTGCATCCCGGCCGGCTTCCGTGTCGCGGAAGGCATCGGCGCATTTCTTCGCCAGCGTGCGGACCCGGCCGATATAGGCCTGGCGCTCGGTGACCGAGATCACGCCGCGCGCGTCGAGCAGGTTGAACAGATGCGAGGCCTTGATGCACTGGTCATAGGCCGGATGCGCCATGACGATGCGCTTGCCGGTCTTGGCATCCTCGGCCGGGAAGTCCAGCAGGCGCTGGCATTCGGCCTCGGCATCCTCGAAATGGCGAAACAGCATCTCGACCGTGGCGCCGTCGAAATTATGGCGGCTGTATTCCTCCTCCGTCTGGCGGAAGATGTCGCCATAGGTCAGCGCAATCGGCGCCTGCGGATCGTTGAAGGGCATGTCCATCACGTGATCGACGCCCATCACATACATGGCCAGCCGTTCCAGCCCATAGGTCAGCTCGCCCGAGACGGGGCGGCAGTCATGCCCCCCGACTTGCTGGAAATAGGTGAACTGGGACACTTCCATCCCGTCGCACCAGACCTCCCAGCCCAGACCCCAGGCGCCCAGCGTCGGGCTTTCCCAGTCATCCTCGACGAAGCGGATATCATGGACCGACAGGTCGATGCCGATGGCCTCAAGCGATCCCAGATACAGCGCCTGCAAATCGGGCGGCGAGGGTTTGATGATCACCTGATATTGATAATAGTGCTGAAGCCGGTTCGGGTTCTCGCCATAGCGACCATCGGTCGGGCGGCGCGAGGGCTGCACATAGGCCGCAGCCCAGGGCTTGGTGCCCAGCGAACGCAGGGTGGTTGCCGGGTGGAAGGTGCCCGCGCCAACCTCCATGTCATAAGGCTGAAGCACGGCACAGCCGCGCGCGGCCCAATAGGCCTGAAGCCGCAGGATGATCTCCTGGAAGGACTTGGGCGGAGTGGCGCGCTCGGTCATGCTTGGCCCTTTCGGTGTCGCGCGCCCGTCCTATCCGCCCCACCCTGCGGGGTCAATTGCCGCCCGAAAGCGCAGGCAGGGCTGCAACACCGCCCCGATGCCGCCTGGCCCGGGCCTTGCCCTTCTTCCACCCTTGGCTAAAGGTGGCGCGCCAGTGACCGGCCGGGCCTTTCCGGCCCAAAGGATCAGATCCGCGCATGATGCCCGCCTTCCTTCGCCATCCCGCCGCCCTCTTTATGCTCCTTGCCGCGCTTTTGAGCTTTGCCGTGCCGGCGGCCCGCGCCCAGGATCAGGTCTGGGTCCAGATCGAGGCCCAGCCGACGCTGGACGAGGCGACCGATCGCGCCCGCGCCTATGCCGCGATCTTCCCCGAGACCCAGGGCTTCCGTCTGCGCTCGGGCTGGTATGCGATCGTTCTGGGTCCCTATGGCGTGGCCGAGGGCGCGGCGCAACTGGCCGGGCTCAAGGGAGAGAACCTGATCCCCGGTGACAGTTTCATTGCCGATGGCGCGAATTTCCGCGACCCGTTCTGGCCCGCGAGCGGAGAAGACGCCCTGACCCCGCCCGCGCCGCCCGCCGAAGTGACGGCAGAACCCCTGCCGGATGCGACGGCTCCCGAGGCGACAGCGCCCGAAGCCACTGTCGAAACGGCCCCCGCCCCAGTCGAAGACCCCGAGGAAACCGTCCAGGAGGCCCGTCAGTCCGAGGCCCTGATGACCGAGGACGAACGCAAGGCATTGCAGGTCGCACTGCAATGGTTCGGCTTCTATGCGGGCGGCATCGACGGCGCCTATGGTCCCGGCACCCGCAAATCCATGGCCGCCTGGCAGGAGGCGATGGGGCTGGAGCCGACCGGCGTTCTGACCGCGCGCCAGCGCGCAACACTGGTGGCCAGCCATCAGGCCGAGATTGCCGAATACGGATTTGCCACGGTCAATGAACAGGAATCCGGCATCGAGGCCAATCTGCCGCTCAATCTGGTCGAGTTCGACCGCTACGAGCCGCCCTTCGTGCATTTCAAGCCCAAGAACGGCTCGGACCTGTCCATCGTCCTGATCTCGCAACCCGGCGATATCGGCGCCTTCTACGGGCTGTATGACATCCTGCAATCGCTGGAAGACATGCCCGAGACCGGCGAACGCACCCGCAGCGACAAGGAATTCCGCATTCACGGCACATCGGCCAGCCATGACAGCCGCGCCTATGCCCGCTTCGAGGGTGGCTTCATCAAGGGCTGGATGGTGTTGTCAAAGCCCGAGAATGCCGAACGCGACGCGCGGCTGATCCAGGTGCTCGAGCAAAGCTTCCGCCCCGTCGGCTCGACCGCGCTCGACCCCGGCCTGGTGCCGCTGGATGACGCGGCGCGGCGGGGGCTTCTGGCGGGTCTTGAGGTACGCAAGCCGCGCTACAGCCGCTCGGGCTTTTACATCTCGGCACAGGGGGCCGTGCTCACGACCGCCGATGCGGTGGCGCAATGCGGCCGCGTGACCATCGACCGCGAGACAGAGGCGAGCGTGACCCTGACCGATGCCGCGACGGGTCTGGCCGTGCTGACCCCCGTGGTGGCGCTGGCCCCGCCCGGCGTGGCCAAGTTCCAGATCGCGCCCGACCGGATCGGGGCAGAAATTGCCGTGGCGGGCTATTCCTACGAAGACCGCCTGCCTGCCCCGGTCCTGACTTGGGGCACGCTTGAGGATCTGACAGGCCTGAATGGCGAAGCGGGCGTCAAAAGGCTGTCCTTGACGGTCCTGCCCGGCGATGCCGGCGGCCCGGTGATCGACGCGACGGGCGCAGTGCTGGGGATGCTGCTCCCACAAGAGGCACGCCAGGGCGCGCAGCAATTGCCCGAAGGCGTCACCTTCGCCGCCGCCGCCGCTTCGGTGCAATCGGTGCTTGCGACCCAGGGCATTCAGCTTGTCACGGCCGAAAGCCAGGGCGCGCTGCCGCCCGAGGACCTGACCCGTATCGCCACCGCCATGACGGTACTGGTCTCCTGCTGGGACTGACCGCGCGCATCAGGCCCCTGCGCGCCCATCCGCGGCGCGTGCCAGGCGAGCAGCGCCGGAAGCGCCTGACCATGCGAAGCTCTGTCAGCAACGCGAGAACGCGGATGGCAAGACACTGCAATTTAAAGGGAACCTCTGCCCCACCGGAGGGCGGCGCCTTCAGCGCCGCCAGAATGACGGCAGGATCAGCACCAGAATGGCCAGAAGTCCCAGCCGCCCCAGAATCATCGCCAGGGTCATGATCAGGATCGCGCCTTCGGGAAAGTCGATGAAAGTCCCGGTCCGGGTCAGAAGCGGACCAAAGCCATAGCCCACATTGCCAAGCGAGGTCCAAACCCCGAAGAGGGCCGATTCCCGGTCGACCCCCAGCAAAGTCATCGCGACCGACAAGACGCCCAGGATCAGGATGAAGCTGGTGATGAACATGATCAGGGCGTGGACCACGTCTTCCTCGACCGTGCGGCCCTCGTATTTCACCGGGTCCACTGCGGACGGTCGGGCGATCTGACGGATCTGCCGGCGCAGCACCGCCATCGCCACCTGAACGCGGAAAACCGACAGGCCTGCGGCACTCGACCCCGAACAGGCGCCAATCACGCCCAGGCAGAAGGCCACGACCAGCATCAACCCGCCCCAGCCGCTGAAACTCCCGGCAGCGAAGCCGGTCGAGGACATGATCGAGGTCAGGTTGAAAAGGCTTTCGCGGAAGGCGATCTCCCAGCCGGTCCCCGCCGTCAGCACGCGCCAGACCGCGACGATCACCACAGCCGACATCAGCCAGCGGAAATAGGCGCGGATCTGACTGTCACGCCACAGGGGCAGCGGCGCGCCATTGATCAACTGGACGTAGCGGATATAGGGCAGGCTCGACAGGAACATGAACAGCGCCCCGGCGTAGTGGATCGGCGGGGCATAGGGCGTGAACGAGGAATCGTTGGTCGAAAAGCCTCCCGTCGAGACCGTGGTGAAGCCATGGATCACCGCTTCGGCCGTCGGCATCCCCAGCCCCGCATAGGCGCTGATGGCGATCACAGTCAGCGCGACATAGACGACCAGCAATTGCTTGGCGATGTCGGTGGCGCGTGGCAGGGCCTTGCCGAACGTATCGAACCCCTCGGTGCGGAAGAACTGCATTCCGCCCACGCGCATCAGTGGCAGAAAGATCATCGCGATGAAGGCGATGCCGAGCCCGCCCAGCCAGTTCAGCATCCCGCGCCACAGGTTCATGCCCAGCGGATGTTCGGAAAGCCCGGTGATGACCGAGGATCCGGTGGTTGTGATGCCCGAGACGCCTTCGAAATAAGCATAGATCGGTGGCAGGCCCGGCGCGCCCAGCCAGAAGGGCAAGGAGCCGAAGGCTGGCACCAGAAACCAGATCGCGGCGGTCAGGATATAGGCCTGGCGCACATCCAGCGCGGCCCCCAGCCCATTCGCCGTGGCCAGAGACAACGCCACCCCCACAACCCCCGTGATCACAGCGCATTGGGCAAAGGCAAAGCCATTCGCATCGCCCGCCCGCCAGTCCACGATGGCCGGCGCGACCATGAGGATGGCAAGGACGATCAGGATACGTCCGATCACATAGGCCACGGGGCGCGGGTCGATCATAGGGCGCAGCAATAGGGCCGATCCCGCAGCCCGTCAAACTACCGCACCTGCGGCGCTGCCGACTTGTCGTCGCCTTGCAACGCTTGGGACCCCCGGCCGACATTTAGGCACACCGAAGAGAAGGCGAGCGGGGCAGAAGACGGTGACGCGGCGCGGCTCAGCCGCCGCTATGGGTCATCGACAAGGGCGCCGTCGCGTGCAGGCCATAGACATGCGGCACGGCCTGACTGGCCGATCCGCCGAACACCCGCGCCACCGCGACGGCCAGAAGAAGGCCCATCAGAAGATACTGGCCCCTTGGCCCCAGACGCATTCCCCGCATGACGCCCTCCATCGGCGACACCACACCGGGCGCGACCTGCGCCCTAGCCGATGTGATAAAGCGACCGGAACAGCGTGGGGTCAAGGCTCTCGGCGGCGAAGGTGGGGCCTTCGGTCAGCAGGCTCACGGCATCGTGCGAATGCAGGCTTTCCTGATGGCTGGCCAAGATACGGAAATCGCCCACGCGCGGATCGGCCATCAGGGATTGCGCGAAACTGCGGGCCGCATCCTCGACGAAGATCGGGTTGGCCGCGTTCAATTCGGCAAAGGCCTGCTCGTCCTCGCGCTTGACCATGACCTGCGTCTCGGTCGGCACGCCATCGCGGGCGAGTTCGATAAGATCCTCGAACCAGAGGCATTTCGCGCCTGGCTTCAACTCGACCGATATCCGAGCGACCGAACGTTGCGAATGCGGCGTGGCAAGTTGCCCGCGCGTCTGGCGCGCATGTTCCGACAATTCCAGCGAGCAGGGGCAGGTCGAGGAATAGACATAGTCGAGATGCATGATCCGCTTGCGGACCCCTGCCCTGTCCACCAGTTCCAAAGCGATGTCGTAATATTGCCAGCCCGAAAGGCCCGAGCGCAGGCTGTCTACCCTGACCGGGAAGGAGAAGCGCATCTGGATGCGGGCATCGAAAGCATCGAGGTCGCGCTTGTAATCCTCGAGCGCGTGCTCGATCACCTGGAAGGAGAAGTCTTTTTCGGCATGGGCGTAGAAGGACCGCAGGATGCGGCTCATGTTGATGCCCTTCTTCTCGGCCTCAAGACTGACCGTGCCTGTCACGCTGGTCTCAAGCATGACCTCGCCCGCATCGCGGGTGCGATAGCGGATCGGCAGGCGGAAATTCGAGATGCCCACGTGCTCGATCACCCGGCGCTCGCCGACGATCAGGCTGGCCGGACCGTTTTGCAGGTCGGGCAGCGTCTCGCGATAGGCAGCATCGGCAACGAAATCCTCAGGATAGGCGCGCGACAGGGCCGGATAGGCCATGGCCGTCAGGGCCGGCGCAGCCCCGGCCAGCGCGCGGACCGAGGGGTCAAGCGCCGCGATCTCGGCATCGCTGGCATGGCCCGCCCAGCGGCGCAGCAGGTCCAGCGCGGCTTCGGCCTCATCGCGCGAGGGGCTGCGGTCGATTTCGGGCAGATGAAGATTCATCGGGCGATCCTTTCGGTTCCAGCCAGGGCAGCGCGGCCTTGGCCTTCAATTTCCGGATATATACGTTCGAGGCCCCTTTCCGGTTCATTCCGGAAAGGACATTTTCTTTCACAAGAGCGTCCATCATTTGGGCATTCCGCCGCGAAACGCAAGCCTCAGACTTTGTCGAGGGCCTGAAGCAGATCGGCAACAAGATCCTCGGCGTCTTCCAGACCGACCGAAAGCCGAATAAGCCCCGGCGTAATGCCCAGCGCATCCTTCTGATCCTGCGGCAGACGCTGATGGGTCGTCGTGGCCGGATGGGTCGCGATGGTCTTGGCATCGCCCAGATTGTTCGAGATCTTGGCGATGGCGAGGGCGTTCATGAAGCGGAAGGCCGCCTCCTTGCCGTCCGCGATGTCGAAGGTGACAAGCGTGCCGCCCGAGCCCATTTGCGCCATCGCCAGCGCATGCTGCGGATGGCTTTCCAGCGCGGGGAAGATCACCTTCGCCAGTTTGGCATGGCCCTCCAGCGCTGTCGCGATCCTTCCGGCGCTGTCGGCCATGGCGCGGCAGCGCAGATCCAGCGTGACCATGCCGTTCAGCATGATCCAGGCGGTGAAGGGGCTCATCGAGCCGCCGGTATGCTTGATGTAGGGTTCAAGCACCTTGCGAATATACTGCTTGCTGCCGCAGACCACGCCGCCCAGCGCACGGCCCTGACCGTCGATATGCTTGGTGGTGGAATAGACCACGACATCCGCGCCCTGATCCACCGCGCGCGAGAAGACCGGCGTCGCGAAGACATTGTCCACGATTACCAGCGCACCCTGGGCATGGGCGATGTCCGACACGGCGCGGATGTCCACCAGTTCCAGCGTCGGGTTCGACATCGATTCGAAGAACACCGCCTTGGTGCCCGGCGTCACGGCCTTGCGCCATTGCTCCAGATCTGCGCCATCGACAAAGGTAACTTTCACGCCAAAGCGCGTCAGGACTTCCTCAAGGATATAAAGGCAGGAGCCGAAGAGGGCGCGGGCCGAGACGACATGGTCGCCCGCGCGCAGAAGTGCCGTCAGCGCGGCCGAGACGGCAGCCATGCCGCTGGCGGTGGCAAAGGCGTCTTCGGTCCCTTCCAGCGCCGCAATGCGTTCTTCGAACATCCGCGTCGTGGGGTTGCCGTAGCGGGCATAGATGAATTCGTCCGCGCCCGCCTGAATGAAGCGTGCCTCAGCGGTCTCGGCATCGGGATAGGCGAAGCCCTGGGTCAGGAAGATCGCCTCGGCCATCTCGCCATATTGGCTGCGGCGGCTACCTTCATGGACAAGCTTGGTGCGGGTCTTCCAATCCTTGGTCATCGCGTGCGGCCCCCGGCCAATAAAAAGCCCCGGCAAACCAGAGGTTCCGGGGCGCGATGCCCTTCACCTCTTTAGCGGTTTGTTTAACGTGGCCCGCAATCCGGTAACAAAGCGCCACAAGGGGCGGCATACGCCCATGCGGCAGGCGGGTCAAGGGCGACCGCCCCGAAGCCCTGCCCCATGAGTGTTAAGCCGAGATCATAAGGAGGGTGCGGGTGCAGCCGTCACCCCGCTGTCATGGCCGCGTCACCGCCGCGTTGCGGCCCGATGGCAGCTTTGGGTCAGACCGGGCTTGCCCGACAGGTTTTCCCGCAAGGTCTTCCATGAGCCATGACCCCCGCCCGATCCGCGCCGATGTCACCCCGGAGGGGCTGGTGCTCGACACCGATCGGCTCGCGCGCAAGCTGGCGGATCTGCCCAGCGAGGTTCCCCTTGTCGCCATGGTCCATGGCTGGCGCTATGCGCCGGGCCTGGTGGGCGATTGCCCGCATGGCACGATCCTTGCGCTGGATCCGCCGGGCGGCAATCGCCGCGTGGTCTCCTGGCCGCGCCATCTGGGGCTTGACGGCACGCGCGGCCTGGCGATCGGGCTGGGTTGGCACGCACGCTGCGGGCTGTGGACCGCGCATCGTCGGGCGCGCGAGGCTGGGCGCGCGCTGGCAGAAATCGCGGCCCGGGTGGCCGACCTGTCACCGGGGCGTCCGCTGCATGTCATCGGTCATTCACTGGGCGCGCGGGTCGCGCTGAATGCGCTGGCCCATGCCATACCCGGCCATTTCGGCCGCGTGATCCTTCTGGCCGCCGCGGAAAGCCGGATCAGCGCCGAGGCGGCGCTGGCCTCGCCCGCCGGTCTGGCCGCCGAGATCGTCAACGTCGCCAGTCGCGAGAATGACTTGTTCGACGCGCTGTTCGAATGGGGCGTGCATCTGGGACGACGCACTTCGGTCGGTCAGGGCCTTGGTCGCCGGGCGGGCAATTGGCACGACCTCTGGATCGACCATCCCGAAAGCCGCGCCGCACTGGCCGGCCTGGGTTATCCCCTGCCGCCGCCACCCGGCCGGATCTGCCACTGGTCGCCCTATCTGCGCCCCGGCATCTTCGCGCTATACCGTGCGCTTCTGGACGGGCGGCTGTCCCCCGGCGCCCTGCCGCTGTGCCGCCCGACCCGGCGCTGGTCGCGGCTTTTCACCCGTGGCGGCGCCTGGGATCTGGGCACGGGCGGGTCACTGCCCCAGGCCTGAACGCCACCGCAAGGGCAGGACTGGCCCACTTGATTTTCCATCCCCGCTGGCCAAGGCTTGCACCATTGCAATCGGATATTTGCGGGGAAATCCCATGCCGTCGCGCCTTGCCCTATGCCTTGCCCTGCTTCTGGGCAGTACCGCCCTGCCCGCCCTTGCCTCGACCTGCGCCAACCCGGACCCCGCCCTAGATCTTGAGCAGCGCGTGGCCGATTGCCAGGCCGATCTCGGCTCGGTCTGGGACCGCGCGGGCTATCCGCATCTCGTCTTCAACCTGGGCCGGTCGCTGCGGCTTCTGGGGCGCAATGACGAGGCATTGCCCGTCCTTCAGGAAGCTCTGCGCTATTCCCCCGAGACGGCGGGCTACTGGGCCGAACTGGCGCGGGTCTATCTGGCGCTGAACGAACCCGCGACGGCAGCGGCGCTGTATTCCCAGGCCATCACTCTGGACCCGAGCGATCCCTATAATCCCGCCGACCGCGCCGAGGCCTGGTTCAATTTCGGCAAGCCCGAGGCCTGCGTGGCCGATCTGACGCCGGTCCTGCCGCAGCTGCGCGGCCAGACCGATGACGGCTGGTTCCGCAACCTCTATGGTCGCTGCCTGACAGCCCTTGGTCGTCCGGCCGAGGCGCTGGCCGCCTATGACGATGCGCTTCTCGCTTACCCCGACTATCTGGACGTCAAGGGCAACCGCATCTATGCGCTTCAGGCACTTGGCCGCTACGATGAGGTGCTGGTCGATACAGCCGCTTTGCTGGATCCGGCGCAGACCCCGGACCTGACCGAAGCCTGGGAATTCCCGCTGCGCGCGCTGCGGCTTGAGGCCCTGGGCTTCGCCGGGCGCAAGACCGAGATAGACGCCGATCTTCAGGTCCTGAAAGCGCGCTTTCCCGACTCGCTGGACGTGGTGAACATCGTGGCCTGGTCGCTGTTCACCGCCGGTCGGCTGGATGAGGCGGATGCCGCCGCCGACACCCTGCGCGCCCAGCCCGAAGACCCGCCCCTGCCCGGCTTCATGATCGACACGATCGCGCAGATCGACCTGGCCAAGGGCCGCACGGATCAGGCGATCAAGGGGCTGGAGCTGGCCGCCTGGCGCGACCCCGGCATTGCCGCGGGCTGGATGCCGGCGCTGGCGGCGCAGGGCTATCTGCCGCAGACCCGCCTTGCAGATGCCGTGCTGACCGCCGCGCGGCGCTGCATCGAGGAAAAGGGCAAGGATTGCGCGCTGGCGCCGCTGCCTGTCACAGAAAAGACGGCGATCAGCGTCTCGCGCCCCGGTCAGGTGCCCTCGCCGGCCGCGGTCGCGCCAGCCGAAGTGCCGGGCTTCGAGCCAGGACCCGCCACGCCCACCGTGCCGCCCGCCCTGCCCCCGGACGAGGCGCCGGGCCTTGGCAGCCCGCCCAAGGGGGTCAGACCGGCAGGCTCACCAGGCCTGGGAACCGCTCCCAAACCCGTCGCACCCTGACGACGGCGGCAGACAAGACCATCGCGGTAGCGTCGCGCGTTCAGGCGCAGGCGTCGTCGTCCACCTGGGCGATGGCCATGATCACCGCGTTCAGCACCAGATGGGCCAGCGCGGGCAGGAGCGCCCAATAGACCAGCCAATGCGACGGATCGACCGCGCGGATCATGGTCTCATTGAGGATCAGGAAACCCAGATTGTACAGAACCATCGCCCGGGTCATCGCGGGCAGATGCGCCTCCATCTGGTCCAGGGGCCAGAACCGGCCCGCCATGTCGGACCGCCCGGCCAGCATGTCCGAGACGAACATGGACCCGACGACGATGTAATAGGCGCTCAGGCTGCGTTGGCACCACAGCGGATCACCGACCGAAGCCAATAGCACAAGCGGCGTCAGCGTGACCAGAAGCGCCATGGCCGCCGTCTCGTGGTGCGAGAACTGGCCCAACAATTGCCGCAACAGGGTTTCGAAACGCAGGGCCCCCCGCAAGGCCAAGGCCAGAAGAAAGGCGGTGACGAAGGCCTGTCCGCCCTCGCCGGGACCAAGCAGGATCGAAAGCGCCGGATAGGCGATCAGCAAAGCCGCCGCGGGCAGCAGGGCGTTGCGCGGCAAGGGCGGTATGTCCTGCAAATGACCGAAGAAAAGCCGAAGAGAGACGAACGCCTGGCGCAACATGGCACAAACCCTTGAGCAGCTGGAGTCCGCAATGCGCGCAGATCTGGGCGCAGATGTGGCGAAACCGGGCCGCAGGCAGGGCGGGTCGGTAGGGTCAGTCGGTTTTTCCAGGCTGGTCGGCGGCCGTCGCGTCGGGCTTTTCCTCATTGATCAGGTAGGGGCCAAGGGCGGTGATCTGAAGGATCAGGAAGGCGAAAAGCGCCACGGGAAAGGCGAATGTCTCAAGCGTGACCCACAGCGTGTCGCTTTGCGTGCGCCAGATCACCTCATTCGCGACGGCCAGTGCCGCGAACATCAGGACCAGGCGGCGTGTGAGGATCATCCAGCCCTCGCGCTGCATGGGCAGGATTTCCCCCATCACATATTCCAGCCAGCTTTGGCCGCGCAAAAGACCGATGCCCAGCAGCAGCGCGAAACAGCCATAGACGATGGTCGTCTTCATCTTGAAGAAGCTGGCATCGTTGAACCAGGCGGTCAGCCCGCCGAAAAAGATCACCACGACGGCGGTGAAGACCTGCATCCGGCTGACCTTGCCCGTCAGCATCCACAGCGCGGCGATCGAAGCCAAAAGGATCGGCACGAAGACCACCGCCGCGACGATAAAGCCGGAATAGCTTGTGCCGCCGATCAGGTATTTCTCGTCCTTGATCCACATATAGATCGCGAAGAATGCGATGGTGGGGCCAAGTTCCAGCACCTGTTTCAGCACGGGGTTGATGGTCTTTTCGGCCATTGGCCCACTCCTATCCCAAAGCTTCGATAAGCACCGCGCCCAGCGCGATCAACGTCATCAGGCCCATGCGCGCCCAGCCCACCTTCTCGCCCAGAACCAGCCAGCCGATCAAGGCGGCAAAGACGGTCGAGGTCTCGCGCAGCGCCGCCGCCTCGCCCACCTTGTCAAGCCGCGTCGCCAGCATGATCGAGCCGAAGCTGAAATAGGCGGTGAAGGCGCCCAGGATGCCCCGGCGGACCAGAGGACCGATCTCGGCGCGGCCGAGACGCGCCAGCCGGCGCGCCTGAACCAGCGGCAGGAAAATCCCGTCCAGCATGAAAAACCAGGCGAGAAAGGTAAACGGGTCGGCGGTGGCCCGGATGCCATAGGCGTCATAGGTGGTGTAGGCCGCGACCAGCACACCCGTCGTCACCGCGAAACACAGGGCCGGGACAAGGCTGTGCCGGTCGACCGTGACATGGCGCAGGTTATAGACGGCAAGGCCAAGGATGCCGCCCACCAGCAGCGAAAGCCCCAGCCACTGGCCCGGCGCAAAATGTTCGCCAAACACCAGCCCCGCTGCGATGACGGTGACCAGCGGGCCGGTGCCGCGCACCACGGGATAGACGACCGTGAAAGCCCCCCGCGTATAGGTCATCGCCTGCAAGACCTTGTAGACGATATGGATCACCACAGCGCCCGCGAAGATGGGCCACATATGCGGCTCGGGCCAGGGCACGACGAACAGGGCGATGGGTGCGGCGATCAGGCCGTAGCTCGCATCGATCGCGGCGCGCGATAGCCAGGGGTCGTGCCGCCCCTTCTGCAAGGCCCCGAACAGCGCATGCAGGATCGCGGCGAGAAGCGCCAGCGCCAACGCCAGCTCATGCCCGGCCGCAGTGCCTTCCAGACCCTGCAGCCAGGCGCTCACTCGGCATCCTCATGCGTCCAGGAAAGGCCGAGCGTCACGCCCTGAAACAGCGGCGCCGCCGCCTGCAGAGTCGTCGGCATCCCGGTCAGCGCATAGCGGGCAAAACGCACCGGGCCGAAACCTTCGGGTGCGTCGAAAGACAGTTTCAGACGGCCCGACGGGTTCGGCATCTCGTCCACGATCCGCGCCGCCGCGTCACGCGTGGCTGTCGGAAAGGTCGGCTCGGGCAGGGTTTCGATAAAGGCCTTGGCCGTGGCCTTCGCATCCTTCGCCGCGGCCTCGGCATCCCCTTCATTGGGCAGGAAACTGGCCGCCAATGCGGGGAGCAGATACCATTCGAAAAAGCCGTGCAGCGTCATGTCCAGATCGGCGCGGGTCAGCGCGAAACTGGTCAGCGAGGTCTGGATCGCCGCCCGCGAGGACAGATCGACCGCCTGCACCTCGGCCTTGAGCGAAATGGCATTGTTGCCTGGCAAATCGACGTTCAGCCGTTCAAGCCGCAGCAGCTTGGCCTTGTCGTCCCAGCTCAGCAGGAAGCTGGCATTGGTCCGGGCGAGACGGGCTTGCGCGGCGCTGGCATAATCGAAAGAGGCAATGCCCGTGCGGGTCAGAAGCCGCAGCCCCTCGATCCGCGCCTCAAGGCCGGTGGGGGCGGTGTCCGCGCCAAGAAAGGCGTCCAGCGCCGTGCCCTTGACCAGAAGCCGGTCCAGCACCAGCACGCTGCGGGCCTCTGCCCCATAGGACATCTCGATCCCGGTCAAGACGCAGAACCCATCCTGCGGATTGGCGGGGCGGCCCGCCAAGATCAGCCCTTCCGGCAGTTCCGTCGCCAGCGCGCCCCACAGCGCCTTGCAATCGGTCTCCGCCGCCGCCGGGCTCGCAAGAAGCGCGCCCAGGGCAAGCCCGCCCAGAAGCCGTCTCATGTCTCGAGACCCACCAGCGCGCGGGCGAAATCGTCGGGGTCGAAAGGCGAAAGATCGTCGATCTGCTCGCCCACGCCGATGGCATGGATCGGCAGGCCGAACTTGTCGGCCAGGGCGACCAGCACGCCGCCCTTGGCCGTGCCGTCCAACTTGGTCATCACCAGACCCGAGACATCGGCGATCTTGCGGAAGATCTCGACCTGGGTCAGCGCGTTCTGCCCGGTGGTCGCGTCCAGCACCAGAAGCGTGTTATGCGGCGCGTCCGGGTCTTTCTTGCGCAGGACGCGGACGATCTTGGCCAGTTCCTCCATCAGATCGGCGCGGTTCTGCAAGCGGCCCGCCGTGTCGATCATCAGAAGGTCGGCACCCTCGGCCTGCGCCCGGGCCAGCGCGTCAAAGGCCAGGCTGGCCGGGTCGCTGCCTTCCGGCGCGGTCAGCACGGGCACCCCCGCCCTTTCGCCCCAGACCTTCAACTGGTCGACCGCCGCCGCGCGGAACGTGTCGCCAGCCGCGATGACGACCGATTTGCCCGCTGCCTTGAATTGCGAGGCCAGCTTGCCAATCGTCGTGGTCTTGCCCGAGCCGTTGACGCCGACCACCAGCACGACCTGCGGCTTCTTGGCGTACAGCGGCAGCGGGCGCGCCACCGGCGTCATGATCCGCGCCACTTCGGCGGACAGGGCCTGTTTCAGCTCGGTGGTCGAAATCTTGCGGCCATAGCGGCCCTCGGCGATGTTCGCCGTGACCCGGATCGCGGTGTCCACCCCCAGATCGGCCTGGATCAGCAGCTCTTCCAGGCTTTCCAGCATCGCATCGTCAAGGATGCGGCGCGGTTCCTCGGCCTTGCCGAATAGTCGGCCGATCAGGCCGGGCTTGGCCGGTTCCTCGGCCACGGGTGGCGGCGAAACAAGAGCAGCGTCAGGCGCTCGGGGCGCAGGCGCCGCTGCGGGCTGAGGCGCGGGAGCCGTGTGCGGCCCCCGGGCAGAAGCGGCAGGCGCGGCGGGTTCGGGAGCGGACGCAGTTTCGCGAACGATGTCCGCGCTATCGCCCTCGGCCACCAGCGCGTCCAGCCCATCGCCGATCTTGTCCGACGACCGGAACAGGCGGTCCTTCAGTTTCTTGAACAAAGACATGCGGCAACGGCCCCCGCCCTGGATGGCTTCTCTGGATGGCTTCCACCTAATGGCTTTGGCAGGGCAAGGGAAGGGCGTCAGCCCTGCCCTGCCGCGGCAAGGGCCGGGCCGAACCCGGCAATCAGCGCCTGTCCGCCCCAATAGGCGGGCCAGAGCATCAGCGACAGCAGCCTTTGGCGCTGCGGGTCGACCGCGACGAAAAGCCGAAGGGCCAAAAGCAGATCCGACAGGATGAACAGGCCCCCGCCCAGCCACAGCCAGCCCGTCACGGCCCCGGCAGGCAGCACCAATAGAGAGATGCCCATCAGGCCGATCAGGATAACATAGGCCCGGACCGGCCCGCGTAGCTTGCCGGTGCGCGGCGCAAGCCAAAGCTCGGTCGATGCCATCAGCGCGATCAGCGCCAGCGCCAAAACCAGCCGCAGAAGGGTGAGGTCGGGAAAACCCAGCGCCATCGGCACGGCCAGGAAATGGCCCGCATAGGCCAGATGCCCGGCCCCGAACGCTGCCATGCCGGTCAGAAATGCCGCCTCGCCCCGTTGGGCAAGGCAAAGATCCCCCAGCGCGCCCAGCGTAAGACCCAGCGCGAGTGGCCAGAGCGGCGGCGCCTGCGGCACCAGAAGCCAAAGCGCAAGCGCCAGAAAGCCGGTGGAGGCGGTCTTGACCGCAGCCCCCGATAGTCCGGGCGATTCTCTTGCCGCAAAGCCCACCCAATAGGCCAGCGCCGCGGTGGCAGCCGCGCCCCAGAGCGCCAAAATGACCGTTTCCCCCATCCTGACCCTTTTCGCCCCTGGGCTTTCATGCTTCCCTGACCGCGACCATGCCCGCATCCGCCCTGCCCCGCAAATCCCGCCTGCCAATGGCAGCTTTTGCCGTCGCGTCACTTTTGCCCGTGCCGCTTCTGGCCTTCGGCATCTGGGCCGGGGGCGGCTGGGTCTGGGCCGGATTCCTTTACGTCACCGTGCTGGCTGCCCTTCTGGACCAGATGCTTCCCCTGGCTCTGGGCGACGCCCCCGAGGGGGCAGAGTTCCCGGCCGCCGACGCGGCTCTGGTCGCGGTGAGCGTCTCGGCCCTAGCCCTTCTCCCCGCCGCGACCTGGGCCATCGCCGGCTCCTCCGATCTTCGGCCGGGACAGAAGCTGCTGATCTTCCTCGGCACCGCGCTCTGGCTCGGCCAGGTCGGCCATCCGGCAGCGCATGAGCTGATCCATCGCGGCAATCGCGCCCTGTTCCGGCTGGGTCAGGCGGTCTATGCGGCGCTGTTGTTCGGGCAGCACGCCAGCGCCCACCGGCTTGTGCATCATCGCCATGTCGGGACAGCGCAGGACCCGAATTCCGCGCGATCCGGAGAAGGTTTTTACCGTTTTGCGCCAAGGGCCTGGCGCGGCAGCTTCATCAAGGGCCTGAGGGCGGAGACCGCGCTGCGCGCCAAGGGAAAGGGCGGCGGAGGACCACATCCTTACATTGTCTATATCTTCATCGGCACTGTCGGCCTGACGCTTGCCACCTGGATCGGAGGCGTGTGGGGCGCGTTGACCTGGCTGGGCCTTGCCCTTCATTACCAGATGCAGATCCTCTTGTCGGATTACGTCCAGCATTACGGGCTGCGCCGCGTGATTCTGGCCGATGGCCGGCCCGAGCCGGTCGGCCCGCAACACAGCTGGAACACCGCGCAGTGGTTTTCGGCGGCGATGATGCTGAACGCGCCGCGGCATTCCGACCACCATGCCCATCCGACCCGGCCCTATCCGGCCCTGCGCCTGGCCGCCGATGCCCCGCGCCTGCCCTGGCCCCTGCCGGTCGCCTGCACACTTGCCCTGATGCCCCGCCTCTGGCGCCGCAGCATGGCGCCGCATCTGAAACCCTGGGCCAAGGCCGCCGAGGCGCGCCAGGTCACGCAGGCCTGACTGGCCATCGCGCGCCGCCTCTGCCAGTCTCGCAACGTCAAGACCCGGAGTGACCGATGCGCCCCATCCCCCTTGCCCTTGCCACCCTTCTGGCGCTCCTGCCGCTGCCCCTTGCCGCCGCGAGCGGGCAAGCGACCATGACCGCCGAGGAATTTGATGCCTATGTCACCGGCAAGACCCTGACCTATTCGCAATTTGGCCAGGTCTTCGGGACCGAGGAATACCTGCCCGGCCGCAAGGTGCGCTGGCAGTTCACCGCAGACGAATGCCAATATGGCAGCTGGTATCCCAGGGACGACCTGATCTGCTTCCATTACGAATATGACCAGAGCGAGCATTGCTGGCGCTTCTGGAAGGAAGGCGACGGGCTGACCGCGCTTTCGGTTGATGATCCGCCCGGTTGGGAGCTTTCGGAAGTAGCCGAGACCACGCAGGGCCTGAACTGCCCCGGCCCGGATGTGGGGGTCTGATGCTCGCCCCCGGCCCATTCGCCCTTCTCGCGGCGCTGATGCTGGCCGGGGCGGCGCTTGCCGCCGATGACACCCCGCTGTCGGCCGAGGCCTTTGACGCGCTGACCCGGGGCAAGACCATGGACACGGCGACAGGCGGCACGATCTACGGCATAGAGACCTTCCTGCCGGGCCGCAGGGTCGTGTGGCGCGATGCGCGGCGCTGCGTAGAAGGCCAGTGGCAACAGGTCGCCGATCAGATCTGCTTCACTTACGACGACAAGCCCGACCGCCCGGTCTGCTGGCTGTATTTCGACCGCGGTGATCGCATCGAAGGACGGCACAGCTCGGCGCTGCCCGGCAGCGAGCCGATCGTGTTGACGCCCGGCGCACGCCCGGTCACCTGCGACGGCTTTCTGGGCGCCTAGAACAGACTGCCCTGACCGCCGCCTTCCCCTTCGCCACGCGGGCGGCGGGGCGCGGGTGGCACGGTCCCCTTGCCGCCAACGGCCAGACGGCCATCGCTGAACTCGATCTCCAGCACCGAGGCGCGCTCGGCCGCGGCCTTCCCCGTCACCACATGGCCATCGCCGCGCACCACCGCATAGCCGCGCTTCAGCGTCTCGGTATAGCCCAGCGTAAGCCGCGTGCGGTCCAGCGCGTCAAGCCTTTGGCGCAACGTCGAAACCTGTCGGGCAGGTACGGCGTCCAACCGGGTTGACAGCAGCGCCAGACGGTCGCGCCCCTTGGCGATCTGGCGGTCGCTTTCGCCGATCAGCCGGTGCAGCGCCGGCGCGAGGCGCGAGGCCCACATCTCGTGACGCGCCCGCCGTGCATCGGCCCCGCGCAGGAAGCGCGCCTCCAGCGCATCGGCACGCTTCTCCAGCCCGTCGCGGCGCCGGTTCACCAGGGTCAGCAATAGGCTGCCCTGCATCCGTGCCGCGCGGGCGTCAAAGGCGCCTTGCTTGCGGGTCAGCATCAGCCCCAGCGCACCGCGCAACCGTTCGCTTGCCGCATCCAGCGCCTGGGCCGCCGTGCCGGTCAGCGTCTCGGGCCGCGGCAGGGCGCGCGAAAGGTCGCGCAGACGTTGGCCGCGCCGGTCCACGGTCACCGCCACGCCTCGGGACAGCCGTGCCGCCAGCGCGTCGAGCGTGGCAAGAAGGTCAAGCCGCACCGGCACGGCCAGCTCCGCCGCCGCCGTGGGCGTGGGCGCACGCAGGTCCGCCGCAAAGTCGATCAGGGTCGTGTCGGTCTCATGCCCGACGGCCGAGATCAGCGGGATTCGGCTGTCGGCCGCCGCGCGCACGACGATTTCTTCGTTGAAGCCCCACAAATCCTCAAGGCTTCCGCCCCCCCGCGCGACGATGATCAGATCGGGGCGCGGGATCGGGCCGCCTGGCGGCAGGGCATTGAATCCCCGGATGGCGGCGGCCACTTCGGGGGCGCATCTCTCGCCCTGCACGGCCACCGGCCAGATCAGCACAGGACGCGGAAAGCGGTCGCGCAGCCGGTGCAGGATGTCGCGGATCACCGCGCCCGAGGGCGAGGTAACAACGCCGATCACGCCGGGCAGGAACGGAATCGACTTCTTGCGGGCGGGGTCGAACAGGCCTTCGGCCTGCAAGGCGGCGCGGCGCTTTTCCAGCATCGCCATCAGCGCGCCCGCCCCGGCGGGGGCCACATCCTCGACGATCAGCTGGTATTTCGACTGGCCGGGGAAAGTGGTCATCCGGCCTGTGGCCACCACTTCCATCCCCTCTTCGGGCCGCACCTGCATGCGCGCGACCTGGCCTTTCCAGGAAATCGCCGCGATGACGGCGCGGTCATCCTTGAGGTCGAAATAGAGATGCCCAGAGGCCGGGCGCGAGACCCGCCCCACCTCGCCCCGGACGCGCACAAGGCCGAACTCGCCCTCGATGACGCGCTTCACTGCGCCGGAGAGTTCCGAGACGGTGTATTCGGGCTGGTTGCCGGGGGCGGGCGGGGCGTCTTCGAACATGTCCATTCCGCGTTTGTGCCGTCTGCGGCCCCGGCTGGCAACCTGCCTTCATTTTCTGTCCGAAATTATGCCGGGGGTCCGGGTCCTGGCCGCCGGTCGCGCTTGTCTCCCCGCCGCCGCCCCCGTAAGAGGCGCCAGGCAGATAAGACGGGGGCAGCATGAATATCCTCATTCTCGGCGGCGGTGGGCGGGAACATGCGCTGGCCTGGGCGGTCAAGCAGAACCCCAAGACCGACCGGCTGATCGTCGCGCCCGGCAATGCCGGCATCGCGCTCTTGGCCGAGACGGCGGATCTGGATGTGCTGGACGGGGCGGCGGTTGTGGCCTTCTGCGCCGAACAGGCGGTCGATTTCGTCATCATCGGCCCCGAGGCACCGCTGGCGGCGGGTGTCGCCGATGCAACGCGGGCGGCGGGCATCCTGACCTTCGGCCCCTCGGCGGCGGCGGCGCGGCTTGAGGCTTCGAAAGCCTTCACCAAGGAAATCTGCGATGCCTGCAATGCACCCACCGCGGGCTATGCGCGCTTCACCGACGCCGCGGCGGCACGGGCCTATGTGCTTGAAAAAGGGGCGCCTCTGGTGATCAAGGCCGATGGCCTGGCCGCCGGAAAAGGCGTGATCATGGGCATGACCGAAGCCGAGGCATTGGCCGGGATCGACGAGATCTTCGGTGGCGCCTTTGGCGCTGCGGGCGCGGAAGTGGTGATCGAGGAATTCATGACCGGGGAGGAAGCCAGCTTCTTCATCCTGTCGGATGGCGTGAGCGCGCTGCCGATCGGCACGGCGCAGGACCACAAGCGGGTGGGCGATGGCGATACCGGGCCGAATACCGGCGGCATGGGCGCCTATTCCCCCGCCCCGGTGCTGACCGGCGCGATTGAGGCGCAGGCGATGGACGAGATCGTCCTGCCGACCATCGCCGAGATGGCAAGGCGCGGCACGCCCTATCAGGGTGTGCTTTACGCCGGGCTGATGATCGAAAACGGCCGCTCGCGGCTCGTGGAATACAATTGCCGCTTCGGCGACCCGGAATGCCAGGTGCTGATGATGCGGCTGGGTGCCCAGGCCCTCGACCTTCTGCTGGCCTGCGCCGAGGGGCGGCTGGCCGATGCGCGAGTGAATTGGGCCGAGGATCATGCGCTGACCGTGGTCATGGCCGCGCAGGGCTATCCGGGCAGCTACCAGAAAGGCAGCGTGATCAAGGGTCTGGACAAGCTGCCCGAGGACAGCCGTCACATGGTCTTTCATGCGGGCACCGCCGCGCGGGAGGGCGCGGTGGTCGCGACCGGGGGCCGGGTGCTGAATGTCACCGCGCGGGCGGAAAGCCTGACGGCGGCGCAAGAGTCCGCCTATGCCATGGTCGATGCGATAGACTGGCCCGGCGGTTTCTGCCGCCGCGACATCGGCTGGCGCGCGCTCTGACCGGCAAGATCGCGATTTTTCGACGAAAAATCGGGTCCGTCAGGCCTTGGGCCGTTTCAGCGCCGTCACCTCGCGGGTGAAGCTGTAATCCATGTAGCCAAGGCGCGAGACCGGGACATAGCGGGTCACATCGAAGCGCCCGTTCACCAGGCAATCGTCGCGCAGATGCATCCCGGTGACTCGGCCGACGATCAGGTGATTGGCGCCTTCCAGTTCGACATGATGCACCACAACGCATTCCAGCGTGGCGGGCGCATCGGCGACGCGAGGGCAGTCGATGGTGTCACATTCGGCCTTTGCGACCCCCGCGAGCGCGAATTCATCGACCTCGCGCGCCACGCCCGCCGAGGTGGCGTTCATCCGCAGCCACGCCGCCTCTTCCACCACATTCACCGCGAAGACGCCCGAGGCCAGCGCATTTGCGACGCTGTCATTCGGATCGCCAGAGAACATCACCTGCGGCGGGTTGTCCCCCACGGCGTTGAAGAAGGAATAGGGCGCAAGATTGTCGCCGAAGCCCTTGGCGCGGCTGGAAATCCAGCCGATCGGGCGCGGCGAGACCACGGCCTTGAACGGATTATGCGGCAGGCCGTGGCCGTCTTCTGGGCGATAGAACATCAGGCAAATTCCGGGGCGGGGTTCGGGCGTTTGAACCTGACACAATCGCATGTTACGGGGCGATGCCAGCAGATTCGACAGTCAGGATTCAGGGACCGGCAGAGTGGCCTATCGTCTTGAAGAGGAAACCGAAGCCGACTGGTGGGAAGTCGAGGCGCTGTATGACCTCTGCTTCGCGCCAGGGCGGACCGCGCTTTCGTCTTACCGGTTGCGCGAGGGGGTGCCGACGGTCGCGCCCTTGTGCCTGACCCTGCGGGATGGCGATGGCACCTTGGCGGCGGTGATCCGCTATTGGCCGGCGCTGATCGGCGAGGAGGACGTGCTTCTGCTGGGTCCGGTCGCGGTGCACCCGACCCGGCAAGGCGAGGGTCTGGGCGGGCTTCTGATCAATGAAAGCCTGGCCGAAGCGCGGCGCCTGGGCTGGGAGCGGGTGCTCCTGGTCGGCGATGCGCCCTATTACCAGAGGTTCGGGTTTCGCAAGCTGGAAGGGGTGGAAATGCCGCCCCCGACCAACCCCGACCGGGTGCTGGGGCTGGAGCTGAAGACCGGGGCCTGGGCGGGAATCAAGGGCAAGGTCAGCCGCGCCACCTGAGGGGTGCAAGAGGCTGACAATGCAGCAAAAACCGCGTCTTCCGAAGGTCTTCCAGACGTCTTCCGAACGTCTTCCGTCCTGGCTTCCCTTCGGCATTGCCCTGCGCGTCGCGCAGGGCGCATCTTGCGCCGCGCCACCCGTGGCCCAATATCGAAGCCATGGACCAGAAGACGACCCCGACCCTGCCCGCCCTGCCCGTCCCTCTGCCGCCCGATCCGGCGCCGGAGATCGCCGCTTTGGCCCGGCGCTGGAAGCGGGCGAATGGCCCGGTGATGGCCCTGGTGACGCGGATGGGCGGGGCGCTGGAAAGCCAGCTTTCCGTCTTGCCCGAAGCGCTGCGCCAGCGGATCGAGGATCTGACGGCCCGGGCGCTGGAGACCGCCTATGGTGTCGCCGCCACGGGCGCGCGCCTGCCCGAGACGCGCGGCCATGGCACGCTGGCCGCCGCGCTGGCCACGGGGGCGGCGGGCGGCGCGGGCGGCATCGCCACTGCAATTGCCGAGATGCCCTTCACGATCACGGTCCTTCTGCACGCGATCCGGCGCGAGGCGGTGCTGGCGGGCTATGACCCGGACGATGCCTGGATCCGGGCCGAGGCGCTGCGCACCTTCGGCTCGGGCAGCCCGGTCGCGGCGGATGACGGGATCGACACGTCGTTTTTCACTGCAAGGCTGACGCTGACCGGCCCGGCCATCCAGGGGCTGATCGCGCGCGTCGCGCCCCGGCTGGCGGCGGCGCTGGGGCAGAAGCTGGTGGCGCAATCGGTGCCGCTGCTGGGTGCGGTCTCGGGCGCGGCGCTGAACGCGGCGTTCCTGAGCTATTACCGCGAGGCGGCGGCGATCCGCTTTGCCCTGCTGCGCCTGGCCGAAACCCATGGCGCGGCCCCGGTGATCGAGGCCTTCGCCGCCGCGACCGCGCCCCCGCGCATCAGCCGCGCCTGACGACAATGGCGCGAGACCGGGTCGAAAGCGGCCCCACCGGTGGGTGACCGGCGGGGCCTTGGGGTGTGAGAACAGAGAGCTGTCTGCAAGCAGCGTCTGATGCGGGCTGGGTAGACCCGCAAGCAGAGGTCTAGGGCGATTCCCCTTACCGCGTGGTTAATGCGGGCGGGGAAATTTTTCCGCTCTGCCGGTCGCAAGCTGGCGCTCAGTAGTGATACCGCAGCTGCGCGATTTCCAAGGCTTGATCGCCCCCCTTGCCCCCGACGCGATAGACCATCCGGTGCTCGCCGGTGATCCGCCGTGACCACCAGCCGGACAGGCTGCCTTTCAGCGGCTCGGGCTTACCCATGCCGAAAAAGGGGCTGCGCCGCGCCTCCTTGATCAGCTCATTGATGCGCTGAAGCGTCTTCGGGTCGGTGCCTTGCCAATGACAGTAATCTTCCCAGGCCAGATCGGCGAAGATCAGTTTCATTCATCGACCAGCTCGCGCTCGATGCCGAGGCCCATCTCAAGCTGGGCAACTGCATCGCGAAGGCGGGCCGCATTTGCGGGCGACGAGAGCAGGTGCAGGGTCTCCTGGATCGAATCCCATTCCGCCTTGCCCACGACCACGACCGCTTCCTGACCAGAGCGGGTGATCACGGTCTCGGTGCGGTCCTTGATCGCCGAATCCATCACCGATTTCAGGTTCTTGCGGGCGTCAGTGTAGCTCAGGATGTTCATTGTGCTTCCCCGGCCCGGCGCGCGCGGTCTGCGGCGCCAAAGGTCAGGCACATAGTTGTACATTTTCCTGTACAAATCAAGCGCAGCCTGTGCCGCCGCTACAGCCCCTCGAAAGCGCAAAGCGCATGGACCTGCATGCCCATCGCCTCGAGCTTGCGCCGCCCGCCCAGGTCGGGCAGGTCGACGACGAAGGCGCAGCCGATGATCTCGGCGCCCAGACGTTCGATCAGCTTGATCCCGGCCTCGGCCGTGCCGCCGGTGGCGAGAAGGTCATCGACCAAGAGCACGCGCTCGCCGGGTTGCATGGCGTCGTCATGCACCTCGACCACCGCCTCGCCATATTCCAGCTTATAGGACTGGCTGATGGTCTGGCCGGGCAGCTTGCCCTTCTTGCGGATCGGCACGAAGCCGGTCGAAAGCTGATGGGCCACCGCGCCGCCCAGGATGAAGCCGCGCGCCTCGAGCCCCGCGACCTTGTCGATGCGCAGACCCGCATAGGGGGCGAGAAGCTGGTCCACGCACATGCGGAAGCCGCGCGGATCGGCGAAAAGCGTGGTCACGTCACGAAAGAGGATGCCTTCATGCGGGAAGTCGACGATGGTGCGGATGTAGTCCTTGACGGATTTGGCCGGTGCGGTCTGTGCCATGGGCGCCTCAGATCAGGGGATCGGGTCTGGTTACCATCAGCCAGAAGATCGCGACAAGGGCCGCGAAGGCGGGCCAGCCAAGCGCAAACCAAAGCCGGTAGAGGCGCCGGGCCTGATCGGGCAGCGGGCGATTGTCGCGCACGGCCTGGGCGGCGCTATCCCTTATGCGCAATTGCAGCAGCACGACCGGCGCCCAGCAGAGGAACGCCAGACCATAAAGCCCATAGGTGGCCAGAAGCCAGGGGGCGGTCAGCGGATGGCCGGTCAGATGCACAAGCCAGAGGCCGGTCAGCGGCTGGATCACGCCCGCCGGAGTGGTGAACAGCCAATCGGCCAGGACCACGGCCGACGCGGTGGAATGGACCGCCTCGGCCGTGCCCCTGTGCATCGCGCGGACCATCTGGAAGGCGGTTCCGATGCCGGTGCCGAACAGCACGGTCGAAGACAGGATATGCAGGAATTTCGCCAGCTCGTAGCTGTCCATCAGCGTTCCTCGACCAGGATCAGATGCACGATCATCAGGGCAAGGATCGGCAGGTTCTTCAGCAGCGCACCGAACGGATCGAGCCAGAGCGCAGGTGCGAGCAGCGTCAACCCGGCGGTATAGGCCAGGACAAGCGCGATCTGGGCGCGGGCGATGAACCGGGGTCGCCCGTCGCGCAGCAGCGCAAGTCCGAGGGCAAGATCGGCCAGCCCGCCAAGGCGCGCGAGCGCGATGGACAGGGTCTCGGGCAGAAGCGTGCCGCTGCGGGGCAGGAAATCGCCCGGGGAAAGCAGAAGGCCCAGCGCGGCGGAGGCGATCCACAAGGCGCCCAGCACCAGGCGGATCAGCGGTTTGACCAGGTAGAGGCGGGCCTGCCAGAGATCCTGCGTGCCGGCCGGCCTTGCGGCAAGGAAGGCCGCGACCGGGCGCGGGCGGCGCGACAGGCGAGACAGGAGCGGCGCAGGGTCGGCCAGGACACCCGCCTGCAGTTGCGCCACGGCGGTGGCCGAGACCGGCCCCAGGCGCAGCGCCTCTCCCACCCGGCCCAGCGCGCGGGCCAGGGGCAAAGGCAGGCGCAGGACCGGCACCGGGGCAAGGCCAAGCCAGCCGCGCAGGGCCAGAGCCAGCTCGGCCTGGCTCAGCGTCTCGGGTCCGCCGATCTCCCAGGGGCCGGGGCCGGGCGGGGATAAGAGGCAATCGACCACCAGATCGGCCAGATCGGCGGCATGGATCGGGTTGAAGGGCTGGTCTCCCTGCCCCACCACCGGCAGACGCCAGGGCAGCGCGGCGAAGGCGCGCAGCAGCGAGGATCCGCCATAGGACGTCTCGCCCAGCACAAGGCCGGGGCGCAGGATCGTATGGGGGGCGAAGAGCGCCTCGGTCGCGCGCCGCCAGCGGGCAAAGGGGGTGGCCGCGGCGTCGATGCCCACGGCCGAAATCAGGACGGCCGGCCCATCCAGCGCGGCCAGGGCCGCACGGGGCGCCGCGCGGTGAACCGCGGCAAAGGCGCTTTCGCTGCCGGTCAAGAGGCCGGCGGCATTCACCAGGGCAGCCCCGCTGGGCAGATGGGGCCGCCAGAAGGCCGGGTCGTGACAGGCAGGGTCGGTCAGATCAGCCCGGAGCGTGCGAAAGCCCATGGCCTGCAACCGCCCGGTCCGGCGCGCCTGGGCGATGACCTCCCATCCCGCAGCGCGCAAGGCAAAGACGATATGGCGGCCGATAAAGCCGTCGGCACCAAGGACAAGGACCCGTCCCGCCGCCATTTACGGGTAGAGCCAGCGCAGAAGGGCCGCGTCCTGGCCCTCGATCACCGTGGTGGCATTGCTGTCCTGGCTGAGGATCGAGACGCCCTCATAGGCGCGGCCCTGCACATCGAAGCGCGGGCCAAGGGCCTGAAACAGTTCCTCGAGTACGACGGATTGCATGTCATGCGCCTCCATCGCCGTGGAGATCAGGATCGTGGCGGCAGTGATTTCGTTGCGGCCGTTCCACCAGATTGTCGAATAGCCGACGCCCATGGTGCCGGGGGCGGTGAGGCCCGGTTCCGCCCGCATCGCATCGCCGGGCTGGGCGGCGGAAATATAGAGGCGGATGTCGGCGCCGGGGCCAGTGCCGCGGGTCAGGGTCAGGTCGGCGCCCGCGCCGTTGATCTGGGCGATGGCCTGGTCCAGCGAACGGTCGAGGAGGCGGGAGAGATCGGCGGAGAGACTGGCATCCGAGGGCAGCAGGGCGACCGTCAAGGCGGTTTTGGCCCAGCGCACGGTCGGGCCACGGCAGGCGCCGCCGGGGGGCGCGCCGCAGGTGGCCAGCGCGAAGAACTCCTGATCGGCAAGCAGGCCGGAGGTGGCGATGGCGTCGAAATCGACATCCTGCGCCGGGGCCGGTTGGGCCAGAAGGGCCAGAAGAAGGGCAAGACGCCTCACAGCAGGCGGCCCGCGATGGCGTCAAGCCGGGCCAGAAGCCTGGGGTCGCGGGCGGCGAGCGCGGTCATCAGCGCATGGTCGAGCGCGTGGTCACAGCCCTGCGGGCAGGGGCTGCGGGCGGGGCCGACAACGCCCGGCAGGGCCGCCACGGTGGCGCGGGCCTGTCCGGCATTGGCGCTGAGCGTGGCGATGATGGCGGCGATATCCACGGCGTCATGGGCGGGATGCCAGCAGTCGTAATCGGTGATCATGGCAAGGGCGGCGTAGCACAGCTCAGCCTCGCGGGCGAGCTTGGCCTCGGGCATGCCGGTCATGCCGATCACATCGGCGCCCCAGTGGCGGTAGAGGCGGCTTTCGGCCAGGGTGGAAAACTGCGGGCCTTCGATGGCCAGATAGGTCGCGCCCTCATGGACCGTCACGCCGCTGGCGCGGGCCGCCGCGGCGGCAGCCCGGCCCAGGCGGGCGCATGTCGGCTGGGCAAAGCTGACATGGGCGACGCAGCCGGGGCCGAAGAAGGATTTCTCGCGGGCGAAACTGCGGTCGATATACTGGTCGACCAGCACGAAATCGCCCGGCGCGAAATCCTCGCGCAGCGAGCCCACCGCCGAAACGGCGAGGATGTCGGTGCAGCCCGCGCGCTTGAGCGCGTCGATATTGGCGCGGTAGGGAATCGAGCTGGGCGTGTGGACATGGCCACGGCCATGACGGGGCAGGAAGGCCATGGGCACGCCGTTCAGCCGCCCGATCAAAAGCTCGTCCGAGGGCGCACCCCAGGGGGTGGGCACTTTGACCCAGGAGGCGCCCTCAAGCCCCTCGATCTGATAAAGGCCCGAGCCGCCGATCACCCCGATCATGGTCTGCATGATGGCCCCTGTTGTCCGCGATCCGGGCGAAGCCTAGCGGCGGCGGGCGCGGCGGAAAAGGGGGGCTCCCGACGGGACACAGTATGGGACCGGCGAAATCAGCGCGTTGCGGGGCGGGGTCGGGATTTCTTTACCCGCCTGCCTGCGGCGAGGATGCGAAGGCGGGCGCGGATTTGAGAGCGGCGCGCAAGCTGGATCGCCCCGGCGGCTTGCCCCATCGCCCGAGCGCCTGCGCCGAAGGCGCGGCGCGGCTTCAGCCCGTCGGCGGGCCGCGCTGGATGATGCCGGTGGCGGCGGCGGCGGCCAGCGCGGTGACGATCCAGCCCGCATAGATCAGCGGCCAGCGCGCCCACCACAGCGTATGGCCCCAGGGACCGCGCGCGGCGGAGGGTTGCCAGGCGGCGGTCTGGCCCAGATCGACCACCGGGATCACCAAATCGGCGCCCCAGGCGAGGGGATGGAAGCTTTCCCAATCGACGCCGCTGCCGGACGGGCCGTTCCAGGCGGCGGCGGGGTTTTGCAGGCAACCGGGCGCAGGATCGGGCAGGCAGTCCTGCGCCAGCATCGCGGCCCAGCCTTCGGAAGCGGCGACGAGATCGTTGTTCGGGGCGAAGCTGCCCTCGGACCAGGCGAGGGCGGCCAGCGTGGCGGCGAGAAGGATCAGGCCCGCCACCCAGGCAAGCGCCCGGAAGGGCGCATAGCCATAGCCGACCACCGCGCGGGCGGCGGTATCCCAGAGTCCATCCAGACGCGCGAGGGCCCTGCCCCATGGGCCGCGCGCGCGGGCGGCGGCGCGGCGCGCCCGGCCCTTGAGCCGGGCCTGGGCCTCGAGGATGCGGCGAGCCTCGGCCTCGTGCCCCATGGCGTACAGCACCCGCGCGCATTGGCCATAGGGCTGCGGCAGGAAACGGCCCTCGGCGCTGCGGGCGCAGCGTTTCAGCCAGGCAAGGCGGGTGGCGGCATCGACCGGGGCATCGCGGGTGATGCGGTCATAGCTGAAGCCGTCGAGATAGGTGCGGCCCTGCGCTGGCCAGGAGGCAAGGTCGTCGACCAGATCGCCGACACGGGCAGAGGGGAGATGGAGGCTGCCCTCGCGGACGGTGACCTTTTGCCAGAAGAATTCGGCCGCGACCTCCATCCGCTGGGCCGAGAGGGCGCGGCCGCCGGGGTTCGAGAATTCGGCCGAGGCGCAATCGAGCTGGCCGCCGATCCTGGCGCCCGACAGGCGGACCTCGCCCTCGGCCTGAAAGGGCAACATCCCCTGATCGCGGAAAAAGACATCGCCGGTGATCTCGGCCGCTTGCAGGGTCAGGGCGGTGCCACCGGGGTTCAGGAAGCGCGCGCCGTCGCAGGCCAGTTGGCCGTCGATGCTGGCATTGGCGAGCGAGACCTCGCCTTCCGAAAGGAAGGGGCGGGTCGGGCTGGCGCGGAGATAGGCCGAGGCGCCGATGCGGGCGCCCTGGGCGGTGAGGCCCTTGAGATGGGCGCCATGCAGCGCGAGCTGGCCGCCGATGCTGGCATTGGCGAGGGAAAGCCGTGCGGTGGCATCGAGCGCGAGCAGGAAGACCGATCCCGCGACCTCGGCCCCTTCGGCCATCAGCCCGGGCAGAAGGCTGCCGGAAAGGACAAGCTGGGCGAAACGGGCGCGGCGGGCGGTCAGCGGATGGGTGAAGGCACAGAGCCGCAGGTCGGTCTCGCCCCGCGCCTCGGTGAAGGAGAGATCGAGCGGACCGTCGATCACCGCAGCGATCAGGCGCAGGCCCTGCGACGCGACGGGGGCGAGGTCCGAGCCGCCGGTGATGAGATGGGCCAGAAGGCCCGCATGGATGCGCGGGGCGGCGGGGTCGGCGGGATCGGGGCGCGCGGCGCCGAACTGGCAGAGCGTGCCCGCAGCGGCATGGGCCAGAAGCGCCGCTTCGGCCGGGTTAGGGCCTGCGGAAAGGAAGGCAGCGATGTCGAAAGGGGCGGGATCGGGCGCGCTCATGGTGGGCAGACTATGCTGTGGCGGGGGGAAGAAGGGCAAGGGGTGGGGAGCGCGCTTGCCATGGCGGCGGTGGGGGAGGACCCCGGACAGAGGGGTCGGTCGGTCCCGGCGCTGCCCTTCGGCTGGCGCAGCGCCGGGTGATCCAATCTTTGGGGGGGCGGCCTTCTCGAGCCAGGGCGCTTCCGGCCCTTCCCCACGGCTTGGGCCAAGGCTGCCGCCCGCGCCGCTTCGCGCCCGTACCCTGACCCGGCAGGCCTTGCGCGGGGGGCTCGGGGGCGGGCGGGCCATGCGTTGCGGACCGTCGAGGCGAACTTGATCCGGGGGCACCGGGCGGGTGCGGGCATGGGGCTGATGCGGTGCCGGACGCAGCCCCCTTGACCCCTATCCTGCGGCGGATCGACCGCCCCGCCCCGCCCGCCCCGCGCCCCCTTGCGCCTGCCCCCCTGCCCCGCTAGGAAGCGCGCGACTTTCTGGGGCCGTAGGAGGGTGTCGTGCCGCTTCTCGTAATGAAATTCGGGGGCACTTCGGTGGCCGATCTCGCGCGCATCGAAAATGCCGCGACGAAGGTGCAGGCCGAGGTCGAGCGCGGCTATGACGTCATCGTCATCGTCAGCGCCATGTCGGGCAAGACCAATGAACTGGTGGGCTGGGTCGAGGGCACCTCGAAACTCTATGACGCGCGCGAATATGATGCGGTCGTCGCCTCGGGCGAGAACATCACCGCCGGTCTGATGGCGCTGCGCCTGCAGGAGATGGGCGTGCCGGCGCGGTCCTGGCAGGGCTGGCAAGTGCCGATCAACACCACCTCGGCCCATGGCTCGGCCCGGTTCGTGTCGATCCCGCGTGAAAACATCGACGCGAAATTCGCCGAGGGCTTCAAGGTCGCGGTGGTGGCGGGCTTCCAGGGCGTCAGCTCCGAGGGGCGGATCACCACGCTGGGCCGGGGCGGCAGCGACACGACGGCTGTGGCCTTCGCCGCCGCCTTCGGCGCCGAACGCTGCGACATCTATACCGATGTCGACGGGGTCTACACGACCGATCCGCGCATCGTCCGCAAGGCGCGGAAGATGGACAAGATCGCCTTCGAGGAAATGCTGGAACTGGCCTCGCTGGGCGCCAAGGTCCTGCAGACCCGTTCGGTCGAACTGGCCATGCGCTACAAGGTGCGGCTGCGCGTCCTGTCCTCGTTCGAGGAGACGGACGAGAACTCTGGAACCCTGGTCTGTGACGAGGAGGAAATCATGGAATCGAAAGTCGTCAGCGGCGTCGCCTTCTCGCGCGATGAGGCGAAGATCACGCTTTTCACCATCGAGGACCGGCCGGGCGTCGCCCAGGCGATCTTCGGGCCCTTGGCCGATGCGGGCGTGAATGTGGACATGATCGTCCAGAACATCTCGGAAAAGAACTATGGCGGCCATCCGGGCGCGGTGACCGACATGACCTTCTCGGTCCCGGTCAACCAGGTGCCGCGGGCGCAGAAGGCGATGGAGGACGCGAAGGCCGCGGGCCTGATCGCCTATGACGATCTGGTGGTCGATACCGAGGTCGCCAAGGTTTCGGTCGTGGGCATCGGGATGCGCAGCCAGGTCGGCGTGGCGGCGCGGATGTTCAAGGCGCTGGCCGCCGAGAATGTGAACATCAAGGTCATCGCGACCAGCGAGATCAAGATCTCGGTGCTGATCGACCGGAAATACATGGAACTGGCGGTGCAGGCGCTGCATGACGCCTTCGATCTGGACAAGGCCTGACGCGCGGGCCGAGATCAGCAGTCTGGAATGGCTTGCAGGGCGGGGATCACCCCGCCCTTTGTCTTTGCCGCCAGGCGCGGCTGAGGATGACGTCCTGATCCTCGGGCGCCCAGCCATGGCCGCAGTCCAGCATATGGCCGTCGACGCGCGCCCCGGCGGCTGAAAGCTGGCGGGTGAGGAGCGGCGCGTCTTCGGACCGGCGCCGGGGATCATGGCGCCCGGCCAGGATCAGGACCGGCAGGCCCATCAGCGGCGGAAAGAGGAACTCGGCGGCAAGGGGTTTGGGGCGCATCAGGATTGCGCCTGCGAAACGGCCGGGGGCGGAGGCGATCAGGGCCTCGGCGAAGATCGCGCCACTGGAATAGCCGATGAGAAGCGCAGGAGCCTTCGGCAGATCACTGCGGGAGGCCAGCCAGTCGCTGGCGACGGACAGGATTGCGGGCGCGTCGAGGCTGCGGTCCGGGCGGCGGCGAAAGAAGGTGAAGCCCTGCCCCTCGGGATAGGCGCCGCGCGGGGCGAGAAGCGAAAGATCGGGGGCGATGGCCGCGGCGAATTCCGCAAGGTCGGTCTCATCGCGCCCGGCTCCGTGCAGGGCGAGCAGGCTTGGCATCCGTCCCCCATGGGCTTTGGCGCGGGGCGACAGGCGGCGGTGGGGCCAAGCGGCCTGCCCCCTGCGCCAGCCCGTGGCGACCATTGCCCAGAAACGTGGCAAAGGTCCGCGCTGCACACAAGAGCGGAAAGCCAGAGGGCGCGGCACCCTCGCCAAGCGGGAAACAGCCATCTATAGAGGGAGCAAGGGACAGGATCGGAAACAATGCCGGAACGGACCGAAAGCGACAGCCGCAAGCTCTTGCGGCGCCTGCGCGATGCTCTTGCCGAAAGCGGCAAGGGGCAGGACCGGCTTGACCGGGTGACGCATCTGATCGCCGATTCGATGCAGACCGAGGTCTGCTCGATCTATCTGTTCCGCGATGAGGACACG
Organism: Neotabrizicola paludis; assembly: GCF_044142105.1. Lineage (NCBI taxonomy): Bacteria > Pseudomonadati > Pseudomonadota > Alphaproteobacteria > Rhodobacterales > Paracoccaceae > Neotabrizicola > Neotabrizicola paludis. The sequence goes on from NZ_JBGTYM010000008.1 coordinate 93,883, forward strand.
CTGGAGCTTTGCGCTACGGAGGGGCTGAACAAGGCGGCCGTCCACCAGACGCGGATGAAGCTGGGTGAGGGCCTGACCGGGCGGGTGGCGCGCACCGGCATTCCGGTCAACACCGCCAATGCGCCCTCGGAACGCGGGTTCCGCTACATGCCCGAGACGGGGGAAGAGATTTTCTCCTCCTTCCTGGGCGTGCCGATCCAGCGCGTCGGCGAAAAGCTGGGCGTCCTTGTCGTACAATCGAAAACGGCGCGGGAGTTTTCAGAAGACGAGGTCTATGCGCTGGAAGTCGTGGCCATGGTTCTGGCCGAGATGACCGAGCTTGGGGCCTTTGCCGGGGAAGAGGGCGGGCTTGCCCCCCTGCATCGCCAGCCGGTGATGTTCCGCGGCGCGACGGGCCAGGAAGGCGCGGCCGAGGGCCGGGTCTGGCTGCATGAGCCGCGCGTCGTGGTGACGAACCCGGTGGCCGATGATCCGCTGACCGAGATCGACCGCATCCGCGACGCGGTGGGCAGGCTGCGCATCTCGATCGACGATCTCCTGGCGGCGGAACAGCTCGACAAGGATCAGAAGCAGGTTCTGGAAGCCTATCGGATGTTCGCCCATTCGCGCGGCTGGCTGCGACGGATGGAAGAAGACATCATGCGCGGCCTGTCGGCCGAGGCGGCGGTCGAGAAGGAGCAGGGCGCGGCCCGGGCCCGGATGGAGCAGGTCGCCGACCCCTATCTGCGCGAGCGGCTGCATGACCTTGACGATCTGTCGAACCGGCTGTTGCGCATCCTGACCGGACAGGGCCAGGACACCGGGGCGGCCATGCCGGAAAGCCCGATCCTGATCGCCCGCAATATCGGGCCTGCCGAGCTTTTGGAATATGGCCGCAAGCTGCGCGGCGTGGTGCTGGAGGAAGGCTCGGTCGGCAGCCATGCCGCCATCGTCGCCCGCGCCCTGGCGATTCCGCTGGTGATCCATGCCGAGCGCATCACGCAAGAGGCGCTGAACGGCGATGCGATCCTGGTCGATGGCGATCAGGGCATCGTCCATCTGCGGCCCGAGGAAACCGTCGCGCGCGCCTTCCGCGACAAGATCGCGATGCAGGCGGCGGCGCAGACCCGCTATGCCAGCCTGCGCGCCCTGCCCGCCCAGGCGAAATGCGGCACGGTGATTCATCTGCACATGAATGCCGGGCTGATGGCCGACCTGCCATCGCTGGAGGGGTCGGGCGCCGAGGGTGTGGGCCTGTTCCGCACCGAATTGCAGTTCCTGATCCGAAACCAGATGCCGAAACGGGCCGAGCTGGCCGCGCTGTATGCCCGCGTCATCGAGGCGGCCAAGGGGCGGCGGGTGGCCTTCCGCACGCTCGACATCGGCTCGGACAAGGTGCTGCCCTATATGAAGCCCAATGACGAGCCGAATCCGGCCATGGGCTGGCGGGCGATCCGTGTGGGCCTCGACAAGCCGGGCGTGTTGCGGATGCAGATCCAGGCGCTGATCCGGGCGGCGGCGGGGCGGCCCCTGACGGTGATGTTCCCCTTCGTCGCCGAACAAGGCGAGTTCATCGCGGCGCGCCAGGCGATCCTGGCCGAATTGCATCGCGAGAAATCCCTGGGCCATGTCGTGCCCGCCAGCATCGAGATCGGCGCGATGTGCGAGACGCCCTCGCTGGCCTATGCGCCGAAAGCCTTTTTCGAGCTGGCCGATTTCATCTCGGTCGGCGGCAATGATCTCAAGCAGTTCTTCTTCGCGGCCGATCGCGAGAATGAACGGGTGCGGCGGCGCTATGACACGCTCAACCTGTCTTTCCTGAGCTTCCTTGAGACGATCATCGCGCGCTGCGCCGAGACGGGCACGGCGCTGTCTTTCTGCGGCGAGGATGCCGGGCGTCCGATCGAGGCGCTGGCGCTGGCGGCGCTGGGGTTCCGCACCCTGTCGATGCGCCCGGCCTCGATCGGGCCGGTGAAGGCACTGATCCGGCAGGTCGATCTGGGCGAGGTGCGCGCGGTGATCGAGGCGGCGCGGGACGCGGGGGCGGAAAGCGCGCGGCCAGCGCTGATGGGTTGGCTGGCGACGCAGAACGTCTGAGGCCATTCCAGCCGACGCCGTCGGGGGGCCAGCCCCCGGGCCCCCGGAATATTTGAGCCAGGATGAAAGAGGCGGCGGAAGCTTCGCCTGCCGCCCCGGGTCTTTTTGCCTCAGGCGGGCAGGACCGCGCCGGGGTTGAGGATGCCATTGGGGTCGAGCGCCGCCTTGATCGCCCGCATCGCGGCCAGCTTCGCCGGATCGCCATAACGTTGCAGATCATCGATCTTGAGCCGCCCGATGCCATGTTCGGCCGAGACCGAGCCGCCCAAGGCATGGACGAGATCGTGCAATGTTTCCTTGACCGCGTCGCGGACCGGGTCATGCACGGCACGATCCTGGCCGCGTTCGGGGAAGATGTTGTAATGCAGGTTGCCATCGCCCAGATGGCCGAAGGCATTGATGCGGAAGCTTCCGAAGCGGGCGAGGCGCGCCGGGGCTTCGGCCAGGAAGCCGGGGATCTCGGCCAAAGGCAGCGAGATGTCATGGCTGGAGACTGCGCCGACGCGGCGGTTGGCTTCGGGGAGGGATTCGCGGATGTTCCACAACGCGTCGGCCTGGGCTTCGGAGGCGGCGATGACGCCATCCTCGACCAGCCCCGCCTCGGCGCCTTCCTCGAACAGCGCGGCCATGGTCGCTTCGGGTTCCATGGCGGCTGGCAGGCCCAGTTCCAGCAGAACGCACCAGTCGGGCGGCGTCGGGAAGGGCTGGCGCAGGTGGGGGCCGACCTCGGACAGGAATTCAAGGCCGGTGCGGGCGATAAGTTCAAACCCCGAGATCAGTCCGCCAATGCGGGCTTCCATCTGGCGCAGCAGATTGAGCGCGGCAGCGGGGCTGGGCACGACCAGCAGGGCGACGACGCGATGGGCGGGAATCGGGAACAGCTTCAGCGCGGCCGCGGTGATCACCCCAAGCGAACCCTCGGCGCCGATGAGAAGGTTCCTCAGGTCATAGCCCGTATTGTCCTTGCGCAGCCGCTTGAGCCCGTTCCAGACCGTGCCATCGGCCATTACCGCCTCAAGCCCGAGGCAGAGGTCGCGGGCATTGCCATAGCGCAGGACGGCAGTGCCGCCCGCATTGGTGGCGAGGTTGCCGCCGATCGTGGCCGTGCCCTGGCTGGCCAGCGCCAGCGGGAACAGCCGATCCGCTGCCGCGGCGGCCTCATGCAGCGCACCAAGGGTCAGGCCCGCTTCGGCGAGGATGACATTCTCATCCGGCCAGATGCCGCGCAGCGCCGTCATCTTTTCCAGCGACAGGATCAGGGGCAGCGGACCGCTGGGCATGAGCTGGCCAGCGACAAGGCCGGTGCCGCCACCCCAGGGCTGCACGCCGACACGGGCGGCGTTGCAGGCGGCAACGATAGTGGCGACTTCCGCGGTCGATTGCGGCAGGGCGACCGGGCCGGGCTGGCCCGCATAGCGCCCGCGCGGTTCCTCAAGGTGGCGGGCCTGCGCCTGCGCCAGACGGCCGGGGGGCAGCTTTTCGGCCAGTGAGGACAGAAAGGCGGCGTCGCAGGGCGTAAGCATGGCATTCTCCTTCGCGCACAGGACTAGCCGGGGCGGCGGGCGAAGGGAAGTGCGGGCAGCGTCAGTCGAGCCAGCGCGGTTCTAGTACAAGGATCGTGGGCCGCGCTGGCAGGTCGTGCATGGAGAAGCTCATCTCGGACAGGCCGGTTTCCACAATGTCGAACTCGCTCTCCATCTCTTTCAGGAATGCGACCAGAGACGCGCCCGAGAACCAGTGCATCGGGATCACGACCGAGCTTTTCAGCCGCTTCACCACCCCGGCCATATCCGGGACCCGCATCGTATAGCCGCCATCGACCGGGACCATGACGATATCAAGCCGTCCGATGGCGGCATATTGTTCCGGCGAGGGGATCTGGTGCAGGTGGCCAAGATGGCCGATGCAGAGGCCCGCTGTCTCAAAGATGAAGATCGAATTGCCGTCCTTGCGGGCGCCCTCGCCAAAGGGGCCGCGCGTGTCGGTGGTGACGTTGCGGATCAGCATTCCGCCAAGGTCGAGACGGTATTCGGCGGGCCGCCCCGCCTGCGGCCAGCCTGCAAGCACATGCGGGATGCGCGGGTCGGGCGTGGCGCTCCAGTGGCTGGAATGGGCGTTGTTCATCGTCACCGCATCGGGGACGAGGTCTTTCGTGCCAAGATAGCCGGTGTAATCGGTCACTGCGACGGTGCCATCGGGGGCGACGATGGCGAAACTGGCATGGTCGAAGTAGCGGATCAGAACGTGATCGGCTTCGACCGGGTCGGCCCATTTGGCCGGGACGACCTGTTCGGGCGCAAGGCGCGGCCCCTGGGCCAGCGCGATGCAATGCGAGGGGATGCGGTCGGGAGGGGCTTCTTGCGCCAGGGCGGGGGTGGCGAGGGCAAGGGTCAGGGCAAGGCACAGGCGGGCGGGCGGCTGGGGCATGACGGCAGCTCCGGGTCCGGGGGCGGGTCCGGGCAAGGATAGACCGGAATGGTGGCCTGTCATGCGCGGTCAGCCCGCGGCGTCTTCACCTTGTCGCGAGCGCATCAGATCGTGCAGGGCCGCCAGCGTGCGAAGGTTGCGGGTTGTCACCTGCCCCGAAAAGAGGCGCGGCAGGGCCTCGGCCAGTTTCGAAGTGCCGATGCCGTCAGGGGCGTGAAGGAGAAGGTGCCCGGGGCGGAGAAGCAGCGATTCGCTCGGCGCGCGCAGCTTTTCGGCCTTCTCGGCCGCGAAGGCGGCATCGGCGGGCGACAGGAACGTGGCGTGGAGGCGGGTCGGATCGGAGCCTTCGAAGGGATGATCCAGGGCGGCGGAGAGGTCGGCCTCGGTCAGGACGAAGGTTGACGGACGGAAGCCGAAAGCCTGCTCGATCCCCTCGGCCACGAGGCGGGCGATGTCTTCGGCGCGACCTGCGGCACCGATCACGGCATTGCCGGACTGGATCAGGGTTTCGGGCGCCTGGAACCCCTGCCCTGCCAGAAGCTTGCGCCATTCGGCCATGGGCAGGCGGTTCTTGCCGCCGACATTGACCCCGCGCAAGAGCACGGCCCAGTCGCGGACTCCCTCAGGCCGGGCCGACATCGGTGCGCCCGCGCCGGTCGCCGCGCAGATTGGCGTAAAGCACATGGTTGCGCCAGCGACCGTTGATCTGAAGGTAGCTTTGCGCCACGCCTTCGTATTTGAAACCGCATTTCTCCAGCACGCCGCGAGAAGCGGCGTTTTCCGGCAGACAGGCGGCCTCGATGCGCGACAGGTCCAGTTGCGTGAAGGCGTGATGGACGACGCCCAGGATCGCCTCGCGCATATAGCCCTGCCTTGCATGAGGCGCGCCGACCCAATAGCCCAGCGTGCCGGTCTGGGCCGGGCCACGGCGGATATTGTCCATGGTGATGGCGCCCAGAAGCCGCTGGTCCTGGCGGCGGATCAGCAAGAGCGGCAGCGCCGTGCCCTGCGCCTCGGCCCGGTTGGCCCAATAGACGCGGTTGGTGAAGGCGCGGCGGGCCAGGTGATCATGGCTCCAGACCGGCTCCCAGGGAGTCAGAAAGGCCGCGCTGTCGGCGCGCAAGGCGGACCATTGCTGCCAGTCGCCATGGACCGGCAGGCGCAGCGTCATCCGCTCGGTCTCGATGCGGACCCGGCGGCGCAGGCCTAGCATCACGCCGACAGACCCGCGCGGATCGCCTCCAGCCCGGGCGCGGCCTCGACCGGGCCATAGACGGCGAGAGCCGCCTTGGCACCCAGCAGCGCCCCGCCCCAGTCGCGCACCCCGCGCGTGGTGACGGCATCGATCTTCTGCACCGCCTCGTCCAGATCGGGTACCCTTCCCCAGATCGACAGCAGGCGCGCGTTGCGCTCGGCCCGAGACGAGGGGCTTTCAAGGCCCATCAGCATGCCGGCCTTGATCTGGGCCTTGGCGCGGGCGACCTCGGCCTCGCTCATATCATCGGCGGCGCGCTTCAGCTCGGCCACGGTCAGCTCGGTCAGATCGCCGATCTCGTCGCCCGAGGTGCCCGCGTAGATGGTGATCTGGCCGGTATCGTCATAGGCGGCGGACTGTGCATAGATCGTGTAGCACAGGCCGCGCTCCTCGCGGATTTTCTGGAACAGGCGCGAGGACATGCCGCCGCCCATCGCCATCGACCAGATCTGCGCGGTGTAGACCATCGGGTCGCGATAGCCGGGGGCTTCGAGGTTCAGGGCGAAATGCGCCTGTTCCAGATCCTTGACCTCGCGCCGCTCGCCCCCGGCAAAGCCGGCGCGGTCGGCGGTGAAGGCGCCCACCGGGGCAAGTCCGCCGAAGATCTTTTCGGCCTCGGCGACGATGGCGTCATGGTCGATGCCGCCCGCCGCCGACAGGATCATGCGGTCCGGCCCGTAATGGCGCGAAACGAAGGCGCGCAGGTCGCTGCGACCGAAGCTGGCGACCCGCTCTTCCGGGCCCAGGATGGTGCGACCGAAGGCCTGGCCGGGATAGGAGACCTCGTGCAGCCAGTCGAAGATGATGTCATCGGGTGTGTCATTGGCCTGACCGATTTCCTGCAGGATCACGTGGCGCTCGGTCTCGATATCCTCATCGGCGAAGACGGGGTTGAGCACGATGTCGGAAATCACGTCCAGCGCGCGCGGCACATCGGCCGAGAGACAGCGGGCATAATAGGCCGTCATCTCGCGCGAGGTATAGGCGTTGATATAGCCGCCGACATCCTCGATCTCTTCGGCGATCTGAAGAGCGCTGCGCTTTTCAGTTCCCTTGAACGCCATATGTTCCAGGAAATGCGCGATGCCATTCTGCGGCGCGCCCTCATGCCGCCCCCCTGCCCCCACCCAGATGCCGATCGAGGCCGATTTCAGGCCCGGCATCGCTTCGGTCACGATGCGAAAGCCGTTGGGCAGGGTATGGGTGCGAAGCGTCACGATGGCGTCCGTTCACAAGGGTCTGGTCAAAGGGTCATAATGCAGGCCGGGGGCATGTGAAAGGGGCGCAGCGAAAGGCTTTGGTGCAAGGACGGGCTGCCTGTAGCCTTGCCGCCATGCGCAACTCCGCCACCCTTCTGCCCGCCCTGCTTCTTGCCGCCTGTGTCGGGCCGGACCGGTCGGCGCAGTCCGTGCGGGGCATGCCATTGCAAGTGGCGCTGGAGGAGAATTACCTCTGGCCGGTCGACATGCCCGGTCATCCCGAGGTCGATGTCATGCCCATGGCCTCGGCCCTGGTCGTGTCGCGCCAGGACGGCGCGGCGCTGGGGGCTGCGGACGAAGCTCTGGCGCGCGCGGCGGCCGATGCGCATTGCGCGGGGCGCGGCGCCAGCGCAGTTGGCCCCGCCAGCCGGTTTGCCGAAGGGGCGTGGGCCTTTTCGCCCTGCGGCTGAGGATCAGCTCCGCGCGGCGATGCGGTCCTGGATCAGCGCCTTGAGGGCCGCCAGATCGTTCGGCACGCGGGTGACGCGCTCGGGGCGCTGGAACAGGTCGGCCATGCGCGGCGGCAGCGCCGGGCGGATGCCGCTGGCCTTTTCGACCGCATCGGGGAATTTCGCGGGATGCGCCGTGGCCAGCGTGACCATGGGCGCGAGACCTACATGTTCCTCGGCAACTTTGACGCCGATGGCGGAATGGGGGCACAGAAGCTCTCCCGATTGCGCAAGGACGCGGGCGATGGTGGCAGAGGTTTCCTCTTCCGAGGCGCGGTCCGAGTCGAACTCGGCGCGCAGCGCGGCCAGCGCCGGTTCGGGGATGGCGAAACCGCCGCCCTGCTTCAGCCCGTCCATCAGCGCCTGCACGGCCCCGCCCTGACGCCCCAGCGCATCGAACAGCGCGCGTTCGAAATTGGACGAGACCTGAATGTCCATCGAGGGGCTGATTGACGGCACGACGCCGGTGGTGCGGTATTCGCCGCCGCGCATCGCCCGGTCGAGAATATCGTTCTGGTTCGTGGCGATGACCAGCCGGTCGATGGGCAGGCCCATGCGCTTGGCGATGTAGCCTGCGAAGATGTCGCCGAAATTGCCGGTGGGGACGGTGAAGCTGATCTTGCGGTGCGGCGCGCCCAGGGCCAGACCGGCGTGGAAGTAATAGACCACCTGCGCCAGCACGCGCGCCCAGTTGATCGAGTTCACGCCCGCCAGCCGCACGCCGTCGCGGAAGGCGAAGTCGTTGAACATGTCTTTCAGCCGCGCCTGGCAATCGTCGAAATCGCCATCCATGGCGAGGGCATGGACATTGGCCTCGGACGGGGTGGTCATCTGGCGGCGCTGCACTTCGGACACGCGGCCATGCGGGAAGAGGATGAAGACATCGACATTGGCGAGGCCGCGGAAGGCCTCGATCGCGGCGCTGCCCGTGTCGCCCGAGGTCGCGCCGACGATGGTGATGCGTTCGCCGGTCTTGGCCAGCGCCGCCTGCATCATCTGGCCGATGATCTGCATGGCGAAGTCCTTGAAGGCGAGCGTCGGGCCGTGGAACAGTTCCATCAGGAAATGGTTGGGGCCAAGCTGCTTCAAGGGCGCCTTGGCGGCATGGCCGAAGCCCGCATAGGCGCGGGCGAGCAGGCCGCGGAATTCGTCATCGGCGAAGAACCCGCCCAGGAAGGGTTTCATCACCCGGAAGGCCAGGTCTTCATAGGGCAGACCCGCGAGCGCGGCGATTTCCTGGGGCGAGAAGACCGGCACGCTTTCCGGGACATAAAGGCCGCCATCGCGCGCGAGGCCGGTCATCATCGCTTCGCCAAAGCCAAGGACAGGCGCCTGGCCCCGGGTCGAGATATAATTCATGTCGCTGCCCCTTCGGCCCTGCGCCGGTTGATACGCCAGAGATAGGCCCCCGTCATGGCGGCCCAGACAGCAGCCAGCAGGAACCAGGTGATCGCATATTGCAAATGGTCGTTGCGGAAATTGGCGCTGGCCGGGATCGCCATCACGCCATCGCCCGTGTCCGACCGAGCGACGACCAGAACGGGTTCGGTGCCAAGCGCCTGCGCCATGGCCGCCACGTCGCGGCCGAACCAGATGCCGGTCCTGGCATCGGGCGGCGGGGTCGAGGAGGTGGTGTCATCGGGCCAGTTCAGGTTGCCGGTGATCTCCATCTCGCGCGGGGGGCGCGGCAGGGCGCGGTCTTCCTCGGGCACATAGCCGCGATCCACCAGGATGCGACGGCCCTCGGTGGTCTGGAAGGCGCCGACGATCAGGAAGCCCGGACCGGAAATGCTGTCCGAAGTCAGGACAGGGAGTTCCTCGCCGGTGAAGCTGCCTTGGATCGTGACGGGACGATAGCGGTCTTTCTCGGGATCGGGCCTGGCGGGCAGCGGCACGGGGGCGGCGTCCATCTGGTGGGCGGCCTCGGCGATCAGGCCCTCTTTCCAGGCCAGGCGCTGCATCTGCCAGACCCCGAGCGAGACAAGCGTGCCGACGCCCGCAAGCCCCACGACGATCAGGAAAAGCAATGTCCGCATCCGGCCCCGCAGAGAAAAGGCGCGGGTCTTGCCCCCGCGCCCCTGCGTTTAGGCCGAGATGCCGTGAAGCGCAATCAACCGCGGCGACGGCGCAGGACGGAAAGCGACGCCAGTCCAAGAAGCAGCAGCGCGCTTGAGGCCGGAAGCGGGACAGGCGCGGGCGCGAAGGTCAGGTTGTCGGCGAAGATCCCGCCCAGAACGCCACTTGAACCAAAGCTCACCGATTTGATCAGATTTCCACCTGCCAGGAAGGAGAGGGTGGACGGCACCGAGGAGAAGCCAATATCCAGCGACTGGGCGGAGAGGACCTGATCGAACTCGTCGTAGACTGTGAGGAAGATCACGTCTTGATCAATGCCCAGATCCCCGAGCGTGATGGCGACACTGCCCATCAGCGAAGTGAAGGTCGCGGTCCAGTAGGATTGCGACACACCGCCCGTCCCGAGCAGCGCCGAAGACCCGTTATACACAGACAGAACACAGGAGGAATTTGCATCGCCCTGGGTGATCGTGACATCGGCGGTGGTGCAATCGGCCGTGCTGTCGAAGGTCAGGGTGGCGGCCTGCGCCATCGGGGCCGCGACAAGCAGGCCAGACGCGACAGCGAAGGCTTTTACTGCGTTCATTGCAAAACTCCTTTTAAAAAATATGCGCCACAAGATGATAATAAATGCGTGAATACGCGCAAAACGAAATGAATCCCGCAAAATCAAAGGGGCACCCCTGAGGGTGCCCCTTGTCAGATCGCGAAGCCGCTTGGGTGCGGGTGTCAGCCTTGGCCCCAGACATAGACGGCGGCGAAAAGGAACAGCCAGACCACGTCGACGAAGTGCCAGTACCAGGCGGCGGCCTCGAAGCCGACATGCTGCTGCTGGGTGAAATCGCCGCGCAGCGCCCGGATCAGGCAGACGGTCAGGAAGATCGTCCCGATGATGACATGGAAGCCGTGGAAGCCGGTCGCCATGAAGAAGGAGGCGCCATATATGTTGCCGCCGAAAGCGAAGGTCGCATGGCTGTATTCATAGGCCTGCAGCAGGGTGAAGAAGAAGCCCAGCACGATGCCGATGATCAGGCCGTTGATCATGTCCTTGCGGTTGTTCTCATGCACCAGGGCGTGGTGGGCCCAGGTGATCGCGCAGCCGGAGAGCAGAAGGACGAGCGTGTTGATCAGCGGCAGGTGCCAGGGGTCGAAGGTCTCGATCCCGGCCGGGGGCCACTGGCCGTCGACCCAGGGGCTTTCCGGCCCCATCGGGTACATGCGGTGCTTGAAGAAGGTCCAGAACCAGGCGGCGAAGAACATGACTTCGGACATGATGAACATGATGAAGCCATAGCGCAGGCCGATGCGGACGACCGGGGTATGGTCGCCGGTATTGGCCTCATGCACCACTTCGGCCCACCACGCATACATGGTGTAAAGCACGCCGGCAAAGCCGATCAGCCCCATCCACGGCGCCGAGCCATGCATCCACAGGACCGCCCCGAAGAGCATGATGAAGGCCGAGACCGCCCCCAGCAAGGGCCAGATCGACGGTGGCAGGACGTGGTAGTCGTGGTTCTTGGCGTGGGCCATGGCTCTTCCCTCGTTTTCGTCTTTACTTGGTGGCAGACGGGGTTTCCCTCGATGCCGCCCCTGTTGCGGGCTCCAGCGCCGCCTCTGCCTTGGGCAGGTCGGTGACGTGGAACGTATAGCTCAGCGTGATCGACTTGACGTTCTGCCCGTCTATATCGTCAAGGATCGACGGATCGACGTAGAACGAGACCGGCAGCTCGGCGGTCTCGCCGGGTTGCAGGACCTGCTGGTCGAAGCAGAAGCAGGCGATCTTGGTGAAATAGCCGCCCGCCACATCGGGCGAGACGTTGAAGCTTGCGGTTCCCGCGATGGGCCGGTCGGTCGGGTTGTGGACTTCATAGAAGGCCAGGCCCGTCTCGCCTAGGCGGATGGTCATTTCCGGCACGACCGGCTTGAAGGTCCAGGGCATCCCGGCCTCGAGCGAGGCGTCGAAGCGAACCTTGACGGTCTGGTCGAGGATGGTGTCGGGCGCGACTTCGGACACAGAAGTGGTGCCGCCAAAGCCGGTCATGCGGCAGAACAGGTCATAGAGCGGCACGGCGGCGAAGGAGAGGCCCAGCATCCCGGCGGCGATGCCGGTCAGCCAGAGGGCGGTGCGCTTGGGGGCAAGGGTCATTGGCCGGCCTCGGGTGCGGCGCCGGGCGCGGTCGCGGGAAGATCCGCCGGGGCGGGCCCACCCTCTTCTGCCGGAAGCAGTTCGGGGCGCAGGGTATGGTCATAGCCCTGCATGTCATCGCCGCGCTTCACCTTGACCACGGTCAGGGCGAAGACAAGGACGACCATGCCCGCGAGAAGCAGGCCTAGCCCGACATTGCGCGAGAAGCGCCGCTTGTGCAGGTCATGCGTGACGTGAAGCGCCATGTCACCAGCCCCCCAGACCATAGGGCCGCAGCGCGGCTTCGGCCAGGAAGGCCGCGAAATGCAGGAAGAGATAGACCAGCGAGAAGCGGAAGAAGGCCTTCTCGGCGGCATATTTGTCAGCGATGGCCTGATCCTCGCTGCGGGCGCGGATGCGCATGGCGCCGATCACGAACCAGGCATTCAGCGCCACGGCCACCGCCAGGGTCAGCGGCCCGCCGATCGATGTCAGCGCGGCGCCGAGGGCGATGGGGGCAAGAAGCAGCGTGTAGACGAGAATATGGGTGCGGGTCGCCTTGCGGCCATGGGTGACGGTCAGCATCGGCACGCCAGCCTTGTGATAATCTTCCTTCATGAACAGCGCCAGCGCCCAGAAATGCGGCGGCGTCCACATGAAGATCAGCGCGAACATCAGCACGGCTTCCAGGCTGACATGGCCCGTCGCGGCGACCCAGCCGATCATGGGCGGGAAGGCCCCGGCGGCGCCGCCGATCACGATGTTCTGCGGGGTCGAGCGTTTGAGCCAGACCGAATAGACCACGGCATAGAAGAAGATCGTGAAGGCCAGAAGCGCCCCTGCGGCGATGTTGGTCGCCAGGGCCAGCATCACGACGGAGATGCCCGACAGCGCCAAGCCCAGCGCCAGCGCCTCGCCGCGCTCGATCCGGCCCGAGGGGATGGGACGGCTGCGGGTGCGGTTCATCACGGCATCGATGTCGCTGTCCCACCACATGTTCAGCGCACCGGATGCGCCGCCGCCCAGGGCGATGAACAGGATGGCGGCGAAAGCCTCGACCGGGTGCAGCTGCACCGGGGCGACCAGAAGGCCCACCAGCGCGGTGAAGACGACCAGCGACATCACGCGCGGCTTGAGAAGCTGCACGTAATCACCGAACCCCGCATCTTGCGGGGCTGCCGTGCCGCGATCAAAGGCGCCGATATCGCTCATTCCGTCCGACTTTCAGGCTCTTCATAGGGCGGGGCCGCGCGGCCCCTGCCCTTGCTAGGATCAGTTGCTGGCCGCGACCTGGATCGGCTCTGCCGCCGCAAGATCGGCCGCCGACAGGACCACGTCGCCCGCCTTGGCCTTCTCGACCCAAGCCTTGTAGGCGGCTTCCGAGACGACCTTGACGGTGATCGGCATATAGGCGTGGTCCTTGCCGCAAAGTTCCGAGCACTGGCCGAAGAAGATGCCTTCCCGGTCGGCCTTGAACCACAGATGCGCGATGCGGCCCGGCACGGCATCCTGCATGACGCCGAAGGCGGGGATCTTCCAGGCATGGATCACGTCGGCGCCGGTGATCTGCAACAGCACTTCCTTGCCGACCGGAACCACCATCGCGGTGTCGGTGGCGAGCAGGAACTGGTCCCTGCTGTAACCTGCGGCCTTGAGCTGCTCTTCCACGGCCGGGGTCAGGCGGGCGTCGCCATTGGTGCCCGAGCCGCCGATCATGAAGCTGGCATATTCCTCGATGCCTTCTTCGGGATAGGCATAGGACCAGTACCACTGGTTGCCGGTGACCTTGATCACCACTTCGCCTTCGGGGAATTTCTGCTGGTGGTTCAGCGCCGGCACCGAGAAGGAGCCGATGAAGACAAGAACCAGGACGGGGATCAGCGTCCAGGCGATTTCCAGCGGCGTGTTATGGGTGAAGCCTTTGGGCTTGGGGTTCATCTTGCTGTTGTAGCGCAGGATGACGATCAGCAAGAGCAGCGTGACGAAGATCGTGATCGCGGCGATGATGTAGAGGATCATGTGGTCGAGCCATTGCTGCTCAACCGCGATGGACGACGAAGCGGGCTGGAAGCCGATGCCCTTTTCATGCGGCTGACCCACGATTTCAAGGCCCTGCGCCAGCGCCGTTCCCGTGCTCAGCGCCAGGATCCCGGCCGCCGTCCATCCCTTCAGTGATGAAATGATCCGCATCTCGCTTCCCGTCCTCTTGGGCGCGGCCTTGCGCCGCAACCGTCCCTCGGCCCCGTCTGCTGCCCGCTTGCGCGCGCGACGGAATCCTCTTGTTTGCTCTGGCGTTCAAACCATATCGGGCGCGCGGCGACAAGAGAAACCGTTGCGACAGATGCGCGCCCCTTGATCTGTGTCAAGGACGCGCTGCATCGCGGCATGAGCGGCGCGGCGCGGGGGCGATTTTCGGGCGAAAATCGCGCGACTGCGGCCCGTCGCTTGCGGGGTCCGCGCAGGGTGCATAACTTCTGGAGGCCGTTTCGCAGAAAGCTCCGCCATGTCCGACGCCCCCTTCCGCCCTTTCGAGACCCATCTGGACGAGGCTGCGGCCCTTGCCGTGCTGCGCGCGGCCACGGCCGGGGCCGAGGATGGCGAGCTGTTCCTTGAACGCCGCCGGGGCGAGAGCCTGGTGCTGGACGACGCCCGCATCCGCAACGCCGCATATGACGCAAGCGAGGGCTTCGGGCTGCGCGCGGTAAAGGGTGAGGTCGCAGGCTATGCGCACGCGACCGAGATCAGCGAAAGCGCCCTGCGCCGCGCGGCAGAGACCGCGCGTCTGGCGGTGGGCGATGGCGGCGGCATGCTCGCCCCGCCGCCCCCCGGCACCAACCGGCGGCTTTATGGCGAGGCCGATCCGGTGGCGGATGCGCCCTTCGCGGGCAAGCTGGACATACTGAAGGAGATCGACGCCTATGCCCGCGCCGCCGACAAGCGCGTGGTGCAGGTGACGGCGGCCCTTGGCGCCAGCCTGCAGGAAGTCGTGATCCTGCGGCCCGACGGGCAGGTCCTGACCGACACCAGACCGATGGCGCGGCTGAATGTCTCGGTCATTCTGGAAGAGAACGGGCGGCGTGAGACCGGCGGCACCGGCGGCGGCGGGCGGCATGGGCTGAAGGCGCTTTTGGACCCCGCGACCTGGCGGCCGATGGTGGACGAAGCGTTGCGCATCGCGCGGGTGAACCTGGGCGCGGTCCCCGCCCCCGCCGGGATGCTGGACGTGGTGCTGGGGCCGGGCTGGCCGGGCATCCTGCTGCACGAGGCGATCGGCCATGGGCTGGAGGGCGATTTCAATCGCAAGGGCACCTCGGCCTTTGCCGGGCTGATGGGGCAGCGCATCGCCGCGCCGGGCGTGACGGTGCTGGATGACGGCACCATCCCCGACCGGCGCGGTTCGATCAGCATCGACGATGAGGGTACGCCCTCGGGCAAGAATGTGCTGATCGAGGACGGGATACTGGTGGGCTATATGCAGGACCGCCAGAATGCCCGGCTGATGGGGGTGAAGCCGACCGGCAACGGACGGCGCGAGAGTTTCGCCCATATCCCGATGCCGCGCATGACCAATACCTATATGCTGGCCGGGCGCGATGACCCGCAATCCATCGTCGCCGACCTGAAGGACGGCATCTGGGCGGTGGGCTTTGGCGGCGGGCAGGTCGATATTACCAACGGCAAGTTCGTCTTCTCCTGCACCGAGGCCTATCGGGTGCGCAATGGCGTGGTGGGCGAGGCGCTGAAGGGCGCGACGCTGATCGGCGACGGGGCGACGGCGCTGCGCCAGATCCGCGCCATCGGCAATGACCTCAAGCTCGACCCCGGCATCGGCAATTGCGGCAAGGCCGGGCAATGGGTGCCGGTGGGGGTGGGCCAGCCGACGCTGCTGATCGGCGGGCTGACCGTCGGCGGTCAGGCAGCGTGAGCGCCTGGCGCACCGCCCCCGACGGGCTGGCGGCGGTGGGCTGGCGGTTTCTGGCGCTGGTGGTGACGGGGCTGTGGCTGGCCCCCGCCCTGTTGGGATGGCTGGCCTATCTGGTCATCGGCGCCCTTGGCGCCGCGCAGCTGGGCGAGAGCTATCGGCTGGCAGAAGCGCTGGCGCTGCTGGCGGCCTATTCCCCTCTCGCAAGCTGGGGCGGCTTTGCGCTTATCTTCGTCGGCACGCTGTTCCTTTTGCGGCGTGGTGCTTTCGGCTGGGCCTCGGCCTTCCTGCTGGGCGCCTTTGCCGGGCTGAGTCTGAGCCTCCATACCGGCGAGCCGACGCCGGTTCTGATCGGCGTCTTTCTGACCGCGCTGCTCCGGGTTCTGCTGGCGCTGAAGGCGCCGGACGTCTTCTAGGTTTGTTTTGGCGGACCCCCTGGAGGGGTTTTGCGCCCCTCCAGACCAGCCCGCAGGAATTTTGAGCCTCGGTGAGGGGCAGGCTTACCGCCCGAACTTGCCCTTCAGCGCCTCGGCGAAAGCCCCGCCGCCGGTGCTGGACGGGCCTGCCTCCATCCGGGCCTTCGGGGCAGGCCCCTTGCCGCGCTCCTCGCGCGGGGCGGGGGCGGCGGCACCGTCTTTCCGCATGGTCAGCCCGATGCGCTTGCGCGGCACGTCCACCTCGGTGACGCGAACCTTCACCACATCGCCCGCCTTCACCACCTCATGCGGGTCCTTCACGAACCGGTCGGCCAATTGGCTGACATGGACCAGCCCGTCCTGATGCACGCCGATATCGACGAAGGCACCGAAGGCCGCAACATTGGTGACGGTGCCTTCCAGCATCATGCCGGGCCTGAGATCGGAGATCTCGTTCACGCCCTCGGTGAAGCTGGCGGTGCGAAACTCGGGGCGCGGATCGCGGCCGGGCTTTTCCAGCTCGGACAGGATATCCTTGACAGTGGGAAGTCCGAACTTGTCACTGACAAATTGTGCCGGGTTCAGCTTCTTCAGCGCGGCGCCGTCGCCCATCAGGGCGCGGATGTCGCGGCCACAGGCCGAGATGATCTTGCGGGCCAGTTCATAGGCTTCGGGATGGACCGAAGAGGCATCGAGCGGCTCTTTGCCGCCGGTGATGCGCAGGAAGCCCGCCGCCTGTTCGAAGGCCTTGGGTCCAAGGCGGGCGACTTTGAGCAGATCGCGGCGGCTGGCGAAGGGGCCGTTGGCGTCGCGATGGGCGACGATGGCCTCGGCCAGGCCGGGGCCGACGCCGGATACGCGCGCCAGCAGCGGGCCGGAGGCGGTGTTCAGGTCGACGCCCACCGCGTTCACCGCGTCTTCCACCACTGCGTCCAGCGATTTGGCCAGCCGGTGCTGGTCGACATCATGCTGATACTGGCCGACGCCAATGGATTTCGGCTCGATCTTCACCAGTTCCGCGAGCGGGTCTTGCAGGCGGCGCGCGATCGAAACCGCGCCGCGCAGGGAAACGTCAAGATCGGGGAATTCCCGGGCGGCAAGCTCCGAGGCGGAATAGACCGAGGCCCCGGCTTCGGAGACCACGACCTTGGTGGGTTTCGCGGCGGTGGCGGGCAGAAGCGCCAAAAGATCGGCCACCAGCTTTTCGGTTTCGCGGCTGGCGGTGCCATTGCCGATGGCGATCAGCCGCACGCCATGCTGGCCGATCAGCCGGGCAATGGTGGCCTGTGCCCCGCGCAGATCGTTCTTGGGCTGGAAGGGATAGACCGTGTCGGTGCCGAGAACCTTGCCCGTGGCATCGACCACCGCCACCTTCACCCCTGTGCGGATGCCGGGATCAAGGCCCATCGTCGCCTTGCCGCCGGCAGGAGCTGCCAGAAGCAAGTCCTTGAGATTGCGGGCGAAGACGCGGATCGCCTCCGCCTCGGCGCCTTCGCGCAGATCGGCCATGAGATCGAGCGTGAGCGAGGTTTTCAGCTTCACCCGCCAGGCCCAGGCAGCGGCGTCGCGCAGCCAGCGGTCACCCGCGCCCTGCCCCGCCGCGCCCAGCGCCGCGCCGCAGGTGCGTTCAGCCGGGCTTTCGCCGCGCGGCGCCTCGGGGTCGACCTCAAGATCGATGGTCAGGATCTCCTCGTTGCGGCCGCGCAGCATCGCAAGGACGCGGTGGCTGGGGGCCTGGGCGAAGGGTTCGGAATGGTCGAAATAATCCGAGAACTTGGCCCCGGCCTGTTCCTTGCCCGCCGCAACCTTGGCGGTCAGGCGGCCCACTTTGCGCATATGGTCGCGCAAGCGGCCCAGAAGGCCGGCGTCTTCCGACAGGCCCTCGGCCACGATATCGCGCGCGCCTTCCAGCGCAGCCTTGGGATCGGGGAAGGCTTCGGAAAGATGGCCTGCCGCAAGAGCGGCGGGATCCGCTGCGCGGTCGGCGAGAATCGCATCGACCAGCGCCTGAAGCCCGGCCTCACGGGCGATCATCGCCTTGGTGCGGCGCTTGGGCTTATAG
The DNA here is from genome assembly GCF_044142105.1 of Neotabrizicola paludis. NCBI lineage: Bacteria > Pseudomonadati > Pseudomonadota > Alphaproteobacteria > Rhodobacterales > Paracoccaceae > Neotabrizicola > Neotabrizicola paludis. Next base: position 111,953 of record NZ_JBGTYM010000008.1, read on the forward strand.
GGAAGATAAATGTCCTCAAGCTCGGATTTCGTGCTGGCCGTGGCAATGGATTTCGCCAGCACATCGGTCATTTTTCCTTGTGATTCAATCGATTCGGTGATGGTCTTGCGGCGTGCTTCCAGTTCGCGCAGATAGCCCAGCCGTTCTTCCAGCTTGCGCAATTGGGTGTCGTCCAGCCCCCCGGTCACTTCCTTGCGATAGCGGGCGATGAAGGGCACGGTCGCGCCTTCATCCAGCAGCGCCACGGCAGAGGCGACCTGCCCGGTGGCGGCGCCGATCTCGGTGGCGATCAGCGCGGCGATGCGGGCGGAAAGGGCGGCGGGGACAGGCATCGGCGGGCTCCTTCGGATCGGGGCCGCGACCATAGCCGCCGGGGCGGCGAAGGCAAGAGAGCGCCGCAGTCCGAACGCGGGAAATCCGCTCGTCGACGCGATCTGCATGGCGGGAGGATGGTACAGCCTCCCCGGCTCGAACGGGGGACCCCCAGATCCACAATCTGGTGCTCTAACCAACTGAGCTAAGGCTGCACTGGCGGGGGACATAGCGCCAAGGCGGGGGCGATGCAAGCCTCAGAGCACAATTTCCCAATCCTGATCCACCACATCCTGACCATAGGCGCGCGCCGGGCGCGACGAGATCAGCCGCCAGCCATTTCGCGCGTAAAGCGCGCAGGCGGCGCGGTGACTTTCATGGGTCCAAAGGACCATGCGGCGGTAGCCTGCTGCGCGGGCGAAGGTCAGGCAGGTGTCATGCAGGCGCTGGCCAAGACCCAGGCCGCGCGCTTCGGGCACAAGGATGAACAGGCGCAGACGGGCGGTTTCACGATCCTCGGCCATGCAGGAGATGGTGCCCAAGCGTCGGCCGCCCTGCTCGGCGATCCAGGCGGCCTCGCGGCTGCAGTCCTTGCGGTCGAGGAAATCGGCCATGATGCGGGCGACCAGCGCTTCGAAACTGGCGTCATAGCCTTCATCGCGGGCGTAAAGCGCGCCATGGGTGCCGACGATCCAGCCGGCATCACCGGGCTGAAGCGGGCGAGTCAGCGGCTCTGGCGGCGGCGAGAGCAGCGACCAGGCGCGGTCCAGCGCATCGGCCAGAAGCGGCCGGCGGTCCGGCGGCACAAGGGCGGACAGGGCAGCGCGCGATTGGGTGGAGAACCCGTCCAGCAGGGCCTGCCCCTCAGGCGTGAGGCGGAGAAAGGCCTGCCGGGCATCGGCCATGTCTGCGGCGCGGATGACGATCCCGTCCCGCTCGAGTCGAGCCAGCATGCGCGAAAGCTGGGCCTGATCAAGGCCAAGGCTGGTCGCGAGGCTCCGGGCCGTGACCGGCCCCAGACCGCCGATCTCATGGATCAGGCGCACTTCGGCCAGGGTACGGCCAGACTGGAGATAAGTGCGCCCGGTCAGGCCGAGGGCGCGGGTGTAGTTGCGGTTGAAGGCGCGGATGCGGTCGATGGCATCGGGGGCTTCGGGCTTGGGGCTGGATGCGGTCATGGCGGCAGTCTGGCAAATTACTTGATTAAGTCAAGCATCGGCGTGCTGGACAGGCGCCGCAGCCTGCGCTAGCCAATCGGCATGAGCATCAACAAGCAAAGCGACATTGCCGCCAATATCCAGATCGGACCCACCGATCAGGGCATGGTGCGCATCTATGTCGAGGCCGAGGGCGGGGTCGACCTGCCGCTGGATTTCGATCCCGAGGAAGCCGAGGAAATCGCCGACGAATTGCGTGCGGCGGCCGAAGCGGCCCGCGCCATGGCCGAGACGCGCGGCAAGCGGCGCTAGACCCGGACGCCTAGAGCAACCCCGCCATCGGATCGCGCAGCACCTGCAAGCTGCGGGCGGCACAGCGGGCGAAGCTTTGCGTCACCGCCTTGCGCCTTGCCCCCGCAAGGGGTGTTTCCGGGGCCATGCGCAGGATTTCGGCGTCATAGGCATCGGCCAGAATCAGCCCGGTCTCGCCCGGCAAAAGGTCTACCGGGAAATCTGCATCCACCGCCCAGAAGAAACGGTCGCAATAATCGAGATAGCCCTGCCATTTGCGGTCCGACAGGTAATCTGCCCGACCCGACTTGCATTCGATCACCCAGAGCTCGCCCTTCGGCCCCAAAGCCATGAGATCGACGCGCAGCCCCGTGGCCAGCACCATTTCCGGCACCGTGACGAAGCCATGCCCGGCAAGGGCCCGCGCGACGCCGCGCGCCAGGCGCTGACCGGGCAAGGCAGGCAGGATGTCGAGCGGCTGGTCCATGCCAAAAATATGAACTAAAAGTGAACATCTGTCCAGATGCTCGGTCCGAGAGCGCCGCGCTTGCGGCGTAGGCGGGCGCGCCCTACATAGAAACCCGGCGGGTGCTGCTCTTCGCGTGTTGGGGTCTCTTTTCCAGTGGCCGATAAGCAAGCGAACGGGGGCTGGCTCTGCCCGGATCCTGGTCCGGGTATCTGGCGCCCACCTGAGACCTCTGGCTCTCGGGAAACCATGTCCCCCACGGTCGCTGCGGGCCCGCCACCCTTTCCCACAAAAGCAAACGGGGCAGGATTTCCCCCTGCCCCGCTGCCACTGGTACCGCCTTCGGTCAGAAACCGAAGACCATCGACACACCCAGTTTGTTGTCGGTCTTGATCGCGCGGCTGTCATTATACTCGGTCAGATAGCTGACGCGGGTGGAGATCGCGTCGGTGATCTTGAAGTTCACGCCCAGGTCGTTGTTGGCGCGGAAGGCCGAGTCCGAGTTCAGCAGGTCTGTGTCATTGGTCAGGAAGACCGTGTCGCTGAACTTGTAATACAACCGCGACGAGGCGATGGCGGCAGCCTCGGTCGTCGAGGAATTGTCGCCATATTCCAGGTAGCTGATGCCCAGACCAGCCTGGACACGCCATGTCACGTCCGGCGTGTTCACCACCCGGTAGCCGGGGCCGACGCCCAGGAAGGCATCGCGCTTGACCTTGTCGCCCAGCGTGAGGCCATCGGCCATTTCATCCGCAGTCAGCTGGTCGGCCAGGCCGTCCATCTGCACCCGGCCCAGAACAAAGCCATAGAAACGGTCATTGAAGTAGTAGTTACCGTCATAGACTGCGAAGATGTCTTCCTTGGTGCTATTGCCCTCGGCTTCCGAAAAGTCGATCGCCGCGCCAAGGGTCTGGACGAAGGCGCCCGAGACATTGTGCAGGCGCAGGCCCAGGCTGAAATCCTGCGAATCGTTGTTGCCGGTCTTGCCCGAATAGCCCAGCGCCGCGCTGCCCGAGAAACCCTGGCGCAGTTCGGGATTGCCAAAGCGGTTCGCGTCTTCGGCGCGGGCCATGTCTTCGTTCACGTCCTGCTCGATGTCGTCGATGCGGTCATCCAGCGTGTCAATGCCGACAAGGCTGTCTTGTGCCAGCGCGGGCACGGCCAGCGCCACAACGAGGGTCGAGGCCGATGCGAGGAGGGTGACGTATTTCATCCGCATGTCCTTTGTCTTTGCCCGGACGGCCCATCCGTCCGGTCGATGACGACAAAGTAAGCCCACCGGTCAGAACCGGAACATTCAGGAAACTCGAGGCTGAGACGAGCATTATTCATGGAACCAGGCCTTGAAGATGACCAAGGGCTTCCAAGACGGTCTGCGTCCATGGAAAAATGCCGAAAAACAATGGCTTGCGGCCTATCTCGCAACTGGGCCACGGCCCGCTAGAACTGGTCGAGCAGATCCGCCGCCTCATCCTCGGCCCGGGCGACCACGGAAACCAGTGTCTCGCGCGCCACAAGGGCGAGGTCATTTTCCAGGTCTTCGCGCCAGATCGACCAGGCGGGATGGGCATAGGTAGGCGCATCGACCACCGGATGCAGGCTGCCCGTTTCGACCGCGGCGCGGACATAGCGGGCGGGCAGATAGGTCGCAACGGCGCGGCTGCGGATGTAAAGCCCCGCCAGCGCGCCCAGACCCATGGTCACGGGCTTGGCGCGCAGGCCCGGCAGCGCCTCGTCATGGAAGCGCAGGAAATCAGGCCCCCAGTCGGCCAGAACATAGCGCCCTTCCAGATCCTCCAGCCGCGCCCCCTGCCAGGGGGAGACCATGACCAGCTGATCCTCGATCAGCCGCTCGGCGCGCAATCCGGGCCGGTTGATCGGCGCATAGCTGAGAACGACCTGGGCTGCGCCGGACAGCACCATCTGGGCCAGCCCCTCGGCCGCCGCCATTTCGGCCCGCAGCGTCAGATCAGGCCGCGCGGCATGCAGTGCATCCATCCAGCGAAAGCCCAGCCGCGGCCAGAGCGAGGCCTGCGCGCCGATGGTCAGGCTGCGGGTCACGCTTTCGGCCTGGGTGACGCTACGGCGGGCCTGTTCCCAATTCGCCAGGATGGTCAGGGCATGGCTGCGGAACTCGCGCCCCGCCGGGGTCAGCGTCACGCCATCCTTGGCGCGCAGGAACAGCGGGCGGCCCAACTGGTCCTCAAGCCGCTGAATGCGCAAAGAAACGGCAGATTGGGTCACGAAAAGACGCTCAGAGGCGGCAGCGAAAGAGCCCGAGGCGGCCACTTCGACGAAGCTGCGGATCAATTGCAGGTCCATGGCGCATCCTTTCGCCAGATCAGGGACTTGCGGTCTAGCGCCGGGCCTGGCGGCGCGGAAGACAAGGCGTCACCCAACGGGGGAGTGCCGCCGATGAGGCGGCGATCCGATCACGAAACCGCACCAGGGCAGCGACAGGTTTGAAGTCTGGCGTGAGCGGCCTAGCGGCGGCGCGGGGCAGCGCGGCGCGCGGGGGCTTCGGCGCGGACCGGCAGGGCGATCAGATGCTGGCGCAACCCGCCGCGCGGAGGCGCGTCATCCTCGGCCATCATCATGATGCGCAGGCCGAACTGGACGCCCGAGAAGACCACGCCGTTGAAGACAATCAGCATGGCCAACGCGATCAGCCCGCTTGAAGAGCCAAGGATCAGATGACCAAGCCCTATCACATCGAAGCCGACCATCAGCGCTGCGAAGACGGTCGAAAGGCCGAAGCCGATGGCGACGGATTGGATGTAGAGGCGGATCAGCTTGGGCATGGGCGACTCTCCTTGCATGTAGGTCAGGCTATGCCTGTGCAACCGGGATGTGAACCCCCGTTTGCCCCCCGCGCCTGCGACATCAGATCACGATCTGGCTGAACCCTTCGCGCAGCGCATTGGACCAGGCCTCGGACATGGCGCGGAACTGCGCGTCGCCTGCTTCGATCCGGCGGCGCATGGTGACCTGGCAGGCGTCACGTTCGATCACGCAGAGGTCAAGCGGCATCCCCACCGAGAGGTTCGAGCGCAGGGTCGAATCCATCGACAGAAGGACCGCCTTCTGGGCGTCAAGGATCGAAGTCGTGGGCTTGACCACACGGTCGAGGATCGGCTTGCCATATTTGTGCTCGCCGATCTGGAGGAAGGGCGTGTCCTCGGTCGCCTCGATGAAATTGCCTTCGGGATAGATCAGGAACAGCCGCATGGCGCCGCCCTTCCGCTGGCCCGCGACGATCATGCTGGCCGTGGCGCCCTGCTGCGCGGCCGATAGCTTCTCGTCGATCTCAAGCCGGACGGCGGCCAGGCGGTTGCCGACGATCTCGGCCACCTTGAGCATGGTGGGGGCCAGCATGATCGAGGTTTCGCCCGTGGCTTCGCGGTCTTCGATCGCCTCGCGCAACTGCGCGATGGTGGTCTGGCTGACCGACAGGCTGCCCGCAGTCATGATGACGATGACGCGCTCGCCAGGTTCCTCGAAGGTGAACATCTTGCGATAGATCGAGATATTGTCGAGGCCCGCATTGGTGCGGGTATCCGACAGGCAAACCATGCCCTCATTCAGAAGAAGTCCGACGCAATAGGTCATTCTCTGGGGTCCCCGGCCCGTCTGCAAGAGTGCTGCTTTCTGACTAACGGGGGCGAAATCACTTGAAAAGACCCCCTTTCAGGAAATTTTATTTCCCATCCCTATATGCCACTCCAGGGCTGACCCGGGCGGCTGCGACCTGCGCTCAGGTCGCAGCAGGCAGGATATCGACCGAAGGCAGCCAGGGCTTGATGTCAAGGACGGGCGTGCCGTCGAAGGCGTCGATGGCATCCAGCGCGAGCGTTCCCGAAGCCGCGTCCAGCGCAAGGATCGTCACCACCGCCAGTGCAATCGGATTGGGTCGTGCGGGCGAGCGCAAAGCGAAGACGCCGGTCGGGCCAGGGCGATGGCCGGGGGATTGCACGATCAGGTCGCGGCGCGCCTGCCCGGTCCAATACAAGACGACGATGCGATCGCCAGCGGCAAGGCCCTGAAGGCCAGCGCGATAGTCGGGCAAAAGCGTCAGCCCGAAAGCGCCGCCCCGCTCGCGCGCCTCGCGCAGGTTCTTGGGGCAACTGCCGCGCGACCAGGGCGAAGTGATGTGGCCGATAAAGACCAGCGCGGCCTCTGCGCGCTGGCCAGGGTCAAAGCCCAGCGCGATTTCGCCGGGCCTGGCCTTCTGTAACGTCATTCCGCGGCGGTGGCGCGCTTGGGCAGAACCCAGTTCGGCCGCGCGAAATGGCATGTATAGCCATTCGGGATGCGCTCAAGATAATCCTGATGCTCGGGTTCGGCCTGCCAGAAATCGCCCGCCGGTTCCACCTCGGTCACGACCTTGCCCGGCCAAAGGCCAGAGGCGTTCACATCGGCGATGGTGTCCAGCGCGATGCGGTGCTGGTCTTCGGACAAATAGTAGATGCCCGAGCGGTAGCTGAGGCCGCGGTCATTGCCCTGCCGGTTCGGTGTGGTCGGGTCATGGATCTGGAAGAAGAACTCCAAGAGCTTGCGATAGGACAACACCGCCGGATCGAAGACCACCTCGATCCCCTCGGCATGGGTGCCGTGGTTGCGGTAGATGGCATTGGCCACATCGCCGCCGGTATAGCCGACGCGGGTAGACACGACGCCGGGCATGCGGCGGATCAGATCCTGCATGCCCCAGAAGCAGCCGCCGGCCAGGATTGCGGTCTCGGTCATTTCACGTCCTCCACTTGGTCCAGATAGGCGCCGTAGCCTTCTTCCTCCATCTTCTCGCGCGGGATGAAACGCAGCGAGGCCGAATTGATGCAATAGCGCAGCCCACCGCGATCGCGCGGCCCGTCGGGGAAGACATGGCCCAGATGGCTGTCGCCATGGGCCGAACGGACCTCGGTGCGGATCATGCCATGGGTGGTGTCGCGCAGCTCGACCACATGGGCAGCTTCGACGGGCTTGGTAAAAGAGGGCCAGCCACAGCCGGAGTCGAACTTGTCGGACGAGGCGAAAAGGGGTTCGCCCGAGACGATATCGACATACAGCCCGACGGCCTTGTTGAAATTGTATTCGCCGGTCCAGGCCCGTTCGGTGCCGCTTTGCTGGGTGACGCGGTACTGTTCGGGGGTCAGCCGGGCGATGGCCTCGGCCGACTTGGCGTAAGCGGTCATTTGCGTCTCCTTGGGAAGGGTGCAGGCCCTATGTGGGAAGGGGTGGCCCGCATGTCCATGCCCTATACGGCCCGCCCCTGCCCTTCGTTACAGCGATCCTTCGTTGCAGCTATTCGGCCGGCATCCGCGCCTCGGCCATGCCGGCATACCAGCTGGCGCCGAAGGGAATGGCATTGTCGTCGAAATTATAGGCCGGGTGATGGACCATTGCCGTGTCGCCATTGCCAAGGAAGATATAGGCGCCGGGCCGCGCGTTCAGCATATAGCTGAAATCCTCGGCCCCCATCAGCGGCGGGGTTTCGGCATTGACCTGGCCCGAAACGTCTTGCGCCACCTTGACCGCATGGGCGGTGTTTTCCGGTGCATTGACGGTGACGGGATAGCCGCGCTGGTAATCGACCTGCGCGCGGGCGCCCAGAGCCAGCGCCGTGCCCTCGGCGATCTCGTGGATGCGGCGTTCAACCAGGTCCTGCACGTCGGGATCCAGCGTACGCACGGTGCCGCGCAGGATGACCTGCTGCGGGATGACGTTATGGGCCGGGCTGTCGGTTTCCACAGCGCAGATCGAGACGACGACCTGTTTCAGCGGATCGACGTTCCGGCTGGCAATCGTTTGCAGCGCGATGATGACATGGGCAGCGACGACGGTCGTGTCGACGCAGTCATGCGGCTTGGCGGCATGACCGCCCTTGCCGGTCAAAGTGATCTCGAGCGTGTCGGCAGCGGCCATGATAGAGCCTTCGCGAATGGCGAAATGGCCGACAGGGATGCCGGGCATATTGTGCATGCCATAGACTTCCTGCACGCCCCAGCGGTCCATCATGCCGTCATCCACCATCTCCTTGCCGCCGCCGCCGCCCTCTTCGGCAGGCTGGAAGATGCAGACGACCGAGCCGTCGAAATTGCGCGTCTCGGCCAGATATTTCGCCGCGCCCAGCAACATCGAGGTATGGCCGTCATGGCCGCAGGCATGCATCGCGCCCTTGGTCTTCGAGGCATAGGGCAGCCCGGTCTGTTCAATGATCGGCAGCGCGTCCATATCGGCGCGCAGCCCGATCACACGGCCCTTGCTGTCGGACCTGCCCTTGATCACCGCGACGACGCCGGTGCGGCCGATCCCTTCCACCACCTCGTCGCAACCGAAGCTGCGGCACAGTTCGGCCACGCGGGCAGCGGTGCGGTGGACCTCGAACTGCAGTTCCGGGTTTTCATGAAAATCACGGCGCCAGGCGGTGATTTCGGGCAAGAGTTCGGCGAAACGGTTCTTGACGGGCATTGTGATCCTCAGGCTTTGGGTAGGCGGTTCTCGACCAGGGCGACAAAGTAGCTGCACCCTGCCGGAATGGCCTGATCGTTGAAATCATATGCGGGGTTGTGGCACTGGGCGCTATCGCCATTGCCCAGGAAGATATAGGCGCCGGGCCGGGCCTCGAGCATATAGGAGAAATCCTCGGCCGGCATGATCGGCGGAATGTCCCGCAGCACGGCGCCCGCGCCCGCAACGCTTTCGGCAGCGCGGATGGCATAGTCGGTTTCCCGGGCGGCATTGACCGTCACCGGATAGCCGCGCTCATAGACGACCTCGGCCGTGGCGCCATAGGCGGCAGCGGTGGCGGTCGCGACCGCCGCGATCCGCGCTTCGGCCAGGTCGCGCAACTTCGGATCAAGCGCGCGCACCGTGCCTTCCATGACCGCGCGATTGGCGATGACGTTCGAGGCCCGGCTGTCGGTCTGGAACGTGCCGACGGTCAGCACCATGGCGGCCAGCGGATCGGCATTGCGCGCGACCACCGATTGCAGGGCCACGACCGTTGCGCAGGCAGCCAGCGTGGTGTCGACGGCCAGATGCGGCTCGGCCGCATGGCCGCCCTTGCCGGTCACGGTGATGCGAAACTCGTCGGCCGAGGCCTGCAAGGCGCCCGCCCGGATCGCGAAATGGCCGGTCGGCAGGCCGGGCGCGTTGTGCAGACCATAGACCTCGTCGATGGCGAAACGGTCCATCAGCCCGTCTTCGATCATCGCCTTGGCCCCTGCCCCGCCTTCTTCGGCGGGCTGGAAGATGCAGACCACGGTACCGTCGAAATTACGCGTCTCCGCCAAGTATTTGGCCGCGCCCAAAAGGATCGAGGTATGGCCGTCATGGCCGCAGGCATGCATCTTGCCCGGCGTCTTCGACGCATAAGGCAGCCCGGTGATTTCCTCGATCGGCAGCGCGTCCATATCGGCGCGAAAACCCAGCGTGCGGCCCGAACTGGTGCTGCGACCGTGGATCACCGCAACCAGGCCGCTGCCGCCGATCCCTTCGACCACCTCGTCGCAGCCGAAGCTGCGGCACAGCTCGGCCACGCGCGACGAGGTGCGGGGCAGATCATACATCAGCTCGGGATATTCATGAAAATCCCGGCGCCAGCCGGTGATCTCGGGCAGAAGCTCGGCGAAACGGTTCTTGACGGGCACGGGAGGTCTCCTTTGCCGCGGGATGGTGAACCCGGGCGGCGGCGGGGGCAAGGGCTCCTTGGAGATTTCGTGTTTCGCTGCGGGAAAGAGGCGAAGACAAGCCGGAGGCGACGAGGGAGACTAAAGGCTGGGACCCGGCGCGATTTTGGTGCCATCGGTGAAGCGCGACAGACGGAAGCGCGACAGGTCGTGGCCGGCGTCTTCGCCCGCGACCAGGCTGGCCACAACCCGGCCCATGCCGGGACCGATGCCGAAACCATGGCCGCTCATCCCCGTGGCGATGGTCAGGCCCGGGATCGGCGCGTGGTCCACCACCGGCACAACATCGGGCATGGTGTCGATCATCCCCGCCCAAGCGGTGCGCAGGCTGGGGCGACCGATTCCAGGGAAGGCACTGGCGAAGCTGTCCTGCACGCGGCCCAACGTGGCCAGGTTCGGCGCGGGGTTCAGGATGCGGATCTTCTCGAAGGGCGAGAGCTGGTCCGCCGCCCAGCTCCGGGGCGTTCCCCAGGCGTCCGGGTAGCCCGACGGTGCCGCGGGCCGGAAATGCGTGGACCGGAAATCCTTTTTCAGAACAGGCAAATAGAAACCGAAGCTCGCGAAAGCATCGCGCCCGATGAAGAAATCATGTTCCGCCCCCGGGGCAAGGGTGTAGCCGCCATCCGCCCGCCGGCGGAGTGCGAAGGAATCGTCGCAAGCGGCGCCATCAAACACCTCGGGCAAGGGCCCGGTCTCGGCGACGCTGGCCAGAACGGCAAGCTGCGGGATCTTCACCCCATGCGCGCCGAGGAACAGCCGCGACCAGGCGCCTGCGGCCACCACCACCCGCTCGGCGGCAATGCGCCCCTTCTCTGTCACCACACCCGCGATCCTGCCAGCGGCAAGATCAAGCGCCCGCACGGCGCAATTCTCGACGATCGTCACGCCGCGCGCCTGCGCGGCGGCGGCCAGCATCGGCACGGCGACCCAGGGCTCGGCCTTGGCGTCGGAGGCCGTCCAGATCGCGCCCTTCCAGGGCGCGGCGGCGCCACGGAACATGCCCAGAGCTTCACCCGCCGTCAGCATCCGCGTGTCGAGCCCATTGTCGCGGGCATGGGGCAGCCAGGCCTCGAACCCGGCGATCTCGCGCTCGGTCTGGGCCAGATACATCACGCCGGTCTGGCGGAAGCCCAACCCCTCGCCCAATTCCTGCGCCAGCGATTTCCATATCCGCAGGCTTTCCACCATGATCGGCAATTCGCCTGCGTCGCGGCCCTGCTGGCGGATCCAGCCCCAATTGCGGCTGGATTGCTCGCCCGCGACACGGCCCTTTTCGCAAAGAGTGACCCGCAGGCCCCTTTCGGCCAGGTGCCACGCAGTCATCACGCCAATGACGCCCGCCCCGATCACCACGACATCGGTTGCCGCCGGAAGCGGGCCAGGAAAGCGGATGGGACTGCCGTCGTGGATCGGGAAGGTCACGCCAGCGTCTCCAGCAGTTTCTGCATGAAGCGATGCCCGGCCTCGAATTGCGCCACGTCGATATACTCATCGGCCTGATGCGCCTGGGCGATGTCGCCAGGGCCGCAGACAACGGCGGAATAGCCCGCCTCCTGGAACTGCCCGGCTTCGGTGCCGTAACTGACCACGCCGGTCGCGTTGTCACCGGTAAGGCACACAACCAGCGCTTCGGCTGGGCCGTGATCTTCGGGCTTGAGGGCGGGGACGCCGAAGAAACGATCAAGGATAACCCCCGCCTCGGGGCGGCGTGCTTTCAGCGCCGCGTCCAGCCGCGCGGCTTCGGCCACGAAATCGGCAGCGATCGAGTCAAGATCATCATCCGGCGTCACCCGCATCTCGACCGCAAAGCGGCAATCGGCGGCGGTGATGTTATGCGCCGTGCCGCCCTGGATCATGCCGACATGCAGGGTGGTGAAGGGCGGATCGAACAGGGCGCCAAGAGGTTTGCGCGGCGCAGACTGGATGGCCGCATTGCGGTCATTGATCCATTGGATCAGCCGCGCCCCCTCCATGATCGCGGAGACGCCCTGCGGCAGAAGCGAGGAATGGACCTCATAGCCCTTCACATGGACATGATATCCGGTGCCGCCCTTATGGCCGGTGATCAGCTTCATCCGCGACGGCTCACCCACGATCACCGCGCTGCCCTTGGGCAAGACGCCCTGCATGGCGGCGATCATCGGCGGCGCGCCGGTGCAGCCGATTTCCTCGTCATAGGACAGCGCGATCTGCAGCGGGCGGTTGACGCCCTGCGCCTTGGCCCGCACCAGCGCCCAGATCGCCAAGGCATCATAGCCTTTCATGTCGCAGGTGCCGCGCCCGAAAAGCCGCCCGTCGCGTTCGGTGACGACCCAGGGGTCCGAGGTCCAGTCCTGACCGTCCACTGGTACAACATCGGTATGCCCCGACAGGACCACGGCGCCTTCGACCCACGGGCCGACATGGGCAAAGAGCGCGGCTTTCTGCCGGTCTTCGTTCCAGTGGCGATGGCTTTCGATGCCATGGCCCGCAAGATACCCCTCAAGCCAATCGATCAGGTCAAGATTCGAGCGCCGACTCACTGTCGGAAAGTTGACCAGCCGGTCAAGAATCTGACGTGGCGTCAGTTCGTCCATGGCAATGCCCCCAGATGTAGTGGCCAACCTTCACCTTGGCCCTAAAGCTGTCAAGTCCTCGCAATTTGACCGACAGACACTGCAATATGCCGGGGATTTCAGATGGATTTGCCCGGCACAAACAGGATTGATAGAGGGAGAAAAATCGGGAAAAGTCGTGAAACGCGGCGGGACCTGGGCATAACCCGGCCTGAAATCCGAAGAAAAACAAGAAGAAGACTACACGGGGAGAACTTCATGCCCGATGGGGCGCAGCCTGTCCTTGATGTCAGGGGCCTGAAGACCGTTTTCCGCACTCGTGCGGGAGAGATCCATGCCGTGAATGACGTTAGCTTCGCCTTGCAGAGGGGCGAATTGCTGGGCGTCGTGGGTGAGAGTGGCTCGGGTAAATCGGTGACGATGATGTCGCTCTTGCGGCTCCTGCCGATGCCTCCGGCCGAGATTCGGGCCGGCCAGGCGCTCTTAGGCGGCACCGACATTCTCAAGGTCGGGCCGGAGGAGCTGCGCGCCATTCGTGGCGGCAAGATCGGCTTTGTCTTCCAGGACCCGATGACCAGCCTCAACCCGGTCTTTACCGTCGGCAACCAGATCATGGAGCCCCTGCGCAAGCACCTGGGGATGGACAAGAAGCAGGCGGCAGACCGGGCGACGGAATTGCTTGAACTGGTCGGCATTCCCGATGCGCGGCGGCGGCTGGGCGATTATCCGCACCAGTTCTCGGGCGGGATGCGGCAGCGGGTGATGATCGCCATCGCCCTGGCCTGTGACCCCGAAGTGCTGATCGCCGATGAGCCGACAACCGCGTTGGACGTGACCATCCAGGCGCAGATTCTGGAATTGGTGAAGGACCTTCGCCAGAAGCTTGGCATGGCGATCATCTGGATCACACATGATCTGGGCGTGATCGCGGGCATCGCCGACCGGGTGATGGTGATGTATGGTGGCCAGGTGGCCGAAGAAGCCCCGGTCAAGGAGCTGTTCGCCCGACCGCAGCACCCCTATACCCGGGCGCTTCTGAAAACGATCCCGAAGATTTCCGGCGCGCGCGAGGCCCGGCTGAAGGTGATCGAGGGGCAGCCGCCCATCATGTCCGCCACCCCGGTAGCATGCCCCTTCCGGCACCGCTGCGAATATCGCTTCGACCGGTGCGATGTGGAAAATCCCGCCTTGCGCGGCGTCAGCCCCGGCCATGCCGTGGCCTGCCACTGGACCGCCCCGGCCGGGGCCCCTGCAGAGGGGGTGGTTCATGCTTGACGCAAACCCGCAACCGCTGGTTCAGGTCCAAGACCTGAAGATGTATTTCCCGATCCGCTCGGGCCTGCTGCGCATTCATACCGGCGATGTAAAGGCGGTGGACGGCGTGTCCTTCTCGATCCGCGCTGGCGAGACGCTGGGCCTGGTGGGCGAGTCGGGATGCGGCAAATCGACCGTGGGGCGCGCCCTTCTGCGGCTTTACGAGCCGACGGCGGGCAAGGTGGTGATTGACGGCGAGGATGTCGCCAGTCTTTCCACCGAAAAGTTGCGGCGCAAGCGCCCGACCATGCAGATGGTGTTCCAGGACCCGCAGGCAAGCCTGAACCCGCGCATGTCGGTTGCCGACATCATCGCCGAGCCGCTGGACGAACACACCGACTGGCCGCGCGCGAAGAAGACCGAGCGGGTCTATGAGCTGCTGGATGCGGTGGGTCTGAATCGCCGCTTCGCCAACCGCTTCCCGCATGAGTTTTCCGGTGGCCAGCGCCAGCGCATCGGCATTGCCCGCGCCTTGGCCCTGAACCCGAAATTCATCGTCTGCGACGAACCGATTGCGGCGCTGGACGTCTCGATCCAGGCCCAGGTCGTCAACCTTCTGGAAGACCTTCAGGACAGGCTGGGCCTGACCTATCTGTTCATCAGCCATGACCTGTCGATGGTGCGCCACCTCGCCGACCGTGTGGCAGTGATGTATCTGGGGCGGATCGCCGAACTGTCCCCTTCTGCCGATCTGTATGCCCGGCCGCTTCACCCCTATGCCGAGGCGCTGCTCTCGGCAGTGAACGAGCCCGATCCCGAGATTGCGGCGCGGCGCAACCGCATCATCCTGAAAGGCGATGTGCCCTCGCCGGCAAACCCGCCCAAGGGCTGCAATTTCTGCACCCGCTGCCCCAAGGTCTTCGACCTGTGCCGCAGCGTGAAGCCCGAACTGGTCGAGGTGGAGCCGGGCCGACTGGTGGCCTGCCATCTTTACACCGACAAAACCGCGACGGCCGGATCAACCGGTCGCATTGGGGCCCAAGAGCACAACCAACAGACCAACCAACAAGGAGTGTCGTGATGAAACTGAGAACCGCCCTGCTGGGCGCGATCTGCGTGGCGGGTTCCGCCACGGTCGCGCTCGCCGATCGCGGCGCCGATGGGCATGTCAACGTGCTCTACTGGCAGGCACCGTCGATCCTGAACCCCTATCTGTCCTCGGGCACCAAGGATGTGGAAACCTCCTCGCTTGTGCTGGAAGGGCTGGCGGGCTTTGACGAGAAGGGTGTGGTCTTCCCGCGTCTGGCCGTCGATGTGCCCACCGTCGAGAATGGCGGCATCACGCCCGATCTGATGCAGATCACCTGGAAGCTGAAGCCGGGTCTGCTGTGGTCAGACGGCACGCCGGTCACCTCGGCCGACGCCAAGTTCACCTATGAATATTGTACCCATCCCGAGGGCGGCTGCGCCCAGGCGGCACGCTACGAAGGCATCGCGTCGATCGAGACGCCCGATGCCGAAACCATCGTGATCAAGTATACCGCACCAAAGCCCAACCCCTATACGGCCTTTGTCGGCGGCACCTCGCCGCTTCTCCAGGCGGCGCAATTCGCCAATTGCCTGGGCGCGGCGGCCTCGACCTGTACTGACCAGAACTTCAAACCGATCGGCACCGGCCCCTTCATGGTCAAGGACTTCAAGGTCAATGACACGGTGGAAATGGTTGCCAACCCGAACTACCGCGACCCGGCCAAGCCCGCTTTCGCGACGATGACGATCAAGGGCGGCGGCGATGCCACCGCAGCGGCCCGCGCCGTGATGGAAACCGGCGAATTCGACTATGCTTGGAACACCCAGATCAACCCCGAACAGCAGGAACAGATGAAGGCCGCCGGCAAGGGCGTGCTTCTGAACGGCTTCGGCACGCTGGTCGAGCGGATCGAGATGAACATGACCGATCCCTCGCCGGACCTGGCCGAGGGCGAGCGGTCCACCACCAAGCATCCGCACCCCTTCCTGTCGGACATCCGCGTCCGCAAGGCGCTGTCGATGGCGATCGACCGTCAGACCCTGGTCGATATCGGCTATGGTTCGGCCGGCCGCGCCACCTGCAACCTGGTGCCCGCGCCCGAGATGTTCGCCTCGAAGAACACCGACTGCATCGCGCAGGACATGGAAGGCGCCAAGGCTCTGATGGCCGAAGCGGGCTGGACCGACACCGACGGGGACGGCTTCCTCGACAAGGATGGCAAGAAGATGCACATCCTCTACCAGACCTCGACCAACCCGGTCCGTCAGGACTTCCAGGCGGTCATCAAGGACTGGTGGACCGAGCTGGGCGTGGATGTCGAACTGAAGAATATCGATGCCTCGGTCTTCTTCGGCGGCGATGCGGGTTCGCCCGACACGTTCCAGAAGTTCTACGCCGATGTCGAAATGTACGCCAACAACTTCGACGGCACCGATCCCGAGCCCTACCTGGCGCAGTACCTCTGCAACAAGATCCCGGGCCCGGAGAACCAGTGGCAGGGCGAGAACATCAACCGCTTCTGCGACCCGGCCTATGATGCCCTGGTCGATGAGCTGTCGAAGACCGCCGATATGGCCAAGCGTTCCGAAATCGCCATCAAGCTGAACGAGATGCTGACCAAGGACAGCTATGTCGTCGTGCCGCTGGTCGACCGCGGTCGTCTGTCGGCCGCGTCGAACACGCTGGGCGGCGTTGTGCTGAACACCTGGGACACCGAGCTGTGGAATGCCCAGGACTGGTTCCGCATGAAGTGATCTGACAGGGCGCGCCGGCCTGCCCGGCGCGCCCCCCTTCCGTCACTTCTCCCCTTTCCCATTCGACCGATCTGCCGAGGCGCCCGCCATGTTGACCTTCACCCTGCGACGGTTGTTGCTGGCCATCCCGACGCTTCTGCTGATCAGTCTTGTGATCTTCTTCCTGGTCGACCTTGCGCCCGGCTCTCCGGCGAGCGAGATTCCCCTGACCGTGCCACCCGAAGTGCGCGCTAAGATCCTGGAAAGCCTGGGCGTCAACCAGCCGGTCTGGGTGCGCTACCTGCTGTGGCTGAAGCAGTTCTTCTATGTCGAGCCGCTGAACGGCATCGACGCGATGTTCGGCACCAATTACGCCGAGGGGATGCAGCGGATCATCAGCTATCAAAGCCGCTCGCCCGTCTTCTCGATCATCGCCGACCGCATCCCGCAGACGCTGACCGTCATCGGCACCGCCTATCTTGTCGGCGTGATGATCGCGCTCCCTATCGGCATCTATTCGGCCTATCGGCAATATTCGCTGTTCGATCAGTTGGGCACGGTCTTCGCCATGATCGGCTTCTCGGTGCCGACCTTCTTCACCGGCACGCTGTTCATCATCATCTTCGCGGTCTGGCTGGGGTGGTTCCCCACCAAATATGACACGACGTTGAACGTGACCGACTGGGACAGTTTCCTGAAGCAGCTCCGCCAGATGGCCATGCCGGTAATGGTCCTGGGTCTGGCCAATGCCGCTGCGATCAGCCGCTACATGCGCTCATCCATGCTGGACAATATGGGGCAGGACTATGTGCGCACCGCCCGTGCCAAGGGCATGAACGAAAAGGTCGTGGTCCTGAAGCACGTCCTGCGCAATTCGCTGATCCCGGTGGTCACCGTCATCGCACTTGGCATCCCCTCGATCTTCGGCGGCGCCATCATCACCGAGAACCTGTTCGGCGTGAACGGCATCGGCTCAGCGCTGATCCAGGCGATCCATGGCAATGACCTGCCCATGGTGCAGACGCTGGCCTTCATCTTCGCGATCCTGATCGTGCTCTTCAACCTGATCGCCGACCTTCTCTATGGCATGCTTGACCCGAGGATCCGCTATGACTGATGCATCCATGGGCGTCGCCCCGCCCGAGAGCCAGCTCAAGGCGGTCTGGCTGCAATTCATCAAGCACAGGGGCGCGATGTTCGGGCTGATCGTCCTGGTCACGCTGGTGGTGCTGGTCCTCTTGGGGCCGCTGTTCTGGCACCCCGAGAAGCTGAAAGTGGTCGAGGCACTGAAGTCGAAGAACCTTGGGCCTTCGCTGAAGTTTCCGCTGGGCACCGACCATCTAGGCCGCGACACGTTGCAGCGCATGATGGCGGCGGGCAAGGTCAGCCTTGCCGTGGGTTTCGTTGCCATGACCATCGCCATAGTGTTCGGCACCACGATCGGCGTGCTGGCGGGCTATTTCAGGCGGCTGGACGGTCCCTTGATGCGGCTGACCGATATGTTCCTCGCCCTGCCGCTGATCCCGCTGCTTCTGGTGCTGGTCATGCTGTTCCGCGACCGCATCGCCGGAATCCTTGGGCCCGAGATCGGCGCCTTCACTCTGATCGTCTTCGCCATCGGCATGACGAGCTGGATGCAGGCGGCGCGCATCGTGCGCGGCGAGGTACTGGCGCTCAAGGAGCGCGAATATGTGCTGGCCTCGCGCTCGATCGGCACAAGACCGCGCCGGGTGATCCTGCGCCACATCCTGCCCAATGTTCTGTCGCCCGTCATGGTGGCGGCGACGCTGGGCGTGGCAGAGGCGATCATCACCGAATCCGTCCTGTCCTTCCTGGGCCTGGGTTTCCCGCCCGATTTCCCGACCTGGGGCCGGCTGTTGTACGAAGGGCTCGACTACATGCAGCAATACCCCGCCCGGGTGATCTTCCCGGGGCTGGCGATCTCGCTGACGGTGCTGTCGGTCAATCTGATCGGCGACGGGTTGCGCGACGCGCTGGATCCGAGGATCCGCGGGCGATAACGCCCGCGGACGGAAAGCACGCCAGTCCGCCTAGATTTTTCGACGACAGAGAACCTCTTGCGGTTCAGTGCATCCCCTTGCGGATGCGGCGGATCATCAGCCAGACCAGGAAGATGACCGGAAGCACCAAAGCGCCGGTCAGCATCTCCTTGGTCAGGCCAAATTCATGCGCCAGCGGGTAGGCTGCATAGGCGGCAAGGCTGACGGCGTAATAGCTGATCGCCACAACCGACAGGCCTTCGACCGTATGCTGCAGGCGCAGTTGCAGATCGGCGCGGCGGTCCATGCTTTCCAGCACCTTCTGGTTCTGGGCCGAACGCTCCACATCCACCCGCGTCCGCAACAGCTCCGACGCCCGCGCCGCCCGGTCCACCATGGCCTTGAGCCGCCCCTCGGCCGATTTCACTGTGCGCATCGCCGGATCGTAGCGCCGCATCATGAACTCGGCAAAGGTCTGACGGCCATTGATCCGCTCTTCCCGCAGCACCTCGATCCGCTGGTTCAGGATCGCCTCATAGGCAGCGGTCGCACCGAAGCGGAACGAGAACTGCACTGCAAGGCTTTCCAGTTCGGCCGAGATCGCCAGCAATTCATGCAATGTCGTTTCCGGCGAGCGCCCTGCCATATCCAGCCCCGAGACCAGGGCCGACAGCGCAGGATCTAGCGCATTGAGCCTTGCGCTCAGGCTGCGGGCGCGCAGAAGGCCCAGCATCGACATGGCGCGGTAGATCTCGATCTCGCAGAGCCGCTGGACGATCCGCCCCACCCGACGCGCGCCCGTGCCGGGGCGGACAAAAACGGCAAAGCGCATCTGGCCAGCGGGGTCGATGTGGAAATCACCGGCTATGACAGCGGCCCCGTCGACCACCCGGCTCATCGCCAGGCTTTCCGGCACGAACCAGTCTTCGACCTGCCGCAGCATCTCGCTTTCATCCTGGGGCATCGGCACGATGCGGATCAGGGCCGAGGTCAGCCGCCGCCCCGGCGCCGAGACAAGCCAACCCTCGGGCAAGAGCGCGGCATCCGCCGGATCAAAAGGCCGCGCCGAAACGCCGGGCGTGAAGGCCGTGTAGGTGACGAACTCGGTATGGCTTTCCCATTTCAGCACCGCCCGGCCCAGAGGCCCCGAGAAATGCGTGGCCTCCGGTTGTGGGTGGGACGAGCCATGCAGGTCAAGAAGCGCCAGAAGATGCGCCCGGTCGCGCGCGCGGTCGCGGTTCGCGGCCGCTACAGGCTCCTTGAAAGCCACGAACAACGCGGTCGAGGGCACTTCGACCAGAGGAAAGGGCCGGGCGTGAAGCTCGTTCACGGTGGCATAGCGAAGCGGGTGGTCCTGATCGGGGGTCATGCGCGGCACCTAGGGTCTCTTCCCGCGCCATAGGGCGGGCAGGCCCGGAGGGGCCAGAAAAATCCCAGTGCGCAAGGGTATGCAACGGCGCTGTTGCGCGATTGCAATCCCCCTGCCGCCCTCAGGGCCGGATCGTGCCGTTGCCGGTGACCAGATATTTGAAGCTGCACAATTGTTCGGCGCCCACCGGACCGCGCGCATGAAGCTTGCCCGTCGCGATGCCGATCTCGCCGCCCATGCCGAACTCGCCGCCATCGGCGAATTGGGTGCTGGCATTGCGCATCAGGATGGCGGAGTCGAGTTGCTTGAAAAACTGCTCGGCCGTGGCGTCATTCTCGGTCAGGATCGCCTCGGTGTGCTGGCTGCCATATTTGCGGATATGGGCGATGGCCTGATCCACCCCATCGACCAGTTTCACCGCGATGATCTTGTCCAGGAATTCATGGCCGAAATCTTCGGGCGCAGCCTTTGCCGTGCCCTTGATCTTCGCAAGCTCACCCTCGGCGCGCACCTCGACCCCGGCCTTCATCAGATCCTCGACCAGAACGCCGCCATGCTTGGTGTAGAACTGCCAGTCGATCAGCAGGCATTCGGCCGCCCCGCAAACCCCTGTCCGCCGGGTCTTGGCGTTCAGCACCACGGCACGCGCCTTTTCCAGATCGGCGTCACGGTCGGCATAGATGTGGCAGATGCCCTCCAGATGGGCAAAGACCGGCACCCGCGCCTCGCGCTGCACCAGCCCGACCAGCCCCTTGCCGCCGCGCGGCACGATCACGTCGATATGCCCAACCGCGCGCAGCATGGCCGTCACCATCTCGCGGTCGGCCACCGGCACCAGCTGGATGGCCGCTTCGGGCAGGTTCGCCGCGCGCAGGCCCTCCAGCATGCAGGCATGGATCGCTTCCGAAGAATTGCGGCTGTCCGACCCGCCGCGCAGGATCGCCGCATTGCCGGATTGCAGGCACAGCGCCCCGGCATCCGCCGTCACATTGGGCCGGCTTTCAAAAATGATGCCGACCACGCCCAGCGGTGTCGCAACGCGCTGGATATGCAGGCCGTTCGGCCGGTCCCATTCCGCCAGCACGCGGCCGACCGGATCCTTCTGCTCGGCAATCGCGCGCAAGCCGTCGGAAATCCCGCGCACCCGCGCCTCGTTCAGGGTCAGCCGGTCCAGCATGGCGGCGGTCATGCCTTTCTTCTCGGCCTCGGCCAGATCCATGACATTCTCGTCCAGGATCGCCTGCCGCCGCTCCCAGATCGCGGTCGCGGCCGCCTGCAAGGCCACGGCCTTGCGCTCGGAGGAGGCAAGGGCCAGTTCCGCCGCGGCAGCCCTGGCCTTGCGGCCGATGTCGTTCATCAAATCACTGAATTGCCCGTCCATGCCCTAGCCCCTTCATCTTGGCCCAAATATCCCGGGGGTCCGAGGGCAGAGCCCCCGGGGCCTGGGATCAGAGCACCATATCGTCGCGATGCACCAGCGCCGCCCGGC
Source organism: Neotabrizicola paludis (assembly GCF_044142105.1). NCBI lineage: Bacteria > Pseudomonadati > Pseudomonadota > Alphaproteobacteria > Rhodobacterales > Paracoccaceae > Neotabrizicola > Neotabrizicola paludis. The sequence continues at coordinate 133,297 of NZ_JBGTYM010000008.1, forward strand.
CCTGATAGCCCAGGATCGCCTCGATCTCGGCAGACCTGTGCCCCGCGATCTTCTTCGCCTCGGCGCTGGTATAGCGCACCAGCCCCTTGGCCAGAACCACGCCCTCGGGCGACAGGATCGCCACCGGCTCGCCCCGCCCGAACGTGCCGGTGACCCGCGTCACCCCGGCGGGCAGCAGGCTTTTGCCCGCCCGCAGCGCCGTCACCGCACCCGCATCCAGGACCAGCTCGCCCTTGGGCTTCATCGCATTGATCCAGCGCTTGCGCGCCAGTTGCGGATCGGCCGCGGGCACGAACCAGGTCCGCGCCGCGCCTTGCGCCAATGCGGTCAGGGGCCGCAGGACCGAACCTTCCATGATCGCCATGGCGCAACCGCCCGCGACGGCCGTGCGCGCGGCCAGAAGCTTGGTCTTCATCCCGCCCTTGGACAGGCCGGAAATCGGGTCGCCCGCCATGGCCTCGATCTCGGGGGTGATCGTCTCGACCAGATCAAACCTGCGAGCGGTGGCGTCTTCCTTCGGGTTGGCGGTGTAGAACCCGTCGACATCCGACAGCAGGATCAGCTGATCCGCCCCCACCGTCACCGCGATCTGCGCCGCGAGCCGGTCATTGTCGCCAAAGCGGATCTCGTCGGTGGCGACGGTGTCATTCTCGTTCACGATCGGCACGACATGCAGGCCGATCAGCGTCTCCATCGTGGCGCGGCTGTTCAGATAGCGCCGCCGGTCGGTCGTATCCTCAAGCGTCACCAGAACCTGCGCCGTGGTGATGCCATGCGGCGCCAGCACTTCCTCATAGGCGCGCGCCAGCCGGATCTGGCCCACGGCGGCCGCCGCCTGGCTTTGCTCCAGCGTCAGCGCGCCTTCGGGCAGGCCCAGGATCAGCCGCCCCAGCGCGATGGAGCCGGAAGAGACCAGAACCACATCCGTGCCGCGCAGCCGCGCCTCGGCCACATCCAGCGCCAGCGCCGACAGCCATGCCTGCTTCAACCCCTTCTGGCGATCCACCAGCAGGGCCGAGCCGATCTTGACGACCAGCCGCTTCGCCGCCCGCACATCGGGGGCGCGGGTCTCGGTCAGGGTTGCCATGTGCTGCGCTCCGCCTCGACGGGTTTGGCTTCGCCCGCGATTTCGGCATAGACCGCCCGCAGCACTTCGGGCAGGCCCTTGCCAGCCACCCCCGAGATCACATGCACCGGCCCGCCGCTGGCCTTTTCTAAGGCTCGGCGACGGTCGGAAATCTGCCTGGCATCCAGCGCATCGACCTTGTTCAGCGCAAGGATGCGGGGTTTGTCGCCCAGGATATCGGAATAGGTCTCAAGTTCGGTGATGATGGTGCGGTAATCTTTGGTGATGGTCGAAGACGTGCCATCCACCAGATGCAACAGCACCTTGCAGCGCTCGACATGGGCAAGGAACTGCATCCCCAGACCACGCCCCTCGGAGGCGCCTTCGATCAGGCCGGGAATATCGGCCATAACCATCTCATGCCCGTCGATGCCGACGACGCCCAGATTGGGCACCAGCGTCGTGAATGGGTAATCCGCGATCTTCGGGCGGGCATTCGACACCGCTGCCAGGAAGGTCGACTTGCCGGCATTGGGAAGGCCCACCAGCCCGGCATCGGCGATCAGCTTCAGCCGAAGCCAGATCGTGCGTTCCACCCCCTCCTGCCCCGGATTGGCCCGGGCTGGCGCGCGGTTGGTGCTCGATTTGAAGCGCAGGTTGCCCCAGCCGCCGTTGCCGCCCTCGGCCAGACAGACGCGCTGGCCGGGTTCGGTCAGATCGGCGATGACGGTTTCCTCATCCTCATCCAGGATCTCGGTGCCGAGCGGCACTTTCAGCAGGATGTCATCGCCCGACTTGCCGGTCTTCTGGTTGCCCATGCCCGGCTGGCCCGACTTGGCGAAGAAATGCTGCTGGTAGCGATAGTCGATCAACGTGTTCAGCCCCGCCACGGCCTCGGCCCAGACCGAGCCGCCATGGCCGCCATCGCCGCCATCAGGGCCGCCGAATTCAATGAACTTCTCGCGCCGGAACGAGACGCAGCCCGCGCCGCCGCCGCCCGAGCGGATATAGACTTTGGCAAGGTCGAGGAATTTCATCGGTCTGCGCTTTCGCTGGGATGGAAGGGCGATACAGGATCAGGGCCAAAGGCTCAAGCGATGCCTATGGCGAAGGCGGCAGGCTGGCGGCCCAGCCCTGCCGCGTCAGCCTTTGCCGTTTGACCGGGCGCGCCTGTTCGAAGGCCTGGCAAAAGGCCTGCGCCACAGCCGTGGTGCGGAAACCGAGCTTGCGATGCACCCGGGCCGAAGCCCGGTTGTCCTCGAAATAGCCAGAGGTCACTGGCCCCGCCGATGGATCGGCAAAATGCGCGGCCAGCACGGCGCGGGCCGCCTCGGTGACATATCCCCTGCCCTGCCGATCAGGCGCGACCCAGAACCCAAGGCCCGGCGCAAGCGAGATCACCCCGATCAAGCCGGGGCCATCGTCGATCGCCCAGAAGCGGCCGGGCATGGCGTTGGGCAAGAATGCAGCAAAATCCTGCGGCCCATAGGGATGCGGCACGACCGACAGATAGCGACTGACCGAAAGCCGCCCGACACCGTCGATCACGGCCGGGGCGTCTTCTTGCCTGAGGGGGCGCAATTCCAATCGCGCCGTCCGCAGGACCGCGCGATTGGAAAGGTCCATGGCGTCAGTCCAGTTTCCGCAGATACGTCCAGGTTGGGACACGGGCGTTGCGCGCGACCGAGAAGGCTTCGGCATCGCCCAAATACTGGAAACCCGCATTGGTCAGCACCCGCGCCGATCCCGGATTGTCCTGGAAAACCTCGGCGAAATAGGTGCGGTCGCCCAGCGGGTTTGCCGCGATCAGGGCACGCACAGCCTCGGAGGCAATGCCAGAGTTCCAGAAGGCGGGCGCAACCCAATAGGCCACTTCCGATTGGCTGCCCTTGCCCGCGCCGCAATCCATCGGCTTGAGGCTGATCACGCCCAGCACTTCCGACAGGCCGGTGGCCGCGCCGTCCAGCACCCAGACAGAGCCGGGGCGTTCCTGCTTCATGGCGCGGGCCACATAGGCCTCGGCCGCGCCCGGGGGGAACGGGTGGGGAATATTCTGCGTCGCCTCGGCCACGCGGCGGTCACCGGCGTGATAGGCGATCAGGCCGGCATCCGACGTGCGGACCGGGCGCAGGACGAACCTGCCAGCGGCGATCTGGCCTTCTGCGGCCTGGATCGTGTCGAGAACCATGGCTTCCCTCCTTCGAAGCTCATGCGGGCGCCAGTCCCGATCTGATACAAGTCATCCCGATATGGGTCTGGCTTCCGGGTTTTCCCAACCCTGCCCGGCAAAACCGCGGCAGAAATGAGGAAGGGGACCGGCTTTTCAGCCGATCCCCCCGATACTCTCGGATTGTAAGGGTTTTTCGGCTTACTCGGCGGCCTCCGCCACCGGGAGGACCGAAATGAAAGTGCGGCCTTTGAGGCCCTTCTTGAACGATACCTTGCCTTCGACGGTCGCGAAGATGGTATGGTCCGACCCCATGCCGACACCTTGGCCCGGGAACCAGGTGGTTCCGCGCTGACGGCAGATGATGTTGCCCGGAATGGCCTCCTGGCCGCCATAGAGCTTGATGCCCAGACGACGACCGGCCGAGTCGCGGCCGTTGCGGGACGAACCGCCTGCTTTCTTGTGTGCCATGGGAGATTACTCCTTCGCTTCCGCGGCCTTGCGGGCGCGCTTCGGTTTCTCGGCGGCGTCAGCGGCCGGAGCGTCAGCCTTGGCCTTGGTTGCGCCGGGGGCTTCATGGGCGGCCAGACGCGCGGCAGCGGTGCCGATCGCTTCCTTCACGCCGGTCTTGTCGGCGCCCTTCTCCAGCACGTCGGTCACGCGCAGCAGGGTCAGCTGCTGGCGATGGCCACGGGTGCGCTGCGACGAATGCTTCCGGCGGCGCTTGTGATACGAGATGGTCTTCGGACCCTTGATCTGCTCGATCACTTCGGCCTGCACGGCGGCACCGGCAACCAGCGGCGCGCCGACGGTCGAGCCGAGCACCAGGATCTCGTTGAACTGGATCTTGTCGCCAGCGACAGCATCAAGCTTTTCCACGCGCAGCACGTCGCCCGCCTGGACCTTGTATTGCTTGCCGCCGGTCTTGAGGACCGCAAACATGGGTCGTCCTTCCTTCGTTACCCGCGCCCTGTGGCCCCGTTTCCGGCGTTGGTGGAGCTGGGCCTTCCGGCCCTGCCCCGCCTCGGACAGCGCGCCCTTTTCGCAAGGGCGGTGTTTCAATAAAGAACCGGCCCGGGATTCGCACCCCGGGCAGGTCGTGGGCTTATGATCCGCGCGCCGGTCCCTGTCAAGCAGAACCGGCGCCCACCTGCCGGGTCGCGGTGGCCTAGATGTCGCGCGATTGCGACATGGCGCCAACGGCGCGACCTAGTTCTTCCGAGACCGGCACGAAAGCCGCGTCAAAGGCCGCAAACAAGGCCGCATTCACCCGCTTGCCCTCGGGCGAGGCCCAGAAATCGACATAGCTCTGCATTTCCGCATCGCTCAGGGGCGCATAGGCCAGGACAAGATAGGAATAGAGCCAGGTCGTCGTCGAGGCGCGCAGTGCCCCCTCCTGCCCCCAGACCTCGGTCATCATATCGTCCAGCGGCTGGGCCTGGGCTTTCGGCAGCGTCTCGGCCATGCCGCGCGCGAAGGCGAGATTCGCGCTCAGCGCGCCGGCCACGTTCATCTCGACCAGATCACCCGCCTCAATCATCTTGCGCACCAGCCGCAGTCGCGGATCGCGCGCCGCTTTCATCTTCTCGGCCGTCACCTCTGCCGCTTCCGAAACATCCTCATCGACCATGGCGCGACGGGCATCCAGTTCCAGCGTAAGGATGCGCTGGCCAAGATCAGTGCCGAAGAAGGTCTGCGCCGCCTTGATCGCTTCCCGATCGTCTTTCAGCGCCGCCTCGAAAGCCGCAAGAAAGCGGCTTCGCATCTGGCCGATGTCATAGATCCCGTCGACAGTCGCCGCCCAACCTGCTCCGCCCCGACCCGGGAAGGACCCGCTCTCGATCTCGGCGCCATGGGCGCGGCCCTCCTCCGCCATGATGGCGAAAGTCGCGTCCATACGCAGCAGATCGGCCAAGGCCGCGACCGGCGAGGCCTCGAGATCCTGGGTCAGCCCGGCCTCGGCCTGCTGGGCATGGGCGGGCCCCAGAATGAACGGCGCAGCCGGGGCGACCAGCGCCACACAGCAGACGAAGCCCGCGGCAAGAAGCTCGGGTTTCAGCATCTGGACCTCTCCACACAGCGCCGGAGAGCGCTCCGACGGAAGCAAGCCTAAGCGCGGTGCCCGCCCGCGCCAAGCGCAGGGACGTCAAACCTGCGTGTTCCCGCCTGCCCAATCAGAGAACCGCCCGCGGAACGGGCGAGATAAGCGCACCACATCTCCAGACGGCCGACGGCAGCCTTGCCTGCATCGGTTTGCCCATTGTCGGCAGCAAGCCCCAAGACCCCTTCTGTTCCACCGGCTTGCCGCCCCACCACTGGTTTCAACAACCTGTCAGCTCCGGGACAGAAAGCCGCGAAATCGCTCTTGTGCTTGCCCCGAGGCCCGGCTAAACCCCCGGCTCACAAGACGACCCCCAAAGCGCGGAGAGGTGGCGGAGTGGTCGATCGCGCCGGTCTCGAAAACCGGAGTGCCTGCAAGGGTACCGTGGGTTCGAATCCCACCCTCTCCGCCACTTGCCCCCGCGAAAGCGTTTTCCCGAGTGCGGCATGAGGGTCATGTGCGATGTACTGCGGGTTCGCTTCAGCGGCTCTTGCGCATGTCTTTAAGGCACCGTTTAACCCCCGTGGCCAGGAAGCCCTGCGTCAGGCCGGTTTGATCCGGCAGACCCGGTCCAAGAGCAGCAAGGTCTAGGGTCACTGCAACCCCCCCGACGATCTGCGCGATCAGGAGCAACTGGGTGCCGCCGGTGCGTCGGCGAAGTGCAGCATCCAGGGCTTGTGGTGCGCGCCAGCCGCCAGCAGCTGGCTGCACCTTGGGTCTTGATCGGCCGATCTGCGATGAACACCGGCACGAGTACACGATCGGCAATCGCACCCAGAAGCGCGATAGTGTCCTGCAATCGGACGTCGCGGGCCAGTCAGATTACGCCGGGCGCCGTCATTCAGTAGGCCTCATCCGCGTGGGCAAGTGTCACTTGCACCACATCGCAGCGCCCGGTGGCAAAGGCGGCGGCGCAACCCTCCAGATAGAATTGCCAACCGCGCAGGAAGGCGTCGCCATACCCAAGCCGCTGGATGCGCGGGCGCTGTTGCATCATCGTCTCGCACCAGATCCGGCATGTGCGGGCATAGTCATGTCCGAAAGCGTGGCTGTCTCGCACGCGCAGTCCGACCTTCGTCGCCTCGTGGGAGATGACGGCAGGACAGGGCAGCATGCCGCCGGGAAACACATGCTGACGGATGAAATCCGACCGGCGGCGATAGACCGAAAATTCGGCATCCGGCACGGTGATCGCCTGCAAGACCGCCCGCCCACCCGGCGCCAGCCGCGCCGCGAGCGTGGCGAAATAGGTTGGCCAGTAGCGTTCGCCCACCGCCTCGATCATTTCGATCGACACGATGTTGTCAAAGCGCCCCGTCACCTGCCGGTAATCCTGAAGACGGATCTCGGCACGGCCATCCAGCCGGGCGTCGGCATACCCCTTTTGCGAGTGAGACAGCGTGATCGCAGTCACCGTCTGGCCGCGCTCGGCTGCCGCCTCAGCAAAGCCGCCCCATCCACAGCCAATTTCCAGAAGGCTCTCACCCGGCGCCAGTTGCGACAGAATGCGCCCGTTCTTGCGCGCCTGTGCGCGATGCAGGTCATCCCCTTCACCGAACAGCGCCGAGGAATAGGTCATGCCCGGGTCAAGCCAGAGCTGATAGAACTCGTTGCCGACATCGTAATGTGCGCGGATATTGCGCAGCGATCCGCGCAGGCTGTTTGGCCGCACCAGCCTGTCAACCAGCCGCATGCGCATCGCTTGAAGCCGCCCCGGCTCTCCCCAGCCCGTCCGAAGGCCAAGGTTGCGCAGGGCCAGCGAGAGGGTCCTCTCCAGCGTCTCGCTGTGCCAGTCACCCGCGATCCAGCCCTCGCCCAGCCCGACATCGCCGCGCAGCGCCAGACGCGGCAGCAGCCGCCAGTCGCGGATCTGCAAGTCCGCCTCGGGACCGGAGCTTCCAAAGCGATGGCGCGTGCCCTCGGGAGTGGTCAGGGTCAGGATGCCATCGGTGATGCCCTCGAGGGCGGAAAGAAAGCGGGATTTCAAGGGGCGTGTCGCGAGGATCATCAGCTGATTTCCTGATCGGGTGGGGCGGGACGTCGGCGATAGGCGGCGCCTTTGAGTTTCAGGCGCATCGCGTGCCAATAGATTTGCACGATCACGCGCAACGCACCGCCGGGCCGTCGAAAGCTTGTTGCAAGCACCGCGCGGGCCGTCAGCGGCGCCAGCGGCCCCGTCATGGCGGTGTCGATTCCACCCGCGCCATCCTGTTGGGCGATGCGGATGGCGATACGGTCAGAGTGCAGGGCGAAGCGAAAATGATAGTCACCCGCCACGTCCTGAAAGGGCGAGACGTGAAAGACCTTCGGCGCGGTCAGTTCCGTTTCTCCGTCAATCGGCGCAAAGTCGTGACGGGCCAACAGATAGCTGTGGCGCTGGCCGAAGGTGTTGTTGACCTCGGCAATCACCGCGATCAACGCATTGCCCTCGATCAGCATCCAGAAGCTGACCGGGTTGAACCAGTAGCCCAGAAACCGCGGCTGCGTCAGGAGCGCCAGCACCAGCCCCGGACGTCGTGCGATCCCGGCCGCCGAAAACTGTGCCCATGCCCAGGGCGCGCAGATGCCTGCACCACGGGGCCCGCCGTGATCGCAATCGTGAAAGGCAATCAGACCAAACCTGTTATGTGCCATGAGCCGGGGTGGGCGAAAGTGCTCGGGCGCCAGCAGCACCTGTTCGGCATAAGTGCGGAATGCGTGGCGCAGTTCACCGCGGCGGGCATGGGTCACCAGCGCAGCCATTGCCAGCACTTCGCCAGCCTCAAGGCGCGCCGCGAGTGTCAGGACAGCACCGCCGCAGGCAGCAACCTGCGCGCGATGCGCTGCGCGCTGGCAAAGCCATCCTCGTGAAAGCCATTGCGCAGCCAGGCGCCTGCAAACCACGTGTTGCGGTTGCCTTGCATCGCGGCAACCTTTGCCTGCGCATCCAGCGCTGCAAGATCAAAGACCGGATGGCGGAATGTCACCTGATCGTAAATCAAACGCGGGTCGATCCCGTCACTTTCATTCAGCGTGACAAACAGCGGATCGTCGTCGGGGATGTTCTGAAGCCGGTTCATCCAATAGGTGACGGCCACACCCGCACGCCCGGCATTGCTACGGCTGACCCACGAACTCCAACACCGGCGGCGGCGCGGCATCACGGATGGGTCGGCGTGAAGGACAGTGTGGTTTGGCTGAAACCGGATCGCCGAAAGGGCTGCGCGTTCCGTTTGATCGGCATCGCTCAGCATCGCCAGCGCCTGATCGGCATGCGTGGCAAGGATGACATGATCGAAGATTTCCGCCTCTGCCCCCTCGGCGCGCAGGGCGATCATGCCGCTTGATCGCGTGACCGCCCGCACAAGGGCTCCGGAGCGCAGATCGACACCGGCGCGCAGCAGCGCCGCGGCCAGCCGCTCGACATATCGGATCGAACCGCCCTCTACCGTCCACCACTGGTGATGCTGGCCGCGCGACAAAAGCCCGTGGTTGCGCATGAACCGTACCAGCGCACGCGCCGGGAAAGCGCCGATGTCTTGATCGGGGGTGGACCAGATCGCTCCGCAGAAAGGGAAAAGGTAGTGGTCGCGGAACCGTACACCCAGACCCATCCGCTCGATCAGCATCGAGATGGTCAGGTCAGGCGCGGCCGCCACCTCGGCCTCGGCCCCGGCATTGAAGCGCAGGATGTCGCGGATCATCAGGTGAAAGCGAGGGTCCAGGATATTGCGCCGCTGTCCGAACAGCGCATTGCCGGATCGCAGCGCATATTCCATCCGTCCGGCATCCAGCGAGACGCCAAAGCTCATGTCGCTTTTGGCGATTGGCACATCAAGGTCGCGAAACATCGCCGTCAAATGCGGGTAATTGACATGGTTGAACACGATGAACCCGGTATCGACCGGCTGATCGCCCTGCTTGCCGGCAAGGACAGTGCGCGCATGGCCGCCAAGCCGGTTCGCTTCTTCGTACAGCGTCACCTGATGGTGGCGCGACAGAACCCACGCGCAAGCCAGGCCCGATATGCCCCCACCGACGATGGCGATCCGCTGTGGCGCGCCCTTGGCAATGTCAAAAGGCATATGGCCCCCATTAACTCTTTGACATGCTTACGCGTGCAAGCTGACCTTGGATCAATCGTCCCGTAAAATTACCGTAAGAATGATCTGCTGCGCCTCGTCATCCGTAGCGGATGGCATGAACACTGAATTTGCGCCGGTCGAGGCCCGCCCTTATAGAATGCCCAGTCCGATGGCACCGCCACTGGTCGATGACGGTGCCTTGAGGTCCGGAGTGGTGGGTCAACAGCCGATGGACGAACTATCCAGGTTGACTGGCGATATGATCGCCGTCCGCGACAGCCGCGATCGCGCCGCCTTCGGCCGGCTCTTTGACCATTTTGCGCCGCGCCTCAAGGCGATGATGCTGCGCGGCGGGCTGCGGGACGGCACGGCCGAAGATGTGGTGCAAGATGTGATGCTCGCAGTCTGGCACAAGGCAGGTCAGTTCGACCCGCATCGTGCAGATGCGGCGGGTTGGATCTATGGCATTGCGCGGAACCGACGCATCGACATGGCGCGCCGCCGCCCGCTCGCGCAGCCCGACGAGATGCCCGAGCTTGAGAGCCAGGAGCCCGACGCAGCCCAGATCGTCGCGCTGCAGCAGGAGGCGCGCCACTTGGCCGAAGCCCTTGCGCGCCTCGGTCCCGAACAGGCCGAAGCGCTGCGCATCGCCTATTTCGAGGATATTCCCCACAGCCGCATCAGTGAAATGACGGGCTTGCCGCTTGGGACCATCAAGTCCCGCATCCGCCTTGGCCTTGAACGCCTCCGGCATGAGCTGAAGAAGATCGCACCATGACCACCATCCGCCACCACATCCCCGACACCATGCTTGACGCCTATCGCGCCGGCACCTTGCCCCACGCCTTTGGGGTGGTCGTCGCCGCGCATCTGTCGCTTTGCGACCAATGCCGCGCGCTCCAGGAGGCCGGAGACATGATCGGCGGGGCGCTTTTGCAGGATTCAGCCGGTTCCGCCCTGCGCGCCGATGCACGCGAACGGATGATGGCGGCCCTGGACGCACCGCCGCCGAGACCTCCCCTGCGCGTATCCGGGCCATTTCCTTCGGCCGTCATGGACGAATTGGACGGAAAGCCGCCGCGCTGGCGCATGCTGGGCGGAGGCATCCGCCAGCAGCTTCTGTCCGCCGATAGCGAAGGTGCGCTGAGGCTGTTGTATATCCCCCCGGGAAAGGCCGTGCCGGAACACGGACATCGGGGGCAAGAACTGACGCTGGTTCTGCAAGGCAGCTTTTCTGACGCCGCGGGAGCATTTCATCGCGGCGACGTCGAAGCAGCGCATGACGAGATCGACCACCAACCTGTTGCCGGCCCGGGTGAGCCATGCATCTGCTTGGCGGCAACCGATGCGCCCTTGCGCTTTCACGCGCTGATCCCTCGGCTCTTGCAGCCGATCTTCAGGATCTGAACGATGGCCTTTGCTGGTCGGCGCATTTGGATCATTGGCGCCAGCGCGGGTATCGGCGCTGCTCTCGCCCGAGCGCTGGCAAGGCAAGGGGCGCGGCTGATCCTGTCTGCCCGCGACGGCGACGCGCTGGAACTGCTGTCGGCGGAATGTGGCGGCGCGCAGGCTCTGCCGCTGGATCTGGGGCGACCCGAAACGCTGGCGACGGCCGTCGCACAACTTGCGCTGAAGATGCAGCTGGACGCGATCATCTGTACCGCGGCGCTTTACAATCCCAGTCGCGTCGCCGAGATCGACCCCACACAGGCCGAGGCGATGGTGCGGGTCAACCTTCTGGGCATGATAGAGGTTGCCCGCCTTTGCCCCCCGCTGCTCCGTGATGGAGGGCAGCTGGTCCTGTTCGGTTCGGTCGCGGGCTATATCGGCCTTCCGGGTGGACAGCCCTATTCGGCAACCAAGGCGGCGGTCAACAATCTTGCCGAAACGCTTGCGACGGAACTGGCGCCGCGCGTGACGGTGAAGCTGGTCTGCCCTGGTTTCGTCCAGACCAGGCTGACGGCCAGAAACACATTTACCATGCCCGCAATCATTACCGCCGAGCAGGCGGCAGAGGCGGTGCTGCGCGGGATGCAGCGGCGGAGATTTGAGATCCACTTCCCGCGCCGCTTCACCTGGGCGATGAAGCTGGTGCGGGTCTTGCCGTATGCGCTTTCGCTGCGGCTCTTGCGACGCTTGAGCTGATCGTTCAGTTGAACCGTCCCGAGAGCGCCAGAACGCCAATCCAGGCTGCAAATCCTGTCAGGAACGTGCCCCACAAGCCGTCGATGATGACCTGTTCCCATGACCAGTCGGCAAGTGTGGCATAGTTGGTCATCTCATAGGTGCCATAGCACATCAGCCCGATGACCATGCCTCCGATCAACGCGTGAAAGGGATCATTGCCCTTCAGCGCGGGCCAGGACACCAGCCACACAAGTCCGGCAATATATCCCAGATAGAACAGCGCGGCCGGACCAAGCCGCAGCGGATCGGCAAGAAGATGGCCGACATTGCGCTCGAACACCGGCCGGATCAGAAACCGGATCCCGATCACATCCAGCGTGAGGAACACCGCGGCAGTTGCAGCATAGAGAAGCGCGACTTGAAGCATGCAAAGTCCTTCGAGATTGGTGGGCTGCCAGTTGTCGTCCGGCCGACGCAGATGGCGCGAACCTTCTGCCACCCGCGCCAGTGTCTTGTTTTACGCAATTATCCTTGCAGCAGATCAATTTTCTCGGACAGAACGGCAGGCTGATCCTCGCGGCTCAGAGACGACAGCACCCAGCGCATTCGGGTCGCAGGGTCGGTGTGGATGCCTCCTGACGGCATCGCAATGCGCCAAGCTTTTGATGACGAAGCGCGATCCGTAGACGGCGGCCCTCGCTGACGCCCAATGGAGCAGCTTGAACTTGGAGAAGGTTGTCTTTCGGACGCACCCCCTCCGCCACTTACACATCCCGTTGATATCGGATGATTTTAATTCTCCTGCATTGTGACGGGTTTTGCGCGATGCGCTGGCATCCAGAGAATTGAACCTGTACGGCAAGTAACCGCCCGAAACAGCATGAAGCCTGTTTGGTCCTGGCGCGCTGCGGTCTTCGGCTGTGGCTTCCCGCGCTGCTCCTGACCTCCCCCTCTTGCAGATCTCACGCACAAGCCGGTTTCCTGGCTGTGCATCTGTCCGCCCGTGCAAAAGGCGCGGCGCGGCGTCTCGCGAACGTCTTCCAAGCGTCTTCCAAACGTCTTCCAAAAATCCGGGCGGTCCGCATCACCCGCAAAGGGCAGATCCGCCACCGCGCCGGCGCCGGGCGGCCTTATTTACACGTCCTTTACGCCCGGCCGCCGTCTTTCGCATAGCCGCCTTACGCGTCTTCGGCCCATCCAACTCCTGACTATTGGCAGGAGGTTTCCTTGGCTGACCTTGTCTATCTGGCGATCACAGTGGCCGCTTTCGCCACCTTCGCCGTTGCGGTTCGCGCCGCAGAACGCATGTGAGGCGCAGTATGTTCGACATCATCCTTGGCCTTGGCGTTACCGCCGGGCTTTTCGTCTATCTCGGGTGCGCGCTCTTGCGCCCCGACCGGTTCTAGGGGGCAGCCATGAGCCTTGCGGCCTATGCCCTATACTTCGCCGTCCTCGTTGGTCTTGCCTGGCTTCTGGCCGGTCTGATGGCGCAGATCTATGCCGGAGAAATCCCCTCGGCGATGTCGAGACTTGAGGCTGGCCTGCTGCGCGTCAGCGGCACGGTCGCCGGTCGCGGCATGTCCTGGGGCGGCTATGCCCTTGCGGCGCTGGCCTTCAACCTGGCCGGCTTCCTTTTGCTTTACGCGATCCTGCGCGGTCAGGGCAGCTTGCCGCTGAACCCTGACGCGATCGGCGGCATGTCGGCGGACCTGGCCTTCAACACGGCCGCCAGCTTCATCACCAATACCAACTGGCAGGCCTATTCTGGCGAGGCGCAGTTGAGCTACCTCTCCCAGATGGCCGGGCTGACGGTGCAGAATTTTGTCAGCGCCGGCACCGGCATGGCTGTCGGCGTTGCGGTGATCCGGGGTTTCGTGCTGGAAAAAGGCGCGAGCATCGGCAACTTCTGGCTCGACCTGACCCGGTCGGTGCTCTGGATCCTGCTGCCGCTGTCGATCCTGCTGGCCCTGTTCCTGGCGGCGCAGGGTGTTCCGCAGACGCTTCTGGGTGCCGTCACCGCGACCGGCGTCGAGGGGGGCGAGCAGATCATCGCCCGTGGCCCTGCCGCAGCCCAGATCGCGATCAAGCAACTGGGCACGAATGGTGGCGGCTTCTTCGGCGTGAACTCGGCGCATCCTTTCGAGAACCCGACGATCGCCTCGAACCTGGCGGAATGTCTGGCGCTCTTGCTGATCCCGGTCGCCTTCTGCTTCCTCTTCGGCCGCATGGCGGGCGACCGGCGGCAGGGCTGGGCGATCTTTGCCGCGATGGCGGTGATGTTCGTGGCGGGCTTGAGCGTCATCCATGTCTACGAGATCGCCGGCAACCCCGCGCTTGGATTCGGCGCCAACATGGAAGGCAAAGAGCAGCGCTTCGGTGCGATGCTTTCGGCGCTCTGGGCGGCCTCGACCACCGCCGCGTCGAACGGGGCCGTCAACGCGATGCATGACAGTTTCATGCCGCTGTCCGGCCTTGTGACCATGGTCTTCATGCAGGTCGGCGAGGTGATCTTTGGCGGCGTGGGCGCGGGCATCTACGGCATGCTGATCTATGTCGTGCTCGCGGTCTTCCTGGCCGGGCTGATGGTCGGCCGCACGCCGGAATATCTGGGGCGCAAGATCGAGGCGCGCGAGGTCACGCTGGCGCTCCTGGCTTTCCTGTCGATGCCGCTGGGCATCCTTGTCGGGGGCGGGATCGCTTCGATCGTGCCGCAGGCGCTGACGGCGGTGCAAGACCCCGGGCCGCATGGGCTGAGCGAGATCCTCTACGCCTATTCCAGCGCCATCGGCAACAATGGCAGCGCCTTTGCCGGCTGGGGGGCTGCGGGCATTTGGCACACGACGGCGATCGGAATCGTCATGCTGATCGGGCGCTTTGCGATCATCATTCCGGTGCTGGCCATCGCGGGGTCGATGATCCGCAAGCCCAAGGCCGCCGCGACCAGCGGCACCTTCCCGACGCATGGCCCCCTGTTCGTCATGCTGCTGGTCCTCACCGTGGTCATCCTTGGTGCGCTGACCTTCTTCCCTGTCCTTGCCCTTGGCCCCATCGCGGAAGAGACCGCGCGGCTGGCCGGACAAAGTTTCTGAGGCATATCATGTCGAAACATGAAAGACCGGCCAATCTCTCTGGCCTTTACCCGATGGCGATCAAGGCAAGCTTCACCAAGCTTTCGCCCCGTGCCCTGTGGCGCAACCCGGTGATCTTTGTCACCGCCGTTGTCGCCGCCATGACCACGGCCCTTGGGGCGCGCGACCTTGTGTCGGGCGTCGCCGGGGCGGGAACGGCGCTGCATATCTCGTTCTGGCTTTGGCTCTGCGTGATCTTCGCCAATTTCGCCGAGGCCCTTGCCGAAGGCCGGGGCAAGGCGCGGGCCGATGCGCTGCGCGCCACCAAGACCGAAACCGGCGTCAGGGTGCTGCCCAGCCCCGACAGCGACCCGTCCGAAGCCGAGACCCGGGCCGCGACCACGCTCCAGCCCGGGCAGTTCGTTCTGCTTACCCCTGGCGCAATCGTCCCGACCGATGGCGAGGTGGTGCGCGGCGTTGCTTCGGTCAACGAAAGCGCCATCACGGGCGAGAGCGCCCCGGTGATCCGCGAGGCAGGCGGCGACAGATCTTCGGTCACGGGAGGGACCATGGTCGTGTCGGACTGGCTGGTGATGCGGGTGACGGCGGAGCCGGGGAAAAGCTTCCTCGACCGGATGATCGCCCTGGTCGAAGGGGCGGAACGGCAAAAGACCCCGAACGAGATCGCCTTGAACATCCTGCTGGTGGGTCTGACCCTGATCTTCCTGTTCGTCACCGTCACCCTGCCCGCCTTTGCCAGCTATTCGGGCACGGCCATTCCGCTGGTGGTGCTTGGCGCGCTGTTTGTCACGCTGATCCCCACAACCATCGGCGGCCTTTTGTCAGCCATCGGCATCGCCGGGATGGACCGGCTGGTGAAGGCCAATGTCATCGCCAAATCCGGCCGCGCGGTCGAAGCCGCGGGGGATGTCGACACCCTGCTTCTCGACAAGACCGGGACGATCACCTTCGGCAACCGGATGGCCGATGGGTTCGTTCCGGCGCCGGGCGTGGATCTGCGCCGCCTGGCCGAAGCGGCGGCGCTGGCCTCGCTGGCCGACGAGACGCCCGAGGGCAAATCCATCGTCGAGAAGGCGCGCGAGATACTGGGCGCCGTCCCGGCGATGCCAGCCGGGGCCGAGCCTGTGCCCTTTGCCGCCCAGACCCGGCTGTCGGGCCTGGATGCCGGGGGGCAATCCTTCCGCAAGGGCGCGATGGATGCGGTGATCCGGTTGACCGGCCAAGCCCCGCCCGGTGCCCTTGCCGGGCAGGTCGATGCGATTGCCCGGTCGGGCGGCACACCGCTTCTGGTGGCCGAAGGCAGCACGATCCTGGGCGCGGTGCATCTGAAGGACATCGTGAAACCGGGCGTACGTGACCGCTTTGGCGAATTGCGCGCCATGGGCATCCGCACCGTGATGATCACGGGCGACAACCCGCTGACCGCCGCGGCCATTGCCGCCGAAGCCGGGGTAGACGATTTCCTGGCCGAAGCCACGCCCGAGATGAAGCTGGACCTCATCCGCCGCGAACAGGCGGGCGGACGACTGGTCGCCATGTGCGGCGACGGCTCGAACGATGCCCCCGCGCTGGCGCAGGCCGATGTGGGCGTGGCAATGAACGCGGGCACGCCGGCGGCGAAGGAAGCCGCGAACCTGATCGATCTCGACAGCGACCCCACCAAGCTGATCGAGGTGGTTCTGGTCGGCAAGCAGCTTTTGATCAGCCGGGGGGCGCTGACCACCTTCAGCATCGCCAATGACGTGGCGAAGTATTTCGCCATCCTGCCCGCGATCTTCGTCACGGCCTATCCGGGGCTTGGGGTGCTGAACATCATGAATCTGGCCTCGCCGACCAGCGCCTTGCTGTCGGCCGTCATCTTCAACGCGCTGATCCTGGTGGCGCTTGTGCCGCTGGCCCTGCGCGGGGTGCGCTATACGCCCGCAAGCGCCGCAGCCCTTCTGCGCCGCAATCTGGCGATCTATGGCCTTGGCGGCCTGATCGTTCCCTTCATCGGCATCAAGGCGATCGATCTTTGCCTTGCCGCTTTGAACCTTGCCTGAAGGAGGCATCCATGCTTTCGCATCTTCGCCCTGCCGTGTCGATGATCCTGATCTTCACCGCCGTGACCGGGGTCGCCTATCCGCTGGCCGTGACCGGGGCCGCGCAGGCGCTGTTCCCGACCGCCGCCAATGGCAGCCTGATCGAAAAGAACGGTGCTGTCGTCGGGTCGTCGCTGATCGCCCAGCCCTTTGCGGGACCGGGCTATCTGCACCCCCGCGCCTCGGCAAGCGGCTGGAATGCCGCCGGCACCGGGGCGACCAACCTTGGCCCCACCTCGGCCGCTCTGATCGCCCAGACGGCCGAGGCCCGCGCGGCCTGGGAGGCGCTGAACGGCGCCCCCGCCCCGATCGACGCAGTCACCACCTCGGGCTCGGGCCTGGACCCGCATATCAGCCCGGAAAGCGCCTTTGGCCAGATCGAACGCATCGCCCTGGCGCGGGGGGCTGATCCCTTTGCCGTGCGCGAGCTGATCACCGCGCATGTCGAGGCGCCGGTCCTGGGCCTGTACGGCCTGGCCCGTGTGAACGTGCTGGAGACCAATCTTGCGCTTGACGCGGTCTTCCCGATAGCACCCGCTACACCCTGAAGGAGAGACCATGCCCGCCGACACGGAAAGCCGTCCCTCGCCCGACGCGCTGCTGCACCAGGCTGCGCGCGAAGGCAGGGGGCGGCTGAAGTTGTTCCTCGGCGCAGCGCCCGGCGTCGGCAAGACCTGGGCCATGCTGGACGATGCCCATCGCAAGCAGGCCGAAGGCGTCGATGTGCTCGCGGCGCTGATCGAAACCCATGGCAGGGCGGAAACCCAGGCCAAGCTGGCCGGCCTGACGCAACTGCCGCGCAAGGCAGTGCTGTATCGCGACCGCGCCCTGACCGAGATGGATCTTGACGCGCTTCTGGCGCGCCGCCCCGACCTGGCCCTGATCGACGAGCTGGCCCATACCAATGCCGAAGGCAGCCGCCACGAAAAGCGCTGGCAGGATGTCGAGGAGGTGCTGGCCGCCGGGATCGACGTCTACACCACGCTGAACATCCAGCATATCGAGACGCTGAACGAGACCGTGGCCCGGATCACCGGAGTCCGGGTGCGCGAGACCGTGCCCGACAGCGTCATGGACATGGCCGACGAGATCGAACTGATCGACATCCCGCCGGAAGAACTGGTGAAGCGGCTGAAACAGGGCAAGGTCTATCCTGCCGACCAGGCCTCGCGCGCGCTGGGGTCCTTTTTCGTCATGGGCAATCTGACAGCGCTGCGCGAACTGGCGATGCGCACCGCCGCCGACCGGGTTGACGCCCAGTTGCGCGAACACATGGCGGTCAACGCCATCCAGGGCCCCTGGCCGACGCAAGAGCGCATTCTGGTCTGCGTCAATGAAAGCCCGGCGGCGCGCGAGGCGATCCGCGTCGCCAAACGCTCGGCCGACCGCGCGCGGGTCGGGTGGATCGCGCTCAACATCGTCTCGACCCGCAGCGAGGACATGACCGAGGCCGACAAGGACCGGCTGGCCGCCACCCTGCGCCTGGCCGAAAGGCTGGGCGCGGAACTGGCCACGCTGGAAAGCGAGCGCGATGTCGCCGACGCAATCCTTGCCTTGGCCCGCGACCGCAACGTGCAGCGGATCGTTGTCGGCCGCAGGCGCCGCCGCACGCTTTGGGAACGGCTGACGACCGAGGATTACGCGCGTGACCTGATCCGGCAGGCAGGGTCTTTCGAAGTGACGATCGCCTCGGAACCCGAGGAAAAGGTTGCGGGCCGGACCCTGCGCCTGCCGCGCCTGAGCGGCGGGCCGATGGCCTGGGGCGAGGCGGTTCTGGCGACGGCGGCCGCATCGCTGGGGGCCTGGGCGGCGGATACGCTGTTTCCCGTTGCCTCGCTGGCACTTTTCTTCATGACCGCCGTGATCGTCGTGGCCAGCAGGCGGGGCATGGGACCATCGGCGCTGGCTTCGGTGCTGGGCTTCTTCTCCTATGACTTCTTCTTCGTCGATCCGCGCCTGACCTTCACGATCACCGATCGAAGCGAGCTGCTGACCCTGACGCTCTTCCTTGCCGCCTCGCTGGTCACGGGCAATCTGGCCGCGCGGCTGCGGGCCAGGGTCGAGGCGCAATCGGCCATCGTCGACCGCACGAACAAGCTCTACGACTTCAGCCGCCGCGTCGCTTCGGCGGCAACGGCGGATGACGTGATCTGGGCCTCGGTCAGCCATGTCGCCACGACGCTGCGCTGCGAGTCGGTGCTGCTTTTACCGCGAGGCGGCGCGCTTCAGGTGGTGGGTGGCTTTCCGCCCGAGGATCGCCTGGACCTTCGCGACCAATCGGCAGCGCAATTCGCCTGGGAGAAGGGCGAACCGGCGGGACAGGGGTCCGACACGCTACCGACTGCGCGGTGGTTCTTCTTGCCGCTTATCGCTTCGGATCGCCGGCTCGGCGTCCTTGGCATCGCCTTCGACGACGACCGCATCCTGCCCCGCACCGACCGCCGGCTGCTGGAGGCTCTGGTCGACCAGATCGCCCTGGCGCTGGAACGGCTGCGCCTGACCGAAGACCTTGCCGCGACAGAACTGGCGACCGAGACCGAGCGGCTGCGCACGGCCCTGTTGAATTCGGTGAGCCACGACCTGCGCACGCCGCTTGTCACCATCATCGGCGCCGCAGGAAGCCTGGCGGAAACCGATCTGTCGCCGGGCGCCCGCAGGGATCTGGCCGAGAATATCCGCGAAGAGGGCGAAAGATTGGACCGCTATGTCCAGAACCTGCTGGACATGACCCGCCTCGGTCATGGCGCGCTGACGCCCCGGCTGGCACCGCTGGATCTGGCCGAACTGGTCGGCAGCGCCCGCCAGCGGATGCGCGGTGTGTTGCGCGCGCATGTCCTGCGGATCGACCTGCCCCCCAGCCTGGAGATGGTGCTCACCGACGCGCTGCTTTTGGAGCAGGTGTTGGTGAACATCCTGGACAATGCGGCGAAATATGCGCCGCTTGGATCAGCGATCGTCATCTCCGGCAAATCCGCCCCCGGGCGGGTCGAGCTGTCCATCGCCGATCAAGGGCCAGGCATTCCGCCTGCCGATCAGGCCCGGGTCTTCGACATGTTCTACCGGGTGGCGGGTGGCGACCGCCAGCGGGCGGGCACGGGCCTGGGCCTTGCGATCTGCAAGGGGCTGGTCGAGGCGATGGGGGGCAGCATCCGGGCGGAAAGCGGCTGGCCCGATGGCAGCGGCACCCGTATCGTCCTGTCGCTGCCCGTTGCTGATGCCGAGAGACCGCTATGACCGCCCGCGTGCTTGTCGTCGATGACGAAGCCCCGATCCGTCGCTTCCTGCGCGTGGCGCTGGAGGCCGAGGGTCACGCCGTCATCGAGGCCGCGACGGCCCGCGAGGCGGTCGCTGCCACCGCGCGCGAGAACCCTGCCCTGCTGGTGCTGGATCTGGGCCTGCCCGATGCCGACGGCCTGTCGGTCCTGAAGGAAATCCGCACCTGGTCGCAAGTGCCGGTGCTGATCCTGTCGGTGCGCAGCGACGAATTGGGCAAGGTCGAGGCACTGGATGCCGGTGCCCAGGATTATGTGGTCAAGCCCTTCGGAATGAAGGAATTCCTGGCCCGCATCCGCAGTCTGCTGCGGGACCGGTCGTCGGATGATGCCGCCCCCTCCAGCCTCTCGATCGGCCCATTGGCCATAGACGCGGCGACCCACACCGCAACGCTGGACGGCAAAGCCCTGCATCTGACGCGGCGTGAGTTCGACCTGTTGTGGATCATGGCCAGCCATCGCGGCCGGCTGATGACGCAGGAGATGATCCTGAAAGCGATCTGGGGCCCGGCACATCTGCGCGACAGCCAGTATCTGCGCGTCTATATTCGCCAGTTGCGCCAGAAGCTGGGTGATGACGCCAGCAATCCGCGCTTCCTCTTCACCGAGCCGGGCGTCGGCTACCGCATGGCCGACGACTAGAGCGCGGACTCAATTTATCGCAGCCATATTCTTGCTGATGCGAGAGCGAGCGCGGTGAGGAAATTTGTTGCGTGTTTCTCGAAGCGCGTGGCGATGCGACGGAATTGTTTGAGTTTGCAGAAGAACCGTTCGATCAGGTTTCGGCGGCGGTAGATGTCCGGCGGAACGCTTCGTTGGATGCGGACGCGACTTTGGGTCGGGATATGCGCCTGACCACCGCGCGTCACCACCCGTTCGACCAGAGCGAGGCTGTCATAGCCGCGATCCGCGACCACGGTGCCCGGCGGCAGGGTGTCCAGCAGGATGGGCGCGGTGGTCTTGTCCGACGCCTGCCCAGGCGTGAGGTGAAGCCGGACGGGCAGCCCGTCCTGATCCACGACGGCATGGATCTTGGTGCTCAACCCGCCACGAGAACGGCCAATGGCATGATCCTCGCCCCTTTTTTCCGCCGGCGGCGTGCTGGTGGGCGCGGACGATGGAACTGTCGATCAACTGCAAGGACTGCGGGGAGCGCTCTGCAAGTTCCTTGAACACTTTCAACCATATACCCCGTTTGGCCCAACGGTTGAACCGATTATAGACGGTCGTGTGAGGGCCATACCGTTCCGGCAGGTCACGCCAAGGCGCTCCGGTCTGGAGCACATAGAATATCCCATTCGCCACACGACGGTCATCAACCCGGTGCTTTCCCTTGCCCGGCCTCGGCAGCGGCGGCTCCACCAATCGCCATTCCTCGTCGCTCAGATCGTAACGCGCCATGAAACCCTCCCGCCCATGGCAGGAATGAATCACAGCAAGAACCCAACCGGAATCCCCCTATCGAGTACGACGCCTAGGCAAAGCCCTCGATATAGGCCTGCGCGAGTTTCGCCGTCCCGGCGGCAAAATGCGGGGCCATCGCTTGCGGTTCGGGGGCCTCGATATGGCTGCCGATCCAGGCGAGAAGGGCCATGCGGCGCAGCATGACGAAGGTGTCGATCTCGACCTCTTCCGCCTCCGACAGCGGGCGGACCGAACGGTAGCCCCGGACCCAGGCTTGGCGCAGGACGGGCACCTGGGGGTGATCCTCCATGAAACTGATGCCTGTCGCGAAGTCGTAAAGAAACCAGCCCAGGCCGCAATCGTCAAAGTCGATCAGCCGCGTGGTTTCGCCCTCGATCAGCAGATTCGCCAGCCTCATGTCGGCATGGACCAGGCCGAAGCGGTCTGGCCCCTTCCCGAAAGCCGCCAGCCGGCGGCATATCAGCGCCTCGGCCTTCTCCAGTACAGCGCGGATCTCGGGCGTGACGTTCGGCGCGTCCCTCCAGTCGCCCCAATTCGCCTGCGGGCCGAAAACCGCCTCTGCATCCCAATGCAGCCGCTCCAAAGGGGTTGGCTTCTGCCATCCCTGCGAATGGATATGGGTTCGCGCGGCGATGGCGCCAAGGCGCTCGAACGGGGCGGCCAGGTCCTCGTTCTCGTCGGGCTGGCGCCCCGGCGCGAAGGCAAACATCACCATGAAGCGCGGCTCTGGCAGGTCGGGATGATGCCCTTTCTGCACCAGAGCGCCGTTCCGCCCGATGATCGGCGGCGGGGTCAGGACCATGTTATCCGCCGCCAGGGCCTGCGACCAGGCCAGTTCCTGCTCGATCCCGCGGCGGGAGTGATAGGCGGGGCGGTGGACCCGAAGGATCGAGCGGAAGTCGCCCGCCTCGACCAGATAGGTGGCGTTTTCCGAGACGTTGATCAGCCGCGCCTGCGCCCCCTCGGGCACGGCCCAAAGCTGCAACGAAGAATTGGCCAGTTGATCAAGATGGCGAAGAAGAACCTGCAACGGAATGGTATCGGCCAGCATGGCACCCCCTCAGATCGACGCCAGAGCTTCCAGCGATTCCGGCAGGATCTGGCCGCCGTCCACAATGATCTGCTGGCCGGTTATGTAGCCTGCCTCGTCCGACGCGAAAAACAGCGCTGCGTTCCCGATATCCTCGACCGCGCCAAGCCGTTTCAGCGGGATCGAAGCGGCCATCGTCTTGAGATAATCCTCGCCCAGGCCTTGCAGGCCCTCGGTGATGATATTGCCGGGCATGACCGCGTTGATCGTGGTGTTGTAGCGCGCAAGCTCCATCGCGGCGGTCTTGATGAAGCCCAGCTGCCCGGCCTTCGAGGCACCGTAATGCGACCAGCCCGGATAGCCGGTGACGGGCCCGGTGATCGACGAGGTGACAACGACCCGGCCCTTGCCCGCCTTCTCGAAATGTGGAATTGCCGCCTTCACGGTGAAGAAGGTCGAACGCAGGTTCGTCGCCATCACGTGATCCCAGTCTCCGGGCGTCATGTCGACCATCTTGACCTGCGGGAAAGCGCCGGCATTGACGCAGAGCACGCCAATCCCGCCTTGTGCCGCGGCTGCCTCATCGACCATGCGGCGGACGCTGTCATAGTCGGTTACGTCGCAAACCGCCCCTCGGGCCGTCGCGCCAAGCGCGTTCATCTCGGCCACGGCATCGTCGATATCGGCCTTGTTGCGGGCCGCGATCGTAAGCTTGACCCCCGCACGGGCAAAGCAGCGGGCGATGCCGCGGCCAATGCCCTTGGAGCCGCCGGTGACGATGACGCTCCGGTCCTTGAGTGATGTCAGCATTGTATCCTCCCGTTTTTCTTTTTTGTTTCAGTCCCGCGGCCGCATCCAGCGCATCAGCAACAGCCCAACCGCGACCAGCAGCGTCGAGCCGATCACCGAGAGCACGCCCAGCGCGGGGATCTGCGGTGTGTAGCCCGAGACCATGCGCGAATAGAGCCACTTGGGCAGCGTCGCATCCACCCCGGTCGTGAAGAGCGAAAGCGGGAAGTTGCCCCAAGACAGAAGAAAAGCGAACAACCCGGCCGAGACGATGCCCGGCATCAGCAGCGGCAGGGTGATCTCGCGCATGACCGTCAAGGTCGAGGCCCCCATATCGCGCGCGGCCTCTTCCAGCGCCGGATCGAAGGCATAGGCACGGATGGCGATGATCAGCGTGGTGATCGGCGCGATCCACACCAGATGGGCGACGACCGCCGTCTTCCAGCTGGGCGTGATCCCCAGGGCCGAGAACCAGATCAGAAGGGCAAGACCAAGCACCGTCTGAGGAAAGAAGATCGGCAGGAGGATGATCTTCTGGAACAGCCCACGATAGCGCCATTGAAAGCGTGCAAAGGCCAGCGCGCCGAAGAAGCCGATCACCATCGACAGGATCGTCACAGAGACCGCGATCTTCAGCGAGGTGAGCACAAGTTCTCGCACCGTCGGGCTGGTGACGGCGGCGGCCATCCATTCGCTGGTATAGCGCTTGATCGGGAAGCTGAGGTAGCGCGCCTTGGAGACCGAGGCGAAGCCGACCGAGAGGAGAGGCAGGTAGAGGATGCAGAGGATCACGACGCCATAGAGGTAAAGAGCGATCCGGGTCGAATTGGAAACCTGCCTCATCTCTTGCGCCCCATGATCGCGTCCAGGTCGATCCGGCTGATCGGCACCAGCGCCAAAAGCGCCACGACCACGATCAACATCAGCGAGAGGGCCGACCCAAGCGGCCAGTTCTGCCCAAAGGTGAAGGCGCTTTCGACATCATCGGTCAGCACGATGATCGACCGGCCACCCAGTAGCTTGGCTTCGGCCACGGCGCCGGCGGACAGGACGAAGGTCAAGAGGCACCCGACCATGATCCCAGGCGCGGCGAGCGGCATCTCGATCTCGAAGAGAATGCGCGCGGGGCCTGCGCCAAGGTCCGAAGCAGCGAGCCGTGCGTCATCCGGCACCAGCGAGATGCCCTGCGCCAGCGGGAACAGCATGAAGGGAAAATAGACATAGCACATTCCGAAGACGATCACCGGCCAGTCATAGAGCGGCGTCTCGAAGCTGAAGCCGAACCAGGACCGCAGGTAGCCTTCCAGAAGGCCGCCCTTCATCAAGGACAGGCTCCAGCCGAACAGGCGAATGTTCTCCGAAACGAAAAGGATCAGGACGACCAGGATCGTGATGACCAGCGTGAAACGGCCAAAGACCTTGGCCATGCCATAGGCCAGCGGCCAGCTGACCACGAACAGGATCGCCGTCGTCAGGAAGGCCAGGCCAAGCGAGCGCAGAAGCGACTTGTAATAGCCCTGCTCCCAGATCACGGCGAAGGAGGAGAAGTCCGGCAGATGCGCCAGCTCGAACACCTTCTGCGGCATAACGGCAAAGGCCGCGACCAGCAGAAGCGGCATGACAAAGCTGAGCAGCAGCAGAATGCTGACCGGAAGGGCAGAAAGCAGGCCCAGGCGGCGTTCAAGCCGTTCCATCGGCGGCCTCCGCGATCAGGTGCACCGCGCCGCTGTCCCAGCCCAGTGTCACTTCGGTGCCGACCGGGGCGGTCAGGCGGGTCTCGAAGGGCCGTTCGACGGTCACAAGGCCCGCCGCCGTCTCGACCGAATACTGCACGCGAGAGCCCAATGCATATTCGGCGGCAAGGCGACCTTTCAGGGTGAAATCCGCCCCCTGCCCCGGATCGAGGAACCGCACCAGTTCCGGCCGGACCATCAGCACGCCGCGCCAACCCGGCGCCACGGCGAGCTTTCCCGCGACGGCAGAGATGCCTTGGGCGGGCCAGTCCGGCGTTCCGTCCGCGCGTGCGGTGACCGGGAACAGATTGACCTCGCCCATGAAGCTGGCGACGAAACGGCTGACGGGGCGCGAATAGATTTCCTCGGCGGTGGCGATCTGCTCGAAGCGACCCGCACGCATGATCGCGATGCGATCCGACATCACCATCGCCTCTTCCAGCGAGTGGGTGATGTAGACGAAGGTCTTGCCGGTCCGGGCATGCAGGTCCTTCAGCTCTTTCTCCAGCGTCTTTCGAAGGCGGTAATCCAGCGCCGAGAGCGGCTCGTCGAAGACGATGATCTGCGGATCAAAGGCCAGGGCCCGTGCCAGCGCCACGCGCTGGCGTTCGCCGCCCGAACATTGCGAGATGCGCTTGCCGTGATAGCTTTCCGGCAGGCGCAGCAACGCCAGCAATTCTATCGCGCGGGCGCGGCGATCCGCGGACGAGACGCCCTTCAGCTTCAGCGGGAATTCGATGTTCTGGCCCACCGTCATGTGCGGGAACAGGGCCAGAGACTGGAACACCATGCAGGTCGGGCGCTTGTTCGCCGGCATCGTGTCGATGCGGGCGCCGTTGAGGTTGATCGTGCCTTCGGACACGTCGTCGATCCCGACCAAAAGCCGGATCAGCGTGGACTTGCCGCTGCCCGAGGGGCCGACGATGGTCAGGAACTCGCCTTCCGCGATGTCAAGACTGATCCGGTCCAGCGCGGTGAACCGCCCGAACCGCTTGGTGACATTGTCGATCTTCACGAAAGGCTTCGCGGCCATCTCTTGCACTCATTTCCTTGGGGAAGCGTCGGCCCGCCGGTCCCCACCGGCGGGCCGGGCGGGTCTCAGCCCCGGCGCGCCGCGACGTAGATCGACAGAAGCTCATCATAGGATGGCACGACATCGAACTCGAGGCAGCGCGACATTTCCTCTTCCAGAGAGTCGAACTGGATCGCTTCCAGCTTCTCGTCGTCAAAGCGCGCCATGACCTCGGGGTTGCCCATCTGGGCCACCGGATTGTACGTGCCTTCGGCAAAGGCAACGACCTCTGCAATCTCGGGCTTTTGCACGAAGTCGAGGAAATCCTCAGCCAGATCCGACGGATCGGGGTTGTTCACCGCCGAAGTCAGTTCTACCCAGGAGGCGCCACCCTTGCCGTCGATCGGGCCTGTCCGCGGGGTGATGCCGCGCACGAACAGCGCTCCGTCATAGCGCGCGGGCGAGGCGGTGTAGGTACCGCCGGTGAAATAGCAGTCGATCTCGCCGTTGATCAGAGCGGTGTTCATCGCCACCAGATCGTCGGTCATCAGCTTGGCCCCGGCCACGATCCGCTTGGCGACATCGGTGAACTTCTGGATCGCATCGCCCTCGACCGGCTGGAAGGGATGGATCCCGGCCGCGAGGCAAAGGTGGATCACGTTCCAGTTGTCATAGGTCAACAGGCCATAGCGCCCCTGCATGGCCGGATCGAGGAACAGGTTCCAGCCCTGGTCCTCGGCCATGTCCTGGCTGATCTTGTCAGTATTGACGACGAAGGAGAACGGCCCGAAGCGCTGCGGCATGCCCAGAAGATCGCCGTTATCGGCAAAGGCCAGCGGATAGGGCTTCGAGAATTCGGGGGTCATCTTCTCGAAATACGGCAGGAACCGATCCTTGTTCAGCGGCCGGATCAGGTTGTCGCGCAACATCTCGCCCCGCGCCCAGGGCTGGTTGACGTTGATCAGATCCCAGGTGCCGATCTCGCCCGCCCGCAGCCGGTTGATCATCTCGGGGTCGGATGTGCCGCTTTCTGCCTTGACCGTCGCGCCGGGATATAGCTCGCGGAACGGGGTCAGAACCTGGTCCGAGTTGTAGCCCTCCCAGCAAAGGATATTCAGCCGGTCGGTCCGCCCGGCCCGCGCCACGCGGGGCAGAGACATGGCCGAAAGTCCGGCCAGACCGGCCGCACCAAAGGTAAACTGGCGTCTGTTGATCATCTGTTTGCTCCCATGTTGGTCTTGTTCCGGCGAGCGGTTGCTCCGCTTCTCTGCCGTGCCACCCCTCGGGCGGGTGGTTCATCGTCCCTGGATCGCCTCCAGCTTTGCCGTGATCGTGTCGCGGGCGATCCGCATGTCGTCCAGGCTGCCCGACATGAACAGCCGCCCCGTCGCGCCCATCATCTGGACGTCGTTGATGACGGCATTCGGCGCCGCCTTCTCGGCCTCGTTCGCGGCCACGCAGGCGAAAAGCGCAGGCGCCATCTCGTAGATGAGAAGCGCCACCCCCGGCACGAGGATCGAGGCATCGCGCGAGCGGTTCAGGATGATTGCATGCTGGTCCGACAGATCCTCGATGATGTCGTGATACAGGATCTGCGGTTTCAGCTGATCTTCCGGTTTCGCCCCGATTCCCTCGAGAATCGCCTTTCCGGCCGAATCCAGATCCGCCATCCGGTCAGAGTGCAGCTCCAGAAGCCCGAACTGGCGTTCGGTGTACAGGATCCCGGGCTCCATCTCGGGCGCCGACTTGAGCGCGAGGTCGGTGATCCGGTGGATCGCCAGCGCAGGAGCGACCTCGATGATCAGGGAATGCTGCCCCGCGAAGGGCGGGTATCCCCTCGCCCGTGTGGGCGAGGAAAGATAGGCCGCGAACTGGGGCTGGAGATCCTCGATGGGGAGATAGACGCGAAGCTCTGTCATGCCTCAGTCCTTGCTTGGGGATGCCGCCGGGCTTACTTCACGGCGTCGAAATGCTTGGCCAGGTCGGGGTGCGGGCGCGGAATGACGTGGACGGCGGTGACCTCACCGACCTGCGCGGCCGCTTCGGCGCCGGCTTCGGTCGCGGCCTTGACCGCCCCCACATCGCCGCGCACGACGACCGAGACCAGCCCGCCGCCAACCTCGTTGCGGGCGATGATCTCGACATTCGCCGCCTTGACCATGGCATCCGCCGCCGACAGCGCGGGCACATAGCCCTTGGTTTCGATCATTCCGATTGCAAGATTTGCCATTGTGAGAACTCCCTTACTTGCGTTTCGTGGTTTGCTCGTCGATCGAGCCGATGATGAGTGCGTCGATCGGGGCGGATTTCTCGGGGAAATATCCCGCCGCGACAGACCCTTGCGTGATCAGGACCGCCTCGCCCTCGGCGCAGCCAAGGGGATCGAAGGCGATCAACCTGGCGCCGGTTTCGGTCTCGACCTCGAGAAGGGCCCCGGTCGGGATCGTGCCGATGTGCCGGGTTGACCAAAGCCTGCCGCTGACGCGTGCCCGTATCATGCCAATGTCCTTTCGATCCTGATGCCGCGCCGGCGTGCCTCATCGCTGGCCAGCGGGGTAAGACGGGCGGATTTCGTGATCCGCAGCCGGGTTTCTCCATCCGCCACCGCTGCGATGTCACGCTCGGTGATCAGGCCCTTGCGCAGCTCCGGGACGGCGGTCGGAACCGTGGTCACCAGGACGGTCGGCGGAACGGCAGCAGGCGCAGGGGCCGCAACCGGCAGCGGCGCGTGAGGCTGACCCTCAAGTTCGAAACGCAGGCGACCATCGCGAAGCGCCGCTGCGAAGCCCGGATCCTGCGCCCGGGCCAGCACCGATTGCGCGAAGCGCATCAGATCGGTGCCCGAGGCGACGCGGACCCGCTCCACCGGCGAGACACCAAGAAGCTCAGCGCGGATGGCAGCGATCTCTTCGGCCAGAAGCTCGCGGACAAGGGCGCGGACGTCGTTCATCCGGTGGCCCCCGCTTCGCGCAAGGCGCGTTCCGCCGCGTCGCGGGCATTGCGCACGTCGGCCTCGGTCCCGGCCAGGTAGAGCCGCCCGTTCGCGCCGATCATCCGCATGTCGATGACCTTGATGTCGGCCTCTTTCTCCGCCTCGTTGCAGGCCAGGATGGCATAGGCCGCCGGCTGGCACTCGAGCAGGTAGATGCTTTCGCCGCCCAGAACCATCGAGCCGGTCTTGTTGCGGTTCATCAGGAAGGCATGCTGGTCGTCGACCCGCGTCACGATCTTCGAAGCCATGATCTTCGGCTTCTCCGCCTCGTCTTTGCGCTTGCCCATGGCATTCAGCGCAGCTTCGGACCCGGCTTGGACCTCGGCGGTGGAATAGGCATGGAACTGAAGTGTCCCGAACTGGCGCTCAACGACCAGAAAGCCGGCACGGACCTCTGCGCTTTTCAGCACCGTGTCGGTCAGCGCCTCGATGTCAAGGCCTGGGGCGATCTCGATGATCTGAGCGGCCATGCGCGCGCGCGGCAGGGTGCCCCGCATCCAGGTGGCGGTATAGGCCAGCGTCTGCGGCTGAAGCTGGTCGATGAAGATGAAAGCGCGAAGATCGGTCACGACTGGCCTCGGGTCAGTTCACGGAGTTCCTGAAGGATCAGCTGGCGCAGCATATCGCGGTCCATGCCACCCGCCTCGGTCGCTGGAGCCGCTGCCGGGACGGGCGCCGGACGCGGCGCGGAAGCCTGCCCCTCGAAGGGCGCGCGCACCGCGCCGAAATCGCCCATCTGCACCGAGGTGTCCGAATTCCAGGCCAGCCGCGTCCAATGCACCAGATGCTGCGGCCCGATGTTCTCGCCCACCGAAGAGCGCCCGGCATAGCCGGTGCCAATCATGAAGGAAGGCGCGAGATGCGTGGAAAAGCCCGCAGCGCCTTGCGAACAGGGGGCGTTCACCACAACCCGATAGACCGACAGCGCGGCGGCGAAATCCATCGCCTTCTGAGGGTCTTCGCAATGGATGGCCGCCGAATGACCCGAGCCGGTCATCCGCAGGATCATCTGCGCCATTCCTGTCGCGCGTTCGAAGGTCTCGGCCGTGGTCCAAGCCAGGACCGGACACAGTTTTTCCCGTGTCAACGGTTCGTCCAGCCCGACCTGTTCGACCGGGGCGATCAACACCCGCGTCGAGGACACAACCCGCACGCCCGCTTGCTGGGCGATCCAAATCGCGCTTTTCCCCACGGCCGCAGTATTCAGATGGCCCTGCGGGAACAGCCAGGCTCGCAGCTTCGCCACCTCGGCCTCAGACAGGATATGCGCCCCCGCCGCACGCAACGCCAGTTCCAGCCGGTTGGAATTCTGGGCCAGCGAGAGCAGTACGCTTTCATTCGTACACAGGACCGAGTTGTCGAACGCCTTGCTGTCGACGATCCGTTGCGCCGCAAGCGTCTGATCGGCGGTGGGATCGACATAGACCGGCGCGTTGCCCGGCCCGACGCCGATCGCCGGATTGCCCGAGGAATAGGCCGCGCGCACCATCGGCCCGCCGCCCGTGGCCAGGATCACCTGAACTTTGGGCGAGGCCATCAGCGCCTGCACCAGCGGGACCGAAGGCTCCTCGATGCACTGGATCAGTCCTGAGGGCGCGCCGGCGGCCACGGCTGCTGCCTCAAGCCGGGCCGCGGCATGCGCACAGCAGGCCTTGGCCATCGGATGCGGGCTGAAGATCACCGCATTGCGGCTGAGAAGCGCCAGGATCGCCTTGTAATACAGGGTCGAAACAGGGTTGGTCGCCGGCGTCAGCGCAAGGATCACTCCTGCGGGCTTCGGGATCTCGACCATCTTGCGCGCCGCATCGACGCGCGGGTTCACCAGATCGGTATTCTCATAGAAATCGATCAGCGGATGGGCAGAAAGCTCATTCTTCCGGCGCTTGTGCTCGACCACGCCCATGCCGGTTTCCCGGACCGCCCAGTCGGCATATTCCTGCGCCGCCTTGTGCGCGGCCTCGGCCACGGCGCGGGCGATCCGCATCACCGCCGCACGGTCGTAGCGCGCATAGGACCTGACCGCCCAGCCGGCCCGGTCGATCTTCATCCGCGCTGTGGCCTCGGCCTGGTCCGGCACGACAAGGCGTGGCGCGTCCTCGTGAAGTTGCATCTGCATCTCCCTTGCCGTGGATCAGGCGGCCCGCCGCGGGCTGCGCAACAGCGCACGCGCACGCGGCATGGCGGCTTCCATCCGGTCGACGATTTCCTGACAGGTTGCGACGTCCAGCAGAACGCCGGGCTTGAACTGCAACACCCGCTTGTCGAGCGACGAGAAGATCGCCCAGACGCCGTTCTCGTACAGGGCGCGGGACACGGCGACCGCGCCCTCGGGGTGGTCGAACTCCAGCCCCAGGATGACACCGCGCTGGCGGATGCCGACGAAGACATCGCTGTGGGCGGCCATCATCTGGGTCAGGCTCCGGTGGAAGAAGTCCGCGACGAAATGGACATTCGAGATGACCTCCGGGCGCTGCAGCATGTCGATGACCTGATGGCCGACCACGCAGCCCAACTCCGACCCGCCCGAGGTGCTGATATGCGCGGCCCCGTCCTCATGCAGCCAGCCGCCGCATTTCTCGGTCACGACACAGGCCGAGATCGGATAGATTCCGCCGCCCAGCCCCTTGCCGGTGACAAACATGTCCGGCTCCAGCCCGTAGGACTGCCAGCCCCACATCATTCCGGTGCGCATCAGCCCGGTCTGCACCTCGTCGGCGATGTACAAAGTGCCGTAGCGGCGGCACAGGTCCTGACAGGCCTTGAGATAGCCGTCATTCGGCATCGGGAAGCCGTAGGTGGCCGGGATCGTCTCGATGATGAAGGCCGCCACGTCACGGCCGCGCAGCGCCCGCTCAAGCGCGTCTCTGTCGTTGAATGGGACCTGAACGAATTCCTCGGGCCGGTCGGCGAGAAATATCTTAGAGAAGCGGTCGTCGCCCGTCGCGACCGACAGGCCGGAATGGCCGTGGTAACCTTTGATGATCGATACGATCTTGCGGCGCTTTGTGGTATATCGGGCAGTTTTGAGCGCGATCTCCACAGCTTCGGCGCCGCCCGCCCCGAAGATCGCATATTTCATCCCGGGCGCGGTCTTTACCAGCTTCTCGGCGAAGGCCGCCCGCGCAACCGAGGGGAACCAGTGGTTGCCCATGTCGAAATAGTCCAGCGCCGACTTTAGTGTGGCGACCAGTTCGGGGTTGCGGTGGCCGAAATTGTAAGTTCCGCCATTGAGATGAAGGTCGATCAGTCGGCGGCCGGACATGTCGTAGAGGAAGTAGCCTTCGCGCCGGTCGATCACCAGGTCGATCCCCGCTTCCTGCCAGAACTTCGTCTTTCCGGGGTTCCAGTACTCGATCGCCCGGTCGAGCAGCTCGGCCTTCGAATCGAAATTGAAGAATCCGTAGTTGAACACGAACGCACCTCCATTTGACCGATGATTGTCATCACTTCCTGTAACTAGCAACATAATTTGTTGGGTATCGGTCAAAAATATGATTGAAGGCGACGGCCGCGCCTGCGATCCTTTGTGCGAACTCATGTCCAGGGGGGCGCGCGTGCGACCAATCAAATCGCGCAAGGAGATGCGACACGCCCGGATCCTGATCGCCCTCGAGGCGAATCCTGCGATTCGGGTCAATCAGCTTGCCGAGGACCTGGATGTCTCGACTGAGACCATCCGCCGTGACCTCGCCGAACTGGACCAGATCGGCCGGTTGAGCCGCACCTATGGCGGCGCGGTAAGCACCGGCGCGCGGTTCGAACCGGCCCTGACCGAACGGCTCGCCCTGCATGTGACCGAACGCCAGGCGATTGCGCAGACGGCGATCGAGCGTTTCGGCCAGGCCGAAACGATGCTTCTGGGCGGCGGGGCGACCGTGCTGGCTTTCGCCCGCGCCCTGCGCGACACACAACAGCGTCGCACCATCATCACGCCCGCCTATCCCATCGCGGTCGAGCTTTCCTCCAACCCGCTGATCGAGATCATGCTGCTGCCCGGAATCTTCGAGCCGCAGGAGCGGATGGTCTACGGACCCGAAACGATCCGCGCCTTGGATCGATACCGCGCCGAGGTCGTCATCATCGGCGCTTCGGGCCTTGCGGCCTCGGGTGTCAGCGAGGCGATGCTCCAGATCGGCGAAGTCTATAGCGCGATGCTGCAGATGGCCGATCGCGCGGTGGTACTGGCGGACCATTCCAAGTTCGGCAAACGCGCGCTCATGCTGCTTGGCGGCTGGAGCAGCCGCATGAGCCTGATCACCGACCGGATGCCCGAGAAAGAGTTGGAGCAAAGCCTAAGAGACGCGGGTTCGCAGATCATCCTGCCGACAGATCCGAGACCATCCGGCGCATAGGCCCGAGGGGCACCTGCCGATGACCACCGTCTCGCAAAAGATCTCGCCCTGATCGGTGCGGACCGAAGTCACGCGGCGGTTCTCGATGCCGAAGCCCGTGACCTCGCAGCCCTGGACGAATTTAACCCCACGCGCGCGGGCCCCGGAAGCAAGGGCCCGGCACAGGCTTGCCGGATCGACATGGCCATCCGAGGCGATGAAGGTCGCCCCTTCCACCCCGTCCAGAGACATGATCGGGAACAGGTCCTGCGCCTCCTTGGGCGTCAGGATCTCCATCTCCATGCCAAAGGAGCGCGCGGCGGTGGCCAAACGGCGGAATCCCTTCATCCGGTCCTTCGATGAGGCGATGCGCAGACTGCCCACCTGCTTGAAATCGATGGCCTGCCCGGTCTCGGCCTCGAGCGTGGCATAAAGCGCGACCGAGCGGCGAAGCATCCGGGTGACGTTCTGCTAGGTGTTCAGTCCCGGCATCTGGTGGATCGGTCGCCCTGTCGCCGATCTGATCCAGCACGAAATGGACCCGCCCCGGTTCCGTTCCGGTCTTTTGAAATCAACCCGGGCCGTCAGGACCCAAGCTTATCCAAAAGATAGACGCGGGCTTTCCGATCAAAGCCGATGATCTTGCCGCCTGCGGCAAGGGCAGACTGCAATGCGCTTCGAAGGGCCAGTCGCAGGCTCTCGGCCTGCATTGGGTTGTCCGCGGTCAGTTGTTCGATGTTGTCAGGAAGCGCCACCGCCAGCGGGACGCCTCGATCAGGAAGACCCACGGCACCCGACGCACGCCCGACGACCCAAGGGTCCATCAAGTTCCAGTCGACCAAAAGGCGGTCTGACCCCATGCCGGTGTTGATACCGGCCATATCGCCATAATAGTCCTGCAAATATGTGCTGGACTCGGCACCCAGCCGATCAATGTTGAGCGAGGCGTTGATCACGCGCATCGGATCGAACGTCCAGCGGACATGGGTGATGCCGCGCGCAAGGCACCAGTCGCGCTGATACAGCTTCAACCTGACGCCCAGCCCCATCCCCTGCGTCTGCGCCAGCACCGCGAGGCGGTGCGAATGCTGGACCTGCGGGTCGCGGGTCGGAAAACCGAAAACATAGCCTGCCAACCTGCCGTCGACAAATGCCCCGCCAACCAACCCGCCCTCGGCCTGGATGACCATCATCAGGTCGGCAGGATCGGGCAGGTCGCCCTCGCCCCAGACCTGCCGCTGCAGATCTTCGGCGGCGCGGAATTCCGCCATGCCCGAAAGGTCGCGAAACGTGACATCGGTCATGGCTGCAGCTCCTGATGCGACAGGGTTGCGCGGGCCAGATAGTCATGATCCAGGGTGACACCCGTCCCCGCCCCCTTGGGTACCGGCATCCGGCCGTCGACCGTTTCAAGCTTCTCCTCAACAATGTCGCGGGTGAAATAACGGCTTGCGGACGAGGTGTCGCCCGGCTTGGTAAAGTTCGGCAGGGTGGACAGATGAATGTTGTGCGCCCGGCCTATGCCGGATTCAAGCATGCCACCGCACCAGACCGGCACCTGGAAGGCCTGCGACAGATCATGAATCTGGCGCGCCGCGGCATGGCCACCGCTGCGACCGACCTTGATGTTGATCACCCGCGCCGCATCGGTCTGCAGCGCCTTGCGCGCGTGCTCCACCGTGCGGATGCATTCGTCGAGACAGAGCGGCGTGCGGATGCGCTGTTGCAAGGTCGCATGGTCGTGGATGTCGTCCCAGGCCAGGGGCTGTTCGATGTAGTCGAGGTCGAAATCGTCCATCTGGCGGATCAAGGCCGTGTCGGAGAGCGTGTAGCAACAATTGGCGTCGACTGTCAGATGTGCATGGGGAAACTCTCGCCGCACGGCCTGCAGCAAACCGATATCATGCCCCGGCCTGACCTTTAGCTTGATCCTCTTGTACCCCTGCGCCACATGCGCGGCCACCCGGTCGACCGTGCCCGCGACCGGACCGATGCCAAGAGATACGCCCACATCGATGGCATCCCCTTCGCCGCCCAGCACGGTCTGCAAGGGCAGGTTCAGGGATCGCGCCCAGAGGTCCCAGAACGCCATCTCGACCGTTGCCTTGGCCATGTGATTGGCGCGCCAGGGCGCCATCTGCCGGGCCAGTGTCTCGGGATTGGCATAGGTCTTGCCCAGCACCTGCGGCAGAAGAACCTTTTCCAGAAGATCCATCGCGCCCGCCACCGTTTCCTCAAGGTAATCGGGCAGCGGGTCCATCACGCCCTCGGCGTGCCCCTCCAGGCCACCTGAACGTAGGGTCAGAAGCGGAAAAACCTTTTCGGTCATCGTGCCGGTCGCAATCGTGAACGGCGTCACCAAGGGCAGGCGGACCAGCCGCAGGACGGCCCCGTCGATGCGCAACGGGGCCTTGGTCGGCGCGGAATCGGACATGAGGTCTCCTGTCGGAAAGGGTCGCGGCAGCCTAGCGAAAATCAGTTTACTTGCAATATTGACCCAATGAAAGATTGCTGACAGGCTGAATCCCTGACGGAGGATGCGCCAGTGGAAAACCACCAGCACGACGGACAGCCAGACGGCGCCGAGGCGGCTCCAGCCGTCGGCGATCTGCGCGAACGCCTGTCGGCGGCCGTGGAAACCGGCACGCCGGCCGAACGGGCTTTGGCGCATTACCTGATGTCAAACCTCTCCTCGCTGCCCTTTGAGACGGCCTCCAGTGTGGCGCAGAAAGTGGGGCTGTCCGAGGCGTCGGTCGGAAGGTTCTGCCGGTCGATCGGCTATCGCCACCTGAAGGATCTTAAGGCCGGGCTGCAGGCCGATCTGGGCGAAAAAGCCTGGCTGATCGGGGATCGGCTGAAAGATTTCCACCGGCGCAGCCAGCAGGGCAATGCGGAATTGTCCCGCGCTCTGGAGCGGGAGATCGCGGCCATCGTCACCGTCTATGAACTGGCCGCCACCCCGGCATTCGCTGCCGCGGTGCATCGGCTGGCGCATCGGAAATCGGTCCATGTGGCAGGCTTCCAGACCGAAAGGGGGCATGCGGCCGATCTGGTCTACAATCTGCAATATCTACGCCCCGGCGTGCATCTGGCCGATTCATCGAATGGGCATTTCGCCGATATCCTTCTGGGTGATCCGGACGAGACGACCTTGGTCCTGATCGATGGGCGGCGCTACTCGCGCCTGACGCGCGATCTTGCCATCGCGGCCCGCGACGAGGGCGTCCCCGTCACGCTGATCACCGATCCCTACTGCGACTGGGGCCCGGCGGTGGCGACCGAGCTTTTTGCCGTCCCTACCGACCTGAACCATTTCTGGGACACAACCACAGCCATTTCATCGCTGATCGGGCTGCTGGTGAACGGCGTCTTCCGCGAGTTGGGGGCAGAGGTCGAAGACCGAATGGCCCGCGTCTCGGCGCTTTATGACGATTTCATCGGACATACGACCCTGGGACGTACCCCGGGCAAACCCTGACCCCTACCAACAGAGAGGACCGTCATGACTTTTACTTTCCGCAAATCCTTGCTGTCTGCCACCATCAGCCTGACCACGCTTCTGGCCACCCAGGGTGTGTGGGCACAGGAAGCCGTCTTCGTGATGGCGGGCAACGAGGTGGGCGCGCCGACCTACAACCCCATCAAGGCGACGATGCTGAACACGGCCACAGGGCTGCTGTTCGATCGGCTGGTCTCGCAGGCCGCCGACCTGTCCTATCACCCTTGGCTCGCGGAAAGCTGGGAAGAGGCGCCGGACGGCATGTCCTGGACCTTTCATCTCAAGCAGGGCGTGACCTTTCACAACGGCGAGCCCTTCAACGCAGAAGCGGTGAAGGCGTGGATCGAACTGTTCAAGACCACGCCGAGCGACAACACCTACATGGCCGAGGCCATCGCATCTGTCGAAGTCGTCGACGACCATACCGTCAAGTTCGTCATGTCGCGGCCCGAGCCGAACCTGCTTTACAATCTGTCCTCGACCTTCATGAGCGTGGTGGAGGCGAAGTCCTTCGCCGCTTTGGGCGATGATTATGGCGTGACCGAAGTCTATGGAACCGGCCCTTTCAAGCTGGAGAGCTTTACCATCGGGCAGGAAACCGTGCTGGTGCGGAACGACGATTATGTCTGGGCGTCACCGCTCGCCAAAAATCACGGCCCGGCAAAGATGGAACGCGTCACCTTCCGCGAAATTCCCGAAGATTCGACGGCCTTCCTAGAACTGAAAACCGGCGGCGTTGACATGCTGATGTCGGTTCCGCCCGATCTGACCGCCGAGATCGTAAAGGAACCCAACCTGACTGTCGTCACCCTGCCCGGCGCCGATGTCTGGTACATGCCGATCAACGTGACGAAGGCGCCCTTTGACGACATCCGCGTGCGCGAGGCTGCGGCAAAGGCCATCAACCAAGAGGAAATCCTGGCCTCGGTCTTTGGCGGTGTCGGCACCACGGCCGATACATTCCTGATTTCGGCTTTGCCAGAAAGCAAAGTGCCCGAGAGTTCCAAGATCAAATACGACCCCGCCCGCGCAAACGCCCTGCTGGATGAGGCAGGTTGGGCGATGGGGCCTGACGGCGTTCGGACCAAGGATGGCCAGCCGCTGAAAGTGTCCCTCTGGACGCAAAGCGACAGCATCTTCCGGCGCTTGACCGAAGTGGTGCAGGCGCAGCTGAAAGCTGTGGGGATCGAGGCCGAAATCACGACCTTCGACAGCTCGACCATCCGCGACCAGTACAAGACCGGCGAACAGCAATTGGCCGTGCGCTCCTACAACTGGGACAATGCCGATATCGTCGACTGGTTCTTTGGCGGCGACCGGTTGGGCTATCCCAACGTGTCGATGTTCAATGATCCCAAGGCTGAAGAACTGCGGGCCGCCGCCATGACCGGGGCCAAGAACATGGAAGAGCGGATCGCCAACTTTACCGCCTATCATGACTATGTGCTGACCCAGTTCCCGATGGCGCCGATCTACCAGCCGGTTCAGGCGATGGCCTATAACCACGACCGGCTTTCGGTGCCCGAAAAGCTCGACGCCCCGTCCTTCGGATCGGCCCTGTTCATGGACATAGAGGTGAAAGAGTAAGCGCAGAAGCGACAGGGGCACCGGTATGCTGTCTTATCTGGTCCGCAGGATCCTGATGCTGATCCCGGTGTTCCTGGCCGTGTCTGTGGTGATCTTCTCGATCCTTCACTTCATTCCCGGCGATCCCATCGACAACCTGCTCAAGCCGGGATCGCCGCCGGATGCCCGCGCGCAGATGGAGGCGCGCTACGGTTTGGACAAGCCATTGCCGGTGCAATACGGCATCTGGCTGGCGAAGGTGGTGCAGGGCGATCTGGGCACGGCCATCGTCGCCCGCCGCCCTGTCACGGATCTGATTGCCGCCGCCTTGCCGCATTCCCTGTGGCTGGGCGGGCTGGCCCTCTTGTTTTCCACCACGGTGGGCATCGTTCTGGGCGTCATCGCCGCGCTGAACAAGGATGGCTGGCCGGACAGGATGATCATGGGCGGGGTTCTCCTCGGCTCTACCATGCCCAGCTTCTGGCTGGGGCTGCTGCTGATCCTGGCTTTCTCGGTCTGGTTGGGATGGTTTCCGGTGTCGGGTGCCAGAGGGTGGAACTCGCTTGTTCTGCCGGTGCTGACCATCGGGCTTGGCGGCACGGCCCTGGTCGCCCGCATCACCCGCGTTTCGATGATCGAGGCGGCCGGACGGGATTTCGTGGCCTTGCTGCACGCCAAGGGTCTGTCGCCGCTGCGGATCCAGCTGCGCCATGTCTTGCGTCAGGCCCTTATTCCGGTGATCACAATCCTTGCGCTGCGGATCGGCTGGATCCTTGGGGGCGCGGTGACGGTCGAAGTGGTATTTGCCCGCCCGGGTCTTGGGACCTTGCTGATCAAGTCGCTTGGCCAGCACGATTATCCCGTGGTGCAAGCCTGCCTGTTGATGCTGGCGATGGCGGTCATGCTGGGCACGCTGCTGGGTGACATCCTTCAGGCTGCAATGGACCCGCGTGTCCGAGCGGCCCTGGAATGACGATGCCCGCCCCGATCCGCGCCTTGCGCCGCCCGGCCGGAGCCATTGCCGCAGGCTGGCTTCTGGCGGTGATCTTTGCCGCGCTCTTTGCACCGCTGCTCACGCCCTATGCCTATGACGTGCAGAACCTGCCGCAGGCCTATCAGCCTGCCTCGTCAACGCATTGGCTGGGCACAGACGAGTTCGGCCGCGATCTGCTGACACGATTGATCTATGGCGCGCGCACCTCGCTTTCCGTCAGCGCCACCGCCATTGCCATCTCGGTTGCCTGCGGCATGACGCTGGGCGCGGCCGCGGCCTGGTTCGGCGGCTGGCTGGACCGTATCGTGACCATGGTGGTCGACATGACATGGTCCTTCCCGGAAATCCTGATCGCACTGATCCTTGTCGCCATCATCGGCCCCGGCACCACAGGCACCATGATTGCCATCTCGGTCGCCTATCTGGCGCAGTTCACCCGGCTGACCCGCGCCCAGATCATGACCCTCAAGGGCGAGACCTTTGTCGAGGCCGCCCGGTCACTTGGCGCAACGAACGGCCACATCCTGTTCCGGCACCTGCTGCCCAATGCCTTGGCCCCTGTCCTGGTCTCGGCCATGCTGGCCACCGGCGATGCGATCATTCTTGAGGCCACGCTTGGCTTCTTCGGTCTTGGCGCGCAGCCGCCGACGCCAAGCTGGGGCGGGATGATGTCCGCAGGCTCTGCCCTGGTGTTCAAGGCTCCGTGGATCATCATCTTCCCGGGCCTCGCCGTTGCCATCACGGTGATCGCCATCAACCTGTACGGCGATGCCCTGATCGCCGCGCTGGATGTTCGCGCCAAAGTGCGGAGGACCGCATGACGGCCTTGCTAGAGCTTTCTGACGTCAATGTCGCGATCGGCACGACGGCGCTGCTGGACCGGATCAGCCTTCGGGTCGACAAGGGCCAGATTCTCGGGCTGGTCGGCGAAAGCGGGTCGGGCAAGTCGTTGACCGCCACCGCCGCCATGGGCCTGCTGCCACTGATCGGGGGCCGGGTCACTGCGGGGACGGTGCGCTTCGATGGGCAGGATCTGGCTGCGATGACGGACCGCCAGCGCCGCGCGCTGCGCGGTCGCCGCATCGGCTTCGTCAGCCAGAATCCCATGACGGCACTGGACCCCGTCCAAAGGATCGGGGAACAGGTCGATGTCGTATCGCGCCTGCATCTTGGGCTCTCGCGCCAGGCCGCGCGGGCCCGCACGCTCGACCTGCTGACGCAACTCCGCATCCCCGAGGCCGCGGCAGTGGCGGAGTCCTGGCCGCATCAGCTGTCGGGCGGAATGAAGCAGCGCATCGTGATTGCCATGGCGCTGGCCGGAGACCCGGACCTGATCATCGCGGATGAGCCGACGACCGCGTTGGATGTCACCGTTCAGGCGCAGATCATCCAGATTCTTGGCGCGCTGGTGCGCGACCGCGGGCTGGCGCTGCTGTTGATCACACATGACATGGGCGTGGTGGCACAGGTCTGCGACCGTGTGACCGTGCTTTATGCCGGGCGCGTGGCCGAAGAAGGCCCCGTCGGCCCGATCTTCGCCGCGCCCGCGCATCCCTACACCGCCGCCCTGATCGGCTGCATTCCGCAGGAAGGGATGGACAAGGGTGCGCTGAAAGGCATTCCCGGGACGGTGCCTTCGGCCTTTGCATTCCCGCCTGGCTGCCGCTTTGGCCCACGCTGCGCCCGAGCGGATACCGTCTGCCAGCAGGTGCCGCAACTGCGGTCGCGGGGGCAGGGTCTTGTCGCCTGCCACCATGCCGAGGATGGCGCATGACCCCCTTGATACAAATCGATGCCCTGTCGAAACGCTTCCGCTCTGGTGGCGGACTTCTGTCACGCCCGCGCACCATGCTGGCCGTTCGCGATGTCTCGCTGTCGATCGCCAAGGGAGAGGTCGTCGGTGTCGTCGGCGAAAGTGGCTGTGGCAAGTCCACCCTCGCCCGGCTGGTCCTGCGGTTGATCGAACCGACCACCGGCAGCATTACCTTCGACGGCACCGAGGTAACCGCCCTTCCCCCTGCCGCGCTGCGCCGGTTGCGCCGCCGCATGGCGATGGTGTTTCAGGACCCCTATTCCAGTCTGGACCCGCGCTACACGCTGGCACAGGTCCTGGCTG
This sequence comes from Neotabrizicola paludis, assembly GCF_044142105.1. Classification (NCBI taxonomy): domain Bacteria; kingdom Pseudomonadati; phylum Pseudomonadota; class Alphaproteobacteria; order Rhodobacterales; family Paracoccaceae; genus Neotabrizicola; species Neotabrizicola paludis. Next base: position 174,751 of record NZ_JBGTYM010000008.1, read on the forward strand.
AGCCCTACCAGGTGCAGCGCCAGAGGCTTCCGGCCGATGCGATCGGGCAAATGTTGTCTGCGGTCGGCCTGCCCGAAAGCCTTGCGCAAAGCCACCCCCACCAACTGTCGGGGGGCCAGCGTCAGCGGGTTGGCATCGCCCGTGCGCTGGCGATGCGCCCGGATTTCGTGGTCCTTGATGAGCCGACAGCGTCGCTCGATGTGTCGATCCAGGCGCAGATCATCGCCCTGCTTGAGGATCTGCGCGACCGGATGGGGCTGACCTATCTCTTCATCAGCCACGATCTTGGTCTGGTGCGCTATTTCTGCGACCGGATCGTGGTGATGTATCTGGGCGCCGTGGTCGAAGTTCTGCCAGATCCCAAAGCCGCGCCCCGTCATCCCTATACTGCCGCGCTGATCCAGTCCGGCTTTGTCCCTGATCCGGCAAAGCGCCGCGATCTGACCCCGTTGCAGGGCGAGATCCCCAGCCCCTTCGCGCTGCCCCCCGGCTGTGCCTTTGCCAGCCGCTGTGCGTTTGCCAGCAGCCGCTGCCGGACAGAAACGCCGAAGCTAAGCCAGGACTCCCCCCATCCCGTCGCCTGCCACCATCCGCTTTGAAAAGGCCCGCCATGCCCTTCCACGTTCTGACTGCCGCCTTCGTCCATGAAAGCAACACCTTCAAGAAGGGCGAAACCAGCCTGCAGGACTTTCGGGACGACGTGCTGGATCTGGGCCAAGCCGCCGTGGACCGTTTCGGCAATACCAATGACGAGTTGGCAGGATTTCTCGACGCGGGGCGCGAGGGCGGATGGTGCATCACCCACACGGTCTCGGCCCATGCAACGCCGGGCGCGCGCGTGTCTCAACAGGCGTTTGACCATATCGCCGGGATCATCTGCGACGCCGCACGCGAACATGCGGCCACATTGGACGGGGTGGCGCTAAGCCTGCACGGGTCGATGGTGCCCAGCTTCTGCGAGGATGGCGAAGGAGAGCTTCTTCGCCGTCTGCGCGCGATCCTCGGCGACGATCTGCCCATCGCGGTCACCCTGGATCTGCATGCCATGGTGACCCCGGCGATGGTGGAACGGGCGCAGATCTTTGTCAGCTACAAGACATATCCCCATATCGACATGCGCCAGACCGCGCTTCACGCCGGCCGCTTGCTGGATGCCGCCATGCGCGGCACCATTCGCCCGAAGACCATCCGCGCGCATCGCCCGATGCTGGACGAGGCAAACGCGGGCCGCACCGATGTCCCGCAAACCGCCGCTCTTTACACCCGGGCGTCCGAGCATGAGGCGGAAGCGGGTATTCTTGCCGTATCCGTCAATGCGGGCTTTTCCGAAGCAGATATTGCAGAGATGGGCCCGACCGTGCTGGTGACACATGACAATGCGCCCGAGAGAGCCCATGAGATTGCCGAAGCGCTGGCCGATACGATCTGGGAGGGGCGTGGCCAGGTGTCGAACGCCTTTCTGACGCCCGCGCAAGCCAGCGCCGAAGCGGCTGGCTTCGATGCCGCCACTGGCCCGCTTGTGATCGCCGACTACGCCGACAATCCCGGTGCCGGGGCCTATGGGGACGCAACCGCGCTGCTGTCGGCCCTTCTGGCTGTGAACGCGGGTCCGGGCGCTTTTGCCCCGATGATCGATCCCGAGGCCGCCGCGATGCTGCATCGGCATAAGGTTGGCGATACCGTGACGCTGCAGCTTGGCGGCAAGAATGATCCCGGCTTCGGGGGCGGCCCGCTGCTGCTGACAGGAGAGATCGTTCATCTGTCGGACGGAACCTATACCGGCGATGGTCCTATCCTTGGCGGCATCACGCACAGCTTTGGCCCAACGGCCGTGTTTCGCGTGCAGGGGATCGACATCCTGGTCGTCACCCTGTCCGGCCAGATGCTGGACCTGCAGCAGGTGCGCACCTTCGGGATCGAGCCGTCAACCCTGCGCTTTCTCGTTGTCAAATCCATGCAGCACTTCCGCGCCGCATTTGAACCTGTCGCGGGGCGCGTGATCGTCTGCGACACCGGAGCATTGGCGACGCCGCAAGCCCACTTGCGCCCCTACACCCGCGTCCACCGCCCGGTCTGGCCCCTCGATCGCGAAGGCTTTCCGCATCAGGATCGGCGGCAACCCGGTTAGGGGGATCGTACAGGCAGACACCTGCGACCTCGTCCCGAGGCCATCCCTGCCCAGATACGCGTCGCCCTACCCTGATCTCCCCACGCTGCACGGCGTCCGGAGTGCGCAAGGCGGCTGGCGGCATTTTGCTGCTGAAGTCGGGCTTGGGGACGGTCACCATCGGCTATGGCGCGCGGATCGTTCGGCGTTCGGCCACCGCCGGGCTGCTGCGCCGGTGAACCGTCGAGGCCTAAATTCCAACTTGTCCACATTCTCAGGCCCAGGGCGGCGCGCAACCCGCAGTGTCTCGCCCATCGATCCTAGCCTTTCTGGCCGATTTCTGCGCGGCGGCGTGAGCCAACGACCCTGACGACATCCCTTTGGTCGCATCACACGACCTGTCGTCGTGGCGCGTCAGGTCACCACGACGTTGGCCTCTGCCGCAAGCACGCTGCGCAGACCTTCCAGCGTGATGCGATAGTGTTCCGCCAGCAGGCTGACCGCCAGTTCGACGTCATGCTCCATCACCGCTTCAAGGATGGACTGATGCTCGGCTGCCGCGCCCTGGCGCCGCGCGATGCTGGGGTTGTGGTTCATCGACAGGTTCCGGTATCGCACCGCCTGATCCATCAACGTCGAGCAGAAGCCGAGCAACCAGCGCGAGCGGCAACGGTCAAGCAGCAGCATGTGAAAGTCGCGGTGGCGCTCCTCCCATTCTTGGGCGGCCGCCGGCCCGGCTTCGGACGGCATCTTGCGCTGCGTCCGGGCAAGGCGGTGGAAGCTGACGACCAGCTGTTCCTCCCAGGCCTCGTCGCTGTTGGCCATCGATTCGCGCAGGGCCAGAGATTCCAGCCAGATCCGGGTCTTCACCATCTCTTCCAGATCGACGATCGAGATGGCGGCGACGAAGAAGCCGCGATGGCTTTTCCGCTCAACCAGCCCTTCGGACGACAGCCGGTTCAGGGCCTCGCGCACCGGTACGGCGCCGATACCGTACCGCTCGGAGATCCCGTCGATCAGCAACTTCTCACCCGGGAACAACGCACCCTGCAGGATGTCGCTTCGAATGCTGTCATAGGCCTGTTCCGACAGGCTGCGCCCATCCGCCACGCCACCACCGTTCATGATCAGCCCACTCCGCCTGGTCGCTCGCTCTTGTTCCAGAATACGAAACGTCGCTGGGCCCACGCCACCGTGAAATACAAGGCAAGTCCAAGCAGGCTAAGATAGAGGATCAACGCGAAGACGCGCGGGGTATTGAGCTGGCTCGCCGCCTCGCGGATCAAGGCGCCGAAGCCCTTGCCGCCGCCCAGGAATTCACCGGTGATCGCCCCCGCCATGACGCCCACGGCGGCGATCTTCAGCCCAGTGAACATGTAGGGAAGTCCGGTCGGCAGCTTTAGCCGGAACAGCGTCTGCATCCGACTCGCCCCCAGCGACTTGAACAGCATCCGCTCGTTCTCGGAGGCGGCCTGAAGGCCCGCCGCGGTCGCGACAACGATGGGGAAGGTCGCGATGAAGGTGGCCAGCGCCACCTTGGACGAAATGCCGAAGCCCAGCCAGGCGATGAACAGCGGCGCGAAGGCGACCTTCGGCATGGTGTCGATGGCGACAAGATAGGGCATCACCGCGCGTTCGCCGAACTTGGTCTCGCCCACCAGCACGCCCAGCGAGAAGCCGATGGCCGTGGCAAGAATGAAGGCATAGAACACCGTGCGCGTGGTGGTCCACAACGCTCCGGCCATGTGCCCGCCCGTCAGGATGTTCCAGCCGACGAAGCCGAGGTCGGCGAGCGTCTCGCCGGGGCTTGGCAGGATGATCTGCGACACGAAACCGAAGCGGGTGGCCAGATCCCAGATGGTGACGACCACGACGAACAGCATCGTCATGGCCAGCCAGCGCGGGATGATGTCGATCAGCGCCTCGCGCTCGACCCAGACAGTATCGCTCTCATTGGGGGCGATGTCGGTCACGAGAAGGCCTCCTGTCCCAGAAGGTTTCGGATATGCTCGACGATCTCGCCGAACTGGGGGGTGTTGACCATTTCCAGGGTCCGGGGACGCGGCAGATCGATCATCACATCCTCGACGATGCGGCCGGGGCGGGGTTTCATCACCAGGATCCGGTCGGACAGAAGGACCGCCTCGGCGATTGAGTGGGTGACGAGGAAGGCGGTCGCCCCGCGTTCGCGGCAGATGCGTTGCAACTCCATGTTCATGAAATCGCGGGTCAACTCGTCTAGGGCCGAGAAGGGTTCGTCCAGCAGCAGCACCGCCGGGTCCGCGATCAGCATCCTGCAAATCGACGCCCGCTGCGCCATGCCGCCCGACAGTTCGCCCGGGTAGACATTGCCGAAATCTCCCAGGCCGACCAGCCGTAGCAGATCCAGCGCGCGGCCTTGCGCGGCCTTGGCGGCGGCGCGGCCCTCACGGATTTCGATCGGCAGGACGATGTTCTCGATCGTGGTCTTCCAGGGCAGCAGCGTGGCCTGCTGGAACATCATCCCGATGTCCGGGCGGGGCCCGGTGACGGGCCTGCCTTCCAGCATGACCCTGCCGGTGGTCGGCGGATGGAGCCCCGCCATGATCTTGAGCAGCGTCGATTTCCCGCAGCCGGAGGATCCGATGACCGACACGAACTCGCCCTGGCGCAGGGTCAGGTTCACATCGGTCAGGGCGACCAGCAGGTTGCGGGCATAGGTCTTCGACAACCGCTCGATTTCATAGACCGGGCGGGCCGCCGGGGCAGCCGTTCCGGGATGCAGGGGACGGGGCTCCACCATCATGTTCAGGCGTTCCAGCCGGCCACGAACTCGTTCGTGTAGACCGCCGCAAGATCGGGCAGCGGCGCCTCGAGCGCGCCGGAGGCGACGGCGGAATCGTGGATCATCTGCCAGTGTTCCGGCGGCTGATAGCCGTAGCCATTGGCGATCTGCGCCTCGGTCGGGGTCATGCGGTTGATCGCCAGCTTCAAGAGCGCCCGGGCGAAATCACGGTCCTCGCCCTCCTGCGCATTGCCCGCGGCGCAATGGTCCAGCGCCTTGTCCTCATTCGCGGGGTCGGCCGCGAAGCGCATCCCCTTGACCAGAGCGCGCCCGAAGGCGGGGGCGAGGTCGGGGGTCGCGGCCATCTGGCTTTCCAGCATCGCGATGCCGTTGCCGAAGAAGCTGAGATACTTTTCGGGCGTGATCTCGCGCAGCACCATCCCGCGCGCGGCCAGAATGGCGGAATCCGAGATCGCGCCCGCGTAGGAATTCACCTCGTCGCGCATGAAGGCCACCGCCGCCGTGCCGCCATCGCCCACCGGCAGGAAGCTGTAATCCGCGCCCTCGTTCAGGCCCAGATCGGACATGATGGCGCGGCTAAAGGACACCTCTGCCCCATCCGCCGTGCCGACGCCGATGATCCCGCCCTTCAGATCGGCGGGCTGCTGATAGGCGCTTTCATCCTTCACCAGGAGGCCGAAGACGGACTTCGGATAGAGGTTGTAGAGGAACTTCACGTCCACGCCGCGCGACCGCGCGCCCAGGGTCGGCCCCGGCCCCGGCGCGCCGATCTGCGCCTGCCCGGCCGTCATGGCCTGCAGCACGGCGGAGGACCCATCGATGGCCTCCAGCGTCGGCTCGAAGCCCTCTTCGCCGAAATAGCCCTCGCCCACGGCGACCCAATAGGGCAGCCAGGTCAGCGCCGACGGGTTCGGCACGGCGAAGGTGATGGCAGTCTGCGCCCGGACGATGGCAGGCGCGCCGATGGTAAGTGCAGCAGCACCCCCGAACGCCAGTCGCCCAAAGCCACGGCGAGACATCTGCGTCGAAACAGTCATGTGGTTCTCCTCCCCGAAAACAACATTGATGAGAGCGCGGCTTCCTCCTCCACACCCCTGAGGACCACGCTATACGATTCTTTCCGTCAGTCAAAAAAATATATGAACGGTCTGATAATTCGATTTCATGTCTTGATCGGCGGAACGAAGGACGGAATGCTATGCGGGCCCCGAGTCGTCGCCCCGGAGAGGCGGCGGGTTGGATAGAGGGAGGAACCCATGACCTATGCGCTGACGCCGCCGCTGCAGGCGTATCTCGACATTGCAGGATCCGAGGAGAAGTTCCCGGTCCGCCGCATCTACTGCATCGGCAAGAACTACGTGGCCCATGTGATCGAGATGGGCGGCATCGTCGAACGCGACCCGCCGGTGATCTTCATGAAACCGGCCGATGCCATCGTGCGCAACGGCGGAGAAATCCCCTATCCGGTCTTCACCAGCAACTTCCATTACGAATGCGAACTTGTCGTGGCGCTGAAATCCGGCGGCTACAACATCCCCCAGGCGGAAGCGTCGAGCCACATCTACGGCTATGCCGTGGGCCTGGACATGACGCGGCGCGATCATCAGGCGGCCGCGATGGCCGGCGGCCTGCCTTGGGAGGTGACCAAGTCCTTCGATCACTCCGCCCCGGTCGGTCCGATCACCCCGGTCGGAAAGACCGGCGTGATGTCGAGCGGCCATGTGAAGCTGAAGGTCAATGGTGAGACGAAGCAGGATGCCGATATCTCGCTTCTGATCTGGAAGATCGACGAAATCATCTCGAAACTGTCCGAGCAGCACCGGCTGATGCCCGGCGACATCATCATGACCGGTACGCCCGCGGGCGTGGGAGCGGTGGTGTCGGGCGATGTGCTGGAATGCTCGGTCGACGGGCTGGAGCCAATGACCGTGCGCATCGGCGGGCCCGCGGCGTGACAAAGGCCGAAGGCGTCGACGCGGCACCGCTTGCCGCGTTCGGCACGGCCACGGTGGCAGAGGCCTGCGCCTTGGCCCGCATCCTCGAGGCGCCGCCGCGCCCCCTGTCGCCCGGAATGCGGGCGGCAGGCCGGGCGCTGACGGTGCGGACGCGGCCGGGCGACAATCTGGCGCTGCACCGGGCGATGGCGATCGCGCAACCCGGCGACGTGCTGGTGGTGGAGAGCGGGCAGGACCGCAGCCACGGCCCCTTCGGAGAGATCATGGCGCTGGCCTGCCAGATGCGCGGCATCGCGGCGCTGGTGATCGACGGCACGGTCCGCGACAGCGTGGCGATCTCGGCGCTCGGCTTTCCGGTCTTCGCGCGGGGTTTGCACATTCGGGGCACGACCAAAGCGGATGAAGGCGAGATCGGCGGTTCCGTCACGATCGGCGGCAACGTCATCGCCACGGGCGATATCGTCGTCGCCGATGCGGATGGCGTAATCGTCCTGCCGGCGCAGGCGCTGGACGCGGCGCTGGCCGCCGCGCGGCGGCGGGCAGAGAATGAGGCGCGGATGATGGAACGCCTGCGCGCCGGCGAGACGACGCTGCAGATATTGGGGCTGGAGGGGGCAGGATGACGACCATTGCAATCGCAGGCACGGGCCGCATGGGCACCGCCTTTGCCAGGCGCCTGATCGAGACGGGTCATCAGGTGACCGTCTGGAATCGCAACCCGGCCAAGACCGCTGCGGCAGCGGCGGCAGGGGCGGGGGTCGCGCCCGATCTTGCCGCGCTGGCCTCCGGCGACGTGATCCTGCTGTCGCTGACCGATGCGGCGGCGGTGGAGGCGGTGATCGATGCCCTGATCGGGGCGGGGATTGCCGGGAAACTGGTGGTGGACCTGTCGACCCTGCTGCCCGAGGAAACCCGCGCCATTGCCGCGCGCGTCGTGTCGGCGGGGACGGATTGGCTGGATTGCCCGGTCGGCGGCACGGTCGCGCCGGCGCTGAAGGGGCAGTTGCTGGGCATGGCGGGCGGCACCGAAGCCGCCTTCGCCCGTGCGAAGCCGGTGCTGGACCATCTCTGCCGCCGGGTGGAGCATCTGGGGCCGGCAGGGACGGGATCGCAGATGAAGCTGGCGCTGAACCTGCCGCTGGCAATCTACTGGCAGACGCTGGGAGAGGCACTGGCGCTGCTGCAAGGCTCGGGGATTGCCGCGGAAACCGCCATTAGCCTGATCGCCGACAGTTCCGGCGGGCCGACCGTGCTGAAGAACCGCGCGCAAGTGGTGGTGGACACGCTGAACGGAGCCGATCAGGCCGGGACCTTCGACATCAACGGCCTGCTCAAGGATCTGGATCTGGCGCTGCGGCAGGCTCAGGCCTCGGGCCAACGGCTGATGCTGGCCGAGGCAACCAGGGAAAGCTATGCGCAGGCCGCCGAGGCCGGGCTTGGCGGGTTTGACGGGGCGTCCCTGACGCGGATCATCAGGGGCTGAACTTGGAAATCCTCAACGATCCCAGTACGTTGGTACTGCTGGTTCTGGCCCTGTCCGTCGCCGGCGCCGCCATTGGCTTGCTGGCCGGGCTGTTCGGCATCGGGGGCGGCGCGATCTCGGTTCCGGTGTTCTACGAGGTCTTCACCCTGCTGGGCCACCCGCCCGAGATCGCCATGCCGACGGCCATCGGAACCTCGCTGGCGGTCATCATTCCAACCTCCATCTCCTCGGCCCGGCTTCACCACAAGCGCGGCACCGTCGACATGGATGTGCTGCGGGTCTGGGCGGTGCCGGTGGTGATCGGGACGCTGGTCGGGTCGGCGATCGCCCGCTATGCGCCGCCGCAGCTGTTCCAGCTGGTGTTCATCCTGGTTGCGGGGATCAACGCGACCAAGCTGCTGACCGGCGGGGCCGGGTGGCGGCTGCGGGACGGCCTGCCGAAGCCGGGCCCGATGCGGATCTATGGCGGTGTCCTGGGCGTGCTGTCCGCGCTGATGGGGATCGGCGGCGGGGCCATCGCCAACCTGATCCTGACCCTGCACGGGGTGACCATCCACCGCGCCGTATCGACGGCCGCAGGCGTGGGGGTGCTGATCGCGATTCCCGGGACGCTGGGATATATGGGCGCCGGCTGGGGCAGGCCCGGGCTTCTGCCCGATGCGATCGGCTTCGTGTCGTTGATGACCTTCGCCCTGACCATTCCCATGTCGCTGGTCACCACCCGGTTCGGCGTGGCGCTGGCGCACAGGCTGTCGCGGCGCGCGCTGGAGACGGCCTTTGCGCTGTTCCTGGTGCTGGTCTGCCTGCGCTTCCTCTGGGCCATGCTGACGGGCGGCTGAACCGTCGCGAAGCGGCGGGTGGGCTCGTACAGCCGAACGGAATGCAGCCAGCGCGAAAGTCGTTGGCGCAGCTCTCGGGCAGTTGACGGAGGATGGAGCGACGCGTCGCCTCGCCAATCCCTCAGTCTTCTCAGCATGATCCCTATGCAATCGCTTGGCCCAGGCTGGTGCTCAAGTGCTTGACGGCAATGTCCCGGGTGCCGAAACCGTATCTGAAGCCTCGCGCTTCGGCCAAATCGCGGGCCGCTGCGAACCTCTGTTCAGCATCAGTGCTGTCCCCGGCCAGCTTCGCTTCTCAGGCCACAACCATCTGTTCCCACGTCGCGGCTTCCTTGGTCTTTGCTTCCGAGAGTGAGTCCGTATGCAGGCTGATCCAAATGAATTTGCGCGCTTCCCCCGATGCGTAGCGCTTCGGCACTCGCTTGTAGGGGTAGAGGGTTCCCTTGATCGAACCGTCTCATGGCGGAACTCGATGCCGCGTTCGAAGAGCAGGTCCTCGACATTGCGCAGCGACAGCGGCAGTGGGCATACATCATCACCGCCAGGCGGACGATCTCGGGGCCGGTTTTAACGTACCGAAATGGGGAGCGCCGGGCGATATTCGCGCGATAATCCGCGCCGTACCCTGCCTCAACAAAAGTTCTTCTGACAGTGCCATAGCTCATTTTCGACACGTCCTGGACAGGGCCAACTCACCTCAACTCTGCTGTGATCCGGCTGATGTCGGTATCCGTAAGGTCGGTAAAGCACGGCAGGCCGATGACCCGACTGGCAATGTCGTTGCTGACGGTCAGCGTGTCCTTCCAGAGGTGGGCATAGGCGGGATGGGCAGGCAGGCCCGCGCCATACCAGTTCCTGACGTCGATGCCGCGATCGGTCAACCGGGCCCGCAGGTCCGCAGCGTGCCCGGCACTGCCGACTTCGGCAAGTGCATAACAGGCCGAGACATCAGGCGCCGTCCACAGGCGCACCCCTGCTGCCGGCGGAGCAGCGGCATAAGCTTCTGCAACCTTGGCCCATCTTGCCAGCTTGTCGGCGAAACCATCCAGCTCGGCCAGGGCGACGACTGCCGTATATTCGCTCATCTTCCCGTTCAAACCGACGGTTTGTGCATCGCGCGATCCGAAAAAGCCGTTGTTGAGCACCTTGTAGGTTTCTTTCACCAGGGTGCTGTTGCACGACAGAACCAGCCCCCCTTCGCCGCTGCCAAAACTCTTGGTAGCGTGCAGGCTAAGGGCAAGCGGGACCGCCTCAGGCACGCAGGACGAATCCCGCATCAATTGGTCGAGACAAGCCGCCGCATCAACCACCACCGGAATGCCGGTTTCGGACTGAAAGTCCTGCCAGCCTTGCAGATCGATCATTCGCCCATAAGGTGCCACCGGCACCACAAGGCCGACTTCGGACAACCGGGGATGGCTGCGCAGTGCGGCAGGTTCCATCGCCCAACTGACCGGATCAATGTCGACAAGGTGACATTCATAACCGCAGGACATGACGGCCCCCGCAGTGGCGACAAATGTATAGGCGGGAAGCAGGCACAGTCGGCCGGGATGGTTCCACAGGCTGCGCGTGGCGCGGATCAGGCCGACAAGCGCCATGGTGCCGCTGTTGCAAGAGATCACCTCGGATCTTTGCAGACCCAGCCGGGCGGCCATGCGCGCTTCGAACTGGTCGACCAGCGGGCCGTGGTTGGCGTAAATTTGCGTCTCGTCGATCTGGCGCAGATATGGAACAAGCAGATCTGTCCTCGGCAGCGACGGCCGGGCAACCGGTATCCGGACAGGTCCGTCACCGGAAAGTAAGGCCAAAATTCCTGGCGTCAGCATCAAGGGGTGCGCAACTTGGATGTCATTCTGTTTGGTGTCGGCCAGATCGCTGAGGTCATGGCGCATTACATTGAGGACGATCCGGGTCTCAATCTGGTCGGCTTTGTCGTAGACCGACAGTATCTGCCAGCATCATGCGATTTCAAGGGGCTACCCGTCGCGGCCTGGGATGATGTGCGCCGAACGTTCTCGCCCGATCACGTGCGCCTGCTGGGTCCGGTCAGCTATCGCGGCAACAACAAGTTCCGTCGTGATCGACATATCGAGGCGAAGGAGATGGGCTATCGTTTCGCCAGCTACATCCACCCGTCATCGCATGTCAGCGGCGCCTTGGTGGGCGAAAACTCCGTCATCCTAGAGGACTGCACGGTCCAGCCCTATGCCCGGCTGGGGGTTGGCACAATCCTGTGGAGCAAGGTCCACATCGGCCACCACGCGACGGTCGGCGATTTCTGCTTTTTCGCGTCGTTCTGCGGGATCGCCGGCAATGCCCGCGTGGGCGACTGCACCTTCTTTGGCGGGCAGACCGGCCTGGCCGACAATCTGAGCGTCGGGTCAGGCTGCATCGTGGGGGCTGGAACTGTGTTGACCGAAAACGTCCCCGACGGGGCGCTGGCTGTCGCCCGCGGCGTGAGGATCGTCCAAAATGGCGCGCGACGATTCGCTCGCACCCTTCTGGGCTGACGGTCAGGCCTGAAACATGAAAACCATCGCCGTCATGCAGCCCTACTTCTTTCCCTATGGCGGCTACTACCGGCTGATGGCTGCGGCGGATGTCTTTGTCATTCTGGATTGCGTGCAGTTTCCGCGCCGCGGCCGCGTCCATCGATCTGCCCTGCCCGGCGACGGGCGGTGGATCACCTTGCCGTTGGATCCCGCGCCGCGCAACAGCCGCATCAGCGACATGCGCCTTGCGCCGGACGCGGCGGAACGGCTTCGCCTTCAGCTTCGCAAACTGCCGGTCCAAATGCGCCGCGACACACTGTTACGTCGGCGGGTGGCCGATCTGCTGGACAACCCAAGTGGCGCTCTGGTGCCATTTCTTGCGCAATCGTTGACCATAGTGGCAAACGCCCTGGATCTACCGTGCCAGTTCGTGCGCAGCAGTGACCTGAACCTGCTCCAGTCGCTTGGCGCACAAGAACGGATCATTGAGATCGTGCGCAGGCATGGCGGCACCCACTACATCAATTCTCCCGGCGGCCGGGCGCTATACGACGTGGCCGCCTTTCAGCGGGCCGGCATTGAATTGAATTTCCTTCCCGATTACGAAGGGGCCCATGCAAGCTTTCTGTCTGCAGTTTTTGAGGCCGAGGCTGCAAGGCTGCGGGATGACGTAGTTGCGGGATGCAACCTGCCGACGATGGCAGCAGAGGATGTGTCCAAATGGAGAGTAGGTGTTGAAAAGGCTTGCCCCGAACGGCGCGGCGGCCCCTGACCTTGCCGCATTTCCCGCATTCGTCGATCCGGTCAGCCACGCCCCGCTGCACCCGAGCGCGGACGGGGCCCTGCTGACGGAACCGTCCAGCGGCGCCCAGTATCCCCTGCACAAAACGGTCGCCGATCTGCGGCGTCCGCAGCCCGCGACAGAAACGTCACAGATCCCCACGTTTGACCGCCCCCTGGCCGAGGTTGCCCAGGCATATCTGGACTGGACTTTTCGTGCCTTTGGCGGGGATGAGACCGTGATGCGGTCCTACATCATCGACAAGCTGGACCTGCGGGCGGATGCGGTGGTGCTCGACAATTGCTGTGGCGGCGGCGCGACGACACGCCTGTTGCAGGATCGCCTGCCTCAGGGCGTGCTGTGCAATGGCGATGTGTCGCTTGAGTTGCTGCAACATGCAGTGGATCGCGCGGCTGCCCACGCGGCTGGCACGACGTGCCGAACAGTGTGGTTCGCCGCGAACGCGCTGAATCTGCCATTCGCTGACAACAGCTTTGACGCCGTATTGTCCATCGGTGGGTTCAACCAGTTTGGCGATGCTCCTCGGGCGATTGCCGAAATGACCCGTGTCACCCGTCGTGGGGGACGTATCGTCATCGTGGATGAGGGGTTCGCGCCATGGCTGCGGCACACCCTGACCGGCCAAATGGTCCTGAACGACAATCCCCTGATGGCCCATGAACCGCCAATTGCCCATCTGCCCGATGTTGCACAAGAGGTCCGCGTCGAATGGCTGCTGGGCCAGGCCTACTATTGTCTGGATTTCCGGGTGGGCGAGGCGCCTCCCGCAATTGACATCGACTTGCCCCATGTCGGCTTGCGGGGGGGCTCAATGCGCAGTCGATTTGAGGCAGCCATGACCGCCCGACGGGAAGAGGGGCCATCGTGACCGATACATCCACGGGTCTGGGCAAGGTATTCTGTGTGGGGTTTCCCAAGACAGGGACTACATCGCTTGAGGTCGCATTGCAGCGACTGGGCTACAAAGTCTGCCGGGGCGCGTCTGGCAACAACCACAGCAATTTTCTGATGGCATTGCAAGTCCATGGTGATACCGGAGAAATCTCCCGTCTGATCCGGCATTTTAATGCCTTCGCCGATTTGCCTTGGGGTGGAACTGACCTTTATCTTTGGCTATCGCAGCATTATCCCGATGCCAGGTTCCTGCACACTGTCCGCGAGCCGGAGAAATGGTATCGTTCCATCCTCAATCAATTGGAAAGGTCAGGTGCTGGCAGAGCGGCATCGCTCGACACTCTTCATGCATCGGGTGGATATGGTGCGACGATGATCGTGCGTCGGGTCTGGGGGATCGAAGACTTCGTGGCCCAGAAAGACAAGGCATTGGCATTCTATGAAAACCTGAATGCAGCCATTCTTTCCCATTTCGGGGGCCGAGAAAATTTTCTTTCCTTTGATCTGACGCAAACGCCGGGCTGGGATTCCCTTTGCAGCTTCCTTGGGCGGCCGGTGCCGGATCAACCCTTCCCGCATGAAAATCCCGGGCACGGCAAGTCGGCGCCGATCAAGGAAGCCAATGGGTAGCGGAGTGGCCATCGAAAATCCGGCGTGGTTCATCGTCACCAGCCATGGCTGGAGCGCAAGCCAGTGGCTGGCCTTCAATCTCGCCCGCCATCCGCAAATTGCCTGTGTCCATTCAAGCGCCGCGCTGCCGGCCGACCGGTCCGATCCTTACGATGTCTCTGATCTTCTGGCGCGCAAGGAATTTGAGCGGGTCTTTGAATTGATCGCGACCCTTCGTGCGGGCTATGGCACGCGGGGCATCACCCGGCCTGCCGATCTTTACCGTCCGATCGAAACCCGCAGCGCCGCGCGCCTGATCGGTTCGGTACATACATACCGGCTGCGGGATTTGCCGGGAATGATCGCCGACCTTGCGCCCCCGGACAGGAGGTTACGAATCGTGAACCTGATCCGGCACCCGATAAACCTGGTCAATTCCGGGGCGGGTCAGTTCGGGCTGACCTTTCGCCTTGACCTGAACGAACTGCAATGGGTGGCCAAGCGGATTGTCGATACCGGCCTTGCGACATTTGAACGGATAGCCGCGCGGCACGGCCTTTATCCGGGCGACCTGGAGGTGCTGAGCTTTTTCGGCGCCTGTGCCACATTGCAGGGCCCTGCCGCAGATTTCATCGCCGGTGACACCCTGCTTGAGCAAGGCCTGACAAACTATGTCGGATCTGTTCGGCAAGAGGACGTGACGCGTGATCCCGCTGTGTTGCGGGACCTTGTCGATCGTCTGGGTTCTGGTGCTGTCAATTGTCTGCCGGAATACCTAGAGGCGGTGATTGGCGATTCTCCGCGCAATATCCACAATTCCCGTGCCCTGCCGAAAGACGCCGCCGCATTGTTCGCTGCGTGGCAGCCATGGCAACAAGAGGCATTTGCCTTTTGCCTTGATCACTTTGACCTGCGGGAACGCTATCAGGCCGAAGGTTATGATCTGAGCATGGTTCCACCCGGATTGGATGCTGCATGAAAATTGTCGTCAATATGCAAGTCGGCAACGAAGTTGAGCTGATAGAACAGCACATTGCCTATCATCTGGCACTGGGGGTTGACGGTTTTGTCATTGCCGACATGGACTCAGTCGATGGCACATCTGACCGGCTGGACCGCTATCGCAACAATCCACAGTTCGTGATCCGCAAGTTTGACCTTGGCGATCTGATTGATGCAACCGGCCCCAGGACAGACGAGGTTGGACATTGGATGCTTCAGGCGACACGAGACCATTTTGCACCGGATTGGGTCATCCGGCTGGACGCGGATGAATTTGTGTACTCCGAACACGATCTTGCCAGTACCATTGGGGCCCTAAGCTCCCAGCCTTGGTTTCGCATCGAAAGGCGCAATATCGTTTTTGGGCAGGGACAGCCGATCCCGCCGATTCCCGTCACAAAGGACGCATTGGCCGAACTCAGGATCGTGGCGCGCCCGTTCAAGACCACGCCGGCGTCCTATCGGGCAGATGACAGCCTGCCCCTGATCCTTACCGAAGTCGGCCCCAAGGTCATGGTGCGACCCGATAAGGTGCTGAGCTACACCACCGGAGGCCATGGCGCCGTGGATCTGCAAGGAAATACGCTGGTTGCGCCCTTGGCAGAAGGGATATTGCTGGTCCATTTCTGGTTCACCACGGTGCAGCGTTTTGTCCGCAAGGCGCAGTTCACCGCCTTTGTCGAAGACATGCTGCGCCCGCATCCTCAAGCCGTGAAGGGCTGGCAATGGACTCGTTGGGCAGAGATTGCAGGTCCTGGCGATTCGGCCAGTACCGCTGCAATCCTAGCTGAGTATTCAAGGCAATTCCCCGGCGCCGACACAGTGGATCACTTGCGACATCTGGGCCATGTTTGCCGCGTTTCCGAGTACTGGAGCAGGTGATGGGCGCGGAATTGACGTCTGTGTGGCGGCGTCGAGGACAAATTCTGGCACCCTCGCATCTGGATGATATACGTATGATCCAGAGCCCAACAGCCTGGGAATTGCCAAACGGCCTGGTGCGCATCGCCGTGGCGTGCCGCAACACTGCGAACGTATCCTTCATGCGGGTCATGGAATGTGACCCGGCACAGGACATGCGGATCGTTCAGCCGCCCCGGGACGACGTCACCGTCAAGCGGGCGCTTGCCATGGGTGGCCTGTCTGGCCTTGGCCCCTGTGACGCGCTCTGGGATGATGGACAGCTTATTCTGGTGACGTCCTCGATAACGCGCCAGAGCCCCATCTACGATGCCGCGATCGAGATCATGACAAGCGCGGATGGGGGCGCCACGTTTTCGGACCCGCAAACCATCCTGACCTCGGCCGCGAACGGCGGCTATCCGGTCTCGCTTCCCTGTATCCGGCGGCAGGACAACGGTCTGTTGCGCATGTGGTTCACAGCATTCACCCAATGGTTCCCTGACGTGCAGCCGCATCCCGACGCGCGGTATTGCATCCGGTCGGCCACCTCGGCGGATGGCCTGTCGTGGACCGTTGATCCCGATCCGGCAATCACGTGGCTGCCCGGCGAAGCGGGTCTGGCCCGGCCGACAGTTCAGCGGACAGCCAATGGGCACGAGATGTGGTTCTGCTCCCGGGGCCCTTATGTGGACGGGCAGCCAGAGCTGCGCCGATACCGGCTGTGTTTCGCCTGGTCGCCGGATGGCATGATCTGGCGACGGCAAAATGACGGGCATGCCTTTAGCAATCCGCCCGATCCCGGCGATTGGGACGATCAGATGCAGTGCTATCCATTCGTTCTACGCTTGTCCGATGGCAGACAGGTGATGTTTTACTGCGGCAACGCCTATGGCCAGACGGGCATCGGATGGGCCGTGCGCGACGAAAAGGGTGGATAGGTCATGGATACAGACGATGCCGCCGCCACGGTCATTGTTCCGTCAGGGCGCATCCTGCGCATCTGCATCATCAACCCAAAGTTCAACCCTTCGATCTGGAGCAATGATTACGCCATTGATCTTTATGGTGGATCAGCCAGATGCAACATGATCACAGGTTGCCTCGCCACATTGGCGGCATTGGTCGGCCCGCAGCACCACGTCCGGATCATCGACGAAAATGTCGAAGAGATCGACTATGAAACTTTGCGCGGATATGACGTCATCGGCGTGACCGGCATGATCGTGCAACGCTGGCACATGTACCGGATCCTTGATGATCTGCGCGGACTTGGTGCCCAGATAGTTGTCGGCGGCCCTCTCGTCACCTGTGACGAGGCGTCTTTCGTCGGGCGCTGTGACGTCATTTTCCATGGCGAGGCCGAGACGACCTGGCCCTCCTATCTGGAAGATCTCGCCGCAGGGCGACCGACGTTGACCCGCTATGTCCAGACCGCGCGCAGCGACATGACACAGATCCCGAAGCCCCGGCTGGACTTGATCCAGGCCAAGCGATACCGCGTCGCCTCGGTGCAGTTCTCGCGCGGATGTCCATTCCTTTGCGAGTTTTGCGATATTATCGTCATGTTCGGCCGGGTGCCACGGGTCAAAACTGTGGCACAGGTGATTGCGGAATTGCAGGATGTTGTCGATGCGGGGTTCCGGCAGTGCTTCCTTGTCGATGACAATTTCATCGGCAACAAGCGCGAGGCAAGAAAGCTGCTGACCGCGATTGCCGAATGGCAGAAAACCCTGCCGAGGCCACTGAACCTGTCAACCGAGGCCAGCATCAATCTTGCGGATGAACCGGACCTGCTGGCTCTTATGCAGCAAGCCAATTTTGACCGAGTTTTCATCGGGATAGAGACGCCGAACGTCGCCTCCCTCAAGGAAGCCCGCAAGACCCAGAACCTGCGCGGCGATTCCCTGGTCGCCAAGGTTCAGCGGATCCGCGACGCAGGTCTGATCGTGATGGGCGGGTTCATCGTTGGTTTTGATGAAGACACGACCGAAATTTTCGACGCGCAATATCAGTTCATCCATGACAGCGGGATCGTGATGTCCAGCATCGGCATTCTGGCGCCGCTGCCAACGACGCCGCTCTATGACCGGCTGGTGGCCGAAGGCCGCCTGTATCCGGAAGACCCGGAATGTGCCTTTTTGCCAAAACAGATGACACGCGAAGAGCTGAAGGCCGGACACCGCGCGCTAATCACGCGCGTCTTTGACCCCGACGCCTTTTTCGAACGCGCCTTCCGGTCGCTGCGCCAATCGGACCGCTTCGAGGCCATCCGCCGCCGCCGCTACAGGCCTGCAACCGGCGCGCGCGCGGCCCTGGGGCGCGTCGCCATCTGGAGCCGCCTGCTCAGGGCGATTGCTGCCAACGGATACTGGTCACTGGTCCCGGCGTATCTCAGAGCCATGCAGAACAACCGCCGCCTTGGCCCCGCGGCGATGCCAGCCTCAGACTTGCTCTCGCTCTGTCTGACGCATTGGCACATCTACTGCATCAGCCATGGACCACAGGATTCTGTGTATCTCGAGGCCAAGGCCAGCGTGCAGGGTTCCGCCTGACTTGACCTGAGCCCCGTCGTTCCTTCCGGGCTTGAGACTGTCTGAGGTGCCCTTGAAGAATGCGAACCAGTCTCCGTTTTCCCTACCCTACCCGCCTGTCAGGCAGCGAAAAGGCCGCGCCACGCGGCGAGGGCGGCGGCACGGGTCTGTTTGTAGGCGTTGCGAACTTGGAGGTGGCGCTCGGTCGGAAAGTGGGTGTGGGAGGAGGCATGCACTGAAGCGAACTTCTGTAAGGTATTCATGCGGCGGAACGGCAACATCGCCCGTTTTCGTCGGCGATAAGGCAAGTGTGAATTCTCGGCCCGGTTGTTCAGCCAGCGCCCCAACTCTCGATCACCGCCGCGGCCCAGGTCTTTCAGGGCAGCGCCGTAAGACCGGAGCCAGTCCGTCACGATCATCGCGGGCCGCCCGTGCCGCTTCATCGATTCCCTGAGGAATTTCAGGGCCGCCTTGCGGTCCCGCGGCCTGGTGATGACGCTTTCCTGCACCTCGCCCTCATGGACGACGCCCCGCCAGAGGCAGGGCATCTCGTCATTGATCCTCACCTAGACCTCGTCCGCGTGTCCGCGCCAGTGCCGGCGGGCGCGCATCCGGTCAACCCGCATGCCCCTGATCTCCGACGCGAAGATCGGGACGAACCGGTTCCACCACGAGCGAACCGTCTCGTGGCTGTTCTCGATCCCGCGTTCGTGCAGCAGGTCCTCGACATTGCGCGGAGAGAGCGGGAACCGGATGGTGAGCATCACGGCAAGGCGGATGATCGACGGGCTGGTCTGCAAACGGCGGAACGGCGAGCGCTTAGGCATCCACGAAGGCTAGCGGACCGCCCTGCCCCACGGCAAGTGCGGTGCCTCTGACAACACCCATGAACGCACTCGATAACACGTCTCAACCGGCCAAAATCCACTTGCACTCCGGGGCGCATCCTCACATGAAGTAGCGGAACAGGGATCGCTTGGTCATCTGGCGAGGCTAATCGGTCGGCCTGCCCCGCGGCAAACGCGGTTCTTCTGACAACACCTTCGTCGCCACACTTTGCTGCGCGCGTTCGGGAGCAATCAGCGCAATGAAGCACGTCTCGTACCAGCGTGCCGTATCAGCGATATCCGCGAGCAACGCGCGGCTGGCCGTTTCGTGATCCAGTCGCTCTAGCGCGTCGATAATCTCCTTGTGCCGTTCCACACCGCGGCTGAAGACGTCCGGCTCATAAGTTTCTGCCCGAAACGGCAGCCGCAACAGAGGCCCGGCCCTGACCCAGAGCGTTTCGATCATCCGGTAGTGCAGCTCTCCGCCAGCAAGGCGATAGAGGAGGAAGTGGAACTCCATATTGGCGACGGTCGCGGCCTCTGCATCGCCGCGCCGTACCGCCAGTTCCACCTTGTGATTGACCAGCCGCAACTCGTCCATCTGCTCGGGCGTCAGAGGCAACTTCAAGCGCCGCACTGCTGCTCCCTCCAGCATCAGCCGAATCTCGACAAGCTCGCGAAAACTGTCGGGTCGCATGTCTGGCACCCGCGCCGAGCGGTTTTCCGTCAGTTCCAAGGCGCGCTCCGCCACCAGACGCTGTAGCGCATCTCGCACGGGGATTATGGATGTGCCCAGGACCTTCGCAAGGGTGCGGATCGTCAACTGCGCCCCAGGGGCGAAATGCCCACGGATCAGCGCATTGCGCAGGATCTGATAGACCCTGTCCTGCAGGTTCGCGTCCTCCATCAAAGACGTATCAAGCGCGAGAAGTGCCAGATCATCCCGTCCCTCGGCCCGCTTTGTACGCCTTCCCACTGGGGACTGTCCTTTCTTCACCACTGTCATTTAATGTACCGCCGTCATCCCGCCATCGACCACCAACATATGCCCGTTTAGATAGGATGCGGCGGGCGAACACAGAAATAGAAGTGGGCCGGCAAGATCCCCAGTCTCGCCCCAGCGCCCCAGCGGCACGCGGGCCGCGATCATGGCGCCATACTCCGGATCCTGCTGCAGCACGGTGTTAATTTCGGTGCGGATATAGCCCGGGCAAAGCGCGTTCACGCAGATCCCGTGCTGGCCCAACTCAGCCGCCATCGACCGGGTGAGTCCGGCAACCGCGTGTTTGCTGGCGGTGTAGGAATGGGCATTCTTCTTACCCTGCAGCGCCAGGATCGAGCCGACATTGACGATCCGCCCCCAGCCACGCGCCCGCATCGCCGGCGCCAGCGCCTGGCTCAGGAACATTGGTGCAGTGAGATTCAGACCGAGAACCTGTTCCCAGCGCGACGGAGCGACCTCGGCAAAGCTCGCGCGGTCGATCATGCCGGCATTGTTGACCAAAATATCGGGCGCTTCGCCGGCCGCGGCCAGGGCGGCGACCAAGGCACTGATTCCGTCATCCGCGCCAAGATCGGCCCGAAGCGCCAGCGCGTCAGTCCCTGTCGCCCGCAGCGTGGCGGCGGCATCTTCCAGCCGGTCCAGACTACGCGCGACCAGGATCACCCTCGCGCCTGCCGCTGCCAGCACGCGCGCCGCCGCAGCCCCGATCCCACCCGAGGCACCAGTGATCAGCGCCGTACGTCCGGCAAGGGAAAACAGCGAACCGAATTCTGTCAGTCGCTCAGCCCGCATCGGCTTCCTCCGCGATCCGGGCCAAGGGTGCCCTGTAACTTTCGAAATTTGCACAGATCCCGATGGATTGCCCGGAAATATGTTGCCCGGCATCCGAGGCCAGGAAAACCGCCATTGCGGCCACGTCTTCCGGCGTCACCGCCTGATGCATCGAGACATTGTGCAGCATCAGCGGCATATAGGCCGCGCCCGTCATGCCGCGCGCCGCCGCCTGCTCGGCCACCACCTTGTCCAGCCGCGGCCCGGCCACCATGCCCGGCATCAGGGCGTTGACACGGATCCCGTATTCGCCCAGCTCGATCGCCAGCACATCGGTCAGGCCGCGCACCGCGTATTTCGAGGCGGAATAGGGCGCGCGCAGCGGCATGCCTATCCGCCCCGCGGTCGAGGACAGGTTGATGATCGCCCCGCTACGCTGCGCCTTCATCGCCGGAATGACAGCGCGGGCGGCCAGGAATTGCCCGTCGAGGTTCACCGCCAGCGTCTGGCGCCACTCGGCCAGGCTGATCTCTTCCACCGCCCGGGTCGGGCCGGCGATGCCGGCATTGTTCACCAGCACGTCAAGCCCGCCGAATTCCGCCAGAACCTCGGCAAAAAAGGCGGTGACCGCGGCCTCGTCCGCGACATCGCACCGCCGCGCCAGATGCGGCGAGGCCGCGGTCAGCGCGGGGTCGATGTCACAGACCGCGACCCGTGCCCCGGCATCGGCGAAAGCGTCGGCGATGGCGCGGCCAATGCCGCCGCAGCCCGCCGTGACCACCACGCGGCGGCCGGTCAGATCCAGTTTCATGGCAATGCCTCGTCCTTTCTGGTTTTGGCCCCCGGCCCCGCGCCGCGCAGAACGCCCGGCACCCGCAATTCCCGCCCCCGGCTGAGCCCGTCAGGCCGCAGGATCAGCGCCAGCAACATGCACAGGCCCAGCAGAACCTCCCGCGTGCCGCCGGGGATCTGCAGCATCACCCCGCCGATATCCACGCCGGTCTCGAACCGCCGGAAGATCTCGGCCAGCACCGACAGGACAAGCGTTCCCACCACCACGCCCGACAGGCTGCGGATGCCGCCGACCACCAGCATGGCGATCACGATGAACGACAGGTTCAGATAGACATTGTTCGCCGTGGTCAGCGCGCCGTTGTTATGGCCCAGCAAGACGCCTCCGGCCCCCGCGACAGCCGCGCTGAGGACAAAGGCCAGCAGCCGCAGCCGCATCACCCGGATGCCGGCGCCATGCGCAGCGATTAGATCCTCGCGGCTGGCCCGCAGCAACAGCCCGGTGCGCGAATTCTGGAAGGCCCAGGCGATCAACAGCGCCACCAGCGCCGCCGCCAGCGCCGCCCAGGGCCCGACCCAGACCGGCAGCCCGACCAGCGAGGCCGTGCCCTTCGTCCAGTCGGTCCAGTTGTTGTAAATCACCGATATCACGATGAAAAAGGCGAAAGTCGCGATCGAGGCGGCGATGCCGCTGAGCCGCATCAGCGGAATGCCGGCCAAAAGGCCAAGAACGGCCGCCAGCGCCATCCCCACCAAGAGCCCGCCCAAGGGCGAGATCTGCAGCCCGCGCAGCATCTCGGGCAGGCCGGGCAGGATCACCCCTTTCATCGTCACCGGAATCGTCACCCAGGCCGAGGCATAGGCTGCCACGATCAGGAAGGCGCCATGGCCGAAGGACAGGATGCCGGAATTGCCGACGAAGATGTAGAGCCCGGTCACGATCACCAGCTTGATCAGCGTATCGGTGGTGATCCGCGCCATGGCCGGGCTGATCTGCGAGAAGATCAGCGTCAGCACCAGCAGAAGCACCGCCCAGACCGCCCAGGGCCAAAGCCAGGCCGCCACGTCGCGCAGCGGATTTTGTTGGTCGGGCATTAGACACGCTCCCATGCGGACCGGACGGCGATCAGACCCTGCGGGCGGACCAGCAGCATCAGGATCACCGAGGTGAAGACGAAGGCTTCGCGGAAGGGCTGCAGATGCGGCGGCAGCAGCAGCTGCAGGATCGTGGTCACCGCGCCGACCAGAAAGCCGCCCAGCGCACAGCCCGGCAGGCTGCCCATGCCGCCGATCACCGTGGCGACAAAGCCGATCATCGTCAGAGATACCCCGAAGAACGGCGTCATCGAGCCAGTCTGCGCCACGAAAAGCACCGTCACCGTCACGGCCAGCACCGCCGAAATCGCAAAGGCCACGGCGATCACCCGGTTGCTGTTGACGCCGACCAGCCGCGCCATGCGCGGGTTTTCCGACACGGCCCGCATCTGATAGCCGATGCGGGTGTAATTGATGAACAGCGCCAGCACCGTGGTCAGCACTACCGTTGCCGCGATCTGCAACAGGCTGACACCCGCGATGCGCAGATCGCCGATTTCCACGCTGTGATTGATCGCCGGCAGGAAGTTGACGGTTCGGGTCAACGATCCGAACATCACCACCCAGACATGCTGAATCATGAAGCTCAGCCCGAAAGACACGATCATCAAGGTCTCGGGCGGGGCGCGGCGCACCTGGCGGAACACCAGAAAATCGCTGGCCAGCGCGAACAGCACCACGAAGATCAGCACCGCGCAAATGGCGAAGGGCCAGTAGAGGCCCGCGCTCAGCAACAGCACATAGGCGCCGACCATGATGTATTCGCCATAGGCGAAGTTCACCAGGCCGATCACCCCGAAGATCAGCCCGATTCCAATGGCGGTCAGCGCGTAAAGCCCGCCGACGCTGGCGGCGTCGATCAGCATCTGCAACAGGGTCATGGGTACATCTCCTTGCCGGCGGGGCTACGGCCGAACAGGACCGTCTCGACCGCGCCGCGGGCGCTGAGGGTTTCGGCGCTGCCTTCCTCGATCACCCGGCCGGCCTGCACCAGATAGGCGCGGTCGCAGACCGAAAAGGCGCGGGCGGCGTTCTGTTCGACCAACAGGATGGTAGTGCCCTGCTGGCGCAGCGCGGAAATCGCGGCATAGACCCCATCGGTCACCACCGGCGCCAGGCCCAGCGAGGGTTCATCCAGCAACAGCAGGCCGGGCTCTGCCATCAGCGCGCGGCCGATGGCCAGCATCTGCTGTTCTCCTCCCGACAGAAAGCCCGCCATATGGCCCTGCCGTTCGGCCAGACGCGGGAACAGCGTATAGATGCGCGCGGCATCGGCCTCCATCGCGGCCCGGCTCATCCGCCGCCGGCTGGCGCCGATCAGCAGGTTTTCATGGGTCGAGAGCTTCTTGAACACATCACGCGTCTCGGGCACCAGCGAGATGCCCAGGCCGACGCGCTGTTCGGGCTCCAGCCCGGCCAGATCGCGGCCGTCCAGCCGCACCGCGCCTGACCTCAACGGCACCACCCCGGCGATGGCCAGCAAAAGCGAGGATTTCCCCGCTCCATTCGGGCCAATCAGCGCCACCGTCTCGCCCTTGCCGGCATGAACCGAGATCTGGTTCAGCGCCCGCACCGCGCCATAGGTGACCACGGCCTGGTCGATCTGCAGATGCGGAGTCATGCGGCGGCACTCCCCAGATAGGCTTCGCGCACCAGCGCGTGGTTGCGGATCTCGTCCGGGGTGCCGGCCGCCAGCACCTTGCCGCTGCGCAGCACCTGCACCCGGTCGCACAGGCGAAAGACGATATCCATGTTATGCTCGATCAGCAGGATGCCGCAGCCCCGCGCGCGGATCGCGTTGACCACCGACAGAAAGGCCATCGCCTCGGCGTGGTTCATGCCCGCCGCCGGCTCGTCCAGCATGACGAAGGCGGGCCGGGCCATCATCGCGCGGGCGATCCCGACCCGGCGTTCGACGCCATAGGGAAGGGCCCGCGCCTCGGTCGTCAGCCAGTCCTCCAGATCCAGCAGCCCGGCCAGCGTCTCGATCTCGTCCCGCGCCGCCTTTCGGCCCTGCCCCATCGCAAATGCCGCGGCGCGCAGGTTTTCGGCCACCGTCAGCGCCGGAAACAGCCGCACCGCCTGAAAGGTACGCACCAGGCCGCGCCGCACCCGTTCATCCGGCGGCGCTTTGGTGATCTCCTCGGCCCCGATGCGGATCGTGCCGGTCTGCGGCTTCTGAAAGCCCGAAAGCACATTGACGAAGGTGGTCTTGCCCGCCCCGTTGGGGCCGATCAGACCAAGGATTTCGCCGGGGCGCAGGTCCAGGTCGACATCGTCGATCACAGTCAGCCCCCCGAAACGGACGGTGATCCCCGTCGCTGTCAGAATATGGGTCATGGCGTGCCTTGCTAGAGCGTAAGAGCAGAAGAGCGTTAGAGCGGAAAGACCGGCCCGGGGTCGCGCCCCCGTGGCCAGCGAAAACGGGCGACCAGGGGCCGCCCGCGCCACCGCTCAGAACTCCGGCGGATAGACCTTTTCCGCCGCGCGCCGCCCGATCGGCTCGTATTTGCCGTTCGTCACCTTCATCATCAGCATCTGGCTGGCCAGGTTGATGTGCAAATCCGGCGTGAAGGTCGAGGGGCCGGTCAGCAGCGGCTCTTCGGTAAAGCCGTCAAGCGCGGCCTGAATCGCCGTCGCATCCAGGCTGCCTGCCTTTTCGACGGCCCGCGCCCAGGCCTCGACCGCCATATAGCCTGTCACCACATGGCCCATCCGCGCCGGTTCGCCGTATTTTTCCTGATAGCGGGTCATGAAGGCGGCGATCTTCGGATCGGGGTCATTGCCCCAGATCGAGGCATAGACGGCGATGTAGAAATCCGACAGGTCGGGAACCGCCTCGATCCAGTGGCTGCCATCCATCGATTCCGAGGCCAGCACCGGCAGGTCGATCCCGGCCGAGCGCAGCTGCCGCATCATCGAGCCGTTGTTGGTAAAGCCGCACCAGACCACGAAATTGGCATCGGCGCCTTCCGATTTCATCCGCGAGATCTGGCCGGTGATCGCATTGTCGTTCAGGCCGTTCCAGGTGTCTTCGCCGACGATGCTGTCTTCACCCTTCAAATCGACCCAGCGCTTGCGGAAATTGTCGCACAGCGATTTCGTGTATTCGATCGCCGTATCCTTCATGATGTAGACCTTGTCCCAGCCCTGCTGCTCGGCGGCGAACTCGGCCAGCAGCGCGCCCTGGCCGTTGGTGGCCAGCGACATCGTATAGGCCAGGGGGCCCACGCCCTGGACGCCGAACTTGGCATCGGCGGCGCAGCTCGACATGGCGATCT
This sequence comes from Neotabrizicola paludis, assembly GCF_044142105.1. Lineage (NCBI taxonomy): Bacteria > Pseudomonadati > Pseudomonadota > Alphaproteobacteria > Rhodobacterales > Paracoccaceae > Neotabrizicola > Neotabrizicola paludis. The sequence goes on from NZ_JBGTYM010000008.1 coordinate 200,925, forward strand.
TGCCTTGGGAAATCGCGGTCAGCGCGGCCGGGGCGCCAAAGTCATAGTCGCAGGCCACCAGCACCATCTCGGCGCCGGCATCCAGCACCTCCAGCGCGGCGGTCGGCCCCAGCGAGGGGTCGGATTTGGTGTCACGCACCACTAGCTCCACCGGGCGGCCCAAAAGCCCGCCATTGGCGTTGATATCGTCCACCGCCAGCTCGGCGCCGCGGGCGGCGCCCTTGTCCCATGGTTCCAGCGTGCCGGTCTGGCCGCTGGCCACGCCGATCACGATGGGCCCGTCCTGCGCGCCCGCGGCGGAACCAAGGCACAGCACCAGGACGGTCGAACAGACCGTTGAAAACAGGGTCCTCATCTGAATCTCCTTCTGTTGGGTTGAGAGTTTTTTTTGTTTTTATTCACGTGTTGCGCAGGCGCCGGGTCGCGTCGCGGTCGATCTCGCCGGTCTCGGTCAGGGCGATGCCATAGGTGTCGCGGGCGCGGTCGGCGGTGATCAGACCCTCGCGCAGGTCATGCAGCACCCGGTCCGGCGTCCGGGCCCGGGGGTCGCCAAAGCCGCCGCCGCCGCAGGAATAGGACAGGACACGCTCGTCCGGCGCGATGGTGACCGAGACGACCACCGGCAATTCCTCAAGACTGCCATCGGCGCGCTTGCGGTATTGCCGCGCGCCGCCGGCGCTGGCCCCGCCCGCCGCGCCCTTGGCCGCGTTGATCGTGCCGTCGCTGACCGCATTCACCGTCATCGCGCAGCCATCGGGGCCATATTCGCCCATCAGGCTGGGCGCGCCGGTGAATTCGCCGGCGCCTTCGCTGTCGGTGACCAGCCGGCGCTGATAGCAGCGGATCGGATAGGCCATCTCCAGGATCTCGATGCTGTCGATATACAGCATCCCGGCATTGCCGGCATGGGCGATGGTGATCCAGCTGTCTTCCGTGGGCGTCCCCGCTCCGGCGGTGGCACCCAGGAAGATCTGGTTGACAAAGGGCTTGCCCTTGCGCGGGTCCTTGCCCGAGATCACGGCCATCGTCGCCGGGCTGAGTGCGCCGGTCTCGGCCTGGCCAAAGCGGCTGTCCATCGCGGCAATGGCCGTCTGCACCGCATTGGAAATCCGGTCGGCGACATTGGTGGTGGCGACCGAGCAGCTGGTCGGATGTTGCGGAATGCCCACCACCGCGCCCTCGCGCAGCTTCAGCCGCACCCGGCCGAACGACCCCGCATTGCGCGGCACGGTATGGTCGATCGAGTTGAACACCCCGATCAGCGCCGCCGTCCGCGTGCAGGCCTCGGAGACGTTGATGCCCAGTTCCAGCGCGTCGATATTGTCGGTCAGGTCGATGTCGATGAACCCGTCCTCGGGATCGACCGAGACCGTGGCGTTGATCTTCACCCCTTCGGCGGGCGTGCCGGGCAGCGGGTCATGGGTGGAACTGGAGGTGGCGGTCTTTTTCGGCAGCTTCCCAATCGCCGCCTTCATCCGGTCGGCGCTGTAGCTGAACCATTGCTCGCCCAGCTCCACCAGCTCGTCCCAGCCGAATTCGGCGCCCACGGCGCGGATCTCGCGCTCGGCGATCCGGCCGGCGCCGATCATGCCCAGATAATCGCCCCACCACTGATCCGGCACCCGGATGCGCATCCGGCACATGCGGATGATATCCTCGATATCCTTGTAATCCCGCTGCACTTGCACCGCCGGAAAGATCAGCGCGCCTTCGTTGTAGACATCCCGCGCATGGCCGAAATAGGTGGTCGGGATCGAATTGCCGATATCGGCCTGATGCGCCTTGACGATGGCGGTATAGCGGTGGCGACCGTCATCGTCGAAGACCGGCACCAGGATCGACAGGTCGGCGGCATGCGAGCAGCCGTGATAGGGCGAATTGTGCAGGAAGGCATCGCCCGGCTTCAGATCTGGGTGCAATTCGCACATCGACCGCGCCATCATGTCCGGGCCGACCAGAACGTGGATCGGAATGCTTTCCGCCGTGGCCAGAAGCCGGTTGTCGGCCGTGACGATGCAGCAAGAAAAATCCCGCGCCGTCGCCAAGACGCCCGAGCGCCCGGTGCGCAGAAGCGTATTCGCCATCTTGCGCGCCACCGCTTCCCAGCGGTTGTTCAGGATCGCCAGTTTCACACCGTCGATCACGCCGCCTTTGCGCGTTTCCGCGCCGTGGTTCAGGGGTCGGTTCATGCGCTCTCTCCCAGCAGTTCGATGACAACCGAGCCGGAAGCGACCTTGCGCGCTTCCGATCCGGGGAAGACCACAACCGTGGTAAACGGGCTTTCGACGATGGCCGGGCCGCGCACGCGGTCGTCCTCGGTCATGTCCGAGAAGCTGGCCAGGCGCACCTCGCCCAGGCCGGTTTCGCGGAAATAGCAGGTCCGCCGGGTGGATTTGCCGCCAATGCCGATATTCTGCATCTGGCCGATGCTGCCCGAGCGGATCTTCACCGCTACATCGACGCGCCAACTGACGATTTCGACCGGGGCGCCTTCGTCGCGCACCGCAAACAGCGCCTCATGCGTGTCGTGGAAGGCGGTTTCCAGCGCTGTCACATCCTCGATCCGGTCCGAGGGCAGCGGCACCTCGATATCCCAGACCTGCGAGGGGTAATGGCCTTCGAAGCTGAAGGTCATGCGGCTTTCAATCGCCTGGTCGCCGGTCGCCGCCAGAAAGGCCTCGGCTTTTTCGCGCAAGTCTTTCAGCGTTCTGGCCACCAGCTCGGCGTCAAAGGCATTGGTGCGCGTGGCGGCGATGACACGGAAATTGTTGGTAAGTTCCGAAATCAGCCCGCCGCCCGCCGACAGGGCCGCGCCGACCTGCGGCATCACCAGCGTCTTGCAGCCCAGGCGCCGCGCGATCAGCACCGAGTTGAAGCCCGCCGCCCCGCCGCCGCCGATCAGCACCGCATTGGCCGGGTCAAACCCCTGCGCCACGGTGATGTCGTCAATCGCCTGCACCATGTTTTCGGTCACCACATCCAGGATGGCCGAGGCCGCCTCATAGACCGACAGGCCCAAAGGTTTGGCGATCCGCTCTTCAATGGCGCGCTCGGCCGCGCCCAGATCCAGCGCGATGGCACCGCCCAGGAAATTGTCGGGGTCAAGATAGCCCAGCACCAGCGCCGCATCGGTCACCGTCGGCTCGAACCCGCCTTTGCCATAGCAGACCGGTCCGGGCACCGACCCCGCGCTGCGCGGGCCCACCGACAGAAGCCCGCCCTCGTCGACCGAGGCGATCGATCCGCCGCCTGCGCCCACGCTTTTCACGTCGATCGACGGGAAGCCGGTCATATGGCCGCGGAAGGGCTGGCCGATCCAGGTTTCCCGCGCCCAGGGGATGGTGCCACCCCGGATCAGGCTGACATCATAGGTGGTGCCGCCGGTATCGGCAACGATGGCGTCTTTCGCGGCGCAATCGGCCTCGGCGAAATAGCGGCCGGCGACCGGCGCCATCGAGGGACCGGAATTGATCGAATGGATCGGCTGGCGCGCCACATCCGCCGCATCCAGCACGCCCCCTTGCGAGGTCAGAACCAGCACCCGGCCGGCAAAACCCGCCTCGCGCAGCCGCGCCTCGAGCGTTTCCATATAGGTCGTCATCAAGGGCTTCAGCGAGGCGTCGATCGCCGTGGCCGAGGTGCGACGATATTCGCGCAGGATCGGGTTCACCTCATGCGACAGCGTCACCGGCACGCCGGGCAGATGTTCGGCCAGCAGCGCGCCGATCCGCAATTCATGCACCGGATTGACCACCGACCACAGCAAGCTGACCGCCACCGCCTCGACGCCCCGCGCCTTCATCTCGGCGATGATCGCCAGCAGCGCCGCTTCGTCCAGCGGCTGGTCCACGCTGCCATCATGCAAGACGCGCTCGGGCACTTCGAAGGTCAGGGCGCGGGGAATGTAGGGCTTGGGATAGGGCACGGTGAAGTTGAAAGGCTCGATCCGCCCGCCTTCGCGCAGAACCAGCACCTCGGGATTGCCCCAGGTACACAGCAGCGCCGTCTTCGCCGCCGTGCCGGTCACGATGGCATTGATCGCCCGAGTGGTGCCGTGGATGAAGAGATCGCCCTTGGCCAACATCTCGGTCCGGCTGATCCCGTAATCGTCGGCGGCCACCTGAAGCACGTCCAGCACGCCCCGGATCGGATCGTCGGGCGTGGTCGAGGCCTTGAACATCCGCACGAAACCGTCGTCATCCTCGACGACAAGATCGGTGAACGTGCCCCCGGTATCGGTTGCAAAACGCATAGTCTCTCCTGTTGCTGAAGACCACTTTGGCGTGGCTCTCATTGGTCGGAAGGGCGCGGGCCGGTGGCCCGGCCCCTAGATCGCGGTGGCCGCGGCCCCTTTCAGATCCAGCATCTGCCGCGCCTCGGCGGGGTTGGCGATTTCAAGCGAAAGGTCTTCCAGGATGCGGCGGATCTTGGTCACCTGATCGGCATTGCTTTTGGCCATCTGGCCCTTGCCCAGGTAAAGCGAATCCTCCAGCCCCACCCGCACATTGCCGCCCAGGATCGCGCCCATGGTGCAAAGCCCCATCTGGTGGCGCCCCGCGGCCAGGATCGACCATTGGTAATCCGCGCCGAACAGCTTTTCGGCGGTTTCGCGCATATGCATCACATTGGCCGGATCGGCCGAAATGCCGCCCAGAATGCCGAAGATCGACTGCACGAACAGCGGCGGCTTCACCAGCCCGCGTTCCAGGAAATGCGCCAGCGTATAAAGATGGCCGATATCGTAGCACTCGAATTCAAAGCGGGTGCCGCAGTCGTCGCCCAGATGCTTCAGGATATATTCGATATCCTTGAAGGTGTTGCGGAAGATGAAATCGCGGGAGTTCTCAAGGTATTTCGGCTCCCAGTCATGTTTCCAGTTCGGGAAGCGGTCCAGCATCGGGAACAGGCCGAAATTCATCGAGCCCATGTTCAGCGAACACATCTCGGGCTTGAATTCCAGCGGCGCGGCCAGGCGTTCCTGCACCGTCATGTTATGGCCGCCGCCGGTGGTGATGTTCAGCACCGCATCGGTCGCCTCGGCGATCTGGGGCAGGAATTCGCGGAACACATCGGGCGAGGGGGTCGGGCTGCCATCCAGCGGATTGCGCGCATGCAGATGCAGGATCGCCGCCCCGGCCTGTGCCGCCCCGATCGCCCCGTCGCGGATTTCGTCCGGGGTCAGCGGCAGGTGATCCGACATGGTAGGCGTGTGGATCGAGCCGGTGACCGCACAGGTGATGATCACCTTGCTACCCGATTTCGCTTTCTTCTCGCTCACGACAATGCTCCTTCAGGGGATTCTTCCCGCGCCGGCTGCTTCAGCCGACGCAGTTCTTGCAACTTGCCGGCCAGCCAGGTCTGCCGCGCCGGAATTGCTTTCAGATCAAGTGTTTCGCGCCGGGCCTGGGCAATCAGCGCCGGTGCCTTGCCGCTCCAGCCGCTGGTCGCGCTGCCCCCCGGCGCCGAGGCCGCCAGCGCCGGACCCAGCCGGGCCGCATAGTCGGCGAAGCCGCCGCTGGCGTTCAGGTCCATCACCTCGAACGGGCCGGCAAAGGCCCACCGCATCCCCAGACCCGAGCGCACGGCGCGGTCGACATCCTCGGGGCTGGCCACACCGCCGGCGACCAGCCGCAGCGCCTCTTCCACCAGCGCGGATTGCAGCCGGTTCAGCACGAAGCCCGGCTGGCTGACCTGCACCCGGATCACGTCCTGCCCGAGACCCGTCATCATCGCGGCGACCCGGTCCACGAGGACGGGGTCGGTCGCGGGGGCGGGCACCAGTTCCACCACCGGCAGCAGATGCGGCGGATTGGCGGGATGCGCGACAAGGCAGCGCTGGGGCCGGCGCATCGCGGCAAAAATATCGTCGGGCAGCAGCGCCGAGGTCGACGAGGCCAGCACGCAATCGGCACCCACATGATCTTCGATCGACCGAAACAGCGCCTGCTTCACCGCAAGATCTTCCAGCGCGGCCTCCTGCACGTAATCGGCGCCCGCCAGCGCCTCATCCAGCCCGGCGCAAAAGCGGATGCGGCTCAGTGCCGCTGGCGACAGCTGTTCGGCCAGCCATTGCCGCGCCAGATCCAAGGCCGCTTGCGACATGTCGCAAAGCCGAACCTCGTGGCCGGCAGCGCCGAACAGAATCGACCAGGACCTCCCGATCAGACCCGCCCCGATGACTGCGATAACCGGCTTCGTCATATCTGTTTCCCCATCCGACCAGCGCATCATTTCGAACGAATCGATCTTTTGTCAATAGTGTTATATCACTTAGATAATTTTATAATTTTCAAGATCAATGAACTTTAACCATCTGTAACCAAACACTAAAATATGATTCACCTGAAGGATATAACGGTATATCTAAACCTGACGAGCTTAGCGCTTCGGCAAACGGAATGTGCCAGTTGAGGGGTTTTTCGCTGGCGGCGCCGACAGCCGGAGAGCGGGTTTATCTGTGGTTTTTGTTCCATGCTGCGCTGCAGCATCACTGTCCGATTCTCGGAGAGACACTCAGGGTGCTGTCAAACGAATGCGAACCAGTCTCCGTTTCCCCTACCCTACCCGCCTGTCAAGCAGCGAGAAGGCCGCGCCACTCTGCGAGGGCGGCGGCACGGGTCTGTTTGTAGGCGTTGCGATCTTGGAGGTGGCGCTCGGTCGGAAAGTGGGTGTGGACCGAGGCATGCACTGAAGCGAACTTCTGCAAGGTATTCATGCGGCGGAACGGCAACATCGCCCGTTCTCGTCGGCGAAAAGGCAAGTGTGAATTCTCGGCCCTGTTGGTGAGCCAGCGGCCCATCTCGCGGTCATCGCCGCTGCCAAGTTCTTTCAGGGCAGCGCCGTAAGACCAGAGCCGGTCCGTCACGATCATCTCGGGTCGCCCGTGCCGCTTCATCGATTTCCTGAGGAATTTCAGGGCCGCCTTGCGGCCCCGCGGCCTGGTGATGACGCTTTCCAGCACCTCGCCCTCATGGTCGACGCCCCGCCAGAGGTAGGGCATCTCGTCATTGATCCTCACCTAGACCTCGTCCGCGTGTCCGCGCCAGTGCCGGCGGGCGCGCATCCGGTCAACCCGCATGCCCCTGATCTCCGACGCGAAGATCGGACCGAACCGGTTCCACCACGAGCGAACCGTCTCGTGGCTGTTCTCGATCCCGCGCTCGTGCAGCAGGTCCTCGACGTTTCGCAGCGACAGGGGGACCGGATGGTGAGCATCACGGCAAGGCGGATGATCGACAGGCTGGTCTTGAAGTAGCGGAAGGGGGAGCGGCTGGTCATCCTCGCAGGCTAGCGAACCGCCCCACCCCGCGGCAAGCGCGGTTCCTCCGACAACGCCACTCTGAATCCACACAGGCTAACCTATTGATATAATGTATATGACGCCACTGTCTCACCATGGGGCATACGCCCCGTCGGATCATGCCCCGCTGCCCCGCGGCAAGGACGGTTCCTCTGACAACACCAAATCAGGCTCTTGCTTAGGTGCTACGCTGCAACGGCAGCGCAGGCCCGAACTCCAAGAAGCTTCCCTATTGTATATAGTAATACTTTTGATACTGTCGAGGAGCCACCCTGAGGAGAGTGGCCAAAGTTTCCATCGGGAGGAAAACCATGACGCTTATCAAGGCTCTCGCGCTTGGCGCGGGACTTAGCGGACTTTTGCTTTCGGCAGCCTACGCTGAGGGGCTCCAAGGCAAAGTCGTCGGCTTTTCGCAGATCGGCTCCGAATCCGGCTGGCGCGCGGCCGAGACCAGCGTGACTAAGCAGGTTGCGGCCGACCTCGGGATCGACCTGAAATTTGCTGACGCTCAGCAAAAGCAAGAAAACCAGATCAAGGCGATCCGCGGCTTTATCGCCCAAGGTGTCGACGCTATCCTGGTCGCCCCGGTTGTGGCAACCGGCTGGGAGGAGGTCCTGACCGAAGCCAAGGAAGCCAACATCCCGGTCGTGCTGCTTGACCGTGGCATCGAAGGTCCGGAAGACCTGTACCTGACCTCGGTCGCGTCCGACCAGGTGAAGGAAGGCCGCGTGGCCGGCGAATGGCTGGCGGGCACCGTTGGCGACAAGCCGTGCAACATCGTCGAACTGCAGGGCACCGTGGGCTCGTCCCCCGCGATCAACCGCAAGCAGGGATTTGAAGAGGCTATCGCAGGGAAGGCTAACCTGGTCATCACCCGCAGCCAGACCGGCGACTTCACCCGCTCCAAGGGCAAGGAAGTCATGGAGGGCTTCATCAAGGCCGAAGACGGCGGCAAGAACATCTGCGCGGTCTACGCCCACAACGATGACATGGCCGTCGGCGCCATCCAGGCGATCAAGGACGCGGGCCTGAAGCCCGGGACCGACATCCTCGTCGTCTCGATTGACGCCGTGCCCGATATCTTCGCCGCGATGGTCTCCGGCGAAGCCAACGCCACGGTCGAACTGACCCCGAACATGGCTGGCCCGGCCTTCGCCGCGCTGGACGCCTACCTGAACAACGGCACGTTGCCCGATAAGTTCATCATCACCGAGTCGAAGCTGTACACCCCGGCCGATGATCCGCAGGGCGAATACGACCGCCGCAAAGGCCTCGGATACTAGGTTTCCTCTCCGAGGTGCCGCCGGGCGAAGCTGAGGAGCTTTGCCCGGCGGAATTGCTTTATCCGCAGGATAGGCGGACAGTTACCGGACATAACAGGGAGGCGGGAATGTCTGAAGCAGCCGCAAGGCCGGTGCTTGAGGCGCGGGGGATCGTCAAGGTCTTCGGCCAGCACCGCGCATTGGACACCGTGGACTTCACCGCCAACGCAGGCGAGGTGCACGCGCTTCTGGGGGAAAACGGGGCGGGCAAGTCGACCCTGATCAAGATCCTGACCGGCGCCTACCAGCCCGACGCGGGCGAGCTGCTTCTCGATGGCGCACCCACCTCCCTGCGCGACCCGCTGCATGGCCAGGGCTACGGCATCGGCACCGTCTACCAGGAAGTGAACCTACTGCCGAACCGCTCGGTCGCTGAAAACCTGTTTCTCGGCCGCCAGCCGACCCGCTTTGGCCTTGTCGACCGCAAGAAGATCGACGCCCAGGCGCGTGAGCTTTTGTCGCGTTACGGCCTGGACATCGACGTCCGCGCCGAGCTGTCCGAATTCTCCGTCGCCGTCCAGCAGATCGTCGCCATCGCCCGCGCGGTAGAACTGTCGGGCAAGGTCCTGGTCCTGGACGAACCCACCGCCAGCCTGGATCGGAACGAGGTGCAGCGCCTGTTCGACGTCGTCCGAGGACTGAAGGCCAAGGGCCTGGCGATCATCTTCATCACCCATTTCCTGGATCAGGTCTTCGACCTGGCCGACCGCGTCACCATCCTGCGCAACGGCAAGCGCGTCGCCTCGCAGGCCTTGAACACGCTGAACACCACCGACGTCGTCCGCATGATGCTGGGCAAGGACGTGGCCTTCGAACACCACCCGACCGCGCTGGCCGGCGGCACCCGGGGCGCTGTCCGCGTCGCCTTCAAGGGGCTGAACCGCAAGGGCCTGTCGCCCTTCGACCTACAGGTCCACGAAGGCGAGGTCGTAGGCGTCGCGGGCCTCCTCGGCTCGGGCCGGACCGAGGTCGCGCGGCTGATGTTCGGCGTCGATGGCGCGGACGGCGGCCAGGTGCTGGTCGACGACAAACCCGTGACCATCCGCAACCCCGCCCAGGCCGTGGCCGCAGGCTTCGGCTTCTGCCCGGAAGACCGCAAGATCGACGGCATCTTCGGCGACCTTTCCGTCCGCGAAAACATCATCATCGCGCTGCAGGCCAAGCTTGGGTGGTTCAAGGCCCTGAACCGCGAGGATCAAGTCGAACTCGCCGGCCGCTATGCCGAGGCGCTGGACATCCGCGCAGCGAACCATGACATGCCGGTCAAGCTCCTCTCCGGAGGCAACCAGCAAAAGGTGATCCTGGCCCGCTGGTTGGCCATCGACCCAACCTTCCTGATCCTCGACGAACCCACCCGGGGCATCGACGTCGGCGCCCATGCCGAGATCGTCCGCACCATCAACCGCCTGCGCGAGGAAGGCCTCGCCCTCTTCGTGATCTCGTCCGAACTGGACGAGGTCGTCGCCTATTCCAACCGCGTCGTCGTGATGCGCGACCGCGAGATGGTGGCGGAACTGGACGGCGACCGCATCGCCCCCGACGCCATCGTCCAGGCCATCGCCGGAACGCCCATGGAGACCCGCCCGTGACCCGCCCGACTGTCGATATCCGGCCCACGACCCAGCCCCCGATGCCGCCCTCGCGGCCGCTGACCCATTTCATCACCCGGCCGCAGGTCATCGCGCTGGTCGCCATCCTTTTGGTGAACTGGATCCTTTTCCCCGGCTTCTTCACCATCACCTGGCAGGACGGCCGCTTCTTCGGCAGCCTGATCGACGTCCTGAACCGCGGCGCGCCCGTCGCGATCCTCGCTATCGGCATGACCATGGTCATCGCGACCAAGGGCGTCGACCTGTCGGTCGGCGCGGTCATGGCGATCTGCGGGGCGACCGCCGCCGTCATGGTCACCTCGGGCTATCCCGCCTGGCTCGCTGTGCTGGCCGCCATTGGTGCGGGCCTGATCTGCGGGCTCTGGAACGGGATCCTGGTGACCGTGCTTGAGATCCAGCCGATCATTGCCACCCTCGTCCTGATGGTCGCCGGGCGCGGCCTCGCCCAGCTGATCACCGAAGGCTACATCGTCACCTTCTCTGACCCCCTGCTGATCTTCATCGGCACCGGGTCCTTCCTGGGCTTCCCGATGCCCGTGGTCATCGCCGCCGTCCTGATGATCGCCGCCACCCTGATCGTCCGCCGCACCGCGCTTGGCCTCCTGATCGAGGCCGTGGGCGTCAATCGCTCCGCCGCGCGCTTCGCGGGTCTGTCAGCGGGTGCGCTTCTCCTGATCGTCTACACCTTCGCGGGCTTCTGCGCGGCGATCTCGGGCCTGATCGTCGCCGGGGACATCCGCGGCGCCGACGCCAACAACGCGGGCCTCTGGCTGGAACTCGACGCCATCCTCGCCGTCGTTATCGGGGGCACCTCGCTGATGGGCGGGCGGTTTTCCATCCCGATGGCCGTCCTTGGCGCGATGATCATCCAGGCGATGAACACCGGCATCCTGATCTCGGGCTTCTCCCCCGAATTCAACCTTGTCGTCAAATCGGCGGTGATCATCGTGATACTTGTCCTGCAATCGCCGCTGTCGGCCCGGATCTTCCACCGCTTCCCGGGAGCCGAGAAATGACCCGCAGCCTGCGCCCGCTTCTGGCAACGACCCTCATCTTCCTCTTCGCCTACATGCTGGCGGTCTCCCAGCAACCCGCGATGCTGTCGACGCGTGTCCTTGGCAACTTCCTGACCGACAATGCCTTTCTCGGCATCGCTGCGGTCGGCATGACCTTCGTCATCCTGTCCGGCGGCATCGACCTTAGCGTTGGCGCGGTGATCGGCTTCACCACCGTCCTCGTCGCTGTCCTCATCATGTGGTTGCACTTCCACCCCCTGATCGCCTTCGCCATCGCCCTGATCGTCGCGACCGCCTTCGGCGCAATCATGGGGGCCGCGATCCACTACCTAAAGGTGCCAAGCTTCATCGTCACGCTTGCCGGGATGTTCCTGGCCCGTGGCGGAGCCTCGGTCCTGTCGCCGGATTCGATCGGGATCGATCATCCCTTCTTCACCGCCGCCCAGAAAAGCTACATCGTGCTGCCCGGCGGCGGGCGCCTGACCGTCGTCGGCATCATCATGCTGATCGTCTTCGCGGTGGCGATCCTTCTGGCCCACCGCACGCGGTTCGGCTCTAATGTCTATGCCCTGGGCGGGTCTGAAACCTCGGCCGCGCTCATGGGGGTGCCGGTCGCCCGCACGACGATCTCGATCTACGCGCTGTCGGGCTTCCTTGCCGGTCTCGCCGGGGTGGTCTTCTCGCTTTACACCTCGGCCGGCTATTCGCTGAACGCCCTCGGCGTCGAACTTGACGCCATCGCCGCGGTCGTCATCGGCGGCACGCTGCTGACCGGCGGCTACGGCTTCGTCGCGGGCACCTTCATCGGGGTCATGCTGCAGGGGTTGGTGCAAACCTACATCGTCTTCGACGGCACTCTCAGCAGTTGGTGGACCAAGATTGTCGTCGGCGTGCTTTTGTTTATGTTCATCGTGCTGCAGCGGCTGGTCTTCCGGGCCGGTCCGCGCAGAACCTAGACACGGCCGAACGTAACCATTTGGACCAGGTGACATGAGCGAACCCGGGAGCCTGATCCGAACGCTCTCCGGGCGGCCCGAGGCGCGGAACTTTCATTCCTACGTCATCAACGAGGTTGGCCGTGCAATCGTGTCGGGCGACATGCCGGTGGGCTCCGGCCTGCCCGGCGACGCCGAGATGATGGACCGTTTCGGCGTGTCGCGCACCGTGCTGCGCGAGGCGCTGAAGACGCTTGAGGCAAAGGGCTTGGTAGAAGCCCGCGCAAAGGTCGGCACCCGTGTGTTACCGCAGTCGCGCTGGAACCTGTTTGATCGTCAGATCCTCGCATGGAAGCTGGAAAGCCATCCATCACCGGCGTTTATGGCATCTTTTCGGATCATTCGGGAAAGCCTTGAACTTCAAGCCGCCTCACTTGCTGCGCAGAACCGCGAGGCAGAGCATGTGCGTCTCCTGAACTACTGGCTCAACCAGCGCGCCGCGATGACCCACCAACCCGAACCCTTTGCGATGGCAGAGTTCGAAATTCATCGCATCATTGCAGAGGCCTCGGGCAATCCATTTCTGCGTGCGGCTTCGGCGATCATCGAATTCGGCGTGGTCCACCGCGTTCAGCGGCGCGTCGATCGTGATGGGCATGCGCCGCCGGGTGGCTTGGCATCCGAGCTCGCCCCGGAATTCACGGCAGTCGTCCGTGCCGTTGAACGTGGCGACTCGCAGGAGGCCAAACTGGCGATGTTCCAGATCATCAGCGTTCCGAGCTAACGGGCACGCGCTTCTCTTTGCTTCTTAATGGCGGCAGCTGGCTTGTGCTTCGTTCACGACGGAAGTCTGCTTCCGCCCTGTTCCGCCTTTCGGCCCGTCCGGCCTGTGTGACCAGCCGGTTCGACCTCAGTTCCAACGCGCGCAGACGGGACTTTGATCCAACTTCGATTGCTGCCTCCGAAAATCCTATATTGCGTCAATGTCTTACATCCTGAACACCGAGAGGGCGCAGTCATGAGGGTCGGAGAATATCGGCCCTTGGGGACTGGATTCGAGCAACCTGAACCGCGCCGGGTTTGCCGGAGGCTCCAACTCCTGAGTAGGATGGAGCATCATGAGCAAGACGACGAACAAGTTTTCCGCCGAAGTGCGCGAGCGTGCGGTGCGGCTGGTTCTCGACAATGAGGGTCAGCATGGATCGCGCTGGCAGGCAGTCATGTCGATTTCCGCGAAGATCAGCTGTGCGCCCCAGACCCTGAACGAGTGGGTCAAGAAGGCCGAGGTCGACAGCGGCAAGCGCGCTGGCATCCCGACCGACATGGCAGAGAAGATGAAGGCGCTGGAGCGGGAGAACCGGGAACTGCGCCAGGCCAACGAGATTCTGCGTAAGGCGTCGGCGTATTTTGCGATGGCGGAGCTCGACCGCCGGTCGAAGTGATGGTCAGCACATCGGCCCATGCCGGTTTCGTCCTCGATGCCTTGGAGCAGGCGGTTCATCAACGCCGCCCGGCCAAGGGGACAGGGCTCGTCCACCATTCCGATCGTGGCAGCCAATACCTCTCGATCAAATACATCGAGCGGTTAGCCACGGTCGCAGGATCTGGCGCAGGATGTGGTGGCGCCGCGCGAGGCGGCGGAATGACGGCGCCCGGGCCTGGCAAGGGCAAGGGTCCGCTCGCGCCGCGGCCGGGCTACGAGGTCGGCTATGGCAAGCCGCCGGAGGCCACGCAGTTCCGCAAGGGGAAATCGGGCAATCCCCGCGGCCGCCCGAAAGGCTCGAAGAACAAGCTGCCCGCGCTGAACGAGGAACGGATGAAGGGGATCATCCTGGAGGAGGCCTATCGCAGCATCACCGTGCGCGATGGCGCGCGCAACATCAGCGTTCCGATCGCGCGGGCGGTGCTGCGTTCGCTTGCCGTCAACGCGGCGAAGGGGCAGCACCGGTCCCAGCGCCTCTTCGCGGAACTGCTCTCCGCCGTCGAAACTTCGAACAAGCTTCTGTACGACGAACGGATTGAAACCACGATCACCTACAAGAACGATTGGGACCGCGAGCTGGAACGGCGCCGGGTTCTTGGCATTATCCATCTCGCCGATCCCTTACCGCATCCCGATCACGTCCGCATCGACATGCAGCGCGGCACCGCCCGCATCGTCGGTCCAGCGACGAAGGAGGAGAAGGCGAAACGGGACGCCTGGATGGCGCGCAAGGCCGACTTCGAGGCCGAGGTCGAGGAGCTTCAGCAACTCATCCTGACCGAAGAAGACCCGGGCATGCGCAAGTTCCGCGAAGAGGACCTGGCCAGGTCGAGGAAGATCGTGGCCTTCCTGAACAAGGCCCAAAGAGGGGAAGGGTAGGGGATAGGGCGGCTAAGGGCGGAAAGCCGACTGACGACGCCGCGGCATCGCAGCCGCGGCAATTTGGGTCAGCGGAACTTCGTCCCTCGCGCAGCGAACCCTGACTGGCTCAGGCCTAGCGGGCGGGGAACCTCGAGGCGAGCGACGCTGGCGGCGCCTGACCGAGGAAGCGGCCGACGCTGCAAAATCGGTCTTCCACTTCGGCGATCAGGGATCGGTGGCCAAACCCACTCAGGCCGGGATACCCTGGCTCCGTCGCATCCGTGCCGCTCGACCAGGCGGATGTTCTCGGCCTGCGCCATCCCCGCACAAAGCGCCGGGACCTAAGTCATTGCCGCACGTTTGATCATCGCATTTTCCTCCGTTGATTTGGTTGTGTTCGACTTGCTCAGAACGCCACGCGATCCGCGCCTTTCAGACCAAGGATCTCGCGCGCTTCGTCCGAGCTTGCCACTTCACAGCCCAAATCCTCGACGATGCGGCGGATCTGGGCGACCTGCTGGGCATTCGACTCCGCCAGCTTTCCCCGGCTGATGAACAGGCTGTCTTCCAACCCGACGCGGACATTGCCGCCCATCTGGCTGGCCGTGGTGGCAAGGCTCATCTGTGCGCCCCCTGCCCCGAGAACCGACCAGCGGTAGTCGTCGCCAAACAGCCGGTCCGCCGTGCGCTTCATGAAGATCAGGTTGTCGACCTCAGGCCCGATGCCGCCAAGGATGCCGAAGATGAACTGGATGAACACCGGGGCCTTGAACAGCCCGATGTCCATGCAGAAACGCAGATTGTAGAGATGGCCGACATCATAACATTCATGTTCGAACTTGATGTCATGCGGCGCCAGCGCGTTCGACACCGTCTCGATATCGCGGAAGGTGTTGCGGAAGATGTAGGTGTCGGAATTCTCGACGTAATCCTTCTCCCAGTCGAATTTCCACGTGTCGTAGCGCTTGGCCAGCGGGTGGAAGCTGAAATTCATCGAGCCCATGTTCAGGCTGCACATCTCAGGCGAAAAGCGCAGGGCCGGGGCGATGCGGTCCTCGATCGTGTTCTTCAGGCTGCCGCCGGTCGAGATGTTCACGACCGCGCCCGTGGCCTGCTTGATCCGCGGCAGGAAGGGCGCGAAGGCTTCGGGGTCGATCGTCACGCCGCCGTCTTCGGGGCGGCGCGCATGCAGATGCAGGATCGCCGCCCCGGCTTCGGCTGCGGCAATCGCCTGTTCGGCGATGTCATCGGCGGTATAGGGCAGCGCGTCCGACATGGTGGGCGTGTGGATGGCGCCGGTCACGGCGCAGGTGATGATGGTCTTGGGGCGCTTGGCCATGGCAGATCTCACTTCTGGGAAAGGTCGAGGACGCGACGCGACAACGGGAACAGCTCGGCGCCGAAACGGGCGCGGATCAACCCCCACAGCCCCTTGGGCGCGCGCAGCATCACCAGGATGGCCACCGCCCCCAGCGCGATCAGGTAAAGCGTGCCCAGGTCGGCCAGGGTCTCGCGCAGGGCAAAGAACACCAGCGTGCCCAGGATCGGGCCTTCCAGCGTGCCGATGCCGCCGATCACCACGATGAAGATGACGAAGGCGGTCCAGTCATTGGCGCTGAACGCCGCCTCGGGCGAGATGCGCAGCTTTTGCAGGAAGATCAGCGCCCCGACCAGCGTGGTCAGGCCGGCCACGGCGACATAGACCACGAATTTCGTCCGCCAGATATCGATGCCTAGGCTGCGCGAGGCCAGTTCGTTGTCGCGGATCGCGGTCAGCGCCAGCCCGTGGCGCGAGCGCAGGATCAGGAAGGCAGCCGCGATCACCACGACCATGACGCCAAGGGCAAGCCAAAAGGCCATCGCCTCGCGCAGGTCGCGGCCTTCGGCCAGCGCCTTGACGATCCTCGCCGGCAGCGAGATGCCCGAGCCGCCGCCAAGCGCGGAGACCTGCGCGGCGGTCAGCCGGAAAACCTCGGCGATGACCCAGGTGCCGATGGCGAAATAGGCGCCGCGCAGGCGGAAGATCAGCAGGGCGACCGGCATGGCGATGACGGCGCCCGCCACGGCGGCCAGCGGCAGCGCCAGAAGGATCGGCATGCCCGCCAGCATGGTCAGCCCGAACAGCGCGTAACCGCCAAGCCCAACAAAGGCCTGCTGCCCGACCGACACCAGCCCGGCATAGCCCGCCAGCAGATTCCACAGTGAGGCAAGCGACATGTAAAGGAAGATCTCTCCCATCAGGCGCATCTCGGCCCGGCCGGCCCACCAGGGCGCGGCGGCCAGGCAAAGCAAGGCCAGCGCGGCAAAAGCCATGGCGATCCGGGCGGTGGTCGAGCTGCGGGTGACGCGCATGGCCTAACCCTCCATCTTGGGAAACAGGCCGCGCGGACGCAGCGCAAGGACGATCAGGAAGACGATATGGCCGGCCAGGATCTGCAGGCCCGGACTGACCTGCCCGCCAAGCGCCTGCGCCACGCCCAGGATCACACCGCCCGCCAGCGTGCCCCACAGGTTGCCCAGGCCGCCGATGATCACCGCCTCGAAGCCGAAGATCAGCCGGCTGCCGCCGATGGCAGGGTCGAAGGCGGTACGGATGCCCAGGAAGATCCCGGCGACCGCGGTGACCGCAAGACACAGCGCCATGGCCAGGCCGAAGACATGGGCGCGGTTCAGCCCCATCAGCTGCGCCACTTCCTGCCGGTCCGAGGTGGCGCGGAAGGCGCGGCCCAGCGCAGTGCGGTAGAACATCCATTGCAGCGCGCCGATGATCACCACGGCGGTCGCAAACATGATCAGGGGCAGCACGCCCACCGTCAGCCCGGCCACACCGATGCTGGCGGTTTCCAGCGCCCCGGCCTGCAGCTTTTGCGGATCGGCGCTGTAGCCCATCAGAAGCGCGTTTTGGATGATCACCGACAGGCCGAAGGTCACCAGCAGCGGCGGCAGAAAATCGTCGCCCATGGTGCGGTTCAGGATCCCGCGCTGCAGGACATAGCCGAAGGCCCCCATCACTGGCACCACGATCACCAGCGCAAGCAGAGGGTGCAGACCCAGCGCCGAGGTCACGGTCAGCCCCAGATAGGCCGCCAGCACGATCATGTCGCCATGGGCGATATTGACCAGCCGCATCACGCCGAAAATCAGGCTAAGCCCGGCCGCGAACAGGGCATAAAGCCCACCCAGCAGCACGCCCTGAAGGATCGCATTCACCCAGTCCATCGCGTTCAGACCCCGAAATAGGCGCGGGCGATATCCTCGCGCGTGACCTTGTCCGAGGCGCCTTCCAGCGAAACGCGCCCCTCTTGCAGGCAATAGACGCGCGAGGTGACCGACAGCGCCTTGGCGATATCCTGTTCCACCACCACGGCTGCCATGCCCTGCCCGACGATGCCGGGCAGCGCCTCGTAGATCTGGCGGATCACCACCGGTGCCAGGCCCAGGCTGATCTCGTCCATCAAGATCAGTTCGGGATTGGCCATCAGAGCCCGGCCGATGGCCACCATCTGCTGCTGCCCGCCCGACAGCGAGGTCGATTGCTGGTTGCGCCTTTCCTGCAGGATCGGGAACAGCCGGTAGACGGCCGCCAGGTTCCAGGGCCCCTTTCGCCCGGTCTGGCCGCCGATGATCAGGTTTTCCTCGACGCTGAGCGAGGGAAACAGAAGCCGCCCCTCGGGCACCAGCGCGATGCCAAGGGCCGCCACCTGATCAGCGCGCATCCGGCCGATGGGCTGGCCCTTCCAGCGCAGCGCTTCGGGCGCGTTGCGGATCAACCCGGCGATCGAGCGCATCAGCGTGGTCTTGCCGGCGCCATTCGCGCCGATGATCGCCAGCACCTCGCCCTCGGTCACCCGGGCGTCGATGCCGTACAGCGCCTGGAAATCGCCATAATGCGCATCCAGCTTTTCAAGGGTCAGAAGGTCAGGCATCGGCTTCGATCCCCAGATAGATCTCGCGCACTTCCTTGCTGTTCATGATCGCTTGCGGTTCGCCCTCGGCGATCTTGCGGCCGAAGTCGATGACGATCAGCCGGTCCACCACCGCCAGTAGCGCATGCACGACATGTTCGATCCAGACGATGGAAACCCCGGTCTGGCGGACATTGCGGATCGTCTCGACCAGCGAGTGACATTCGCCTTCGGTGAGGCCGCCGGCGATTTCATCCAGCAGCAGGACCTTGGGCCGGGCACAAAGCGCGCGCGACAGTTCCAGCCGTTTGCGTTCCAGAAGCGTCAGCCCGCCCGCCAGCACATTGGCCCGCCGCAACAGCCCGGTGCGGTCCAGCACATCCAGCGCCACTGCCTCGGCCTCGGCCACGCCCAGGCCCGCGCCCTGCATCGCGCCGACCAGGCAATTCTCGAACACGGTCATGCCGCCGAAAGGCTGCGGCACCTGAAAGCTGCGGGCGATGCCCGCCCGGCAGCGCCGCGCCGCCGGCCAGCGCGTCACATCCTGCCCGGCCAGCCGGATCGTGCCGGCATCGGCGGCGATGGTACCGGTGACAAGATTGAACATCGAGGTCTTGCCCGCGCCATTGGGCCCGATCACGCCAAGCGCCTCGCCTTCGTCCAGCGCCCAGCTTTGGTCGTCGGCGACCGTGACGGCGCCATAGGCCTTTTTCACGCCCGACAGGCTGAGGATTTCGGCCATCGCGGTCTCCGTCCGGGGAAAAAGGGCCCGCCCCCCAGGGGCAGGCCCGGATCGCATCACAGCAGCTTCAGTTCGCCCGTGACCGGGATTTCGGGCGCGGCGGCATTGGCGATGATCTTCAGATCGAAGCCCTCGCCTTCCTTCTGCCATTGGCCGGCGACCAGCGGCGTCTTGGTGACGTTCTTGACCGGCCCCTTGGCCCAGTTCACCGGCCCGACGATGGTCTGCAGATCGGTCGCCGCGATGGCCGCCACAATCGCCGCCGGATCGTCCAGATCCTCGGCCCGCGCCACGACATTGGCCGCCACTTCGAACAGCGCATGCTTGAAGCCGATGGGCTGGGTCCAGGGCCGGCCCGTCGCAGCGGTGTAGCCATTGGCCAGATCGGCCGCACTCGCCCGGGTCAGCGAGGAGGAGAACGGGTGATGCGGCGTCCACCAGATTTCCGAGGACAGCCCGTCGCCCTGATCGCCTAGGCTCTGGATCACGCTGGGAAACAGCAGCGCCTTGCCGATGGTCACGACCTTGGGTCGGAAGCCCTGCTGGGCCGCCTGGCTCCAGAACGTGCCGAAATCGGGGGGGATCATGTTGCCGGTGACGATCTCGCAGCCCGCCGCCTTGAAGGCTGCGATCTGGGCGCTGAAATCGTCGCTCATCGGCTGGTAGCGGCCCGGATCGGTCAGCGCATAGCCGGCGGCGGCCAGGGGCTTGGGGAAGCCAAGTTCGGAATCCCCCCAGGCATTGCCATCGGCATCGTTGGGAAACAGCCCGCCCACCGTCTTCGCCGCACCCGACTTGCCCCAAAGGTCAAGGAAGGCGCCGATCACGTCTTCCAGGCCCCAGAAGAAGTGATAGGTGCTTTCGAAACCGGCATCGGGCACGCCGCCGCGGCCGAAGAAATAGGGCTGCCAGGGGCAATCGGTAGTGATGCAGGGCGTGCCGTTGATTTCGGCCTGATCCGAGACCGGGTTGACCGTGTCGGGGGTCGAGGCGGCGACGATGATGTCGACCTCGTCCGACAGGATCAGCTCGCTTGCCACCTCGGCCGCGCGGTTCGGGTTCGACTGGCTGTCCTTGGACAGGATCTCGATCGTCCAGGACGTGCCGTTGTTGTCGATCCCGGCTGCGAATTTTTCGGCCACCGCCTGCAGGATATAGTCGTCAGCCTCGGCAAAGCCGGCCAGGGGGCCGGTGCGCGGACTGACATGGCCGATGCGCAGGGTCGGGGTTTGCGCATAGGCGCGCGTCGTTCGCAGGATCGCCGGCGCGGCCAGCAGGGCCGATGCCCCGGTCAGGAACCGGCGCCGATTGGTCAGCAGTGTCATTTCATCCTCCCATGAAATGCCGGGCGTCTGGCGCCCATGATTGCCTCAGTCTTCCAGTATGCCCTCCAGCGCGCGCAGATGGCGCACGACCTTTTCCCGCAGGGCCTTCGCCTCGTCCGGCGACCAGCGCCGGAAGCCCTGGCCGGATTTCATCCCCAGCCGACCCTCGGCCACCAACTGGCGCAGCAGGGGCGCAGGGCCGGGCCGGTGTTCCAGATCGGCCAGGACGGTGTCGTGAATGTCCAGCGTCAGATCGGTTCCTACCAGATCGGCGTTTTCCAAGGGCCCCAGAACCGCCAGCCTGCGCCCGAAGCTGGCCTTGATCACCGTATCCACCGCTTCCGCATCGCAGATGCCGCGTTCGACCAGGCTGATCGCCTCGCGCCACAGCGCATGTTGCAGCCGGTTGCCGATGAAGCCCGGCACGTCCTTTTCCACCCTGACCGCCGTTTTCCCCGCATCGGCCAGAAGGCCCATCATCGCATCCATCGCCTGGTCCGACGTGTCGGCGGTGCGGATCACCTCGACCAGCGGAATCAGATGCGGCGGGTTCCACCAATGCGTGCCAAGCGCCCGGCTGCGGTCTTTCAGCCCCGACATAATCTGGGTGATCGGCATCACCGAGGTGTTCGAGGCCAGCACCGCCGCAGCCGGGGCATGGGCCTCGATCTCGGCGAATATCGCCTGTTTCAGGGCCATCTTCTCGGGCGCGGCCTCGAAGACGAACGCGGCCTCTTTCACCGCACCCGCGATCCCGTCGAAGATCTCGATCTTCTTCAGGATCGCCGCGATGCGGTCGCCGGTCTCGCCCAACAGCCGCAGGCTGTCGACGATCCGCGCGGCGACCGTGTCGCGCGCCGCCGCCACCGGATCCGTGATCGCCACATATTGCCCGGCCCGCGCCAGCGTCAGCGCGATGCCATGACCCATAAGGCCCGCGCCGATCACCGCCGTCTGGATGTTCTTGCGCATGGATCAGCCTGCCGTATAGCCGCCATCGGCATAAAGAATGTGCCCGGTGTAGAAATCCGACGCGCGCGACGACAGGAACAGCAGCGGCCCCGCCAGATCCTCGGGCTCGCCCAACCGGCCCTTGGGCACCCGGGTCAGAAAACCCTGACGCACCGCATTCGCATTGTCCGTCTCTTCGAACATCCAGGCGGTCAGCGGGCTGCGGAAGACGGTGGGCGCAATCGCGTTCACGGTGATCCCGGTCGGCCCCAGCTCGCAGCCAAGCGCCTTGGTGATGCCGTCCACCGCGGCTTTCGAAGCGCAATAGGCGGTATAGCCGGCCGGATGCCCCAGAAGTCCGCGCGCAGACGAGACCAGCACGATCTTGCCGCCTTCGCCTTGCGCCTTCATCTGCCGGGTCGCGGCCCGGGCCAAAAGCCAGCTTTGCGTGACATTGGCGTCCATGACCTGGGCAAAGATCTCGGGCGCCATCTCGTCGATCTTGGCCACCTTGTTCATGCCCGACGCCACGACAAGAATATCCAGTCGGCCGAAGACCCCGACCGCCTTTTCGACCAGCGCGGCGCAGGCGGCCTCGCTGTCGGGGCGGGCATTCGCCTCGACCACCTCGGGGCCGCCCTCGCGGCATTCGGCGGCGATGGCGGCCAGATCGGCGGCCTTGCCGGCAGCGAGGACCAGCTTGCAGCCGGCCCCCGCTAGCACCCGCGCGGCCACCATGCCGAAGGCGCCCGAAGCGCCGGTGATCAGCGCGACCTTGCCCTTGACGTCGAACATCGACAACGGATCGGACAGGCTCATCACGTCACCTTTGCGGGATAGGGGATCACGACCAGCATCTTGCAGACATGGTTCGAGCGGTTGACGATCTCGCGGATCTCGCCCGGGGCGATGGTGCAGCTGTCCATCGGGCCCAGCACCACCTCGCGTCCCGAAGCCAGCACCGTCATCTGGCCTTCCAGCACAAGATAGACCTTTTCGAAAGGCGTGGAATCTGGCCCGGCGCCGCCGCCCGGCAGGAACTGGGAATAGCCCAGCCACTGGTTTTCCGGCCCGCCCGCCTCGAACCCCTGAAGCCGAAGTCCCACCACGCCATGGTGGTTGGGGGCCTCATAGGGCTGTGCATCCTGAAATCTCTTGACCAGCATCCGGCAGTCCTCCCTAACCACCAAATCCTCTTCATCTCGGCGAAAACATCCCGCGGGGGTTCAGGGGCGGCGCTTGCCCCCGCTGCCGCCCTCAGAAACTCTCGCCGCGTTCGATCCGGTATCCGCCGGTCTTGTCGATCATCGCCACAAGGCGGATGATGCAGCCATCGCCACGATCCCAGTTCCAGGGGAAGAAGGCGAAGGTGCAGCGCTTGCCGGTGACGGCATCCAGATCGCCACCCACATTCTCGATCCCCAGGATCCCGTTCTTGAACAGGATCTGGTGGACCGGCTCCCATTCCGGGAAGTCCTTCTTCCAGTCGCCGCCGCCGGTATGGTCGCGCCATTCCTGCTCCAGATGCGGCAGAAGCGGGCCGTTGCGCTGCGGGCCGATTGCCGTGGCCAGCGGGTGATCATTGGCCTGGGTGTCATGGCCCACGACCTTGACGCCCTTTTCCACCATCCATTCGCCGGCCGATTTCACAAAACCGGGGCAATAGGCGAAATAGTCGCCATCCTCGTATTGCTTGTGCCAGCCGGTGTTGATGATCAGCACATCGCCCTTGCGGATCGACTTGCCGCAGGCGGCCTCAAGATCGTCGCCGGTGATGAATTCCCATTTCTTTTTGGGCATGCCGACCACGATGCCGGTGCCGAAGAAATGGGGCAGCGGCACTTCATCGATGAAGGGCGTGCCCTGGACCACATGGGCCGGCGCGTCGATATGGGTGGTCGCATGCATCGTGGTGGTGATGCGTTGCGACAGTACGCCCGACTTGGCCATGTAATGGATGCGCTCGATCTTGGTGTCCTGGAAATAGGGCCAGTTCGGGTTCTGGAAACCGAAGCGATGGCTCAGGTTGTAGAACTCCAGCCCCATGCTGTTGTCGAGGTTGCCCTCGAATTCAATGCCCCGGACCTTGACCATGGCAAATCTCCTCCGCTCACCGCAATGCGATGTTTTTTCAAACCGAATCCGCAGGAAGGCTCCTCCCACCCGTCCCGCATATTGATGCATTCGAACCACATTGCGGTCAACAACAATCTTGCAATGCGGGCAAATTGCACCGTATGGTGGGACGCGCGTCCAGGGAGTGCAAAAAGCTGCAGATGACAAAGCCAGAGGAACTGACCGAGGATCGTGCCGAAGGCCGCAGCGGTATCCAAGTCATCGCCCGGGCCGCCACAGTGCTGCGCGCTCTGAAGGGCGTCACCGGCGGACTGAGCCTGGGCCAGATTGCCGAACGGGTGGACCTGCCGCGATCGACCGTGCAGCGGATCGTTCAGGCGCTGCAGGAGGAGAGGCTCCTGATCACTTCGGGAACCCCCGGGGGCGTGCGCTTGGGCCCTGAACTTCTCGCGCTTGCCGGCGCGGCGCGGTTCAATGTCGCGGAACGCTGCAGGCCCTGCCTGCAATCCATAGCGGACGAAACGGGAGAGACTGTCGACCTTTCCGTCATGCGGGGAGGGCGCATGATCTTTCTTGACCAGATCCAGGGCACGCACCGCCTGCGCGCCGTTTCCGCTGTGGGCGAAGCCTTCCCCCTGACGACCACCGCATGCGGTTTGTCCTGCCTGGCGCTTCTTCCGGATGCAGAGGCGCGCAAGCTAGCCGAAGACGAATGGATGCGGCTTGGCATCGCCCCCTATCCGGCCGAGTTCAACAGGGTGATTCAGACCACGCGCGCGCGCGGTTTTGCGGAAGACAATGAAAAACATACTGCGGGGATCAGCGCGCTTGGCTTTGCCTTCACTGATCTTGTGGGCGATCTGCACGCGATTTCAGTTCCGGTACCCACCTCGCGCTTTCCCCAACAGAAAGAGCTGGTGACGATCGCTCTGGCAAAGGGCAAGGCGGAGATCACGCGCATACTTGGCGGCTGACCCGGACCTGCACCGGTTTCGGCCCTCAATCGGTCGCGCTGACTGCTCGGCTCAATGAAATCGGTCGTCCGGTAACCACGCCATTCTTGGCCGATGGCTACCGGCCGCAGTTGGGACATGAATACCAGTTCGACCTTTCCATTGAGGCAGGCCAACCGGGAAAAATGATCGTTTGGCTCGGATCATTGCATTCCTGAGGGCCAGTATGGGTGCTGTCAGACGAATGCGAACCGGTCTCCGTTTCCCCTACCCCACCCGCCTGTCAGTCAGCGAAAAGGCCGCGCCACTCTGCGAGGGCGGCGGCGCGGGTCTGCTTGTAGGCGTTGCGATCTTGGAGGTGGCGCTCCGTCGGAAAGTGGGTGTGGGCGGAGGCATGAACTGAAGCGAACTTCTGTAAGGTATGCACGCGCCGGAACCGCAACGTCGCCCGTTCTCGTCGCCGGAATGGCAAGTGTGAATTCTCGGCCCGGT
The DNA here is from genome assembly GCF_044142105.1 of Neotabrizicola paludis. Taxonomy (NCBI): domain Bacteria; kingdom Pseudomonadati; phylum Pseudomonadota; class Alphaproteobacteria; order Rhodobacterales; family Paracoccaceae; genus Neotabrizicola; species Neotabrizicola paludis. The sequence continues at coordinate 225,896 of NZ_JBGTYM010000008.1, forward strand.
TGTTCAGCCAGCGCCCCATCTCGCGGTCATCGCCGCGGCCAAGATCTTTCAGCGCCGCGCCGTAGGATCGAAGCCGGTCCGTCACGATGGTCTCGGGTCGCCCGTGCCGCTTCATCGATTTCTTGAGGAATTTAAGGGCAGCCTTGCGGTCCCGCAGCCTGGTGATGACGCTTTCCAGCACCTCGCCCTCATGGTCGACGGCCCGCCAGAGGGAGGGCATGTCGCCATGGCTCCTCACATAGACCTCGTCCAAGTGCCAGCCCAGTGACGGCAGCCGCACATCCGGGCAACCGCTTGCCCCTGATCTCTTACGCGAAGATCGGACCGAAGCGGGTCCAGCACTATCGATCCGTCTCGTGACTGATCTCGATCCCGCGCTCGTGAAGCAGGTCCTCGACATTGCGCAGAGAGAGCGGGAACCGGATGGTGAGCATCACCGCCAGGCGGATGATCGACGGGCTGGTCTTGAAGTAGCGGAAGGGGGAGCGTTGGGACATAGTCGCACGCTAGTCCGCGCCGTACCCTACCTCAAGCAACGTTCTTCTGACACTGCCCGGTTCCTCTAACAAGACCCCCAGCGAATGGTCAGTCCATGCTGATGTTGGCGCCTTCGACGACGGGCGCCCATTTCGCCATTTCGGCCTCGACATGGGTGGCCAGTTCCTCGGGCGTCGAGGCGATGATGGTGGCCGAGAACGTAGCCATCTGCTCGATCACCTTCGGATCGGCCATCGCCACCTTGGCGGCGGCGTTCAGCCGGGCAATCGCCTCGGGCGGCGTGCCCGCGGGGGCGAAGAGCGCGTTCCAGGTATAGGTCTCATAGCCCGGCAGGGTTTCCGCGATGGTCGGAACATCGGGGAAGGAGGCGGCCCGCTCGGCCGTCGTCACGCCGAGCGCACGCAGCTTGCCACTGGCGATATGGCCCGAGGCCGAGGGCAGGTTGTCAAAGATGATCGGCACCTGGTTGCCCAGCACATCGGTCAGTGCCGGGCCCGAACCCTTGTAGGGGATATGCACGATATCCACACCGGCCATGGCCTTGAACAGCTCGCCCGACAGATGCAGCGGCGTGCCATTCCCGGACGAGGCATAGGTCAGGGGCTGGGTCTTGGCGAGGTCGATCAGCTCCTGCACGGTCGTCACCGGCAGTTCGGGGTTAACCGCCAGCACGTTCGGCACCAGGACCAGAAGCGAGACCGGCGCGAAATCGGCCACGGGATCGTAGGGCTTCTGCTTCAGGATCAGCGGGTTTAGCGCATGGGTCGCGACCGTGCCCATCAAGATCGTATAGCCATCGGCCTCGGCCTCGGCCACCTGCTGGGCGCCAAGGCTGCCGCCTGCGCCGCCGACATTCTGGACGATCACCTGCTGGCCCAGTTCCTGGCTCATCCGTTCGGCGACGATGCGGCCGACCACATCGGTCGATCCGCCGGCGGCGAAGGGGATGACAAGCTCGATCGGACGCTCGGGGAATTCGGCAAAGGCGGGCGCGGCAACCACCGTGGCCAGGGCGGCCGTGAGAGCCAGCGCGGCGCGGCGTGTCAGGGTTACTGTCATGGTCTTTCCTCCCTTGGTGAAACTGGAAACGGGCGCCCCCGGCAAAGGGGCGCCCGAAGGGTCAGCCTTCGCTTTCAGTGAACACTTCGTCGCGGCTCTTGCGGACCGAGGGCAGCAGCACCACCACCAGGACCGCGACGGAAAGCAGCAGCAGCGTCAGGCTGATCGGCCGCGAGATGAAGGTGGCCGCATCGCCCCGTGACATGATCATGGCGCGGCGCAGGTTTTCTTCCAGCAGCGGGCCCAGGACGAAACCCAGCAGAAGCGGCGCAGGCTCGCAGCGCAGTTTCGCGATCAGATAGCCAAGCAGCCCGAAGAAGGCGACGGCGTAAAGGTCCCAGGGCTGCGAGCGCACGGAATAGACGCCGATCGAGCACATGGCCATGATGATCGGAAACAGAACGAAATACGGCACTTTCAGCAGCTTCACCCACAGCCCGATCAGCGGCAGGTTCAGCACGACCAGCATCAGGTTGCCGATCCACATGCTGGCGATGATGCCCCAGAACAGCTGCGGCTGTTCGCTGGCCACATTCGGGCCCGGCACGATGCCCTGGATGATCATGGCCCCGACCATCAGCGCCATGACGGGATTGGCCGGAATGCCCAGTGTCAGCAGGGGGATGAAGCTGGTCTGCGCCCCGGCATTGTTGGCGGCTTCGGGTCCGGCGACCCCCGCGATCGCGCCCTGGCCGAATTCCTCGGGCCGCCGCGACAGGCGCTTTTCCACCGTGTAGGAAGCGAAGGCCGCCAGGATCGCACCACCGCCGGGCAGGATGCCAAGAACAGAGCCAAGCCCGGTGCCGCGGATCACCGGCCCTGCCATCGCCTTGAATTCGTCGCGCGTGGGCCAGAGCCTGCCGACATGTTTGGTCAGCACCTGCCGGTCATGTTCGTCTTCCAGATTGCGCAGGATCTCGGCGATGCCAAAGACCCCGACGGCGAGGGCCACGAAGTTCAGCCCGTCCGAGAAGGCGGTGATCCCCATGGTAAATCGCGGCGTACCTTCGAATATATCATTCCCGACCATGCCAAGCAGCAGGCCCAGAACCACCATGGCCAGCGCCTTGATGATCGAGCCATGGGCCAGCGCGATCGACATGACCAGACCCAGCACCATCAGGCTGAAATACTCTGCCGGGCCGAATTTCAGCGCGATCTCGGTCAGGGGCGGGGCGAAGATCGCGACGAGAAAGGTCGAGACGGTGCCCGCAAAAAAGGAACCCAGGGCGGCGGTGGCCAAGGCAACGCCGGCGCGGCCCTTGCGCGCCATCTGGTAGCCATCGATCGCGGTCACGGCCGACGAGCTTTCGCCGGGCATGTTGATCAGGATCGCGGTGGTCGAGCCGCCATATTGCGCACCGTAATAGATGCCGGCCAGCATGATCAGCGACGAGACCGGCTCAAGCTGGAAGGTGATGGGCAGCAGCATGGCGATGGTTGCGGTGGCGCCGATGCCGGGCAGGACGCCGATCAGGGTGCCTAGAAGCACGCCGATCAGGCAGAACAGCATGTTCTCCAGCGAGGAGGCGACCGAGAAGCCCAGTGCGAGATTCGAGAAAAGATCCATGATGCCTCTCAGATCGGAAGCCAGGGGCCGAACCGCCGGAAGGGCAGCCCCAGCGCATAGCTGAAGACGAGGGTCGAGAAGACCGTCACGACGATGGCCAGAAGCACGGCCGGCAGCGGTTTCATCCGCGCCGAGGCCATGGCGGCGATCAGCGTGGTGACGAAGATCGAGGGCACGAAGCCAAGCCCGCGCACGGTCAGGCCGAAGAAGATCGGCGCGGGAAGGATGAACACGATGCCCCGCCAGGCAATGGTGCCGAACGGTTCGCCGCCCGGCGTCTTCAAGGCCTTGAGCAGGATCACCAGGCCCAGCACGAACAATAGGCCCGACAGGATCATCGGGAAATATCCCGGACCCATGCGGAAGGCCGTGCCGATGTTGAGAGTGCTGGTCTGCCAGCCGAACAGCGCGGCGGTCAGGATCAGAAGAATGCCGGTCACGACATCGGTCGTGTCTTTGGAGCCGGGGGTCATTGGGGGTCTCCGCAAGAAGAGGCCCCGACGTATGAGCGCCGGGGCGGAACGGGCGGCTTAGTCGGCGTAGACGCCGGCGGCTTCGATCACCGGTTTCCAGCGGGCGATCTCGGATTCCAGCTTGGCCTTCAGCGCCGCCGGAGTCGCTTCTTCTGCGGTCGAGGGCGCAGTGCCCAGTTCGGCCATGGACTTGATCACGTCAGGATCGGCAAGCGCGACCTGCAGCGCCTTGGACAGACGCTCGGTCACGTCCTCGGGCGTGCCCTTGGGGGCGTAGATGCCATGCCAGATCCCGAATTCCATGGTCGGCAGGCCGGATTCCGTGGCGGTGGGCAGGTCCGGGAACAGCGCCAGGCGTTCGGCCGTGGTCGTGGCATAGGCCTTGATCGTTCCGGCCTCGATCTGGCTTGCCGTATTCGTGGTCTGGTCGCACATGAAATCCACCTGACCGCCCAGAAGGTCGGTCATCGCCGGGCCGGTGCCCTTGTAGGGCACGGTCACGAACTGGGTTTCGATGGCCGACTGGAACAGCATGCCGCACAGGTGGCTGGCCGCGCCGATCCCGGCATTGGCCATCGACACCGTATCCTTGTTCGCCTTGACATATTCGATGAAGGCCGGGAAATCGGCCGGTTCAAAATCCTTGCGGGCGACCATGACCATCGGCACGTCGGTGACGAGACCGACATATTCGAAGGCGGTCAGCGGATCATAGGCGAGGCTGCGGTAAAGCGTGGCCGAAGTCGCCATGCCGATGTGATGCAGCAGCAGGGTGTAGCCATCCGCCTCGGCGACCGCCACCTGGCCCGCGCCCAGCGTGCCGCCGGCCCCGCCGACATTCTCGACCACGATCTGCTGGCCAAGATCGGCCGACATCTTTTCGGATACCAGCCGCGCGACCGTATCGGTCGGGCCGCCGGCCGAGAAGGGCACGACCATGGTGATCGTGCGCTCGGGATAGCCTTGGGCAAAGGCCGGCGACGACAGAACGGTGGCAGCGGCCAGCGCCGCCAAAAGCTTGGACAGAGACATCGGATCCTCCCAAAGATGCCAGTGATGCTTATCCCGGAACCTCCAAATTCCGGGGATGGCGGCAGCAAAGGGCATGTTGTCGCAGGGACCAACGCAATTCTGTCACGGCAGCGTGAAATTCAGGCACTCGCCGCACCGGAATGGGTGGAAGGCGGAACAAGACCCCCGCTGCGTGGGTGGAAATCCACCCATTCTCGGACGATCAGCCGCCGTCGCCTTCCTGCGCATCGATGATGAGCCGGCGATCCAGCCCGTGTTTCTGCATTTTCTCGTAAAGCGTCTTGCGGCTGATCCCCAGCGTTTCATAGACCGACTTCAGCCGCCCGCCATGGGCAGAAATGGCGCCTGCGATCAGGCTGCGTTCGAAATCGGCCACTTGTTCGGCAAGTTTCGCGCCTTGCGCCGAGGCAAGCTCGCTGCCGTCGATCTGCAGGACATGGCGCTCGGCCATGTTGCGCAATTCGCGCACGTTGCCGGGCCAGTCGCGCGCGGCCATGGCAGACAGATGACCGGGCGACAGCTGCGGCTCGTCAATGCCGTGGCGGGCGGCCGACTCGCGGACCAGCTGGCGGAACAGCAGCGGAATATCCTCGCGGCGGGCCGACAGGGGCGGCATGTGCAGCACGGCGACATTCAGCCGCCAATACAGATCGGCGCGGAAGGTGCCCGCCGTCACCGCCGCGGCAAGATCTGTTTTCGAGGTGGCGATGAAGCGCAGGTCGAGGGCCACCTGTTCGTTCGAGCCGAGGCGGGTAATCACCCGGTCCTGCAGCACCCGCAGCAGCTTGGCCTGAAGCTCCAGCGGCATCGAACCGATTTCGTCCAGCAGGACCGTGCCGCCGCGCGCATGTTCGAACTTGCCGTAACGCGGCCGCAAGGCCCCCGGGAAGGCGCCGGCCTCGTGGCCGAACAGTTCGGATTCGATCAGGGCCTCGGGCAGCGCCGCGCAATTGATGGCCACGAAGGGCTTGTTCGCGCGGGCCGAAATGTCATGCAAGGCGCGGGCGGCCACTTCCTTGCCGACGCCGGTCGGCCCGATGATCAGCGTATCGGCATCCGACGCGCCGATCGCCCTCAGCCGGTAGCGCAGATCGACCATGACCTGCGTCCTGCCCGGCAGCCGTGCCTCGATATCGTCGCGCTTGCCCGCGACGGCGCGCAGCCGGCGGTTCTCGATCACCAGCGCCCGGTGCTCGGTGGCGCGCCGCAGCACGGCGGCCAGTTCCTGCACCACGAAGGGCTTTTCGATGAAATCATAGGCCCCGCCGCGCATCGCCTCGACCGCAAGCGGAACTTCGGCATGGCCTGTGACCAGAACCACCGGGATTTCGGCATCCAGCTCCTGCAAGCGCGACAGAAGCGTCATCCCGTCCATTCCCGGCATGCGGATGTCGCTGACGACGGCCCCGTCGAAACCGGGCCCCGCCAGCGCCAGCGCCTGTTCGGCGCTTTCCAGACATTCGACCGCAAAACCCGCCAGATCCAGCGCCTGCGCCGTGGACTGGCGCATGTTCTCGTCATCGTCGACCAGAAGCACGCGGGCCGGTTTCACGCCGCGACCTCAACCGCGGGCCAGGCCGGTACGGTCACGATGAATTCCGTCCCCGGCTTGGCGGAATGCGCGACGATTTCACCGTCGAAATCGCGGATAATGTTGTAGCAGATCGACAGCCCCAGCCCGAGACCCGCGCCAACCCCCTTGGTGGTGAAGAACGGGTCGAAGATGCGGTCCGCGATGGCATCGGGAATACCCGGGCCGCGATCACGGATCGACAGCGCAACCCTGTTGCCGACGACGCGCGCCGAGAGCGTGATCCGGCGATCCTCGCGCCCCTCGACCGCGTCGGCGGCATTGGCGATCAGGTTGACCAGCACCTGCTGCAACCGCGTCGCCCCCGCCTTCATCGCCGGCAGCCCGGGCGGCAGATCGATCTCGAGCACCGCCTTGGCGCTGGCCAGGCGGCCGGCAAGAATGATCTGGGTTTCCGGCAGAAGCTGCGCCAGCGACACCGGTTCGAGCCGGTCGTTCGGCTTGCGGGCGGCATTGCGCAGGTGGCGCCCGATGGCGGTCATCCGGTCGATCAGCGACAGGATCAGGCCCATGTTCTCTCGCGCGCGGGCGGTATCCCCCCGGTCGATCAGGATCGCGGCGCTGTCGGCATAGTTGCGGGCGGCGGCCAGCGGCTGGTTGATCTCGTGGCTCAGCGCCGCCGACATCTGGCCAAGGGCGGCCAGCTTGCCCACGCGCACCAGATTGGCCTGCGCGGCCCGCAATTCCGCCTCGGTCGCACGGCGTTCGGCGACTTCGCGCTCCAGTGCCGCAGTGCGTTCCTCGACCCGTCGTTCGAGATCGGCATTGCTCTCGGCCTGCAGGCGGATGCGCTCGGCGATCCGGGCACGGCGCTGCAGCACCATCACCGCGGCAAAACCCGCGACGCAGAGAAGCAGGATCGTCGCAACCGCGATGACGCGCGCCTCGGCCCGCGCGCTGCCACTGTCGAGAAGAACATTGACCGTCCATCCCGCCTCGGCCATGTTCTGGTGTTGCACGATGAACTCGCGCTCCGCCCCGCCGGCGGCCGCGAGACGGGCGATCTCCACCCCCGCGAGAACATCGGAGCGGAAGGTCAGCTCATGCAGGGGCAGGTCCGAGTATCGCCGGTTTGTCTCGGTCCGCGCCAGCCTGTCGGGCGTCAGCGGGTAGAGCGAGCCGTAAAGCAGCTCGGGGTCCGAGGACAGAAACACGATCCCTTCGGGATCCGTCACGAAGATGCTGTATTCGCCGCCGCGCCAGCTTTCCTCGATCCGGTCCACGCCGACCTTGACCGCGATGACCCCACCGATCCGGCCGGCATGGTCGTAGATCGGGGATGAAAAGAAATAGCCCCGCACGCCCGAGGTGGTGCCGACACCGTAGAACCGCCCCTGGCCGCCCTGGACGGCCTCCTGGAAATAGGGGCGATAGCGGAAATTGTGGCCGATGAAGCTGTCTATCCGCCGATGGTTCGAGGCGGCAATCGTCTCGCCATCCGGCCGCATGATGTAGATGTCCGAGGCCAGCAGTTTGGAGCTCTGCTCTTCCAGCAGCCGATTGATTCCGGCACGGCGCACCGGATCGTCCGGCCGGGTCACCATGAGCTGGATTTCGTCCAGATCGGCCAGAAGCTGGGGCATCGCCTCATAGCGCGCGAGATCGCCCTCGACGGCGTTCACCGCCATCCGCAAAGCGGTTTCGACCCGGGCACGATCCGTCTCAAGCGCAGTTTGCAAGGCGAGGCGGTGCGTCTGCCAGACGGCAATCATCAGCATGCCCAGACCTAAGAGGATCAGCACTGTTTTGGTGGTTTTCTGCATTCGCCCTCCCTTAGCCCAGATAGCTCGCGCTGAGTTGCTGCCGGTGTCGTGATCATCAGGTTAAGCTAGCAGAGCCCGGGCCTCGAATTCTATGGGCCTGAGTGAGCTGGACTTGGACTTGCCCGTGAAATGTGGAGAGCACCACCTGAGGGACCAGGAGGTGTTCTATGGGAAACGGGAACAGACCGACGCCGGAGTTTCGGCGTGAAGCGGTGCGGCTGGCACTGAGCAGCGGCCGGACGCGGCGGGAGAATGCGGTTCTGAAGCAGGAGCGCGACATTCTAAAAAAAGCCGCAGCCTTCTTCGCGAGAGAGGGAAGTCGATGACCTTCGGCTTCATCGAAGCGGAGAAGGCCAGCTTCCCGATCAGCCGGATGTGCCGCGTCCTTGGGGTCAGCCAGAGCGGCTTCTTGGCCTGGCAGGAACGTCCGGCCTGTCGCCGTCAGCATCAGGACGTGGTCTATCTGGCCCATATCCGCACGGCCTTTGCGCTGTCGAACGGGACCTATGGCAGCCCGCGCATGCACCGAGACCTCGTCGACGAGGGCCATGAGATCGGGCGACA
>NZ_JBGTYM010000009.1:0-216518 GCF_044142105.1 Neotabrizicola paludis
GGCAAGATCGAGATCGATTCGATGATCACCCACACGCTGAAGCTCGAGGACATCAACAAGGGCTTCGACCTGATGCATGAGGGCAAGTCCATCCGCGCCGTCGTCGTGTATTAGAGACGTTTCTAGAAGGAGTGGGGGTGACCCCCGCCCGCGCATGGCATCAACCCAAGGGCTGAAATTTCTGGCGGATCAGGGCGTGGCGGTGACGCTGCATCCGTATGACTACGACCCCAATGCCGATGCGGTGGGCCTGGCCGCTGCGGCAGCCCTGGGGCTGGACCCCGCGCTGACCTTGAAGACCTTGATGGTCGAGGTGGACGGCATGCCCGGCTGCTGCGTGCTGCCGTCGGACCGGCAGTTGTCGATGAAGAAAGTGGCGGCCGGGTTCGCGGCCAAGGCGGCGGCGATGATGCCGCCCGCCAAGGCCGAGAAGCTGACAGGCTATCGCGTCGGTGGCATCTCTCCCTTCGGCCAGAAGCGTGGGGTGCCGACCCTGTTCGATGCTGCGTCGATGGGCGCGCCAAAAGTCTGGATCAATGCTGGCCAGCGCGGGCTTCTTCTGGGGATCGCCCCGACCGAGGCTTTGCGCATCCTGCGGGCCCGTGCGCTGACTCTGACCGCCTGAGCCTTTCCGATTCCGGCGGAACCTGCGAGACTGTGGGCCAGAATGGAGGCCCCGATGCCCGACACCACCCGCGCGCCGCGCCTTTGCGTGCTGATCGACGCCGACAATGTGCCCGCCGCCTATGCCGAGGCAATCTTCAAGGAAATCGCCGCGCTGGGCGAGGCCTCGGTCCGCCGCATCTATGGCGACTGGTCGGCCCTGCGGTTGAACGCCTGGGCGCGCAAGGTGGCGGCGCTGGGCATGGTGGCCGACCAGCAATTCGCTAATACCAAGGGCAAGAATGCCAGCGACATCGGCCTTGTCATCGCGGCGATGGACTTCCTGCATTCCGGGCTGTTCGACGGGTTCGTGCTGGTCAGTTCCGACAGCGATTTCACCCGCCTGGCCGCGCGCATCCGCGAGCAGGGGCTGGATGTCTATGGCATCGGCGAGAAGAAGACGCCCGAGGCCTTCCGCATGGCCTGCAAGCGCTTCATCTATGTCGAGAACCTTGGCGCTGCTACCGACGAGCCGCGCCCGGATAAGACCACCCGCGACATGCCCGACCCCGAACCCAGCGAACCCGGTCCCCGGGCGAACACGAAAGAGGCGCCGACCGGGGCGATCCCGCTGATCGCTGCCGCCATGCGCGCCATCGACCCGGAAGGCGAATGGTATTCCCTGGGCCAGATCGGCCAGTTCATCACCCAGGCCAATCCCGATTTCGACACCCGCACCTATGGCAGCGCGAAACTGTCAGACCTGATCCGCAAGCTGCCCCGCTTCGAGGTGCGCCAGGACGGCACCCAGCTTGTCGCCCGCGACAAGGCCTGATCCCACCCTGCGCCGCCGCGCAGAACCCCTCTCGGAATCGGCGTTTGCCTGTGCGCGCCGCACCCCTATCTTGGCGTCGAACAGGAGGCGACCATGACCCTATCCCTTGGCCTTGATACATTCGGCGATGTGACCCATGGCGCCGACGGCGCGCCCCAGCCGCAGGATCAGGTCCTGCGCGATGTGGTGGAACAGGCCGTTCTGGCCGATCAGGTGGGCGTCGATTTCATCGGCCTGGGCGAGCATCACCGCCCCGATTTCGCGATTTCCGCCCCGGAAATCGTGCTCGCCACCATCGCGGGCCGCACCAGCCGCATCCGTCTTGGCACTGCCGTCACCGTCCTGTCGACCGACGATCCCGTGCGCGTCTTCCAGCGGTTTTCCACCCTCAACGCCCTGTCGAATGGCCGGGCCGAGGTGATTCTGGGCCGCGGCTCCTTTACCGAAAGCTACCCGCTCTTCGGCTATGAGCTGGAAGCCTATGAACAGTTGTTCGAGGAGAAGCTGGATCTCTTCGCCCGCCTTGTGCGCGACGAGACCGTCACCTGGTCGGGTGAAACCCGCACGGGCCTGATCGACCAGCGCGTCTATCCGCCACTAGGCCCCGAGGGTCTGACCGTCTGGGTGGGCGTCGGGGGCAGCCCGGAATCGGTGGTGCGCGTGGTGCGGCAGGATCTGCAACTGATGCTGGCGATCATCGGTGGCGATGCCCGCCGCTTCCTGCCCTATATCGATCTTTACAAACGCGCCTGCGCGCAACTCGGCCGCAAGGAAAAGCCTGTCGGCGTGCATTCCCCCGGCTTCGTGGCCGAAACGGACGAACAGGCGCGCGAGATCGCCTTCCCGGCCCACGCCGAGATGTTCGGCCGCATCGGCCGCGAACGCGGCTGGCCGCCAGTGACCAAAGAGCGCTTTCTTGATGAGGTCGAGAATGGCGCGCTCTATGTCGGCAGCCCCGAGACGGTCGCCCGCAAGATCGCGGCCACGGTGCGCGACCTGGGCCTCGACCGTTTCGACATGAAATACACCACCGGCCCGATCCCGCATGCGGCGCAGCTGGAATGTATCCGGCTGTATGGCGAAAAGGTCATTCCGCGGGTGCGGGACCTGCTGGCCTAGGGCTTGCCCCCGGCCCCGGGGGTTTCCCCCCCCCGGCCCCCGGAGTTATCTTCACCAAGATGAAGCGGCGCGGGCTTACTGCGGCCCCTGACTCAGATGGCTTTCGCCCCTTGCGGCGGCAAGTTGCATCTGGCGCTGCCGTTCGCGGAACCGGGCGCGATCGGCCTGGGAATATTCGCCCGCGCAGGCAGCGCAGCAGACGCCTTCTTCATAATCGGGATGGGTGCGGCCTTCCGGCGTGACCGGACGGCGGCAGGCGCCGCAGCTTGAATTCCGGCCGGGCGTCAGGCCGTGGCCGACCGAGACGCGCCCGTCGAAGACATAGCATTCGCCCTGCCACATCGACTGCTCGACGGGCACGTCCTCGAGATATTTCAGGATGCCGCCCTTGAGATGGAAGACATCCTCGACCCCTTGCGAGAGCAGGAAATTGGTCGATTTCTCGCAGCGGATGCCGCCGGTGCAGAACATGGCGATGCGCTTGCCGGCGAAACGGTCACGGTTGGCCGCCCACCAGGCGGGAAAGTCGCGGAAGGCGCGGGTCTGCGGGTCTACCGCACCCTGGAACGTGCCCAGCGACACTTCGTAATCGTTGCGCGTGTCGATCACCGCCACATCCGGCGCGGCGATCAGGGCGTTCCAGTCTTTCGCCTGAACGTAGCGCCCCACGGCGGCGCGGGGATCGACGCCCGCGACGCCCATCGTCACGATCTCGCGCTTGAGCTTGACCTTCATCCGTCCGAAGGGCTGGGCCGCATCGTAGGACGTCTTCCACTCCAGCGCCTCAAAGCCCGGCCAGGCGCGCAGATGGCCGATCACCGCGGCGATCCCGTCAGCGGGGCCGGCAATCGTGCCATTCAGCCCTTCCTGTGCAAGAAGGAGAGAGCCCTTCACCCCCTGCGCCAGACACAGATCCAGCAGCGGCGCGCGCCGGGCGGCCGGATCGGGCAGGGGGGAGAAATGGTAGAGCGCGGCGACGGTCAGCATGGCCGGGTGAATGACGCCGATCCTGCGGGATTTCAAGCGCTTCGCTTGACGCCCCCCGGGCCGGGACTTACGCAAGGGTATCCGGGACAGGAGAAAGCCGATGCGCAACCCCACCGAGGCGCTGATCGTGATCGACGTGCAGAATGATTTCTGCCCGGGCGGCGCGCTGGCCGTGCAGGGCGGCGATCAGATCATCCCCGCAATCAATGCGCTGATGGATGATTTCCCCTGTGTGGTGCTGACCCAGGACTGGCATCCGAAGGACCACGCCTCCTTCGCCGCCAATCACAAGGGCGCCGAACCCTTCTCGGTCACCGAGATGCCCTATGGCATGCAGGTCCTCTGGCCCACCCATTGCGTCATCGGCAGCAAGGGCGCCGATTTCCACAAGGATCTGCGCAGCGATCCCGCGCATCTGGTGATCCGCAAAGGCTTTCGCCCGCAGATCGACAGCTATTCGGCCTTCTTCGAGAATGACCGTACCACCCCGACCGGGCTGGAGGGCTATCTGCGCGCCCGCGGCATCACCACGCTGACCTTTGTCGGATTGGCCACCGATTACTGCGTGGCCTATTCAGCGATGGATGCGGTGCGGCTGGGCTTTGATGCGGTGGTGCTGCGCAGCGCCAGCCGGGCGATCGACCTAAATGGCAGCCTGATCGAGGCCGAAACTGCGATGATCGACGCCGGCGTCGTGCTGGAGGGCTGATCCGATGGTCGATATCGCCACCCGCGTGCACAACCACAATTGGAAGATCGATCCGATCGTCCGGTCGCTGATCGACACTGACTTTTACAAGCTGTTGATGTGCCAGTCGATCTTCCGCAACAAGCCGGACACGAATGTCACCTTCAGCCTGATCAACCGCACGAAATCGGTGCGGCTCGCCGATCTGATCGACGAGGGAGAGTTGCGCGAACAGCTTGACCATGTCCGGTCGCTGTCGCTTAAACGCGGCGAAAGCACCTGGCTGCGCGGCAATACCTTCTACGGCAAGCGCCAGATGTTCCGTTCGGATTTCATGGAATGGTTCGAGGCCCTGCGCCTGCCCGCCTATCATCTGGAAAAGCGCGACGGGCAATATGAGCTGACCTTCGAAGGCAAATGGCCCGAGGTCATGCTCTGGGAAATTCCGGCGCTGGCCGTGCTGATGGAGCTGCGCTCGCGCGCGGTCTTGCACGACATGGGCAAGTTCGAATTGCAGGTGCTTTACGCCCGCGCCATGACCCGGGTCTGGGAAAAGCTGGAACGCCTGCGCCAGATCCCGGATTTGAAGCTGGCCGATTTCGGCACGCGGCGGCGGCACAGCTACCTGTGGCAGGACTGGTGCGTGCAGGCGCTGATGGAGGGGCTGGGGACGAAATTCACCGGCACGTCCAACTGCCTGATCGCGATGAAGCGTGACATCGAGGCGATTGGCACCAATGCGCATGAACTGCCCATGGTCTATTCGGCCCTGGCCAACTCCGATGCCGAACTGGCGCAGGCGCCGTATCAGGTTCTGGCCGACTGGCATGAGGAACATGACGGCAATCTGCGCGTCATCTTGCCCGATACATACGGAACCGAAGGCTTCCTGAAGCGCGCGCCCGACTGGCTGGCAAGCTGGACCGGCATCCGCATCGACAGCGGCGATCCGGCGGCGGCGACCGAAATCGCCATCAAATGGTGGAAAGAGCGCGGCGAAGACCCGACGAAGAAGCTGGTGATCTTTTCGGACGGGCTGGATGTCGCGGAAATCGAGCGCCTCTACGCCCAGTTCCACGGCCGCGTCCGCGTGTCCTTTGGCTGGGGCACCATGCTGACCAACGATTTCCGCGGCCTCGTGCCCGGCGATGCGCTGGCGCCTTTCTCGCTCGTCTGCAAGGCGGTGTCGGCCAATGGACGGCCCACGGTCAAACTGTCGGACAACCCGAACAAGGCGATGGGCCCCGCGACCGAGATCGCGCGCTACAAGCGCGTCTTCGGCGTGGGCAAGCAGGTGGCCGAAGAGCTTCTGGTCTGAAGCGGTCCTAGAAGGCCGCGTTCATCGCCAGGAACAGCAGGGCGGAAAGGCCGGCAGACACCGGCACCGTCACCACCCAGGCCGCGCCGATGCCCAGGACATGCGCCCGCCGGACCAGTTTGCGACGGCGGCGTTCCTCGGCGGTGAGCGGCTTGCCCTTTTGCAGCTTCAACTGCCGCGCCCGCCGTTCGGCATGCCATTCGCGGTAGAAGCCCACACCGAACACGGCCCCCACGGCGATATGCGTGGACGAGACCGGCAGCCCCAGCCAGGACGCCACGATCACCGTGATCGAGGCCGAAAGCGCGACGCAGAAGGCACGCATTTGGTTCAGCTTGGTGATTTCCTGCCCGACCATGCGGATCAGCTTTGGTCCGAACAGCAGCAGGCCAAACGAGATTCCGGCCGCCCCGATCATCATCACCCAAAGCGGGATCGTCACCTTTTCCGCCGTGCCCGCATCCTGTACGGCATGGACGATGGCGGCCAGAGGGCCGACCGCATTGGCCACGTCATTCGCGCCATGGGCAAAGGACAGAAGGGCCGCCGAGATGATCAGCGGCACGCTGAAAAGCTTCTTGAGCGACCGCTTGCGGTTCTCCATCCCTGCCGACTGGCGGCGCACCACGGGGCGCATCGCGAAAGTCACCGCCAGGCCGACGATCAGGCCCAGCAGCATGGCCTGGCCAAGGCTGACCTCGAACAGCTTCTTCAGCCCCTTCAGAGACAGATAGGCGGCGAAGGCCCCGGCCATCACGCCGACCAGCACCGGCACCCAGCGCCGCGCTGCGCCAAGCTTGTCCGGCACGTCGTTGATATAGGCCTTGATGAAGGCCAGGAACAACGCCGCGATTGCGCCGCCCAGCAGCGGCGAGATCACCCAGGACGCCGCGATCTGGCCCATTGTCGGCCAGTTCACGGCCGAGAAGCCTGCGGCAACGATGCCGGCCCCCATGACGCCGCCGACGATGGAATGGGTGGTGGAAACCGGCGCGCCCAGCCAGGTCGCAAGGTTCAGCCACAGCGCCGAGGCGATCAGCGCCGCCATCATCGCCCAGATGAACGTGTTCGGATCGGCCACTGCCTCGGGCGCGACGATCCCGCCCGAGATGGTGGTGACCACATCACCGCCCGCGATCAGCGCGCCCGCCGTCTCGAAAACGGCGGCGATGACCAGCGCGCCCCCCATCGACAGGGCGTTCGCCCCCACTGCCGGGCCCATATTGTTTGCCACGTCATTGGCGCCGATGTTCAGCGCCATATAGGCACCGAAGACGGCAGCGGCGACGATGATCGCCGTGCCGCTGCCCTGCCCGGTCAGCCCCAGCGCGGCCAGGCCGCAGATCAGGATGAAGACAAGGGAAATGCCGATGGCAACCGTGGGTTTCGAGATGGCCGCCGCCGCCTGTTCCAGAAGGACGATGCGGTCAAGGTCCTTGTCCAGCGTCTTCCAGCGGTTGATCGGCCCGGTCGGTTGGTCGGTCATGGCATGCCTGTCGCTAAACTGTCGCCGCTTCGTCACCAAAGCGTCATGTCCCGCGCTGGCTAGCCTGTCATCCGCCCCGACGCAAACGATTCCCCCCCGCAGAACGGGCTATTCGCCGTCGTCCACCTTGCCGCGCAGCGCCTTGACCTCGCCGCGCACCGCTTTGGCGACCAGCCTGCGTTTCTGGCTGCCGAGCGTCGGCTTGGTGGCGATCCGCCGCTTGGGCGCGACCAGCGCCGCACGGATCAATTCGACCAGCCGCTCGCGCGCGATCTCGCGGTTGCGGGCCTGGCTGCGCGTCTCGTCGACCTGTAACACCAGCGCGCCTTCCTGGGTCCAGCGCCGCCCCGCCAGTCGCTTCAACCGCGCCTTCACCGGCGCGGGCAGATGCGGAGAGCGTTCCGCCTCAAAGCGCAATTCGACGGCGGTGGAGACCTTGTTCACATTCTGCCCGCCCGGCCCCGAGGCACGCATGAAGCTTTCGGTCAGCTCCCAGTCGGCAAGGGCGATGGTTTCGGTCACATGCAGCATGGCGGGCAGGTTCGCATCGGCGCGGCCTGTTCACAAGCCCTTGCGCCACAAGAGAAAGGGCCGCCCTTTGGGCGACCCTTTCCGAGTTCCAAGGAGATGGGCCAGTTAGGGAAAGGCCCAATCGGTGGTCTGTTTCACCAGGGGGCTGCCCCTAGAAAACACTCCTCCCGACTGTCCGGACACCTCTCTCCAATATCACTCTAGACACTGGATCACCTCCTTTCAAAAGATTGCCGATAAGGCGAGCGTGACACAGATTTTGTGTTCGTCAACAAAAATCACGCAACCCTTGCGACGAGTTTTCCAACGATGATGCGAAAAGGAACAAGCGCGATCACGGCGAGCGCAATCTTCACGCACCAGTCCGCCGTGGCGAGCGAAATCCACAGCGGTACGACCGGACCCTGACCCAGCAGCGGCACCGCTTCGGTTGCCCAGGATGTGTCATTGCCCGGCTCGAGAAAGGTCAGGAAGCCCGCGAAGGCGGTGGTGAAGAACAGGCAGGTGTCCAGTGTCGCGCCCACCAGTGTCGAGACGAAAGGCGCGCGCCACCAGCTTCCATCGCGCAGCCGGTTGAAGACATGCACATCCATCAGCTGTGCCACAAGGAAGGCCAGGCCCGAGCCCAGCGCGATACGCAGGGTCACGGCCGGATAGTCATAGCCATCGCCGTGCAACATGATCTGCGTGCCGATGAGCGAGCAGATTACCCCCACGACAAAGCCCGCGATCACCACGATGCGGGCGGCGCGGGCACCTTGCAGGCGGTTGGTCAGGTCGGTGACCAGAAAGGCGAAAGGATAGGTGAAGGCACCCCAGGTCAGCCACTGACCGTAAAGGAACTGCACAAGGATGTTCGAGGCCACGACGATGATGGCCATGGCAAGGATGCCAGGGAGAAGACGGGTCATTGATCGGTTCCGTTTTGACAAGGTAGCGGACACTTGGCCCCGTTCGTCAGGGGACGGCGCGCTTTAGCGGCAGCGTGGCAACAGGTCAACGGCTTCCTTGGCCCAAGGGTTACTGGGGCAGCCGGTATTCGACGATCTCCGTCCGTAGCAGGAAGCTGAAATTGTCATCTGACACCATGGTCAGCCGGATCGCGCCCGCGCCGTCGCGCCACACCGCAAGCCCTTCCAGATTGTCATGCAGGCCGGGAGGGGTTTCCAGAACGGTCTGGACCTCTGGCGCACCCCCCGGTTCGGGGATGTAAAGCGCGCGCACGCGGCTGGCAAATCCGCCCAGTCCCAGAAATCGGCGCTCAAGGATGTACAGCCGTCCGTCCGGCCCGAAATCCGCGCCAACCGGCAGGAAATTGCCCTCGCGGGGCAGCCGGAAGATCTGGATCCACTTGCTGCCGTCAAAGCGCAGCACAGGAAAGGGGAGGGTCTGGCTGTCGGTGGTCTCGGGCAGGGTATAGAGGCGACCCTGATCGTCAATCGCCAGCGCCTCGAGCGATCCGTTGAACGGGAACTGCGCGAAAGAACGATGCAGGGGCAGGTCGATTCCGGGCCCGTCCAGCCGTTCATACCGCATCACCCGTGTCTCGGCCTCGAAGGACACATAGGCTGTGCCATCTGCCGCGATGGCCAGACCTTCGCTGTCCATGCGCGGCCATTTCAGGGGCCGTCCCTTTGGGCCTTTCAAAGGCCCCATCTGCCCCTGTCCGATCTCGGTGATCTTGCCTTCCGCATCCCGTGTGATCTTCGCGGTCAGCCAGTTGGCGCTGTCGGAAATCGCGGTCAGGTTCAAGCCGTCACCGGAAAGTTCAAGGCCAGACAGGCCACCGAAGCGGCGGTCGTCCATGCGCCAGCGATAGGCCGAGATGAAGCCCACCGGTTCTTGCGGCGACGCAGCCCCCTGCAAGCCGCAGAGCAGCGCGAAAAGCGCGGTCAGTCCGAGGCGAGCACGGATTTGCATTGGCCCGGCAGGTCCGCCATCGTGTATTCGCGGGGCCCCTTCTTGCGCGGCGCATCAGGGTCTTTCGGTTTGCCGCTGCCCTTGGGCGGGTTCAGGTAATCGGTCACCCACCACATCAACGTATCATCGCAGCCATTGCCACCCTTGGACAGCTCGGCCACCGTGGGGGTCTGCGTCTCGCACAGGCGTGAGCCCTTGGGGCATTTCAGCCGCACATGGAAATGGGTGTCATGCCCGGCCACGGGGCGCAGCTTCTGCAACCATTTCTTGTCGCTGTTCTTGGCGGTCTTGCAGATTTCGATCTTGATCGCCGCCGCCACGAAGATCCGGTCCACCCGCGGATCGCTGGCCGCCACTTTCAGCAGCGCCCGCGCCTTAGGCCCCCAGCTCTTGGTGACCGAAAGCTGGTCGGCGGACCGCATCGGGATGGACGAGATATTCTCGCGCTCCTTCACGCTCAGGTTCAGCCGCTTGGGCGCCAGCCACCAGATATCGGCATCCAAGCCGATTTGATGGCTGGCATGTCCGCTGGTCATCGGCCCGCCGCGCGGCTGGCTGATATCGCCAATATACAGGCCCTTGCCCCAGCCCAGCGCCTTGGCCTCTTGCGACAGGTCGACCAGGAATTGCACCATCACGGGCTGCCCGTAATGGCGGTTGCGCGACAGCCGCATCGCCTGCCAGGTCGGCCCGGTCTCGGGCAGCTCCATCAGCCCCGCCGCGCAGCCCCGGGCATAGGATCCGATCGGCATCGCATCCTGCCGGCTGGGCGCCTGCGCCGCCCCGAACAGCTTGTTGGCCAGCGTCTCGGCCATGGCGGGGGCGGGCAACAGAAGGGCAGCGCAAAAGAGGGCGCGGAAGATCATCTTGCGGTCTCGCCTTTGGGATGGACCCAGACTAGCAGGACAAGCCCCAGAAGGAAGAGCCCGATCAGCGGCGCGATGCCGATGCGCGCCGAGCCGCTTGCCAGCGTCGCCAGCGTGATCAGCCCGGGGGCCAGGAAGGCCGTGGCCTTGCCCGACATGCCGTAAAGCCCGAAGCCGCTAGCCGCCGTCTCGGGCGTGACGTGATAGACCATCAGCGTCCGGCTGGCCGCCTGCACCGTGCCGCCCGCCGCCCCGATCACCGCGCCGCAGATGTAGAAAATCACGTTCGGCAGGGCCGAGCCGGGGGCGAAAGCCATGCCGTAGAACTGATCCGGCGTCAGCCCGACCATCACCACGATCACCGCCGTCAAGGCCAGGATCGACCAGACGATCACCGCCTTCGGCCCATAGCGCGCGTCGAACCGCCCGCCCAGCCAGGAAAACACCGCCGCCGTGATGGCGGCCAGGATGCCGAAGATGCCGCTCTGCACCACCGACCAGCCCATGACGTTCGAGGCATAGGCCCCGCCCAGGCCGTAGACCGCGTTCAGCGAGTCCCGATACAGCATCGAGGACAGCAGGAATGCCGCCAGGCTGCGCCGCGCCCGCAGCGCCTTGATCGACTGCCACAGCCCGCGCAGCGATTGCGCCACATTCTGCCGCGCCCCGCGCAGCACCGGCTCGCGCACCCACAGGAAGAAGGGGATCATGAAGACCGCATACCAGATCGCGGTGAACGGCCCGACCGACCGCGTCCCCTCGCGCGCGGCGGCATCCAGCCCGAACAGCGGCGACAGGCCGATGAAGGTCTTTCCGGTCGCGCCATCCTCGGCGAAGAACAACAGAACGATGAACAGCGCCAGAACGCCGCCGGCATAGCCGAAGGCAAAGCCCGTGCCGGAGATTTTGCCCATCTCGTCCTGCCCGGTCAGGTCGGGCATCAGCGCATTGGTGAAATTCGTCGCCATCTCCATGCCGATGAAGCCCAGCGAGAACCAGAAGACCGGCCAGAACAGGCCCGGCACTTGCGGAAAGGTCCACCACAGCATCCAGGCCCCGGCGAAATACATCACCGAGAAGATCCAGATCCACAGCAACCGCCGCCCCGACCCATCGGCGATGGCGCCCAGGATGGGCGACAGGACGGCGATCAATAGGCCGGTGACGGTCTGGCCCGTGGTCCAATAGGCCTGCGAATGGGCGGCGGCGGTTTCGGCATCGGCGCCCCCGGCGGCGAAATAGCCACGCGCCACCTCGGCGAAATAGGGACCGAAGATGAAGGTCAGAAGAAGCGTGTTGTAGGGCTGGCTGGCCCAGTCAAAGAAGTACCAGCCCCAGATGCGTTTCTTTGCGCTGACCATTGCCCGCCCCATCTGCCCGCCCCGTCTTTGGCGCGGAGTGAACCCCGAAACCCGGCGACAGGCAACCCGCCTTGGCCGCGCCCAAAGGCGTCCTCGCCCCTTCTTCTGTTCTCAAATATCCCGCGGGGGTCCGGGGGCGCGAAGCCCCCGGGAGGCGGCCAGCAGGCCCCCCCGTTACCGAACAGGCGGCCAGGGCCGCTCGGCATCGGCCGCGATCCAGGCCTGCACCCAGCCGGGCAGGGCGGGGCTTTCCGGCGGCAAGCCCATGGCCTGCACCAGCTCGGCGGGCGGCAATATGCCGGTCCGCCCCCGCGTCGCCGCCATGCGGATCAGCGCCTGCGAGGCACAGTCGCCGCCGCGCCACATGCTTTGTTCGAAATAGACGAAGCGCGCATCCCAGCCCAGCATCCGCGTCTTCATGGTGAAGGCCTGGAAGGCGGTGATCCGCTTGCGATAGCGCACCGAAACCCCCGCCACCGCCATGCCCCAGCCCCGCGCCTTGACCACCTGATTGACCCCGGTGCGATAGCCAAAGGGCAGGCGGCCCAGGTCATAGAGCGTCAGGGTGCGCCCGTTGTTCAGCTCCAGGAACGGGTCGATGTCCCAGGGCCAGCAGCGATGGGTGCTGACATGGGTGTCGAAAGCGCCAAGCGTGGTCTTGCGGAACTTCCACAATTCCTTGGCCATGCGGAACCAGGGATACATGCGCCTCTCCTTTGCGCCTTGGCTGCAATCTTGCGCAATGAAGGTCAAGCGTGACCCTGCGTAGGGATTGCCCTTGGACCGGCCCCGCGCTACCTCAGGTCAATTGCCATACAGACCGGGGGACCCATGCAGTCGCTGTTCCAGATCCTGATGCTGATCCTGAACATCATCTACTATGTGATCCTCGTGCATGTGATCATGTCCTGGCTGATCAACTTCCAGGTCCTGAACCTGCGCCAGCCGCTGGTCGCCCAGATTTGGTACGGGCTGAACCGCGTGCTCGACCCGATCTACAGCCGCGTCCGCCGCATCCTGCCCGCGATGAGCGGCATCGATTTCGCTCCTCTTGTCGTGCTGATCGTCGTCATCGCCCTGCGCATCATCCTTGCCAACAACGTGGCCTATTTCCTCTGATGTCCACGCCGCAGGCGCTTCTGGCCCGGGTCTTCGGATTCCCGGGGTTCCGGCCGGGGCAGGAAGAGATCGTCGCCTCGGTTACCGCCGGAACGAATACCCTTGCCATCATGCCCACCGGCGGCGGCAAGTCGCTGTGCTTCCAGCTTCCCGCCCTGTGCCGTCAGGGCGTCACGGTTGTCATCAGCCCCCTGATCGCGCTGATGCGCGACCAGGTTCGCGCGCTGCGGGCAGCCGGGGTCGAGGCCGGGGCGCTGACCTCGGGCAATACCGATCAGGAGACCGAAGAGGTCTTTTCGGCGCTGGATGACGGGCGACTGAAACTTCTCTACATCGCGCCCGAACGGCTGGCTGCTGCCGCCACGCTGCCGATGCTGCGCCGCATCGGCGTGTCGCTGATCGCGGTGGACGAGGCGCATTGCGTCTCGCAATGGGGCCATGATTTCCGCCCCGATTACCTGCGCATCGGCGCCCTGCGCCGCATGCTGGACGTGCCGCTCGCCGCCTTCACCGCCACGGCGGATGAGGAGACGCGGGCCGAGATCGTCACCCGCCTGTTTGACGGCAGCGTGCCTGCCACTTTCCTGCGCGGCTTTGACCGGCCCAACATCCACCTCGCCTTCGCCGCCAAGGATGCCCCGCGCGAGCAGATCCTGCGCTTCGCCGCTGCCCGCAAGGGCCAGTCGGGCATCGTCTATTGCGGCACAAGGTCAAAGACCGAGGTTCTGGCCCAGGCCCTCTGCGCGGCGGGCCACCACGCGCTGGCCTATCATGCGGGGCTTGACCCCGATCAGCGCCGCGAGGTGGAAACCCGCTTCCAGCGCGATGACGGGCTGATCGTGGTGGCGACGGTCGCCTTTGGCATGGGCATCGACAAGCCTGACATCCGCTGGGTCGCCCATGCCGACCTGCCCAAATCGATCGAAGGTTATTACCAGGAAATCGGCCGCGCCGGGCGCGATGGCAGCCCCGCCGAAACGCTCACCCTGTTCGGCGCCGATGACATCCGCTTCCGCCGCCAGCAGATCGACGAAAGTGCCGCGCCCATCGAACGCAAGCAGGCCGACCATGGCCGCTTGAACGCGCTTCTGGGGCTGGCCGAGGCCATTTCCTGCCGCCGACAGGTCCTTCTGCGCTATTTCGGCGAAACGCCCGAGCCTTGCGGCAATTGCGACCTCTGCGACCGACCGGCCGAAGTCTTTGACGCCACCGATGCCGTGCGCAAGGCGCTGTCGGCGGCGCTGCGCACCGATGAAAGCTTCGGCAAGGGCCATCTGATTGACATCCTTGTCGGCAATGCCACCGAAAAGGTCCGTGACCGTCGCCATGACACCCTGCCAACCTTCGGCGTCGGGCGCGACTTTTCCAAGGGGCAATGGGATGCGGTCTTCCGCCAGATGATGGGGCGTGACCTGCTGCGTCCCGATCCCGAACGCCATGGCGCCCTGCGCATGACCGAAGCCGCCCTCCCGGTGCTGCGCGGCGAGGTGCAGGTGGTGCTGCGCAAGGATGCCATGCAGGCCACGGGCAAGACACCTCTGAAGACTCTGGTCTCGGAAGAGGACGCGCCGCTTCTGTCGGCGCTCAAGGCCAAGCGCCGCGCCTTGGCCGAGGCCGCCGCTGTGCCCGCCTATGTCATCTTCGCCGACCGCACCCTGATCGAGATGGCCGAGAAGCGGCCGCAGACCTTGGACCAGATGGCGGGGATCACCGGTGTGGGCGCGAAGAAGCTGGAAAGCTACGGGCGTGAGTTCCTCTCGGTCATCCTGGGCGCCAGCGCGCCCGAACTCCACCCCGCCCGACGCGCATTGGCGGGCCGGGCCGAGGGCGCGGTCTATGACCGTCTGGCTGAAGCGCAACTGGCCCTGCAACGCGGGCCGGAGGGAATCGACAAGCCGCTCTCCTGCACCCAATCCACCCTGCGCCAGATCGCCGAGCGCCGCCCGCGCAGCCTGGCCGAATTGCAGCGCGTTCAGGGTATGGATGCGCAAAAGGCCGACCGGTTCGGTGCGGTCTTCCTGGCCATTCTGGCCGAGGCGGGCTGATCGGGCCGCGACCGGCCCTTCGCCCCCTTTCCTTTTGTGCCGCGCTGCGAAATTCTGCGGCGAAACGAATGGGGGGGCGATATGCGCGATCAGGCGATGGACCGGCTGCTGGCGGCGCTGGCCGACCTTTATGGGACCGAGGGGCGGGCCGAAGCGATCCGCACGGCCACCCTTTTGCGCGGCGGGCTGGGCG
This sequence comes from Neotabrizicola paludis, assembly GCF_044142105.1. Classification (NCBI taxonomy): domain Bacteria; kingdom Pseudomonadati; phylum Pseudomonadota; class Alphaproteobacteria; order Rhodobacterales; family Paracoccaceae; genus Neotabrizicola; species Neotabrizicola paludis. The sequence continues at coordinate 15,072 of NZ_JBGTYM010000009.1, forward strand.
GCGATCTCTGGGCGGCCCAGCCCGCCCCTGGCTTTGGCGCGGCCTTGGTGGCGCTGGCGGGGGCAGAGGGCGCGCATCCCCTGGCCGCCCTGGTCGCGGCGGCGCTGCCCGTCCTGCCCTGGGGAACCAATCCCGCGGATGGCAGGATGAGCGCGGATGCCGCCAAAGCCACCGCCTCGGCCACGCTTCTGGGACCGACAGACCCGATCCGCTGCGACAATCTGCTTCTGGGGCTGTTCTGGCAGAGGCCCGATACCTATTACGCCCTGCACAACCATGATGCTGACGAGACCTATGTGATCCTTGCGGGCGGGGCAGAGTGGCAGGCAGGCGAGGACAAGCGCTGGCGCGGGCCAGGCGAGATGATCCACCACCCCTCGCTGATGCCCCATGCCTTCCGCGCCGGGCCGCAGGGATTGCTGGCGGCCTGGCGCTGGTCGGGCGACGTGAATTTCCAGTCCTACAAGATGTTGCCTGACCCCGAAGCCGGGTGATCGCGGAAGACGAGCAGGTGGTTCAGCGCATAGCTGGTGATGGCGGCAAGGGCCGAGGCGGCAAGGTAAAGCCCGGTGTCGAGCAGCATATCGCGGGTCACGAACAGCGCGCCCGCTGCTGAGACGATGGTCAGGCTTATCCCCTGCGTCAGCGCGTAAAGGCCCAGCGCGCCACGGCGCGGGGCGCGGGCGCGGAAGGTGAAGCGGCAGTGGCACCAGAAGACCGGCGGGATGAAGGCCAGCCAGACCAGCGCCGAGGTCAGCGCGGGCGGCAGCGGCAGGCGCGAAACCAGCGCCGCCGTCACCAGCGCATAGGCCAGGGCCGCCGTGCCTCCGACGATCAGAAAGCGGAAAAGGCCCCCGGCATGGTCGCCCTTCTTGCTCATTGTGTGACCTGGGCGGCGGCTTCGCCTTCCGGCGTGGCAGGCAGGGTGGCGAGGTCGGGCTTGTCGACCTTCAGAAGCAGGACCTCCTGCGCGTTGCCTTGTGGCGCGGACAGCCAGGCCGGCAGATCGCCCGCAAGAAGCTCTGCGCCAAAGCGGCCGCTTCCGCCGCCCGCGCGGCAGACCATGACGTAATCTGCGCCGGTCTTGCGCAGCATGCGGATCATGCCCTCCGCGCGCTGGAAGGGGATCACCCCGGCGACGAAGGCATCGCCGCTGCGGTGATACCCCGCCGAGGTCGCGCCAAAGGGGGTATAGGCAAGGATCATCGAGCCGAAATTCAGCTCGCTCAGGATAATCGAGCCGGTCGGCAGCTGCGACGACAGCGCGGCCAGTTGATCGCGCACGCCCTGGGTGCGGCAGGAACCGGAAAGGGGTTGCCAGGCATCGGGGTCGTTCGGCTCGGTCGAGCCTTTGTCGGGAAGCCAGCCGGTTGCCAGTATGCCGAAGGCAAGCGGAACCTGCGGCACGGCGATGAACAGGACGGCAAGAAGCGCCGAAAGCGCCGCCGTGCGGCTGCGGCCGCCGCTGAAAAGCGCGGCGATGCGCCACAGGACGAAGCCCGCGAGGAAGGGAATGGCCGGGGCCGAAACGGCCAGCGCGCGGATTTGCACCATGCTGATCACAAGGCCGGTCACCGAGATCGCCAGAAGGATGGTCAGCGCCTGACGCTGAGCTGCGGTCAGCGCGCGGCGGGACGACCAGCCCAGCGCTGCCGCCAGAAGCGTGACCGCTATGGCCGGGGTCATCAGCGCGTTGACACCGAAGGGCAGGATCTGGAACGAGCGCCAGGCGGGCTGTGCCTCGGCGATGCGTTCCTCGATGATGCGGCGGGCCTCTTCCGGCATCGCGCCATAGGGGCCGTTCAGGCAGGCGGCGGTCAGCGGGGCAGAGAGCCAGAGGCCGATCCCGGCAATGGCGGCCATGATCGCGAAAAGCGCGAGGGGCGAGGAGATGCGGCGGGCGGCGGCCACGCCCGCCAGCGAGGCCGCGATGCCGGCCGCGATCACGGCCAGAAGCGGTGGGGCAAGCTCGTCGCACCAGGGCAAAAGCCATTCGGCGGGCGCGGTCTGCCCGATCATCAGCAGGGGCGCCGAGAGGCCGAGCGAGAGCGAGAAGCCGGTCAGCCAGGGTGCGCTGCCCGGTGTGCCGAAAGCAAGGCGCAGCGCGGCAAGGCCCCAGAGCAGGAAGAGCATCGGCAGCATTTCCAGCCCGACGGCAAGGGCGAAGGCGGTGGCCGCGCCGGCCAGCGCCCCCATCAGCGCAGCGCCGCGGCGCAGATCGCGCGGCGGCACGATGGCCAGGGCCAGCGCGATGGTCGAGAACAGGACCTGGACATTGTGATGGTCAAGATTGCCGGGACCGAACTTGCCCGGGCCGATCTTGGCCCAGAACACCGCCATCAGCCCGGCGCCGATCGCCGCCGCAGGCCCGAGCAGCCGGTTGCCGCCCCAGGCGACCACGACGCAAAGCGCGACAAGAAGAAGCGAGGGCCAGAGCACCTGGGTCAGCATCTCGGCCGTGGCCATGGGAAAGATCCAGGACAGCGGCACCAGAAGGGCGGCGATGCCCGCATCGACATAGCGCGACCAGTGCATCGACACGCCGCCGGGCGGCAGCAGCCGGTGCTGCATCAGATCCGCCCAGCCCTGTCCGCCCAGCCAGTCGCGTACCTCGACCAGACGCATCAGATTGTCCGAGAAGCCGGAATTCAGTTTGTCGAGCGAGTTCACCGCCTGCGCCGCCACGAGGATGCACAGAAGAAGAACGATATGGGCGAGGCGCGGGGTGGCACCGGAAATTTTCAGCTTCACGTCGTTTCCGCCTTCGTATCAAATCGTCACCAATTGCTGGATAGCGCTAAGGGTGGAAACGGTCAGGATCATGACAATTTCGCGCATCTTCCGGGGCCATGCGGGGCTTGCGCCGCCAAACCTTCCCGCTTCCGCCCCAATTCCGGCCCAATCCGCCGGAAGAGTGCAGCGAAAGAGTTTCCGGGGGGTTTCCCATGACCGAGTTGACGATTCTGATGCCCTGCCTCAACGAGGCCGAGACGCTGGCCGCCTGCATCGTGAAGGCGCGCGGCTATCTGGAACGCTCGGGCGTGTCGGGGGAGATCGTCATCGCCGACAATGGCTCGACCGATGGCAGCCAGGCGATTGCCGAGGGGCTGGGCGCCCGCGTCGTGCCCGTGCCGCGCCGCGGTTACGGTGCGGCGCTGATCGCCGGGATCGAGGCCGCCGAGGGCCGCTATGTCATCATGGGCGACAGCGATGACAGCTATGATTTCTCGCGGCTCGACGGTTTTGTCGAGGCGCTGCGCGGCGGCGCCGATCTGGTGATGGGCAACCGCTTCAAGGGCGGGATCGCGAAGGGCGCCATGCCGCCTTTGCACCGCTATCTGGGCAATCCGGTTCTGTCGACCATCGGCCGGGTGCTGTATCGTACGCCGGTGGGCGATTTCCATTGCGGGTTGCGCGGCTTTTCCCGCGCCTCGGTGCTGCGGCTGGGCCTCTCCTCGCCGGGGATGGAGTTTGCCTCGGAAATGGTGATCAAGGCCTCGCTGGCGGGGCTGCGCATTGAAGAAGTGCCGACGACGCTGTCGCCCGACGGCCGGTCGCGTCCGCCGCATCTGCGCAGCTTCCCCGATGGCTGGCGCCATCTGAAACTGCTGCTGACCTTTGCCCCGTTCAGCCTGTTCCTGTTGCCGGGTCTGGTGCTTCTGGCCACCGGCGGCGCGGGCTTTGCCGCGCTGATGTTCGGGCCTTTGACGCTTGGTGGCGTGACCTTCGACATCGGCGCGGTGATCCTGGCCGCCATGGCGGCGCTGACAGGCGCGCAGATGGTGTGGTTCCATGTGCTGGCGCGGACCTTCGCGGTGCGCTTCGGCCTTCTGCCCACCTCCGAGCGCTACGAGCGGCTGCAGGGCCGCCTGTCGGTGGACCGCGCCTGTCAGGCTGGCGGCGTTCTGTTCCTGCTGGGCCTTGGCGTGGCGGCGGCAAGCCTGACCTATTGGGGCCTGCATGACTTTGGCGATCTGAATCCCTCAATCATCGCGCGATCGACCTCGCTGGCGGCGGTTCTGGCGGCGCTGGGCGCGCAGGCGGTGGCCAATGGCTTCCTCTGGGGCCTGCTGAACCAGAACCTCACCGCGAAACCCGCGCCCGAGGCTGCGCTGCGCCCGGCCTATGCGCTGGCGCGCTAGGGGCTACGCCCCCTGCCCGGCCCAGGGGCCATGCGGCAGGGGTTTTCCATCCAGACGCTGAAAGCCATGGGCGCCGAAATAGTCGCGCTGGCCCTGGATCATGTTCGCTGTGCCGCGCGCGGTGCGCATGGTGTCGAACCAGGCGAGACCCGCTGACAAAGCCGGCAGGGCATGACCCCGCAGCGCGGCTTCGGCCACCACGCGGCGCAGGGCGCCGTGATGCTGGCGCAGCAGATCCGCAAAGGCCGGGGCGAAGATCAGGTTGCGCGCCGGATCGTCGGTCAGGGCCTGGGCCATGTCATCCAGCATGGCCGAGCGGATGATGCAGCCCGCCCGCCAGACCTTGGCGCATTCCGGCAGCGGCACGCCCCAGCCATAGCTTTCAGAGGCGGCCGCCAGCATGGTGAAGCCCTGCGCGTAGCACAGGATCTTGCCTGCGATCAGGGCCCCTTCGATGTCCTCGAGCGGTAAGGACAAGGGCTGCGGTCCGGCACCGAAGGCCGCCTGCCCCGCCGCACGCTCCTCGCGCCGGGCCGAGATGTTGCGCGCGGCCACCGCCGCCTCGATCACCGGGATGGGGGCGGCCAGATGCTGCGCCTCGATGGCGGTCCACCGGCCGGTGCCCTTCTGTCCCGCCGCATCGACGATGACATCCAGCATGGCTGTGCCGGTTTCCGGGTCTGTCGCGGCGGCGACCGCGGCGGAAATCTCGATCAGATAGGATTTGAGGATGCCGCCGTTCCAGCGGGCGAAGACCGGGGCGATCTGCGCGGCGGTAAGGCCAAGCCCGTCGCGCATCAAACCATAGGCCTCGGCGATCATCTGCATGTCGGCATATTCGATGCCGTTATGCACGGTCTTGACGAAATGCCCGGCCCCGCGCGGCCCCATCCAAGTGGCGCAGGGCGCGCCCTGATGCCGGGCGGCGATACTCTCCAGCACCGGGGCCACGCGGTCCCAGGCGGCGCGTGGCCCGCCGCCCATGATCGAGGGGCCATGGCGCGCGCCTTCCTCTCCCCCGGAAACGCCCATGCCAAGGAAAGCCTCGCCCGCCGCTTCGGCCGCGGCCGCCCGGCGCTCGGTGTCGTGGAAATTGGCATTGCCCGCATCGATGATCAGGTCTTCAGGGGCAAGAAGCGGTCGCAGGGCGGCAATCTGGTCATCGACCACCGGGCCCGCCGGAACCATCAGGATGATGGCGCGGGGCGGCGCAAGCGCGGCAACCAGATCGGCCAGCGACTCGGTCGGAACGATCTGGGGGGCCAGCGCGCCCGCGCCCGCGTGGAACTCGCGCGTGACCTGCGAGGTACGGTTCCAAACGGCGATGCGGTGGCCCTTTTCCGCGATGTTCAGGGCCAGCGCCGCGCCCATTGTGCCAAGGCCGATCAATCCGATGCGGGCTAGGGTCATCATGGGCCTCCTGTCTGTGATGTTTGCGCTGACATAGCACTCGGGCCGCGCCATCGGAACCGCTGCATTGCCCTTGTCACGCCTTTGGCACCGGGCTAGGCAGGCGGCATGCACATTTACGCCATTGGCGATATTCACGGCCATCTTGACCTGCTGGAAGCCGCCCATGCCCGGATCGCGGCGGATGCGGCGGTGCATGGCCCCGCCACGGTGGTGCATGTCGGCGATCTGGTGGATCGCGGGCCGGACAGCCGGGGCGTGATCGACCATCTGATGCGCGGGATTGCGCGCGGCGAAGACTGGGTGGTGCTCAAGGGCAATCACGACCGCATGTTCAGCCGCTTCCTGCGCGCGCCTGACGAGCCCGAGCCGGGATTGCGGCCCGATCTGTCCTGGCTGCATCCGCGTCTGGGCGGGGCCGAGACGCTGGCCTCCTACGGGGTGCGCAGCGCGGGCGACCGTCCGGTGAAGGCGGTGCATGACGAGGCGCTGGAGAAGGTGTCGCAGGCCCATCGCGATTTTCTGGCGGCAAGTCCGACCTGGCACCGCATCGGCGCGACAGTGTTCGTCCATGCGGGCATCCGCCCCGGCTTTGCGATGGAAAAGCAGACCGAGACCGACCTTGTGTGGATCCGCCAGCCCTTTCTTGAGGATACGCGCGACCATGGATTTCTGGTCGTCCACGGCCATACCGCCATTCCCGCCCCGCATCACCATGGCAACCGGGTGAACATCGACAGTTCCGCCGCCTATGGCGGGCCGCTGACGGCAGTGGCGATCGAGGGGCGCGATGTGTTTCACCTGACCGAAGCCGGGCGCGTGCCGCTGTTGCCCGACCCGGGTTAAGCGCCGCGCCAATGGGTCGCCCGGGGAACCCGCCCGAAGGCGAGATGGAAATCGTCAAGCTGTGGCGGGGCGATTCCGAGGTGGTGCAGCTGCACATGGGCCTGGCCGCGATGGTGGACCTGATGCTGGAAGAGATGCAGCAGCAGACCGTCCACCCGTTCGGGCACCCGGTCGTCGCGCCGGATCGTGTCGATGCTCGCGGCAAGTCGTGCCGGGTCGAGACCGCGGCAGAGGCCGATCAGCCGCAGATCCTCGGCCTGTTGCGCCGCGGCAAGGGTGGTGGGGTCGGTCAGGTCGGGCTGTTCCAGCATCGCATAGGGCAAGGGGCGGCCTTGCAGCGCGGCAAGGTAATAGCGGTCCACCGTCAGGATATGGTTCAGGGTTTGCGCCAGCGATGGGAAGAAGCCCACATTCGGCGCGGTAAAGCCGCCAGGCGGCAGCCCGGCAAGGGCTGCGTGCAGCGTCTCGTTCGCCCAGGCATTGTTCTGCGCCATCCGCAGGAAGGCGGTTTCCGTCATGCTCTCTCCTGTCGCGCGGGTCAGGGCTTCCGCACCTGCCCGTCATTTCGCTTTACCAAATCCCTCACGCGTGATTCCGTGCGGCCATGATGACCCATGCCCGCCGCGCCTGGCTGCCCTATCTTGTGACTGCGCTGGTCATCGCCGCCGCGGCGGTCTGGCTCTGGGCCGATGGCCGGGTGCTGATCTGCAAATGCGGCACGGTGAAACTGTGGCATGGCGCGGTCGTCAGCTCGGAAAACAGCCAGCATATTGCCGATTGGTACACGCCCAGCCATATCATCCACGGCTTCCTGTTCTTTGGTGCACTGTGGCTGGTGGCGCGGCGGCTTTCGCTGGGATGGCGGCTGGCGATCGCCACGCTGGTCGAAAGCGCCTGGGAACTGGTCGAGAACTCGGATGCCGTGATCGAGCGCTATCGGTCGGTCACGATCAGCCTGGATTACTTTGGCGATTCGGTGATCAATTCGGTCAGCGACATTCTGGCCATGGTTCTGGGCTTCTGGCTGGCGGCGCGCCTGCCGGTCTGGGCTACGGTCGTGATCGCCCTGGCCTTCGAGGCGACCACGATCTGGCTGATCCGCGACGGGCTGGCGCTGAATGTGCTGATGCTCTTGTGGCCGATCCCCGAAGTTGCGGCCTGGCAGGCCGGACGCTAAGGGGCCGCGCCCGCAGGGCGCAGCATCGGGCGCAGGGTCACAAGGCCCGCGAGCGCCGCCACTCCGGCCAGACCGGCCACCAGCCAGAAAAAACCCCTGTCCCCCAGCCGCGCCATCAGGGGCGACAGGATCAGCGGCAGGAAGATGCCGCCCACCAGCCCGGCGCCGATGATCGTTGGCGGCACGCGCGGATCGGCGCCCATATGCTGGCTGGCCGTCACGAAATAGCTGGGGAAGAACACACCCGCCGAGGCCCCCATGGCGACGAAGGCCCAGGCCGCTGAGACCGTGGCACCCAGAAGCGCAAAGCATGAGACGGCGCAGATCGCCGCCAGAAAGAGCATGAAGCTGGGCACCAGATGGGCGGTGAAGGTCAGCACGATCCGGGCGGCCAGGAAGACCACGAAGAAGATCGAAAGAAATTCTGCCGCGTGCGTCTCGCTCTCGCCCGCCGCGATCAGTGCGGTGGGGCCAAGGCCGATCAGGCTCGCCTCGATGCCGATGGCGGCGGCGCCAAAGGCCAGAATGGGCAGGCGGGGGCGAAAGCCGCGCGCGCTGCCGGGGGCGGGGGCAGGGGCCGCGCCGCCCGACCCGGGCAGGAACCAGATCGCCAGGGCAAGACCGGCAGTGACCAGGAAGGCCAGGCGCGGATCCTGGCCGAAGCGCACGAAGGCGAGGGGCGCAAGAATCGCGCCGATGCCGAAACAGGCGTTCAGGAGGCTCAGCATCGAGGCGCCGCGCGGCCCGAAGGCCGCAAGGACGCGCGGATTGAAGACGGCGGTGGCCATGGCATAGCCAGTGCCAAAGACGAAAGCAGAGGCAAGCGTCGCCCACCAGCCTGCCAGACTGGCCAATCCTGCTGCCCCCATGGCCATGATCGCCAGGGCGTGGCGCGGCGAGATGCGGCCGCCAAAGGCGAACATCGCCGCGATGCCCAGCGCGCATCCCGTCCAATGCGCCGAGATGAGAAGGCCGGTCTCGGCCTGCGGCACCCCAAACATGCGCCCGAAAACCGGCAATGTGGGCCCATAGAGCGACTGACCGACCCCCATCATGGCGAAACAGGCCACTCCGGCGATCAATAACCCCCGTCGGGCCTGCGGCAAATCGCTCAATTCGGTCTCCTGATATTCTGTTGCCGGATGTGCCGTCTGCTTGCGGGAAATGCGTCTCAGCGCTTGCAGCTGCTGGGCTTTCGTGCAGTCATTGGTTTCGTGGTGGGGTGCCTGGAATGAAATACGAGTCTTTTGAGCTTAATGGTTTTCTGCCGTATCAGCTTTCGGTCATGTCTGAAAGGATACGCAAGGAGCTAACAAGCCGTTTCGTGTCCGAGTTCCAGCTTTCGATCCCGGAATGGCGCGTCTTGGCGCAATTGTGGGGACGCGAAGGCATATCGGTTCGCGAATTGCATGCGGCGGTTGCAATGGATAAGTCCAAGGTCAGCCGGGCGGCGAGCCGGCTTGAAAGCGCCGGGCTGGTCGAAAAGCGCGAGAATGCCGATGATCGAAGGCTTCTGCAAATCCGTCTGACGCAAAGTGGCAATGCGTTGGCTGTACGGCTTTTCCCGATCGCCCATGCCTTCGAGAGCGAGCTTGCCGATCGTCTGGGTGAGGATGCGCCGGCTTTCCGCCGCGCCATTGAGCGATTGATGGCCTGGGAATGACGCTGCGGTGCAGGGCGGCCTGACGGCTTGCGCCGCGCGCCGTGAAAGCCAAGACTGTCTCCTGATCCTGCGGCACCGCCGCAGCACGAACAGGAGATTCCACCCATGACCGATATCTACATTCTCTCGGCCGCCCGCACGGCAATTGGCGGCTTTGGCGGGGCGCTTGCGGCGCTGCCGCCGATCGAAACTGCGACCGTCGCCGCCAAAGCGGCGCTGGCCCGCGCGGGCGTCGAGGGCGGACAGATCGGCACGGTGGTCTTTGGTCATGTCATCAACACCGAACCCCGCGACATGTATCTGTCCCGGGTCGCCGCGATGCAGGCGGGCGTGCCGGAAACCGCCCCGGCAATGAACGTGAACCGGCTCTGTGGTTCGGGTGCGCAAGCGATCGTCTCGGCGGCGCAAGCCTTGATGCTGGGCGATGCCGATCTCGCGCTGGCGGGCGGGGCGGAAAGCATGAGCCGCTCGCCCTATGCGCTGACCAATGCGCGTTGGGGGCAGAAGATGGGGGACACCAAGGCGTTGGACATGATGACCGGCGCGCTGACCTGCCCCTTCGGCACCGGCCATATGGGGGTGACGGCGGAAAACGTGGCGGCGCGCGACGGGATCACCCGCGCGACCCAGGATGAATTCGCGCTGGAAAGCCAGCGCCGGGCGGCGGCGGCGATCGCCGAGGGGCGTTTTGCCGAGCAGATCGTGCCGGTCGAGATCGCCAGCCGCAAGGGGCCGGTCAGTTTCGCGCTGGACGAGCATCCCAAGGCCACCACCGCCGAAGGCCTCGCGGGTCTGCGCCCGGCCTTCCAGAAGGACGGTACCGTCACGGCCGGCAATGCCAGCGGGCTGAACGATGGCGCGGCGGCGCTGGTTCTGGCGCGCGGCGATGCGCTGGGCGGGCTCAAACCGCGGGCGCGGATCATGGGCTATGCCGTGGCGGGGGTGGACCCGAAGGTGATGGGCATCGGGCCGATCCCGGCGGTGCAGGCCCTGTGCCGCAAGCTGGGCGTGACGCCGCAGTCTTTTGACCTGGTGGAATCGAACGAGGCATTCGCGGCCCAGGCGCTGGCGGTGACGCGGGCGCTCGATCTGGACCCGGCCAGGGTCAACCCCAATGGCGGCGCGATTGCGCTGGGCCATCCGGTGGGCGCGACCGGGGCCATCCTCACCACCAAGGCGCTCTATGAGCTGGAGCGGACAGGGGGGAAAACGGCGCTGGTCACGATGTGCATCGGCGGCGGTCAGGGCATTGCCCTGGCGATCGAAAGGGTCTGAATCCCCTTACCAGAGGCGGACGGTGGCGCGGGCCGAACGGCCTGCGGCATCGATCACCGACAGGGTGACAAAGCCGATGCCGGGGCTGGGCAGCATCGCCTCGCGCTCGCGCATCGCGACGGCGACGGGCATGCCGTCAAGCAGCCAGGTGAAGGGCGCGGTGCCGCCGCGGACAGAAACCTTCAAGCCCGAAGGCAGCAGTTCGACCTCGGACCCGTCGGGCGGGAAGGCCACGGCGGGTGCGTCCGGCGCGGCGGCAAAGACCGCGCCGCGCGGGCGGAAACGTTGCAGCGGCAGGGGAAGCTGCGGGTTCGACACCAGAAGCGTCGCGGCGGGGGCGGGGGGCTGCGGGTCAAGCTGCGGCTTCAGCCGGTTGAAGGCCTGGAACAGCACCGGCGCAGCAACTTCGGCGCCAAAGGCGCCCGGGACCGGCGTGCCATCGGCCCGCCCCATCCAGACCCCGATCACATGCCTGCCGTCAAAGCCGATGGCCCAGGCATCGCGATGGCCATAGGACGTGCCGGTCTTGTAGGCCAGCCGGTTCGACGGCGCGCCGGGCGGCGGGGCAAGACCGGCCAGGATGTCGCCCACTTCCCAGGCAGCGACGGCGGAGATCAGTCTTTGCCCCTCAGCCCGCTCGCCATCCTTGCGCCAGGTCAGCGGCAGGGCAACGCCGCCGCGCGCGATGGCGGCGTAAAGCTGCACCATGTCCTGCAATGTGACGCCCACGCCCCCCAGCGCCACGGCCAGACCGGGCTGGTCGCCGGGAATCTTGTAGGCCACGCCTGCCTTGCCCAGAGCCGACAGCAGCTTGGCCGGCCCCAGCGCATCGGTCAGTGCGACGGCGGGAATGTTCAGCGACATCTGCAACGCCTCGCGCAGACGGATCTCGCCATGGAAGAGCTTGTCGAAATTCTGCGGCGCGTAAGTGCCGAAGACCATGGGCCGGTCGTCGATCATGGTTTCGGGATGGGCGAGGCCCTGGTCGAAGGCGAGGCCGTAGACCAGGGGCTTCAGCGTCGATCCCGGGCTGCGCAGCGCGATGGTCATGTCGACATAGCCCTGCCGGGCATCGGCGGTGAAGGCGGCGGAACCGACCGAGGCCAGGATCTCGCCCGAGGCATGGTCGGCCACGACGATGGCGATCTGCAACTGGTCGCCGCGCCCCTGCACCGATTGCAGCGCCAGCTTTTCCAGCTTCTTCTGCAGGTCAAGATCGATGGTCAGATCCTGCGTGGCGCGCGCGGGGTCTTCGGCCCGCGCCCGGTCGGCCAGATGCGGGGCATAGGCCGGAAAGGGCTGCCGCGTGCCGGGGATATGCTCGGACAGGGCCGCCGTCGCTTCGTCTTCGTCGATCAGGTGAAAGCGCACGGCCCGGGCCAGAACGCGGTCGCGCGCCGCCTCGGCCCGATCGGCGGCCCGGTCGGGGCGGCGGGTTTCCGGCGATTGCGGAATGGCGACCAGCAGCGCCGATTCCGCCGGGGTCAGGCGGCGGGGCTCCTTGCCGAAATAGGAAAGCGACGCCGCCCGCACGCCTTCCAGATTGCCGCCGAACGGCGCGAGCTGCAGGTACAGCGACAGGATCTGGTCCTTGCTCAGCCGCCGCTCCAGCGCCAGCGCCACCCGCATCTGGCGCAGCTTGCCGCCGACCTCTCCGGTGGTGCCTTCCTCCAGAAGGCGCGCCACCTGCATGGTCAGGGTCGACCCGCCCGACACGATTCGGCCCGATGTCGCCGCTTGCCACAAGGCCCGCGCCATCGACCGCAGGTCCACCCCGGCATGGTCGTAGAACCGCCGGTCCTCATAGGTCAGCAGCATGTCGATATAGCGCGGATCGACATCGTCCAGATCGACCGCCAGCCGCCATCGGCCATCGGCAACCGTATAGGCCCGCAGAAGCGCGCCCTTGCGGTCAAGCACCTGCACCGAAGTCTCGACATGCAGGGATGGCAGGTCGGTCGCGTCGACCCAAGCTTCGAACTGGTCACGGCCCGTCGCGGCCAGCCAGAGGCCGGCCGCAAGGGCGATGAACCAGCGCGCGCGCATCCTACTTCGCGGCGATGGTGACCGTGCCCACATCGCTGCGGGCGCGGTAATCGGGGCGGTACATGTCCTCGACCGAGGCCGCCGGATGATGGAAGGTGCCGGGGCTGATGGCCCGCACGATATAGGCCAGACGGAAGCTTTCCGCCGAGGACCAGTCCACCGCCGCCACAAAGCGCTCTTGGCGGAATTCGGCATGGGCAATGTCGCTCATCGCATCCAGCCAGCCCAGCTGCGAGGTCGAACCCGAGGCCATGAGGTTCGGATTGTCGATCTCGAACCCGGCGGGCAGCGGATCGGTGACCAGAAGCCGCCCCTCGGAATAGGCGAAGGGCGTGACCTCGACCACCACGACCAGCCGGTCCCCGGCGGTCACGTGATCCAGCGTCACCTCTTCGCCATCCATCGTGTAATAGGTCCGCTTGATCGCATAGCCATTGCCGCCTGCCGGTTCGGGTTCGGCCGGCACGCCATAGGTGGTGATGGTGACGAAGGTGTCCTGCCCGTCATTCTTCACCGCCACGGGCGTACCGCCATCGGCCAGGACCTTGACCAGCGGGCCGGTCGCTGGCTGTCCGTCGATCAGCACCCCGGCACTGTCGGGCCGGTCGATCAGGGCATTGGTCGCCATCAGCGCCCAGGTCGCCTCTTGCGTCGACAACCGTCCGTTCGCCGTGGCCAGCCGGTCGACCAGCGCCTCACGGTCCACCGCGTTCGATCCGGCCTCGACCGCCAGCGTCAAAAGCGCCGCCACATCGCGATAGGCGGTGCCGTAATCGGCGCGCCAGACCTGCGCCTCGGTCCCGAAAGCCGCCGGAACCCGGGCGGCGGCCTTGCGGAACATCGCATCGGCCCGGGCCTGGTCGCCATAGGCGGCCAGCGCCGCGCCAAGCTGCGCCTGCGCCAGGGGCGAACCGAAATCATCGCCCTTCACATCGACATAATAGCGCAGATCGCCCACCGCCGCCGCGCCTTCGCGTGCCAGAACCATCAGCGCATAGGCCAGCGCGGTTCCGCCGCCATTGGTGCTGGCGTCGAAATCGGGCGCGTAATTCACCTGGTTGCGCAGGTTCGCCAGCGCGTTCTTGAAGGCCAGATCGGGCACCGCATAGCCCTGCGCGCGGGCACGGCTCAGGAAATCGGTGACATAGGCATCCAGCCACAGATCGCCCGAATAGGGGCCCCAAAGACCGAAGCCGCCATCGCTCGCCTGATTGCCCAGGATTTCCGCCACCGCCTGGTCGATGCGGGTCTGGATATTCTCGGCCCCCTTCAGCTCCATCACCCGCGCCACTTCGTCGAAGTAAAGCAGCGGCAGGGCCTTGGATGTCATCTGCTCGGTGCAGCCATAGGGATAGCGGTCCAGGCTGGCCAGAAGCCCCGGCGCGTTCAGCCGAGCGATGGGGCCGATGGCCATGACCGATTTGCCGGTGCCGGGGATCATGTCGGCAAAGACCGACTGGTCAAAGGTCAGGGTCTGGCCCTTGGCCAGATCGAGACGGCTGATCTTGGCAATCTCGGGATCGTTGACCTCGATCGGCAGGTTCAGCGATTTCTTCAGCTGCTTTCCATCGGGCGTGGTCAGCGCGACCTCGATGGTCGCCAGACCCGCCGCGCCCGCCGTCACCGGCACTTCAAGCACGGCCTTGCCCTTGTCGGCCAGATCCACGCCCGAGGCGACCTGCCCCAGCGTGACGCCCTGGCCGGTGATGTCCAGCCCCATCCGGCCCGAAGGCCCGGTGGCATGGACGATCTCCAGCAGAACGCGGCTCTGGTCTCCCGGCGCCATGAAGCGCGGCAGGCTGGCCGTCACCACCACCGGGTCGCGCACCAGCACCTCTTTGTCGGCCTGGCCCACGCCGGTCTTCGACCAGGCGACAGCCATCACCTTCACCGTCCCGTTGAAGGACGGAATGTCGAACGAAGTGCGGGCATAGCCGTCTGCGCCCACCGCCAGCGGTCCCGAGAAATACGCCACCAGTTCTTCCGTGGGCGGCGGCGATTGCAGCCGCGCCTGCGCGCCCGCATCGCCGCCCGAGCGGACCTCGCCCTGCGCGCCGTTCAGCCCGTCGATCAGGCGACCATAGACATCGCGGATGCCGACGCCCAGTTTGCGCTGGCCGAAGAAATGGCCCTGCGGATCGGGCGACTTGAACCCGGTCAGGTTCAGGATGCCCACATCCACGGCGGCAACGGTCACATAGGCGGTCTCGCCCGCCTCGATGCCCTCGACCTTCACCGCCACGTCCATCGGGCCGCGCGGGGCGGATTCATCCGCCGTCTCGACCGTGGCTTTCAGCGCATGCTTGCCCGGGTCGATGCTGGCATAGGCCAGGCCCAGCGCGCGGGCCGGGTTGCGCCCGGCCGCCACATCCATCGGCCGCAGCACGGATGCCGTGACATAGACGCCCGCGCCCCAATCATCGGTGACGGTCAGGGGAATGGTGTTCTCGCCTTCCTTCACCTCGATCGCCTGCATCGTGACCAGCCGGTTCGACAGCACGGTGATCAGCGCGGTTCCCGCCGCACGCGGCACGATGCGCAGCGTCGCGGTATCGCCCGACTTGTAGGCGGGCTTGTCCAGCGACAGGTCCAGCGTATCGGGGCTTGAGACGGTATCGGCGGGCGCATACCAGCCCGACCAGAATTTCGCCGAGGAAACCGCCAGCGTGCCATCGGTCGATTCCACCACCAGCTCATACTGGCCCCAATCGACCGAAGCGCCCAGCTCCACCGGCGCGCTGCCCAGGGTGGCCTCACCCTCGGCCACAAGGCTGCGATAGGTCACCGGCTCCCAGCTCCAGGTGCCATAGCTCTGATACCATTGGTAATCGGTCTCGATCCGGTTGACCTTCCATTTGACCGGCATGTCGGCCACGGGCGCCAGATCGGGGCCAAGGGCGATGACCTGGAAACGCGCCTCGGTGTTCATCGGCACGACATCGCCCTCGAACAGCGGCTTGAGGCCGATCATCGATTCATTCGGCACCACAAGCTGGCTGGCGCGACGTTCGACCGGGCGGCCCGAGCCTTCGGCGACACGCACCGTCACCACCGCCTCAAGCGGGCGACCGACCGGGCCAGGATCGGGCAGCGCCACGTCCAGCGTGGCATTGCCCTCCGCATCCGTCTCGGTCCCCGGCAGCGAATTCATCAGTGCCGAAAAGGCCTGATCATGCCGACCGAAGACATAGCCGGGGAAATCGGGCAGGGCTTGCGCAGCCCGCAACAGAACCTCACCCTCGACTTGCAACCCAGCGCCAGGCGCGCCGAACAGGTATTTGGCGGCAAGGCTGACCATCGGGGCCTCTTCCGCCAGCTTGATCGGGCCGGTGCCGAAATCGAGGGTAAAGTCGATGCGTTCGGGCAGGAAATCCTCGACCAGGAAGGTCTTGGTGGTCAGGGGGGCGGCGTCCAGATCGGCCAGGATCTGCACCGTCCAGACCCCGCGCGGCGCGGTGTCGGCGACCGGCATCTGGAAGACATGGCCGCCCGCGCCGGAATCGGCGACAAGCTGGCGGGAATATTCCACCCCGTCGGGCCGCAGCAGGATGGCGGTCAGCGGCACGCCTTCCACCGCATCGGCGGCAGGATCGCGCGACAGCGCCGTGGCATAGACCGTTTCGCCAGCACGATAGGCGCCGCGATCGGTGGTCAGGAACATGTCGATCGGCGGGGCAGGCTCGCGCCCCTCGACGCCACGGTCGGACAGGTCGAATTCCGGGTCGGTCAGCGACAGGAAGGTGATGTCGCTGTCACCATTCTTCACCACGACCATTGCCGGGGCAGCGGCCCCCGTGCCGCGCGTTAGACCGGCATCGAACCGGGCATAGCCCTGATCGTCGGTCGTGGCGGTGCCCAGAATGGCATTGGCGCGGTTCAGAAGCTCCACCGTCAGCCCCGGCATGGCCTTGGCCTCGCCCAGGCTGCGGGCAAAGACATGCAGCCCGTCAACGCCCGACATGGTGGTCAGGCCGATATCCGACACCACGAACCATTGCCAGCCCGAGGGCACGACATAGGGGTCCACGCCCGGCACGGCGGCCTTGAGCACATAGATGCCGGCCTCCTGTCCGGCCAGCGCCTCGGCCATGGGCAGGCGGGTGGTGACATCCTTGTTCACCTCTTGCGCGACCTTGGCCGTGCCTTGCCAGATCTTCTCGCCGATCTCGTCGGTGAAATAGCTTTCGTCATAGTCCTGCAGCGGCCAGCCGAAATAATTGTTCTGGATCGAGCGCAGCATGTTGCGGTCGGTGACCTTGAACAGCGTGAGATCCAGCTTCTCGGTGTTGACGGTCTGCACCGGCAGGGCGGCATCGGCCATCTTGGGCAGCACATAACCCCGACCGGCAAAGCTGACGCCGGGGTTGCGGTCGCGGATGTAAGAGGTGATCGCCACATCCTTGGCCAGCACCTGGCCATCCGCCGAGGGCAGGCCCTCGCGGAAGGTGATTGTGCTGCGCGAGCCGTGGGTCAGCCCCACGATGCAAAGCCGGTTGAAATCGGCGATCTCGACCGCAAGATCGGCCTGCGGCAGCTTCACATAGGTCGAATAGTCGACGCCCGAGGGCACCAGGTTTTCCG
Source organism: Neotabrizicola paludis (assembly GCF_044142105.1). Lineage (NCBI taxonomy): Bacteria > Pseudomonadati > Pseudomonadota > Alphaproteobacteria > Rhodobacterales > Paracoccaceae > Neotabrizicola > Neotabrizicola paludis. The sequence continues at coordinate 32,212 of NZ_JBGTYM010000009.1, forward strand.
AGAAGGCGGCGCAGATGCGCGGGCGAGCCAGATCCGCCTCGACCGTGTTGTCGGTCAGGCGGAAGCCGTATTTGCCGATGGCCACGTCCAGCAGCGCCGCCGTATCGTCGCGCGGCTGCAACTGCTGCGCCAGCCGCAGCGCCTGCACCATGTCGCGGCCCCGGCCCATCTGTTCCTGGACCTCGCTCATCTGCACCAGGATCGAATGGCGCAGGGCGGGGCTGTCTGCCCGCAGATAGGCGTTCACCGTCGCCAGATAGGCCCGGTTCTCATACCAGTAGCGGTCATTGCCATTCTGACGCGAGGCCGCCAGCGCCCGGCGGGCATATTCCAGCCAGGTCCCGGCATCGTCGGTGATGTTCAGCGCGGCGCCGGTAAAGGCCGTGGCCATCACCCAATTGCCCTGCGCCTCGTTCTCGGACGCGGCCTGAAGATGTTCCGCAGCACTCCAGGCCCCCGAGGTATGGGTCCGGCCCATCGTGGCCGCCATGTCGACGGCATTGGTGATCTCGTAATCATAGACGAAGGTCAGGTCGCGCCGCCGTTCGGCCGCCGCCGCCCGCATCGCCGGATCGCCCGCCACCACCACGCCCGACATGGCGCCCTGGAAAAAGGCCGGCGCGCCGGGATCGGCCTTCAGGAAGCACGACCCGTTCTTGGTGTTGAACGTATAGGCCTCGCAGCGGCTATTGGTCAGGCAGGCGCGTTCGCAGGCCTCCTGGCTCGTGTCGAAGATCGAGGCAATGTCGCCCCCCGGCAGGTCGGCATCCTGGGTCACGATGGAGCGCTTCTCGGGAATCAGATCCTGCGCGGCGGCAAGACCCGGAATCGCAAGAAACAGGGTCGCGGCGGCGACCTTGGCAAAACGGACCATCGAAATATCCTCCTGTCTTATGGCCGGAAGCGTCGCACGCAGCAAAGATTCCAGCAAGGCGTGTCGCCACCCTTTCCCGTTAAGTCTTGGTTCACCCAGCCCGGGGAAAATAGTCGTGAAAACCGGACGTGGCGGGCATTTGCGTGTCTTTCGGCGCGCCGGCGGGCGGGCGGAAGGTCGGCGCAGGGCGCGGAATGGATCTGACGGAACGGTTGGCCAAGGAAAGGCGGGCAAGGCTGGCGGCGGAACGGCTGCTGGAACAGAAGACGCGCGAACTGTTCGCCGCGAACGAAAAGCTCGCCCTGCACGCGCGGTCGCTGTCGGACCAGATCGTCGAACAGCGCGAGGTCGTGCGGACCGCCAAGACCGAGGCCGAGACCCTGAAAGGCCAGAACCACCGCTTCCTGCACGATCTGGAACGCGCCCATACCGCCGCCGTCATGGCCGAACGGCGCCTGTGGGATTCGATCAACACCATCCGCGACGGCTTTGCCGTCTATGACGGCAATCTTCGTCTTGTCACTGCCAACCACGCCTATAAGGCGATTTTCACCGCCCATGGCATCAACGCGGGCGACAGCTATGCCGACCTGATCGCCATGGCCGCGCGCGACGGGATCATCGACCTCCAGGGTGAGGATCAGTCCGCCTGGACCGCCCGCATGATGGCGCGGCTTGAGGATGATCCCGTCGAAACCGAAACCGCGCGGCTGGCCAACGGCACCTGGATCCGCGTCGTCGACCGCCGCGCCCGCGACGGCGACATGGTCAGCCTTGTCTTCGACATCACCGAACAGATGCGCATCTGGGCCGCGATCGAGGCCCTGCCCGATGCCTTCGTCCTTTTCGACCGGGAGGAACGTCTTTTGACCTGCAACCAGCGCTACCGCGACATGTTTCCCGATTCCGCCCATAACATGGTGCCCGGCACGCCCTTCGAGGCGCTTCTGCGCCAGGGGCTTGCGGCGGGCCATGTCCCCGAAGCCAAGGGGCACGAGGAGGACTGGCTGGCCAGGCGCCTCGCCCAGTTCCGCAAGGCCGGGGTCAGCGAATGCCGCCTCTCCGACGGGCGCTGGATCCGCGAGACCGACCATGTCACCCCCGATGGCGGCCGAGTCGGGCTCCGCACCGACATCACCCAGTTGCGCGACCAGCAGACCGCGCTGGAAGCCGCCCGTCGCGCCGCCGAGGCCGCGAACCGCGCCAAATCGGCCTTCCTGGCCAATATGAGCCACGAAATCCGCACGCCGATGAATGGCGTTGTCGGCATGGCCGAGCTTTTGTGCGACACCACCCTGTCCGATGAGCAAAGGCTTTTCGCCGAAACGATCCGCTCTTCGGGCGAGGCGCTTCTCGTCATCATCAACGACATCCTCGACTATTCCAAGCTCGAGGCCGAGCGGATGACGCTGCATCCCGAACCCTTCGATCTGGAACGCACCATCCATGAGGTGACCATGCTCTTGCAGCCCCGCGCGCGGGCCAAGGGCATCGACATGATGATCGACTACGACATGTTCCTGCCCACCCGCTTTGTCGGCGATCCGGGGCGGCTGCGCCAGGTGCTGACCAACCTGATCGGCAATGCGGTGAAATTCACCGAGCAGGGCCATGTGCTGACCCGCGTCGTGGGGATCGAGACCGAGGATGGCCGGGAACAGCTGCACGTCACGGTCGAAGACACCGGCATCGGCATCGCCCCCGAACACCTTGACCACATCTTCGGCGAGTTCAACCAGGTCGAGGATGAACAGAACCGCAAATACGAAGGCACCGGCCTGGGCCTGGCCATCACCCGCCGCCTGATCGAACGCATGGGCGGCGCGGTCTGGGTCGACAGCGAAACCGGCAAGGGATCGGCCTTCGGTTTCCGCGTCACGCTGCCCGTGGCCGAGGCCGGGCAGGCCGTGCGCCCGCCGGTCAGCCTGCGCCGGGCGCTGGTGGTGGATGACAAGTTCATCAACCGCACCATCCTGGAACGCCAGCTTGCCCCCTGCGGCATCGAGGTGACGCTCTGCCGGTCGGGGGCCGAGGCCTTGGCCGCGGTCGAGGCTGCGGGGGCCACGCCCTTCGACGTGATCCTGACCGACCATGATATGCCGGAAATGGATGGTGTGACGCTTGCCCTGCGGCTGCGGCAGGCGGGGCATCTGATGCCGATTCTTCTGCTGTCCTCCAGCCCCTCGCTGGCACGGGAACGCGAAGGCGTGGTGGCGCTGGACGCGATCCTGCAAAAGCCGGTCCTGCGGGCCGAGCTCTATCGCCGCCTGCACGACCTGTCCGCCCCGCCCGAGGAAGAGGCCGAGGTGACCGCCCCGCCGCCTCCGCCGCCCGCGGCGGAACTGCGCCAGATGCGGGTTCTGGCGGCCGAGGACAACAAGACCAACCAGCTTGTCTTTCAAAAGATGGTGCGCGGCCTCGATATCGACCTGGTCTTCGCCAATAACGGGCGCGAGGCGCTGGATCTCTGGCGCAGCTTCGCGCCCGATCTGATTTTCATGGATATTTCCATGCCCGAGATGGACGGCAAAGAGGCCGCAACCGCCATTCGCGGTGGAGAACCGCCGGGCCGACACACGCCCATCGTCGCGATGACCGCCCATGCGATGGAAGGCGATGCCGATGCGATCCTGGCCTCGGGCATCGACCGCTATCTGACCAAACCCCTGCGCAAGGCCGCCATCACCGAAGCCCTGGCCGAGTTCTGCCCGCCGGACGCGCGCCCGCTCGGCACGCTGGCCGAGGATGCGGCCTAGACAGCCGCATCCCGAAGCCTGCTTGGTCCGCCCCGGCGCCGGGGCTTCCCTTGCGGCGCCTATGCGCCTTCGAAATGCAGCGACTTGACCTGCTGGAACATGCCCGTCGCATTCAGCGTCTCGACCACTTTCGGGTCGATCTGCTGGTCCAGATACAGGATCGCGATCGCATCCTGCCCCACGCCCGACCGGCCCAGGGTAAAGTTCGCGATGTTCACTCCGTTCTTGCCCATGGTCATGCCCAGAAGACCGATGATCCCCGGCACGTCCTCATTGGTGGTGTAGAGCATATGCTCACCCACTTCGGCGTCGATATTGATGCCCTTGATCTGGATGAAGCGCGGCTTGCCATCCGAGAAACACGTCCCCGCGACCGAACGTTCGCGCTTGTCGGTCACCATCGTCACCTTGATATAGGCGTCGAAGACCCCGGTCTTGTCCTGACGCGTGGTCGAGATCTGGATGCCCTTGTCCTTGGCCACGACCGGGGCCGAGACCAGGTTCACATCCGGGTTCTGCGCCTTCAACACGCCCGCGATCACCGCCTGATTCAGCGCGGCAATGTTCATGTCGGCGACCTTGCCGTCATAAAGGATGTTGATCGCGCGGATCGGCTCATCCGTCATTTGGCCGATGAAGCTGCCCAGATGGCCGGCCAGCTTGATCCAGGGCCCCATCACGGCCGCCTCTTCCGCCGTCACATTCGGCATGTTCAGCGCGTTCTGCACCGCACCCGTCAGCAGATAATCCGACATCTGCTCGGCCACTTGCAGCGCCACGTTTTCCTGCGCTTCGGTGGTGGACGCGCCCAGATGCGGCGTCACCACCACATTCGGCAGGCCGAACAGCGGGCTTTCCGTCGCCGGCTCCACCTCGAACACGTCAAAGGCCGCGCCCGCGACATGGCCCGATTTCAGCGCCTCGGCCAGCGCCGCCTCATCGACCAGCCCGCCCCGGGCGCAGTTGATGATCCGCACGCCCGCCTTGGTCTTGGCGATGTTTTCCGCATTCAGCACGCCGCGCGTCTTGTCGGTCAGCGGCACATGCAGCGTGATGAAATCGGCCCGGGCCAGCAGCTCGTCCAGCTCTACCTTCTGCACGCCCAATTGCTTGGCGCGCTCTTCCGACAGGAAGGGGTCATAGGCCACGACCTTCATATGCAGGCCCACCGCGCGGTCGCAGACGATGCCGCCGATATTCCCCGCCCCGATCACGCCAAGCGTCTTGTTGTAGAGCTCGACCCCCATGAACTTCGACTTTTCCCATTTTCCGGCATGGGTGGAGGCCGAAGCCTCGGGAAGCTGACGCGCCACGGCGAACATCATCGCGATGGCATGTTCGGCGGTCGTCACCGAATTGCCGAAAGGCGTGTTCATCACGATCACGCCCTTTTTCGACGCCGCCGGAATATCGACATTGTCGACGCCAATCCCGGCGCGGCCCACCACCTTCAGATGGGCGGCCTTCTCCAGCAGCTTCTCGGTGACCTTGGTCGCGGATCGGATCGCAAGCCCGTCATATTGGCCGATGATCTCGGCCAGCTTTTCCTTGTCTTTGCCCAGTTTCGGCAGGTAATCGACCTCGACGCCACGGTCGCGGAAGATCTGGACGGCGGTTTCACTCAATTCGTCGGAAACGAGAACGCGGGGGGCCATCATGGGGCTCCATTCTTGAATGGGGGGAAAGCGTCGGGGCTGGGCCCCGGGCTATGAAGGTCGGGGTTCGCCCCGACCCCTGTTGCTCAAGCGGCTTGTGCCAGCGCCGCGATCTCGGCATCGAACGCATATTCGACCCAGGGCATCAGCGCCTGCACGTCCGAGGTTTCGACCGTCGCCCCGCACCAGATCCGCAGGCCGGGGGGGGCGTCGCGATAGGCGCCCGCATCCAGCGCCACGCCCTCTTTCTCCAGCCGCTTGGCCACCGCCTTGGCGAAAGCCGCCCCGTCGGTGATGCGCGGATCGGTGAATTTCAGACAGACCGAGGTGCAGGAGGCCGTCGCCGGGTCCACCGCCAGATTGGCGATCCAGTCCTTGCCCTTGATGAAATCGGCAATCGCCTTGGCATTGGCTTCCGACCGGGCGATCAGCCCCTTCAGCCCGCCGATGGTCTTGGCCCATTTCAGCGCGACCAGGTAATCCTCGACGCACAGCATCGACGGCGTGTTGATCGTCTCGCCCACGAAGATCCCTTCGGAAATCTTGCCCTTCGAGGTCAGGCGAAAGATCTTCGGCAGCGGCCAGGCTGGCGTATAGGTCTCCAGCCGTTCCACGGCGCGCTGGCTCAGGATCAGGACACCATGCCCGCCCTCGCCGCCCAGCACCTTCTGCCACGAGAAGGTAACGACATCGAGCTTCGCCCAGTCCATCTCCATCGCGAAGGCGGCCGAGGTCGCATCGCAGATCGTCAGCCCCTTGCGGTCGGCCGGGATCGCATCGGCATTGGGCAACCGCACGCCACTGGTCGTGCCGTTCCAGGTGAAGACCACATCCTTGTCGAAATCGACCGTCGCGAAATCCACGATCTCGCCATAGGGGGCCTTCTTCACGGTGGCATCCAGCTTCAGCTGCTTGACCACATCGGTCACCCAGCCTTCGCCGAAAGATTCCCAGGCCAGCATTTCCACCGGGCGCGCGCCCAGAAGCGACCACAGCGCCATCTCGACAGCGCCGGTATCCGAAGCAGGAACGATGCCGATGCGGTACTCCGCCGGCACGCCCAGAATGTCACGGGTCAGGTCGATCGCCTCTTTCAGCTTGGCCTTGCCCACCGCAGCGCGGTGCGACCGCCCCAGGGGCGCGTCAGCCAGCATGTCAAGGGAATAACCGGGGATCTTCGCGCAAGGGCCCGAAGAAAAACGCGGGTTTGCCGGCCGCGTTGCCGGAGCGGTATTCGCCATATCTGGTATCCTTACAGATATATGCCCTTCGTTGGGGAAGGGTGTCCCGCCGCCGCAGATACAGCCGCTCGCGACGCTTTGCAATCGGATTCCGACAGGCCGGGCTTCGACCTTGGTCGGTCCCCGGGGTCCCCCTGCGTCCCGCGCTAGCTCCCCACTACCCCTGCCACCAGCACCAGCGACAGGCAGCCCAGCCAGAGGGCGGCCACCCTCTGCACCAGGAAGACCGGATCGTTCAGAGCCCCCTGCGCCGCCGTCGCCTTGCCGATGCGGCCCAGCACGCGACCCGCGCCGCCCCAGATCAGTGCCACGGTCACGACGCAGGCCAGGAACAGCGCCAGCCGGGCCGGGAAGGCCGGATCGGCGGGGGCGGGCAGCAGGACAAGGCCGAAGACCAGCGCCTTGGGGTTCAGAAGCGTGGTGACGAAGACCCGCCGCGCTGTCACCGGCATGTCCTCTCCAGCCGCCGGGCGCCGCCACAGCCGCAGGGCCAGGCTCAGCACCCACAGCGCCGCCACCAGCTTAAGCCCCGGGGCCAGTGCGGGCAGACGCTCCACCAGCCCCGCGCCCATCCAGGCCAGCGGCAATACGGCCAGAGCATAGCCCGCCAGTTCAGCCGGGATCAGCCGCACCACCCGGCGCAGGCCGGATCCGGCCCCGGCCAGCCCCATCAGCGTATTGGTCGGGCCGGGTGCCAGCAGCAGCGTCAGCACCGCCGAGAGGAAAAGGGAAAGCGCCATCACGACTCCACGATCTGTCTGTTCATCCCGTCCGCTCTAGTCCGGGGCGGGTCGTGCCGCCTTGATGCCGATCAACTGCCGCCGGCGGAAGCAGACGCTTTGTCACCCCGATTCGCAAACAGGGTAAATCGCTCTCCGGCGGGCTTGCCGCAAGACGTTCGGAAGACAAAGGGAAGACGTTGGGAAGACGTGCCAAACGCCCCGGATGCCAAAAATTAACCCAGCGTTCCCAATCCCTTGTACGCGCCTTACCCCTCGCGCCCGGCCCGCACCACCTCATGCACGAAATGCAGCTTCGCGATCACCGCTTCGGTCAGCGAGAACGGATACAGATCGGGCTGGCCCATCGAGCGGTTCATCGTGTTCAAGGCCACGGTCAGCGGCGGCCAGGCATGGATCAGCCGCCCCATTCGACGCGCACGGTAGGGGTCGAAATCGACCTCGGTGGTCAATTCGCCCTCGTCGTCGATGCCCGGATCGATCCGCATCCCCAAAGCCGCCGCCGTCTCCAGCGTATCGACCATATGCAGGTAATGCGCCCAGGTCTCGGCCCAGTCCTCCCAGGGGTGCATCGTGGCATAGGCCGACACATGTCCCGCCTCCCAGCCCGTCGGCGCGCCCTCGGCATAGTGGCGCTGGAGCGCGGCGGAATAATCCGCACTCTCATCGCCGAACAGGTCGCGGAACGGCTGAAGGCGATCGCTGCCGCCCACCAGCAAGTCCCAGTAATAATGGCCGATTTCATGGCGGAAATGGCCCAGAAGCGTGCGATAGGCCTCGCCCATGTCGCTGCGCATCCGCTCGCGCACGGCATCATCGGCCTCGGTCAGGGCGATCGTCACCACGCCATCGGCATGACCCGTCAACACCCGACTTGCCGCACCTGGATCATCGGCCAGGAAATCGAAGACCAGCGGCTCGGCATGGCCTTCGCCGGGCCGGGGCATCGGCAGGCCCAGCCGCATCAATGTGTAGATCAGCCGCCGCTTCGCCACCTCGATCTTCTGCCAGCGCAGATGGTTCAACGGGTCCGAAAGATCGGGCACGAACCGGTTATGCGCACAGGCCGGGCAAAAGCCCGTTCCGTCATTCTCGACCGGAATCAACCAGTTGCAGGCCGACAGCTCCCAGTTGCGGCAGAACCGCCAGCGGTCCGGCCCATCCTCTCCACCCTCGGGCTGGGCACGCAGCCAGACCGCGCCTTCGGGTTCGACCGCGGCCATTTCCGCCCGCTCCGGCAGATAGCCGACCGCCCGGCCACAGCGCAGGCAGACCGTGTTCTCGAAATGCAGGACCTGCCCGCAGCACTGGCATTTGAAGATCTTCATTCCGGTCCCCAGAGGTCTTTGGCCAGTCAACGCCTCGCCATCCTGCTTGTTCCCTGCGGCAGAGGCCAGCATGACGCGCACTAGCGCGGCCCGCAGAAATTCCGTATCCCCTGCCGAACCGCCCCCAACGTCCCGGTCGCCCATGTTCATCGCCACACTTCTGACCAATCCCGAAACGCCGGTGCTTGACCGCGCCACCGTGGAATCGCTGCGCAATGCCTGGGGCGGCGGCGCGGCGCGTTGGCTCGATCCCGGCGTCGCGGCCGAGTTCGAGCTGGCCCAGGCGCCCGAGAATCTCTGGCAGGTCTGGCAGGATCTGCAGGGCCTGCGCATCGACCTTGCCCTACAGCCCGCCGAGGGCCGCCGGAAGCGCCTGCTGATCGCCGATATGGACAGCACGATGATCCGGCAGGAATGCATCGACGAGCTGGCCGACGAAGCGGGCGTCGGCGCGCATGTGGCGGGCATCACGGCGCGGGCGATGAATGGCGAGCTGGATTTCGAAGAGGCCCTGCGTGAAAGGGTCAATCTGTTGAAAGGCTTGCCGGAAACGACAATCTCCAGCGTGCTGCGCGACCGCATCACCCTGATGCCCGGCGGCCCTGTCCTGTTGGCCACGATGCGGGCGCAGGGGGCCTATGCGGCGCTTGTCTCGGGCGGCTTCACCGCCTTCACCTCGGCCATCGCGGCGAAGCTGGGGTTTGACGAGAACCGTGCCAACACGCTTCTTGCCGAAGCCGGCCGGCTGACCGGCACCGTCGCCGATCCGATCCTGGGCAAAGAGGCCAAGCTTCAGGCGCTGGAGGAGATCACCGCCCGTCTGGGGCTTGTGCCCCAGGATGCCATCGCCGTGGGCGACGGCGCGAATGATCTGCCCATGCTCCTGCGCGCGGGTATGGGCGTGGCGCTGCACGCCAAGCCAAGGGTGCAGGAACACTGTGCCCTGCGGGTGAATCATGGCGACCTTTCCGCCCTTCTCTACCTTCAGGGCTATAGCCGTGACGAGTTCGCCGCATGATCGTGCGTTCCGCCAGCCCGCAGGATGCGCCCGCGATGGCGTCCCTCTTGAACCGCATCATCCGCATCGGCGGCACCACCGCGCATCAGCATGAAAAAACGCCGCAAAAGGTGCGGACCGACTATATCGACGGCCCCGATGCCCTGTGCTGCCATGTGGCGGAAGAGGCCGGGCAGGTGATCGGCTTTCAGGCACTGGGCCGCCATGACGGCCTGCCTGCGGGCTGGGGCGATATCGGCACTTTCGTCACGCCGGATTCGCAGGCGCGCGGCACCGGTGCGGCGCTTTTCGCTGCCACCTCTGCTGCGGCACGGGGGCTGGGCCTGACCACGATCAACGCCACCATTCGCGCCGACAACGTGCCGGGCCTTGCCTATTACGCCCGGATCGGCTTCACCGATTACGCCCATGAACCGGACTGGGCGCTGCAAGACGGCACCGTCACCGGCCGCATCAGCCGTCGCTTCGACCTCTGACCGGTCGGCCGCGCAGGCCCCCCTGCCGACCCGCCTAGCCCCAGTCCGCGCCCTGCATCTCGCGCAGGCGGCTGGCGGTGCGCTCGAATTCGAACGACCCCTCGCCCTCGATATACAGCCGTTCCGGCTCATCGGCAGCCGAGCAGATCAGCCGCACCCGTGCCTCATACAGCGCGTCGATCAGGGTGACGAAGCGCTTGGCTTCATTGAAGTTCGACGAGGAAAGCTGCGGAATGTCCTCAAGAATCAGCACGCGCACCGCTTGGGCGATGGCCAGGAAATCCGCCGGGCCAAGCGGACGGGCGCATAATTCCCAGAACGTCGCCCGCCCGACGCCATTGGCAAAGCGTGGCAGCACGATCTCGCGCCCGTTCACCGGCAGTTTCAGCGGCTGGCCGGGCGCCGTGCCGGTCAGATCGTCCCAGATCGCCTGGATCTGCCCGCGCGCGCGGCCGGCCGGGTGGAAATAGGCCTGCGCTCCTTCCAGCCTGTGCTGGCGATAGTCCGTGGGGCTTTCCAGCGCCAGGACCTGCATCTTCTCGTTCAGCATGGCGATGAACGGCAGGAACAGCGCCCGGTTCAGCCCGTTCTTGTACAGATCCTCGGGCGGCCGGTTCGAGGTGGTCACGATCACCACGCCCCCCGCGATCAGCTTTTCGAACAGCCGCCCCACGATCATCGCATCGGTGATGTCGGTGATCTGCATCTCGTCAAAGGCAAGAAGCCGGACCTCTCGAAGCACCGCTTCTGCCACCGGCTCCAGGGCATCCTCGACGCCCTGCTTGCGGGCCTCGTGCATGCCGTGATGGATTTCCTGCATGAAGGCGTGGAAATGCACCCGCCGCTTGGCCACGCCCCCGCAGGACGCGACGAACAGATCCATCAGCATCGACTTGCCGCGCCCGACGCCGCCCCAAAGATACAGACCCTTCGGCGCGGCGGCGGGCCGGGCGAACAGGCCTGCGAAAAGGCCGACCTTGCGGGTCGGATTGGCCTCAAGCCAGCGGCGCAGCTCTTCCAGCCTGGGCAGGACGCCGCGCTGCGCCGCATCGGGCCGCAGCGTCCCGGCCTGCACGCGGGCGTCGTAAATCTCGGTCAGCGTCTGTCGCATGCCTGCGTATCGGGTCTCGGCGTATCGGGGGGAAGCGGGGCGCGATTGTCGCGCATTGAACGGAAATCGAAGGATCGGCGGCGGGGCAGGGCGGGCCTGCTAACCGAATCTATACGCGGCCACGGCAGAGTGCCGCAACCCATGCCCATGATGAGGCCGCTATGTCGTTCTTCCGATCGCTGAAACTCTCTGCAAAACTTTCGGTCCTTTCGATCCTTATGTTCCTTGCAGTCGATGTCGCCGGGTTCCTCGTGGCAAGCCATTTCCTCGCGAAATTTGCTGAGGGCCAGTATGACCAGCAACTCTACAGCGCAGCGCGGACTTCCGCCGACATCACGCAGGATGTCTTCCCCGGCATGACCTATGCCTTCTCGGACGCGGGTGATCTCGATGTCGTGCACATGAACGCCATTCCCGATGTGATCGACCAGTCCATCGCCGACCAGATCCTCAGGGTTTCGGAACAGGATTTCACCCTGTTCAAATTCGATGCCGCCAATCAGGATTTCCTGCGCGTGGCCACATCGATCCGCGAAAACGGCCAGCCGATCCTTGGCACCCATCTCGGCAAGGATCATCCGGGCTATCCCCATCTGATCAAGGGCGAATCCTATGTCGGGCCCGCGGTGGTCGATCGCGTGAGGCATCTCGTCGACATGACGGTGATCAAGAACGATGCCGGCCAGGTGATCGGGGCCTATGCCTCGGCCGTGTCTCAGGACGAAATGTATGCCAGCCTGGGCCAGGCGCGGCTGGCCATCGGCCTTGCCCTCGGCGGTCTGACCCTGGCGGGGGGAATCGCGCTTTTCCTGATCAACCGGTCGTTCCTGCGCCCGCTCGGCGGCCTGAGCGCGGTGATCGCCCGGGTCCGCCAAGGCGATCTCGACGGCGATGTGCCGGGGTCGGCCCGCCAGGACGAGATCGGCGGCTTCGCCCGCGGGGTGACCGACTGGCGCGAATCGATCCAGAAATCCGCCGAACTGGCGGAAACCGCCCGGACCATCGAAGCCGAACAGGCGCGTGTGGTCGAGAATCTGTCGGGCGGGCTGGCCGCCCTTGCGGCGCTGGATCTGACCACCAAGATCCAAAGCCCGCCGGACGATCCCTTCCCGGCGCGCTACGAGGAATTGCGTCACAATTTCAATGGTGTGGTCGATACGTTGGCGGAAACCATGCGGATGATCCGCGAAATCGCCACCTCGATCGACGAAGGCGCCTCGGCCTTCAACGGCATCGCGCAGGACATGTCGAACCGCACCGAGACCCAGGCAGCCACGCTAGAGGAAACTGCCGCTGCGCTGGATGAGCTGACAGCCTCGGTGCAATCCACGGCCGAGAATGCGGCGAATGCCGATCGCCAGATGGCCGAAAACGGGCGTCAGGCGCAGGAAAGCGGCGAGGTGGTGCATCGCGCCATTTCCGCCATGGAACAGATCGAACAGAGCTCGCGCCAGATCACCCGCATCACCGATGTGATCGATGACATCGCCTTCCAGACCAATCTTCTGGCCCTGAATGCCGGGGTCGAGGCAGCACGGGCGGGCGAGGCCGGCAAGGGCTTTGCCGTCGTCGCTTCCGAGGTGCGGTCCCTAGCACAGCGTGCATCAGAATCTGCAAAGGAAATCAAGCGCTTGATCAGTCAATCCAGCCAGCAGGTCGAAGCGGGCAGCGCCCTTGTGCATGAAACCGGCGATGCACTGAGCAAGATGATCGAGCGGATCGGCGGCGTCACCGCCATGATCGGCGACATCGCCGGTTCGGCCAGGGAACAGTCGCTCGGCCTGTCCGAAATAAACACTGGCGTGAAGCAGCTTGACGAGGTGACCCAGCGCAATGCCGCAGTGGTCGTGCAATCCTCGACTTCGGCCGATGCGCTGCACAATGATGCCGGGCGGCTGAGCGAGAGCCTGTCCCGTTTCACCGTGCCGGGCCTCACGGCGGCGGCGCGCGGCAGGCCAGCCGCAGCGGCGCCGTTCGCGGCAGAGCCTGTTGCCGCCTCCGCTTCGGGCGGGCTTGGCTTCCAACCGCTTCCCGTGCGCGCAACCGGCACCGACTCCTCCGCCGGATGGGAGGATTTCTAACTCGGGACCAGGCGGGTGGGGTCGTGCGCCTCCTTCGCCGCCTTTCGCCACCGCTCAGGCGGCGTCTCGCTGCCAGCCCGGCAGGAATTCCACCGCGCTGCACCCGGAAAACCGCGCCAGGCGGTCCAGCTCGGCCTCGAGCCGCGCCTGGCGCCCGGCGCCGAACCTGACACCGGCCTCGGGCCACAGCGCCCGCACCCGCAGCACCTTCGCATCGCGATGCGCTTTGGCATCCAGCCGCCCGACCAGCCGGTCGCCTTCCAGCAGCGGAAAGACGTAATAGCCATATTGCCGCTTCGGCTCGGGCACGAAGACCTCGATCCGGTAGAAGAACCCGAAAAGATGCTCGGCCCGCTTGCGGTCGCGCAGGGCCGGGTCAAAGGGCGACAGCACGCGCAACCGTGCAGGCGGGGCGGGCGGCACCTCCTCCAGCAGGTCGGGACGGCAGAACATCTTGCGCCGTGTGCCGGCCCAACCTTCGACTTCTGCCTCGACCACAACCCCCCGCGCCAGAGCCGCGCGGCACCATTCCTTGGCCGCCTCGGGTCCGATCAGCGCCCAATAGGCCGCCAGTTCGCCCGAGGTCGCAAAGCCCAGCCGGTCCAGCGCCGAGGAACAGGCCCAGTCCAGCGTCTCTTCCGCCGAAGGATCGGGGCGCCGCGCCGTCTCGGGGATCACCCGTTCCGACAGGTCATAGACCTTCTTGAACCCGTCGCGGCGGCAGACCGCCAGCTCGCCCACATGCCACAGGTATTCCAGAGCGGCCTTGGACGGATGCCAGTCCCACCAGCCGCCCTTGCCGCGTTCCTCGCCCTCGCCCACATCGCTGGACGAAACCGGCCCGCCCTCTTGCACCCGCTTCAGCACATCGTCGAATTTCTCGTGAAATCCGTCGCGCTGCCAGCCGGTCCAGCGGTCGACCAGCCGCGCCCGCTGACGGGCGAAACGATGCTTCCAATGGCCATAGACCGAGACCGGCAGGATCGAGGCGTCATGCGTCCAATGTTCCCATAGCTGCCGGTCCCGCTCCAACAGCCGCTTCAGCGACGCCGGATCATAGCTTTGCCGCCGCGACCACAGGATCATCTGATGCGCGCGTTCCACGGTGTTTATGCTGTCGACCTGCACGAAACCGATCCGGTCGATCAGCCCGGCCAGCGCCTCGCCCCTGGCCGGGCCGGTGGGCGGCTCGGCCAGGGCATGGCGGTCCAGGAACAGGCGGCGGGCGGTCTGGTTGGGGATCAGGGGCAAGGACATGCGCCATCCTTGCCTCAGTCGGGTTTGTTCGTCAAACGTTCCGTCAGAGTCCCGCTTCGGCGGCGATCTCGGCCCGCGATTTCCGCGCCCGTTCGGTGGCCGATTTCAGCTGGCCACAGGCCGCCATGATATCCTCGCCGCGCGGGGTGCGGATCGGGCTGGCGTAACCGGCCTTGTAGATGATGTCGGCGAAAGCTTCGATCCGCTCCCAGTCCGACCGCTGATAGGGGCTGCCGGGCCATTCGTTGAAGGGGATCAGGTTGATCTTGGCCGGGATGCCCGCGATCAGCTTGACCAGGCGGCGGGCATCGGCGTCGCTGTCATTCACGCCTTTCAGCATGACATATTCAAAGGTGATCCGTTCGGAATTCGACAGGCGGGGATAGTCGCGCAATTCGCCCAGCAGCGTGGCGATGTTCCAGCGCTTGTTGATCGGCACCAGCATGTCGCGCACCGCATCGGTGGTGGCATGGAAGGAAATCGCCAGCTGGCAGCCGATCTCGGTCGCGGCGCGGGCAATCTCGGGCACCACACCCGAGGTCGACAGGGTGATCCGGCGGCGGCCAAGGGCGATGCCTTCGCCATCCATCACAATCAGCATCGCGTCGCGCACGGCATCGAAATTGTACAGCGGCTCGCCCATGCCCATCAGCACGATGTTCGACACCAGCCGCCCGGCCTCGGCGCCTTCGCCCGGCTGCGGCCATTCGTCCAGGTCGTCGCGCGCCAGCATGACCTGGCCGACGATTTCCCCGGCGGTCAGGTTGCGCACCAATTTCTGCGTCCCGGTATGGCAGAAGGAACAGGTCAGCGTGCAGCCGACCTGGCTGGAGATGCACAGCGTCCCGCGCCCCTCCTCGGGGATATAGACCACCTCGACCTCATGCCCGCCGGCGATCCGCACCAGATATTTGCGCGTGCCATCGGCCGAGATCTGGCGGCTGACCACTTCGGGCACTGCGATCTCGAACCTGTCGGCCAGAAGCGCGCGGAAATCCTTGGCCAGGTTGGTCATCGCCGCGAAATCGCGCACGCCCCAGTAATAGACCCATTGCCAGATCTGCCCGACCCGCATCTTGGCCTGCTTTTCCGGCGTTCCGGCGGCAATCAGCGCCTCGCGCAGCTGCGCGCGGGTCAGGCCGACGATATTGGTGCGGGCGGTTTCGGGCAGTTTGCGCGGGATGGTCAGGACATCCTGCGTCACAGGGGAAAGCGGCGTATCCATGGGCAGATCCTTGGGTGGGGCCTTGTCACAGGCGATCTGAGTCTGGCGGCGATATAGTCGATCGCGCCGCAAAAGAAAACGCCCCGGAGAACCGGGGCGTCCGTCGACGGGCGCGGCGCTTACTTGCAGCGCGCGCCGGCGTCTTCCATCGCGGCGGTGAAGCCGCGCAGCGAGAAAGTGTCCTTGGTCTGGGTGCCCTTGCCCGAGCGTGCGGTGATCACCGCATCCGACCCGGCCTTGAGCGCGGCCAGCAGGGCGGCGTCATCCTGGGCGGAACCCGGCCAGGCCCATTCGCCATCGGTGAAAAGATCGAAGGACTTGCCGCCCACATCCACCTTGACGGTCGAGCCACCCGCAAAGGGGTAGCCGCCGGTAAAGCTGATCTCGCCCGGCTTGCCTGGGCGGAAGGTCACGAAAAGCAGGATATCGCCCCGGCGCACCGAGACCGGCTTGCCATCGCGCGAATTCACCGTCTCTTTCGGCTTGGACACGCCCCAGCATTCCTTGGGGCTTTCCTCGACGAAGACGTTCCAGTCGGTGATCGTCGCGACGCGGTTGGTCGATTCCTGCGCATGGGCGGGAAGAGCGGTCATGGTGGCAAGGGCCACCGCGGCAGCCCAGGGGGCGCGGCGAGAGAGGAAAGTCATGTCAGCGCAGCCTCCAAGCTGTCTTTTGCCTCGGCCCCTTGCCGCCACGGGTTTTGGCCTTTTTCGGCTGGAAGGGGCGCTCTGAACTCGATACTCCAGCTTTACGCAAAAACGCCATTCCGCGAAAGCCCTCTGGGCAGAAAATCGCACATCTGTGAGGGAGGATGCCATGGCACGGGTTGATGAGGGTGCGGTTCCGCTGGCCGAATTGTGGCGCGGCGGTGTGGTGGAAAGCACCCATCTGGGTCACGCGGTGATCTGCGATGCCAAGGGAATTGTCGCCGCCTGGGGCAATCCGGCGGCGGTGATCTTCCCGCGCTCCTCCTGCAAGATGATCCAGGCGCTGCCATTGCTAGAAACGGGTGCGGCCGATGCGCGCGGCCTGTCCGAGGCGCATCTGGCCCTGTCCTGCGCCAGCCACCAGGGCGCGCATCTGCATGTCGATATGGCCGGGCGCTGGCTGGCCGATCTGGGTCTGGGCGAGGCCGACCTGCGCTGCGGCGCGCATGAGCCGCTGGACCATGGCGAACGCGACCGCCTGATCGAAGCCCATGAAAAGCCCTGCCAGTTGCACAACAATTGCTCCGGCAAGCATTCCGGCTTCCTGACCGTGGTGCAGCACCTCAAGGCCGGGCCGGAATATGTCGAGATGGATCATCCCTTGCAAAAGGCCATCCTTGCCGCGACCGAGGAAGTGACCGGCGAAAGCATTTCGGGCTGGGGGATCGACGGCTGTTCGGCGCCGAATTTCGCGGTTTCCGTCGTCGGCCTGGCCGGGGCGATGGCGAAATTCGCTGCCGCCAAGCCGGGGGCCGGGGCGCGCGAGGATGCGATGGCTCGTTTGGCCCGCGCGATGGCGCGCTACCCGGAACTGGTTGCGGGCGAGGGCCGGGCCTGCACCGAGTTGATGCGGGCCATGGACGGACGCGTCGCGATCAAGACCGGGGCCGAAGCAGTGTTTGTGGCGATCATCCCCGAAAAGGGCCTGGGCATCGCGCTCAAGGTGCTGGACGGCAATTCCCGCGCGTCGGAAGCCGCGATTGCCGGACTTCTGGTCAAGCTGGGCGTGCTGGAGGCGGCGCATCCCGCCACCGTCAAGCGTCTCAATCCGGTGCAGAAGAACTGGCGCGGGCTCGTTACGGGCGAGGTCAGGCTTGCCCCCGGTTTCGCAGCCAGCCTGTAACGCCCGCGCAACGCCGCGCTTGATTTGGGCGGCGTTCTGCCGCAGGCTTGTCCCATGAACATGGAAGCGCCTGTCCCTTTTCCGGCGGGGCAGGGGGGCCTTGAGCAGGTGGCCTTCGACCGCCGGGAACTATCTCTGATCCTGCGGCTTTATGGCCAGATGGTCGCCGCGGGCGAATGGCGCGATTACGGCTTGTCGCATGGCCGCGAGGCCGCGACTTTCGCCGTGTTCCGCCGCACGGCCGAAGTGCCGCTCTACCGGATCGAAAAGCGCCCCAAGCTTCGCGGCAAGCAGGGGATTTACGCCGTGCTTGGCGCGGCGGGTCAGGTGCTGCGCCGCGGGCATGACCTGGCCGCCGTGCTGAAGGTGCTGGAGCGCAAGCTGATCCGCCCGGTCGACTAGGCTGATCGCGGCGGAGGGCACACCCCCGCACCCGTGTGGGGTATTGGGACCAAGAGGAAGGGATCAGGGGCGACGCCGCGCCGTGACCGGGCCTTCCCCTTTGGAAAGGATTCGGGCAATGGCGGCGTCGAGCGGTTCGGTGATCACCCGCATCCTGTGCGCGGTGGCGTGGATCATGGTCATGCCGTCCAGCATCATCGCGACATGGCCCTTCCAGAAGATCAGGTCGCCGCGTTGCAGCGGGGCGTCTTCCGCCAGCGCGCGGCCCAAGGCCTGTTGCAGGTCGCTGTCGCCGGGACAGGGGCGGCCCGCCGCCAGCATCGAAAGCTGGACAAGGCCGGAACAATCCAGCCCGGAAATCGCATTGCCGCCCCAAAGATAGGGGGCGCCAAGAAACATCTGCGCGACCGAGGCCGGATCGGCGGCGGGCTGGGGCAGGGGCGCAAGATGGGTCGCCGGCACGAAGCCCAGCGCTGTCTCGGCCCAGGTGCCGTCATCGGCCAGAACCTGCACCATACTGTTGAGATAGAGCGGATGGCGCATCTCGGCCTGTACTTTCGGCCCGGCATAAAGATGGGTCGCAGGCGTGGCGACGCGGTGGGTGACCGGGCTGTCCGGGCCGAGCGTGGTTTCCTCGACCCAGCCGCAATAGCCATCTTTCGCCGCTTGTACGAAGGCATGGCCCTGATCGTGGTCGATCACCGTCACGGCATCGCCGAACAGAAGCGTGCGGTCCAGCGCCCCGCCGGGGCTGCGCAACAGGGGGACAAGGGGGCGGGTCAGGCGGGCGGCCTTCCCCTCGGTCAGGGGCGCGTCGATCTGGCCGCGCAGCGAAACATGCGCGATGCGACCTGAAAACGGGGTAAGACGGCGGTCCACTGTCACAACCCCAGCATCTGCGGCAGCGCGTTCAGGATCGCCCGCGCGCCTTGCCCGCTGCCGCCCTTGGGCCGGGCGGGCGCATCGCTGGGCACATGACCATAGATGTCGAAATGCATGTAGCGCGGATGATCGGCAAAGCGGCGCAGGAACAGCGCGGCGGTGATCGCCCCGGCAAAGCCGAAGCCCGGAGAATTGTCGAGATCGGCGATGCCCGGTTCGATCACCGGGTCATAGGCGTCATGGAAGGGCAGGCGCCAGACCGGATCGAAACCCTGCACCGCCCCGGCCTCCAGCGCCGCCGCCAGGGCGGGATCATCGGTCCAATAGGGGGCGAGGTCGGGGCCGACGGCAACGCGCGCCGCCCCGGTCAGCGTTGCCATCGAGATCAAGAGGTCGGTCTCTTCCTCGGTCGCATAGGCCAGCGCGTCGCCCAGTACCAGGCGGCCCTCGGCATCGGTGTCATTGACCTCGACCGTCAATCCCTTGCGGCTGGTCAGGATGTCTTTGGGCTTTTGCGCATTGCCCGCGATCACATTCTCCACCGCCGGGACCAGCACCCGCAGCTGGAGCGGCAGATCCAGTTGCATGATCATCTGGGCGAGGCCGAGCACCGTGGCTGAGCCCCCCATATCCTTCTTCATCAGGCTCATGCCATTGCTGGGCTTGATGTTCAGCCCGCCCGTATCGAAACAGACGCCCTTGCCCACCAGCGTGACGCGCGGCCCGGCGGTGCCCCAGTGCATGTCCAGAAGGCGCGGCGCGCGCGGGCTGGCGCGGCCCACGGCATGGATCATCGGAAAATTCTGCGCCAGCAGGTCCTCGCCCTTCACCACCTGCGCCTTTGCGCCAAACCGGGCGGCAAGGTCCAGGAAAGCGGCTTCCAGCTCGTCCGGCCCCATATCCTGTGCGGGCGTGTTGATGAGATCGCGGGTCAGAAACTCGCCCGCCGCCATAGCCTCGACCCGCATGGCCGCGACGCCGCTGGGGGGCACAAGCAGCGGCTGGGCCGACGCGGTCTTGCCGGGGCGGTAGCGGTCGAAACGGTACAGCGACAAAAGCCAGGCGAGCGCCGCCTCCTCCAGCAGCGCCTGGGGCTGATCGCCGGTCAGCGCCCAGGCCCCGGCAGGCAGGCCCGCCACCGCCTTGGCGATGCCAAAGCGGGTCCGCGCGCGGCTTTTCGCGCTGCCAAGCCCTGCCACAGCACCGGCAACCTCGCCCGCCTCTCCGGGCAGAAGCCGCAGCTCTCCCAGAGCGGCCTCAAAGCCGGTCGCCTTCAACCAGGCCGCATCGCGGGCGGGAAGGCTGTCGAGGAAGCCGGCCAGGTCCGCTGACTGCACCAGATGCAGGGGCAGGGCTTTCGCATCATCGGGCGCGAAATGCGGGGCGGTCGGGGAAGGGGTCATGGCAGGGTTCCGCATAAGGCAGGTTTCCTGGAACCCTAGCCCTTGCATCCGCGACCGCAAGGGGGCGCGGATGTGCCTTAGCGCGACAGACCCGCGGTGCCTTGATCGGGTGCCAGAGAGCATTCCGCCACCCGCAACAGCCGCGCCCAGACCGCGGCAAAACTGGTCGCATCGCCGCGTTCAAGGCAATCACGTGCGTCCTGGCCCACGGTGCCAAGGCTGACCATGCCCAGCCCTTCGGCCATGCGTTGCAGCTTTTTCAATTGCCGCGACAGATCGGCAAGCTCATGCGCACGCACTTGCGCGGCGATTCCGGCCATGGCCAACGCCAGCTCTCCCAGGGCCCGCGCGACCATCTGCTCGGCCACGGCAGGGCCGAGGTTGCGATAGATCGCGGCGATGGCCTCGCCATCCTGCCGAACCCGCTCGCGCGGGGTCAGCACGTCGAGAGTGGACATTCGATCACCCACACGTTTCACACCCGGCACGATCCTGACCTCTCCGTGCTTTCCACTTCGCTAAGTCGGGTGTCTTTCGGCCCCAAATTGCCTCTCGCATTTTCTGCGAATGCATCGTACCTCTGCGCGACCGCAAGACAGCGCAATGGAGCCCGCCCGATGATCCATGCCCGCCCGCTTCCCGCCTATCTGATCCAGCGTTTCCATGGCTGGCGCGCCACCGCCTATCAGGACAACCGCGCCTGGTATCGCCGTTTGGCCGCCTCGGGGCAGCATCCGCGCGCGATGGTGATTTCCTGCTGCGACTCGCGCGTTCACGTGACCTCGATCTTCGGTGCGGACGAGGGCGAGTTCTTCATCCATCGCAATATCGCGGGCCTCGTGCCGCCCTATACGCCAGATGGCAAGAATCACGGCACTTCGGCGGCGGTGGAATATGCTGTCACCTCGCTGGGCGTCGCGCATATCGTGGTGCTGGGTCATTCCAATTGCGGCGGGGTCAAGGGCTGCCATGACATGTGCACCGGCCATGCCCCGCAACTTGAGGAAAAGACCAGCTTCGTGGGCCGCTGGATGGACATCCTGCGCCCGGGCTTTGAAAAGGTCGCCCATATGCCGGCCGACACGATCCTGCCCGCGCTGGAAAAGCAGGCCGTGCTGACCAGCCTTGAGAACCTGATGACCTTCCCCTTCGTTGCCGATGCGGTGAAGGACGAGACGCTGACTCTGCATGGCTTGTGGAACAACACCGGCGAGGGCGAGCTGGAGCATTACGACGCCACGCGCGACGCTTTCGTTCCGGTTGGCTGATCCGGTTTGCCGGGGACGGGCAGAAGCGCCCCTGTTCCCCACCCGCGGCCCATGCTAGGCGGACGTGTCACGCCCTTTGAGCCGCAGCCATGACCAGCCCGCAGAATACCCGCCTTGGCATCTGGCTGATGATCGCCACTTCGGCCGTCTTCGCTCTGCAGGACGGCTTGTCGCGCCATCTGGGCGAGGCGACGAATGTCTATATGGTCGTGGCCATCCGCTTCTGGTTCATGGCGATCTTCGTCACCGCCCTGGCCCTGCGCAGCCCGGGCGGCTTGCGCGCCGCCTTTGCCAGCGCCCATCCTGTGATCCAGTCGGTCCGCGGCCTTCTGCTGATCGCCGAGATCTGCCTGATGGTGGTCGCTTTCGTGAAATTGGGCCTGATCGAGACCCATGCGGTCTTTGCCTGCTATCCGCTGCTGGTCTCGATGCTCTCGGGTCCGATCCTGGGCGAGAAGGTGGGCTGGCGGCGCTGGATGGCGGTCGGGGTCGGTTTCATCGGCATGCTCGTCATCCTGAATCCCGGCAGCGGGGTCTTTTCGGTCTGGGCGCTGTTCCCCTTTGCTGCGGCCTTGATGTTCGCCGTCTATGGCCTGCTCACCCGCTATGTGGCGCGGCGCGACAAGGCCTCGATCAGCCTGTTCTGGACCGGGATCGTTGGCGCCATCGGCATGACGCCCTTTGGCCTGATGCATTGGCAACCGATGTCGGCGACCGATTGGGGCATGATGGCGATGCTGTGCTGCACCGCCGTGCTGGGCCATGCCCTGCTGATCAAGGCCTATGACCTGGCCGAGGCCTCGGCCATCCAGCCCTTCGCCTATTTCCAGCTTCCCTTCGTCTCGCTGCTTGGCTTCCTGCTCTTCTCGGAAACCCTGCGGCTGAACGTGGTCATCGGTGCGGCCATCGTGGTCGGCGCTGGGCTCTTCACCCTGTGGCGTCAACGTCTGCGTGAAAAGCAGGGGCGCGCGGGATAGCGGCGTTGCCGTGGCAGGCCGGGCGGCGTAGAACCGCCCCGGAACCGCAAGGAGACCCCCATGCCCGCGCCGAAACCTGTCGTGCTCTGTATTCTCGACGGCTGGGGCATCGGGCCTGACCCCAAGGTCTCGGCCCCGGCTCAGGCGCAGGTGCCAACCTTCAACCGGCTGTGGCGGGACTGCCCGCATGAGACGCTGACCACCTTCGGCCCCGATGTCGGCCTTCCGACCGGGCAGATGGGCAATTCCGAAGTGGGCCATACCAATATCGGCGCAGGCCGGGTGGTGGCGATGGATCTGGGTCAGATCGACCTCGCGATCGAGGATGGCAGCTTTGCCATCAACCCCGCCTTGCGCCAATTCATCGCGGCTTTGGAGGCGTCAGGCGGCACCGCACATCTGGCCGGGCTCACCTCGCCCGGCGGGGTCCACGCCCACCAGGCGCATATGATCGAGGCGGCACGGGTGATCGCGGCCGAGGGCGTGCCGGTGGTGATCCATGCCATCACCGACGGGCGCGACGTTCCGCCGAAATCCGCCGCAGGGCAGGTGGCGGCGCTTGAGGCCGCGCTGCCGCCGGGGGTGAAGATCGTCACCGTGACCGGGCGCTATTACGCGATGGACCGTGACAACCGCTGGGAGCGGGTGGAACAGGCCTTCCGCGCCATGGTGCAGGGCCGCGGTCAGGCCAGGGCCGACAGCGCGCAAGCGGCCATCGCCGCGGGCTATGCTTCGGACAAGACCGATGAATTCCTGCCCGCCACGGTGATCGGCGATTATGCGGGGATGCAGGATGGCGACGGGCTGTATTTCCTGAACTTCCGCGCTGACCGCGCGCGAGAATTGCTGGCGGCCATAGGCGATCCGGCTTTCGATGCCTTCCCTCCTGGCCCGCGCCCGCTGCTGGCGGCGCGGCTGGGCATGGTCGATTATTCCGAGGCGCATAATGCCTATATGACCACGATGTTCCCCAAGCAGGACATCGTGAACACGATCGGCGAATGGGTGGCCAAGCAAGGCCTGACCCAGTTCCGCCTGGCCGAGACCGAGAAATATCCGCATGTCACCTTCTTCCTCAACGGTGGCCGCGAGGCGCCTTTCGTGGGCGAAGACCGTTTCATGCCGAAATCGCCCAAGGTCGCGACCTATGACCTGCAACCCGAGATGAGCGCCGCCGAGGTCTCGGACCAGTTCGTCGCCGCCATCGAGAAGGGCTATGACCTGATCGTGGTGAATTACGCCAATCCCGACATGGTGGGGCATACCGGCAGCCTGCCCGCGGCGATCAAGGCCTGCGAGGCGGTGGATGCCGGGCTGACCCGCGCGGTCGCCGCGCTGGAACAGGCGGGGGGGGCGATGCTGGTCTGCGCCGACCATGGCAACTGCGAGGTCATGGTCGATCCCGTGACCGGGGCGCCGCATACCGCTCATACGATCAATCCCGTGCCGGTGATCCTGGTCGGCGGGCCGCAGGGCGCGCGGCTGCGGCCGGGTGGCAGGCTGGCCGATCTTGCCCCCACGCTTCTGGCGCTGATGGGCCTGCCGCAGCCGTCCGAGATGACCGGGAAAAGCCTGCTGGCATGATCCTGCGCACGGCCCTTCTTGCCTTCGTCCTGCTCGCGCCCATGGCGCAGGCCCAGGATGTTGCGGCCCAGGCGGCAAAGGCCTCGGCCGATCTGACCGCCGCCATTGCCGCGCTGCAAGAGGCGGGCGGCGCGCGCGACCGGGTTTCGGCCCTGACCGGCACGATCCGCGCCTATGAAGAAGGCCTTGCCGCCCTGCGCGAAGCGATGCGCCAGGCCGAGCTGCGCGAGGCGACGCTGAAGATGTCCTTCACCGCGAAGCGCGACCGTATCGCCCAATTGGTTACCGTGCTGGCGGGGATGGAAAAGAATCCCGGCCCCCTCCTGCTGCTGCATCCCGATGGCCCCCTGGGGACGGCGCGGTCGGGAATGATCCTGGCCGATGTCGCTCCGGCGCTTCAGGCCGAGACCGAGGCGCTCAAGGCCGAATTGCAAGAGCTTTCCGACCTGCGCGCCCTGCAGCTGTCCACGGCCAAGACGCTGTCTTCGGGGTTGCAAGCTGCGCAGGATGCGCGCACGGCGCTGTCCAAGGCGATCTCGGACCGCACCGATCTGCCGAAGAAGTTCACCGAAGACCCCGATGTGATGAACGCAATCCTGCAATCGGCGGCGACATTGGATGATTTTGCGGCCCTTCTGTCCACCGATGGCGGCATCGACAGCGGCGCGGTCAGCCAACCCTTCGCCGGGGCCATGGGCGCATTGCCGCTGCCTGTCCTTGGCACGCTGATCCGCCGCCCCGACGAGGCCGATGCCGCGGGCGTCCGCCGCCCCGGCATAACTTTGGCCACCCGCCCTCGCGCGCTGGTCACCGCGCCCTGGCCCGCGACCATCCGCTATCTCGGCCCGTTGCTTGACTACGGAAATGTGATCGTTCTCGAACCCGGCGACGGCTATCTTCTGGTTCTCGCCGGGCTTGGAACGCTTTACGGCGAGGTTGGAGACATCGTGCCTGCGGGCGCACCCTTGGGGCTGATGGGGGGGGCCGAAGCCGCAGACCCCGATCTTGCCGTTTCGACAGAAGGCGCCACTGGCGCTTCCGATACGGAAACGCTTTACTTGGAACTCAGACTGGGCGCTTCGCCCGTGGACCCCTCGGAATGGTTCGCCGCGACCGCCACGACCGGAGAATGAGATCGCAATGAAGAAACTCGTCTTGGCCGCCCTGGGCGGTTCGCTTGCCGGCGTGATCCTGACCACCCAGGTCGGCCCGCTGATCGCCGAAACCGCCAGCAATGACAGTACCGTCTATGAGCAGCTTGATCTGTTCGGCGATATCTTCGAGCGCATCCGCGCCCAATATGTCGAGCCGGTCGAGACCCAGAAGCTGGTCGAGGCGGCGATCAACGGGATGCTCACCTCGCTTGACCCGCAT
The DNA here is from genome assembly GCF_044142105.1 of Neotabrizicola paludis. NCBI lineage: Bacteria > Pseudomonadati > Pseudomonadota > Alphaproteobacteria > Rhodobacterales > Paracoccaceae > Neotabrizicola > Neotabrizicola paludis. Next base: position 57,694 of record NZ_JBGTYM010000009.1, read on the forward strand.
TCCTCATATCTCTCCGCCAAGGATTTTGAGGATATGCAGGTCCAGACCAAGGGCGAGTTTGGCGGGCTTGGGATCGAGGTCACCCAGCAGGATGGTTTCGTCAAGGTCATCTCGCCGATGGACGGCACACCGGCCGACAAGGCGGGCATAAAGGCCGGCGACTACATCACCCATGTCAATGGCGAGGCGATCCTTGGCCTGACGCTGGACCAGGCGGTCGACATGATGCGTGGTCCGATCGGCAGCGAGATCGTCGTCACCGTGGTCCGCGAAGGCGTGCAGGATCCGTTCGATGTCTCGATCATCCGCGACAAGATCAAGCTGACGGCGGTCAAGGGCCGCGTGGTGGGCAAGGTTGCCGTGCTGCGGATCACCACCTTCAACGACCAGACCACGCCCGGAATGCGGGACGAGCTGAACAAGGCGATCGAGCAGCTTGGCGGCAAGGAAAACCTGGAAGGCGTGGTCATCGACCTGCGCAACAACCCGGGCGGCCTGCTGAACGAGGCGATCTCGGTCTCGGATGATTTCCTTGAATCCGGCGAAATCGTCTCGACCCGCGGCCGCAATCCGCAGGATGGCGAACGTTTCAACGCCAAGCCGGGCGACCTGATCGACGGCAAGCCGATCGTCATCCTGATCAATGGCGGCTCGGCCTCGGCGTCGGAAATCGTCACCGGCGCGCTGCAAGACCATCACCGCGCGATCGTGGTCGGAACCAAGAGCTTTGGCAAAGGCTCGGTCCAGACCCTGATCCCGCTGAAGGGCGATGGCGCGATGCGTCTCACCACGGCGCGCTATTACACGCCCTCGGGCCGGTCGATCCAGGCGCTGGGCATTTCGCCCGACATCGTGGTCAAGCAGCCCGACAAGCCCCCGGTCGATCCGAACGCCGCGGAGCCGGCCAGCGAGAGCGCGGCCAAGACCCGCAGCGAGGCCGATCTGCGCGGCGCGATCAGCAACGATTCGATGACCGAGGACGAGAAGAAGCTCTATCTCGAAGAACAGGCCGCCGCCGAGGAATCGGCCAAGCTGCGGGATGAGGATTATCAGCTCGCCTATGCCGTCGATATCCTGAAGGGCCTGTCCACCCTGGCCCCGGCCGAGGCGCCCTGAGGCGCTGATGGCCGAAGACCTTCCCTATCGCCCCTGCGTGGGCGTCATGCTGATGAACCGCGAAGGCCGTGTCTTCGCGGGGCGTCGCATCGACAATCCCGGTCCCGCCTGGCAGATGCCGCAAGGCGGGATCGACCCGGGAGAGAAGCCGTCCGAGGCGGCCTATCGCGAGCTGTGGGAGGAAACCGGAGTCACCCGGGATCTGGTCGAAAAGGTCGCCAAGACCCATGGCTGGGTGACCTATGACCTGCCGCCGGAACTGCTGGGCAAGGTCTGGGGCGGCAAATATCGCGGGCAGAAGCAGAAATGGTTCCTGTTCCGTTATCTGGGCCGCGACGACCAGATCGCCATCGCGACCGAGCATCCCGAGTTTTCGGAATGGTGCTGGATCGACGTCGACGAGATGGTCGCCGCCATCGTGCCCTTCAAGCGCGCGGTCTATGAAGAGGTTGTCCGCAGTTTCCGCGCCTATCTGGCCTGACGGCTACATGAACTCGGCCAGAACGGCGGCCAGGTTGTCACCCAGCTCGGGGCAAAGATAGCCGCCTTCCTGCACGATCAGCGTGGGCAGACCCAGCCCCGCCACGGCGCGGGCGATCTGGCTGAAGCCCGGCGTCGTGACCGCCAGCCCGGCGAACGGGTCGCCGACAAAAGCGTCCAGCCCCAGAGCGAGCACCAGCGTATCCGCGCCCCAAAGCGTGATCCGGTCCAGCGCGCGGTCCAGCGCCGCCAGGAAAGGCGCGTCGCCCGCCCCGCGCTCAAGACACAGGTTCAGGTTGGTGCCTTCGCCGTCTCCCGCGCCGGTCTCGCCCTCATAGCCCCAGAAGAACGGGTAGAAGCGTTCGGGATGGCAATGCAGCGACACGGTCAAGACACTCGGGTCCTCGTAGAACACCCCCTGCGTGCCGTTGCCGTGGTGCAGGTCCACGTCCAGAACGGCCACCTTGCGCCCCGCCTGTTGCAGCAGCCGCGCCGCGATGGCGCTGTTGGCCAGATAGCAGAACCCGCCCGCCAGTTCCGGGAAACAGTGATGGCCCGGCGGGCGGCACAGCGCATAGGCCACCTTGTCGCCTCCCAGCACCAGCCCGGCGCCATGGATCGCCGTCTGGGCCGAGGCGTAGGCTGATCCCCAGGTCGGACCGGAAATCGGGCAGGAGGTGTCGGTCATATGGAACCCGGCCTGGCCCACCGCCGATTTCGGATAGCCGTCCAGCCGGCTGCCGGGATGGATATTCGGAATGACTTCGGGCGAGGCACCGTCGATCAGGCGCCAGCGGTCGTGGATGTTCTGCAGGAAGGTCAGGTAGCGCGCCGGATGAACCGCAGCGATCGGCGCCATCCCGGCGTCCTCCGGCGCGATCACCGGCAGGTCCAGCTTGCGCACCCCCGACAGCAGCGCCTCGATCCGCGCCGGTTTTTCCGGGCAGGGTTTCGGCGCCCCTGAGGACAGGAACATCTGCGGGTCATGGGCCCGCTGGGTGTCGCTGAATACGACCTTCATTCTTTCAGCGCCTCCAGCGCCTTGCCTTCCAGGATCAGATACTGGCAGTCCTCGCGCAGGACAAAGCCCATGGCCTCATAGAAGCCGCGCCCGCCATCGTTGTCGCTATGAACGTTCAGCGATACGAAAACCGCGCCCCAGCGCCGCCGCGCCTCGGCCTCGGTGGCGCGGATCAGCCCTCGGCCAAGACGCAGCCCGCGCGCTTCGGGGCGGATGTAAAGATCAGCGATATAGGTGCCGACCACGGCGCGATAGGCCGAGAAATCCGGCGTGAAGGTGGAAATTCCCAGAACCTCGTCCGTGTCCCGCACCGCCAGCAGCACCCCGAGCCAGCCCTGCGGATCGCTGCCAAGCGCCGCCAGCAGCGCCTCGTTGCGGGGTGAGGCGAGGCCGCCATCCGCCGCCGCGAGATCGCAGAGAAGATCCTGCGCCAGGGACCATTCATGTGGCCGGGGGGCACGATAGGCGATCAAATCGCTGTCTCCTTCCGGCCCTTGAGGCCCAGCATCGCCCGTGCTTCGTTGGGTGTCGCGATCTCGCGCCCCAGCCCCTCGACAATGCCGCGGATCAACCGCACCTGGCTTGCATTCGACTCCGCCAGCACGCCTTTGGCGATATAGAGATTGTCCTCTAGCCCGACGCGCACATGCCCGCCCATCGCCGCGGCCATCGTGGCCATCGGCACCTGCGCCCGACCCGCGGCCAGAACCGAAAACTGGTAATCCGAGCCGAACATCCGGTCTGCCGTGCGCTTGAGATGGGTCAAGGTGTCGGGTTCCGCGGCCATGCCCCCCAGGACACCAAAAACGAATTGCAGGAAATAGGGCGGCTTCACCGCGCCGCGCGCGATGAAATGCTGAAGCATCGTCAGGTGACCGATGTCATAGCATTCGAATTCGAACCGCGCGCCGCGCTCGGCGCCCATGACCTGCAAGACCTGCGCGATGTCGCGCGGCGTGTTCTTGAAGATCATGTCCTCGGTGCCCTCGAGGAAGGGCTTCTCCCAATCGTGTTTCCAGGCCTTTATGCGCTGCACCATCGGGTAGAGCGCGAAGTTCATGCTGCCCATGTTCAGGCTGCACATCTCGGGCCGGAACTCCTTGGGTGCCGCCAACCGCTGCTCCAGCGTCATGATGGCCGATCCGCCGGTTGTCATGTTGATCACGGCATCCGTCGCCGCCGCGATCCGGGGCAGAAAGCCACGCCAATGTGCCGAATCGGCCGAGGGCCGCCCGTTCGCCGGGTCTCGGGCGTGCAGATGCAGGATGGCCGCCCCGGCTTCTGCCGCGCCGATGGCGCTTTGGGCGATCTCCTCAGCCGTCACAGGCAGATGCGGCGACATGGACGGTGTGTGGATCGACCCGGTGACGGCGCAGGAAAGGATGATCTTCGACATCTCAGCCCGCCATCCGCGCCAGCGCCTCGGGCGCAAAGGCCCGCAGCGCGCCCGTCAGTTTCTCGATGATTTCGTCGACCTGCGCGGGGGTGGTGATCATCGGCGGCGCGACAAGGTAATGGTCGCCCGCATATCCCCCGCGCGACCGGCGCGGATAGATGATCAGGCCACGGGCATAGGCCTCTTCGGTCAGCCGGTCATAGGCCTTGAAGGCCGGATCAAAGGGGGCCTTGGTCTTGCGGTCGGCCACCACTTCGAAGGCAAGGAGCATCCCGATCCCGCGCACCTCGCCGATGAAGGGAAATTCGTCCATCAGGCCGGTCAGCCGCGCCTTCAAGAGATCGCCGGTCGAGACTGCGTTCTGCATCATCCCATGCCGCTCGATCTCTTCCAGCACCGCCAGCCCCGCCGCGCAGGCCAGCGGGTTGCCCGCATAGGTGAAGCCATGCGCGAAGGGGCCCTTCTTCAGCACCGCCTCGACGATCTCGCCCCGCGCGATCATCGCGCCCAGGGGCACATATCCCGCGCCGAAACCCTTGGAGATGGCGATGATGTCCGGTGCGTCGCCCCAGTTCTGGCCGGCGAACATATGGCCCGTGCGCCCGCCGCCGGACAGGACTTCGTCATGGATCAGCAGGATGCCATGCCGGGTACAGACTTCGCGCACCGCCTCCATATAGCCCTTTGGCGGCACCAGCGCCCCGGTCGAGGCGCCGCCCACCGGTTCCATGATGAAGGCCAGCACAGAATCCGCGCCTTCCTCAAGGATCTGCGCCTCCAACATCTGCGCGTAATGCGCGCCCGTGGCCGGATCATCGGGGTCCAGCCCGTCCAGCCACCAGCGCGGGGCAGGGACCTTGGGCATCTGCACCATCATCGGCAGATAGGGGTCGGTCAGCGCGTCATAGCCGGAAACCGACAGCGCCCCCAGCGTGCAGCCGTGATAGGATGGGTAGCGTGAAATCACCTTCCACCGGCTTGGCTGCGCGGTCGCCACGGCCCATTCGCGGGCCAGCTTGATCGCCGATTCCACCGCCTCGGACCCGCCCGAGACGAAGAAGACCCGGTCCATTCCCGGCCAGGCCAGTTCCGACACCTTGGCGGCCAGCGCCTCGGACGCCTCTGTCACGAAATGCAGCCGGTAGCCGAAGGTCGATTTCTCCATCTGCCTGCGCATCGCCTCAAGCACATGCGGGTTGGAATGGCCGATATTGCAGACCATGGCGCCCGACGATCCGTCGATGAAACGGTTGCCCTCGATGTCCCACATGTAGATCCCCTCGGCGCGGTCTAGCACCGGACGGGGATGGTCGGTCTGGTAGAAAAGATGCGAGCGGCTGTTTTGCAGCATCGGCGGCACTCCGGTTTTTTCCGGACCATAGAAGCCCGGCGCCGGAAATTGATCAAATGGATTATTTCCTGGACTTGCCGATTGCGCAGCGACCCTGTCGGGCAGATGTGGAAAGCGATGACAGGGCCCCCTTGCGCCGGCTGGCCAACCTGCCTAGTCTCCGGCCTCACCTCGGGGTGCCCTGCCAAGGGCTGAGATGCAGCGATGCGAACCCGTCGAACCTGAACCGGATCATACCGGCGGAGGGAAGGTGCATCGGTTCCCCTATGCCCGACCATCCGTCGCATCATTGGAGGACCAAGATGAAAGCCCCCCTGATCGCGACCGGACTTCTTGCCTTTTCGGCCCTTGCGGCCCGGGCGGAACTTCCTGTCCTGACAGTGCTGACCTATGACAGCTTCACTTCGGAATGGGGCCCTGGCCCCCAGGTGGAAAAGGCCTTTGAAGAGGCCTGCGCCTGCGACCTGCGCTTTGTCGCGGCGGGCGATGGAGCAGCCCTTCTGGCCCGCGTGCAGCTGGAAGGCGCGTCTTCCGAGGCCGATATCGTCCTGGGTCTTGACACCAACCTGACCGCCAAGGCCGCCGCCACCGGGCTTTTCGCGCCGCATGGCCAGCCCGCCGCCACCGCCCTGCCCGTGGCCTATGACGATCCGTTGTTCCTGCCCTATGACTGGGGCTGGTTCGCCTTTGTCTATGACAAGACCAAGATGCCCAAGCCTCCCGCGTCTTTCGAGGAGCTTGCCGCCAGCGGTGCCAAGGTGGTGATCCAGGACCCGCGTTCCTCGACCCCCGGCCTCGGTCTTCTGATGTGGGTCAAGGCGGCCTATGGCGAACGCGCGGCCGAGATCTGGAAGGGATTGGCCGACAATATCGTCACCGTGACCCCCGGCTGGTCCGAGGCCTATGGCATGTTCCTGGCCGGCGAGGCCGACATGGTCCTGTCCTACACCACCTCGCCCGCTTATCACCGCATCGCCGAACAGGACGACAGCAAAGACTGGGCGCCATTCTCGGAAGGACATTATCTGCAGGTCGAGGTCACCGGCATCCTTGCCGCGACCGACCAGCCCGAACTGGCGAAGCAGTTCCTCGCCTTCACCCAAAGCCCGGCCTTCCAGGCGGTGATTCCCGAGACCAACTGGATGTACCCGGCCAGTGCCACCAAGCTGCCGGACGGTTTCGAGGATAGGCGGCCCGAAAAATCCCTTCTCTTGACCGCTGATGAGGCCGAGGCCGCCCGCGGCCCGGCGCTGGAAGAATGGCAATCGGCGCTCGCGCGCTAGCCGCGCTGATCCTCCTCTTGGTTGCGGCGCCCCTGGGCGCCGTAGCCTGGCGGGCCGAGGGACTTTCCCTCTCCGCCGCCGATCTGGCGGCGCTGCGCTTCACGCTCATGCAGGCGGCGCTTTCGGCGCTGATCTCCTGCGCGCTGGCGGTGCCTTTGGCCCGAGCGTTGGCGCGGAGGCGCTTTGCCGGCCGGGGGGCGCTGATCACTCTTCTCGGCGCGCCTTTCCTTTTGCCGGTGATCGTGGCGATCATGGGTCTTCTGACCATCTTCGGCCGCGCCGGTCTGGTGAACATGGCTCTGCGGCCGTTGGGACTGCCCGAGGTGTCGATCTATGGCTTGCAAGGCGTCCTGCTGGCCCATGTCTTCCTGAATCTGCCGCTGGCGACGCGTATGGTGCTGCAAGGATGGCAAGCCATTCCGGCCGAGCGGCTGCGCCTGGGCGAAAGCCTGGGCTTCGCGCCCGCCGACCTTGCCCGCCATCTGGAACGTCCGATGCTGCGAGAGGTTCTGCCCGGCGCACTGGCGACCGTTTTCGCCATCTGCCTGACGTCTTTCGCTGTCGCGCTGACGCTGGGTGGCGGGCCGCGCGCCACCACGCTGGAACTGGCGATCTATCAGGCGATCCGCTTTGATTTCGACCTGTCGCACGCCGCCGGGCTGGCACTGACCCAGACGGCTTTCGGCGGAATTGCCGCCCTTTTCGCCTGGCGGCTGACCTCGCCCGCAGGCTTTGGCGCGGGGTTGGACCGGCCCTGGCCCATCGTCGCGCCCGGCGGCTGGCGCTGGGGGCTGGATAGCGCGCTGATCGCCCTTGCGGCGGCTTTCCTTCTTTTGCCGATGACGGCCATCGCCCTTACCGGCCTGCCTGGCTTTGCCGATCTGCCTGTTTCGGTCTGGGCCGCAACGGGGCGCTCGCTTTCGGTGGCGCTACTGTCGACCGCCGTGACCCTTGCACTCGCCCTGGCGCTCGTGCTGACCCGCTGCCCGCCGCCGTGGCTGGGCCTTGCCGCCGTGCTGCCGCTGGCCACATCCAGCCTCGCGCTCGGCACGGGTCTTTTCCTTTTGCTGCATCCGCTCGTCGCGCCGGGCCGCCTGGCGCTGCCCGTCACCGTTCTGGTCAACGCGCTGATGACCCTGCCTTTCGCGTACCGCCTGCTTCTGCCCGAGGCACGGGCGCTGAATGCCGACTATGGCCGTCTGGCCGACAGTCTGGGCCTGTCCGGCCTGTCACGCCTGCGCCTGCTGATCCTGCCACGCCTTGCCCGTCCGCTGGGCTTCTCGGCCGGTCTGTCGGCGGCGCTGTCGATGGGCGATCTGGGCGTGATCGCGCTTTTCGCGGGGGAACGCGAGGCGACGTTGCCATTGTTGATCCAGCGCCTGACGGCAGCCTACCGGATCGAAACCGCCGCCAGTGCCTCGCTTCTTCTGGTGGTGATCAGCTTTGCCCTGTTCTGGGCCTTTGACGCAGGGGGCCGTCGTGCTGCAGCTTGACCGAGTGGTGCTGGAACAGGACGGCTTCCGTCTGACTGCCGACTGGACCCTTCCACTAGGCGCCCGGGCGGCGGTGATCGGGCCATCTGGCGCGGGGAAATCGACGCTCCTTTCAGCCATCGCGGGCTTTCTCGCCCCCGCTTCGGGTCGCATTCTCTGGCATGGACAGGATATCGGCCTTTTGCCCCCAGGGCGCCGCCCGATCTCGGTCCTGTTCCAGGACCAGAACCTGTTTCCCCACCTGACCGTCGCGCAGAATATAGGCCTTGGCCTGCGCCCCGATCTGCGCCTGTCGCCAGACGACCGCGCGCGGGTCGAGGCCGCGCTTGCCCGCACCGGCCTTGCCGGGCTTGGCGATCGCAAGCCCGCGCAACTGTCGGGCGGCCAGGCCAGCCGCGCCGCGCTGGCGCGCGTTCTTCTGCGTGCCCGGCCGCTGCTGCTGCTGGATGAGCCCTTCGCCGCGCTTGGCCCGGCGCTCAAGGTCGAGATGCTCGATCTGGTCGCCACGGTCGCCGGAGAAACCGGCGCGACCGTCCTGATGGTGACGCACGACCCCGACGACGCCCTGCGCCTGACCGACCAGACCGTGCTGGTGGCTGATGGCCGGGCCGATCCGCCCGTGCCGACGCAGGCGCTGTTCGCCGCCCCGCCCCCAGCTCTGCGTGCCTATCTGGGAGAAACGAAAAACCCCGCCCGGTAAGGGGCGGGGTTGTCGATTTCAGCGAAGGCCGGGATCAGGCTTCGAAGGCTTTGCCCTTCACGCCCGACCACAGCTTCTTGTTGGTCAGATAGAGCAGCGCCGAGAGCACGATCAGGAAGGTCACGGCAACGAAGCCGGCCTGCTTGCGCGCCATCATCTTCGGCTCAGCCGCCCACATCAGGAAGGACGCGACGTCCTCGGAAATGTGGTGCTTGCTGTTGTCATGGCCGTCCTGATACTCGACCGAGCCGTCGTCGATCGGCGGCGGCATGGCGATCCAGCTTCCCGGCACGGTCGACAGGCCATGCTCGTCCTTGCAGCTGGCCGGCACGCCGCCCGCGGCGAAGGCGGTGTTGTAATAGTAGCCGTCAATGCCATCGGGCGCGCAATCCGGGTTCGGCGCATAGCCGTTCAGGATCGAGACGATGTATTCCGGCCCGCCGATGCCCTTCATCAACTGGTTGATGCCGGTGCCATAGGGCCCGTGGAAGGCGGCGCGCGCCTTGGCCATCAGCGACAGGTCCGGTCCCATCCCCTCGCCCGAACGGGCGGGGAACTTGTCGGTCCATTCGCGCGGACGCTCGGTGCCGTCGGGGTTGACCACCGGGTCAAGCGAGGCCGCGTAGGCGCGGACCTGGTCGCCCGGAAGCTCGGGCCCGCCCTCATCCGCGAGGGTACGGATCGGGACGAATTTCAGCCCGTGACAGGCCGAGCAGACCTCGGTAAAGACCTGGAGGCCGCGCTGCAGCTGGTGCTGGTCGAACTTGCCGAACGGGCCTTCATGGGCGAAGGCCACGTCCTCGATATGGGCGGCCGCGCCTTCGGCATGGGCCGCGCCAGCCAAGGCCAGCACCGAAGCCGCGGTGAGTGCGATCTTCTTGAACATCTCTTGTTCCTCTCTCACTCGGCCGCGTTCGGGTAGTGGGACTTGAAGTCTTCTTCGATGGTCGCCGGTTGCGGCAGCGGTTTCTCGATCACGCCCAGAAGCGGCAGGATCACCAGGAAATAGGCGAACCAATAGGCCGAGGCGATCAGCGAGATCGTGGCATAGGGCTCTTCCGCCGGCATCGCGCCACACCACATCAGCACGACGAAGTCGATCACCAAGAGGGCGAACCACCATTTGAACATCGGGCGATACTTGCCCGAACGCACCGACGAGGTGTCCAGCCAGGGCACCAGCGCCATGCAGAGGATGGCGCCGAACATCGCGACCACGCCGAAGAACTTGGCGTCGATGATGCCGAACGAGATCCAGCTGGCAAATTGCACCACCCAGACATCGGCGGTGAAGGCGCGCAGGATGGCGTAGAAGGGCAGGAAGTACCATTCCGGCACGATATGCGCGGGCGTTGCCAGCGGGTTCGCCTCGATATAGTTGTCGGGGTGGCCCAGGTAGTTGGGCATGAAGCCCACGATCGCGAAGAACACGGCCACGATCACGGCAAGGGCGAACAGATCCTTGATGACGTAATAGGGCCAGAAGGGAACGGTATCCTTCTTCACCTCTTCCTTGCTGCCACGGCGCACTTCAACACCCGTGGGGTTGTTGTTGCCGGTGGTGTGGAAGGCCCAGATGTGAACGGCGACCAGCGCGGCGATCACGAAGGGCAGCAGGTAATGCAGCGAGAAGAAGCGGTTCAGCGTGGCGTTGTCGACCGCCGGTCCGCCCAGAAGCCAGGTCTGGATATCCGGGCCGATGCCCGGAATGGCGCCGAACAGGCCGGTGATCACAGTCGCGCCCCAGAAGGACATCTGACCCCAAGGCAGAACATAGCCCATGAAGCCCGTGCCCATCATCATGAGGTAGATGAGCATGCCGACGATCCAGGTCACTTCGCGCGGCGCCTTGTAGCTGCCGTAATAGAGGCCGCGGAAGATGTGCATATAGACGGCAAAGAAGAACAGCGAGGCGCCGTTGGCATGCAGGTAACGCAGCATCGCGCCGCCATTCACGTCGCGCATGATATGCTCGACCGAGGCGAAGGCCAGGTCCACATGCGGCGTGTAATGCATCACAAGGACGACGCCGGTGGCGATTTGCAGCACCAGGCAGAAGGCCAGGACGATGCCCCAGATCCACATCCAGTTCAGGTTCTTGGGCGTGGGGATCATCAGCGTGTCATAGACAAGGCTCACCACCGGCAGGCGGCTGTGAAGCCATTTCTCGAAGCCCGACTTGGGCTCATAATGGTCGTGCGGAATTCCGGCCATGTTGTTTCTTCCCTCAGCCCAGCAGGATCGTGGTCTTGGATTCGTCGGTGAATTGCGTCAGCGGCACTTCGAGGTTGCGCGGCGCAGGCCCTTTGCGGATGCGGCCGGCAGTGTCGTAATGCGAGCCGTGGCAGGGGCAGAACCAGCCGCCGAAATCACCCGAGCCATTGCCGATCGGCACGCAGCCCAGATGGGTGCAGACGCCGATCATCACCAACCATTCGCCTTCGGCGTCCATGGTGCGGTTCTCGTCCTTGGCGTCGGCGTCGGGCTTGTTCTCGTTCTCGGCATGCTGGTCGATCAGGTCGGTCACCGCAACGGCACGCGCGGCCTCGATCTCGTCGGGGCTGCGGCGGCGGATGAAGACCGGCTTGCCGCGCCATTTCACCGTAAGCTGCGTGCCGACTTGAACGCCCGACACATCGACATAGATCGAGGCCAGGGCGCGCGTATCGGCCGAGGGGTTCATTTGGTTGACCAGCGGCCAGACAGCGGCGCCCGTGGCAACCGCGCCGGCCCCGGCCGTGGCGTAATACAGGAAATCGCGGCGGGTGCCTGCGGGGTTTTCAGCGTGGGACACGAGTTCCTCTCCCTGGCCTGGCCACCGGCACGGCGGCCAAATTGACTTGGGGGCACTGGCGGTTTCCCGCCGGCCCAGCACGAGGCGCTTTTAGACAAGCCCCGCGCGCCAGTCCAGCGGACAAACGCGCGCAGGGCAAGGCTCTTACGCGACTGAAGCAGCTTGGCCACCGAAGCGCACCTTGGAAAGGCCCGACGGAGGTTTCGTGACCTCTGCCAGGGCACTTGGGCGCCGGGAAGTCTTTCAGCCTGCCTGGGCGGTGGATCACGCCAAGGGTCCTGTGCCATTGGTGCTGGCCGCGTCCTTGGCCCTGCCAATCCTTCGGGGTGCCCTGACGACAACAGCTTCAAGCGGCGCCAGCCTGCCCGGACCGGGGCAGAACGGCGGCCCGAGGGTGCGGTGTGGCGTTCGCGCGGCAGGGGCGGCAATCGGAGCACCCGCCTGACAGCATGGCGATTCTCGTCTCTGCCATCCTGGCGGCGCTGCAGCGACGGCTCGTCCGAAAGGGAAAGCCTGCGCGTTTTCTCGCAGACCTATGCGACCGGCGCAGTGGCCTGCATCGCGGTCCGGGCCGCGAAGCCCTGTTCCCAGGCCGTCAGCTTAGGATGCCCTGCCCGCCAGCCCCGCGCCTCATGCCGGAAATCCAGATAGCCAAGCGCGCAGCCGACCGCGATCTGGCCCATGTCCAGCGGACCGGCCAGATGGTCAATCCAGCGGCTTTCCAGCGCGTCAAGCGCGCGGGCGACCTTGGCCCATTGCCCCTCGACCCAAGCTTGGTGGCGGCGATCCTCCGGGCGGACGCGCGTCTCATAGACCATGAGAACTGCGGCCTCCATGATCCCGTCTGCGGTCGCCTCGACCACCAGCGTATCCCACAGGCGCGGCGCGGCGGGGTAAAGCCCGGCCCCGGCCAGCGAATCGAGATAGCGGCAGATCACCCGGCTGTCATATAGCGCCGGCCCGTCATCGGGCAGCAGGCAGGGGATCTTGCCCAGCGGGTTCTGGTCCACGGGCATCGTGCCGGGATCGACCGGCGTGCCGCCAACGGGCAGGAAGTCGATGCCGGTCAGCCCGACCTCATGGATCAGGGTCGTCACCTTGCGCACGAAGGGCGAGGTGGCCGAAGAAAACAGCTTCATTCCGTAACGTCCTTCAGGCGAAAGCGCGCCAGAAGGCCCGCGTCGAGTTCATAGGCCTTACCGCGAAAGCGGATCACCCGGCGCAGGCGGGCGCCCGCATTGGTCTGGCGGGTCTCGGCGCGGTCGGCCGGGCGATGAAGCGACAGGCCCTCGCCCAGATCGTCCAGCGCATCCTCGGCGCGCTGGTCGGTGCGGCCCGGATGGCTGCGCCGCGCGACCCATATCTTGGCAGCAAGGCCCACGGCGGCAACGGCGCCCAGACGCAGGGCGATGGGAACAAGCGGCGCAAGGGGCAGGGGCATGGCGACCTCCGAAGGGACAAAGCCGGAGAGGATGCTAGGACGCGCATTGGCGGCTGTAAATCGCCTGCCGCGCCCGGCATGGATGTCTCACGCAGGGACAGGGGGCGAAGAGACGTGAAATCAAAGGCTTGTCGTTTTTTGTTCACCTTTCCTTAAGGGTTTCCCGACCCCTCAAGGCCTTCGCGCATCAGCGTCGCGATGCCCCGCGCCCCACCATTCCCGGTCGCCAGCGCCCGCACCACGCCCGCGCGCATCGCGACCTCCTTGTTCTGGTTCAGCTTCCAGGTGCCGTCCACCGCCTCGACCCGGAAGCGGAAGGGCAGGATCATTCGCATCAGGCGCTCGATCGCGCCATCGGTCATCTTGGCGCTGGTCCAGGGCTGCTTGCCCGCGATCCGGCCCTCATGCTCGGCCGACAGGGCGTCGACATGGGGCCGCAGCGCCTCGGGCGGCAGCGGCTCCAGCACACCGCGCAGATGCACGGCGACATAGTTCCAGGTCGGCACCTGATCGGGCACCTGCTCATGCGGGCCATACCAGTCGGGCGAGATATAGGCGTCCGGGCCGGAGACCGCGATCACCGCGGGCGCTGGCAGCGCCGCCCGGCAGATCGGATTGCCGCGTGACAGGTGCAGTTCGGCCACCGCCCCCTCGGCATCAAGAAGGAAGGGCACATGCGCGACCAGCGGCCCCGCCTCGCCATTCAGCATCAGAAGGCCAAAGCTGCGCGTCCGGGCGAAGGCCAGGCTGTTGGCCGCGGGCGTCTGGCGGAAGGCGGGGTTCGGGTGCATGGCAAAGGCCTTGTGCAGGAATGGAAAAGGCCGCCCCGGTTTCCCTTGGGCGGCCCTATGATCCGGCTTGCTGAAAGCAACTCAACCCTGGCGGGCCTTGAAGCGCTTTTGCGTCTTGTTGATCACGTAGACCCGGCCTTTGCGGCGCACGACCTGGCAATCGCGGTGACGCGTCTTCAGCGAGCGGAGCGAGTTCGCAACCTTCATGGTGGTCCCCTTTCCTGTTCGCGGCGCATCACGCGCCAGATTGCATCATGCCCCGGGGCTGGCCCCGAAAGCGGTGGAATGGTGGGCGGTACTGGGATCGAACCAGTGGCCACTACGATGTCAACGTAGTGCTCTACCGCTGAGCTAACCGCCCCCCTGTCCGTCGCGATTCGCCCCCGGCATCCTTCTCAAAAGAAAAGGACGCGGAACAAGCCGCGTCGGCGTGGGCGGGTCTATACTCAGAGTCGCAGGGGGCCGCAAGGGGTTTCGGCTTGTCTGCGAATAGGCTTATATCTTTCCGACGCCGATCCGTCATCGCCCTGTCACCTGGTTCTGCCGATCCCCGATCTGCCCCATTCGCCCGAGGTGCCCTTGTCCCAGACCGCCCGGACCGAGACCTATATATTGGCGCGGCCCGCCCGGCAGACCGTGGCGGCGGTGTTTTCCTCGCCCCATTCCGGGCGGGACTATCCGGCGGAGTTCCTGTCGCGTTCGGCGCTGGATGCCCGCGCGATCAGATCGTCGGAAGATGCTTTCGTCGAGCGGCTTTACGACATGGCCCCGGGCATGGGGGCGCCGCTTCTGTCGGCGCTTGTGCCGCGCGCCTATATCGACCTCAACCGCGCGGCGGATGAACTGGACCCCGGTGTGATCGAGGGGGTGATGCGGGTGCCGCATAATCCGCGCGTGTCGTCGGGCCTGGGCGTGATTCCCCGCGTCGTCGCCGGGGGGCGGGCGATCTACAGCGGCAAGCTGCCTCTGGCCGAGGCGGAAGACCGTATCCGCCGCTGCTGGCATCCCTATCACGAAGCGCTGCGTGGCTTGGTCGAAGAGACGCGCGCCACCTTTGGCGAAGTGCTGCTGATCGACTGCCATTCCATGCCGCATGAGGCGATCGACGCCCATGCGAGGCCGGGCCAGCCCCGGCCCGAAGTGGTGCTGGGCGACCGTTTCGGGGCTTCGGCGCGGCGCGATCTGATCGAGGCGGTCGAGGCGGCGTTTTCGGCGGCGGGCCTGCGCACCGTGCGCAACGCGCCTTTCGCCGGCGCCCATATCACCCAGGCCTATGGCCGCCCCTCGCGCGGGATGAGCGTGATCCAGGTCGAGATCGACCGTTCGCTTTACATGGACGAGGCGAGGATCGAGCCGCGCGCCGATTTCGACGCCTTCCGAGCGCTGATGGCGGGTGTGGTGGGCGAGATCACCGGGCTGATGCGCCGCGACGCGGCGCTGGCGGCGGAATAGAACGCGCGCCGCTTGACAGCCCGCCGCGCGCGGCAGCAGCCTTGCCGCATCCAAAACCAGGAGGTCTCGATGCGTGCCTGTGCTGTCTCGCTCCTTGTTCTTCTTGCCGGTCCCGCCCTTGCCGAGGATCGCTGGATGTCGATCCCCCATCCGCCCGCCATGCCGCAGGCCGTGGCCTCGGGCCTGGCGCCGGTGAACGGGATTGAAATGTATTACGCCACCTATGGCGCGGGCGACCCGGTGCTGCTGATCCATGGCGGTTTGGGCAATGCCGATATCTGGGCCAATCAGGTGGCCGATCTGATGAAGGACCATCTGGTGATCGTGGCCGACAGCCGGGGCCATGGCCGCTCGACCCGGACCGAGGCACCGTTCGGCTATGACCTGATGGCCGAGGATTATCTGGCGCTGCTGGATTATCTCAAGATCGACAAGGTCGATTTGGTGGGCTGGTCCGATGGCGGGATCATCGGGCTGGACATCGCGATGACCCACCCTGAGCGGCTGGACCATCTGTTCGCGCAGGCCGCTAATATCACCACGGACGGGGTGGACCCGGCGGTTGCCACCAATGAGGTCTTTGGCAGCTATATCGGCTGGATGTCTGAGGATTACGCCCGGCTCTCGCCCACGCCCGATCAGTTCGATGCCTTCGTCACCCAGATTTCCGGCATGTGGGCCAGCCAACCCAACTGGACCGATGCGCAGGTGGCCGCGATCACCGTGCCCACGGCCATCGTCGCGGGTGACCATGACGAGGCAATCCTGCGCGCGCATACCGAGAAGATGGCGGCGCTGATCCCGGGCGCGACGCTGGTGATCCTGCCGGATGCCAGCCATTTCGCCATGCTGCAGGCGCCGGAAGACTATACCGCGGCCGTGCGGGCCTTTATCGACGGCTAGCGCAGGGCGCGGCCCTTGATGATCGCGTCCTGGCCGAACCGGGCGCGGATCGCGTCGGTGGCGCGTTCCGCGCCTTCGCGCTTGCGGGCATCGGGGTCCAAGAGATCGGCGGTCGCATCCGCATCGGCCCCGCGCGTCAGTTCGGCGATGCCCACGCCGATCAGGCGGAACGGCCCCTTCGCACCCGCCTGGTCGAACAGCGCGCGGGCGGCGCGGTAGATGCGGTCGGCCAGTTGCGTTGGCCCTGTCAGCGCGTGGCGGCGGCTGATCAGCTGGAAATCGCCGCGCTTGAGCTTCAGCACCACGACCCGGCCTGACAGATCCTTGGCCTTGGCCCGGTCCGACACCTGTTCCGACAGCCGCCACAGATGGCCGTCCAGCAGGTCGGGGTCCGAGGTGTCCTCGAAAAAGGTCGTTTCCTTCGAGATCGACTTGGGCATTTCGTCGCGCATCACGCGGCGACGGTCCTCGCCGCGTGCCAGGGCGTGAAGCCTGTCGCCCATGCTGCCGAAGCGGGCCACCAGATCGGCGCGGTCCCAGCGCAGCAGATCGGCAATGGTGCGGATGCCCGCAGCCTCCAGCGCGGCTTGCGTCGCTGTGCCGACGCCCCAGATGATCCGCACCGGCTTTTTCGCCAGGAAAGCCTGGGTCTCGGCGCGGCCAATCACCGAAAATCCGCGTGGCTTGTCCAGGTCGCTGGCGATCTTGGCCAGGAACTTGTTATGCGACAGGCCGATGCTGCCGGTCAGGCCCAGCTCGTCCTCCATGCGCCTGACCAGCCGCGCCAGAACCACGGCGGGTGGCGCGCCATGCAGGCGGTCCGTTCCGGTCAGGTCGAGAAAGGCCTCGTCCAGCGACAGGGGTTCGATGGCGGGCGTCAGCGCCTCCATCATGGCGCGGATGGCGCGGCTCGCCTCGACATAAGCCGCCATGCGCGGCTTCACCACCGTCGCCTCGGGGCACAGTTTCAGCGCCTGGAACATCGGCATGGCTGAGCGCACGCCCTTGATCCGCGCCAGATAGCAGCAGGTCGAGACCACCCCGCGCGTGCCGCCGCCGACGATCACGGGCAGATCGCGCAGGGCCGGGTTGTCGCGTTTTTCGACGCTGGCATAGAAGGCGTCGCAATCCATATGCGCGATGGACAGGCTGTCCAGCGCCGCATGGGCCAGCACGCGCGGCGACCGGCAGGCCGGGCAGCGGGTGCCGGTCTCGAAACGGGTCAGGCAGTCGCGGCAAAGGGCGGGCATGATGGGTCCATGATAGGCCCGCGCCGCCCGGAACTCCACGTCCAGCTTGATTGCCCTGTCAGGCACGGGCGCTACCTGTCGCGGGCACAATCCGGAAGACCGCATCTGCCCGGTGATGCGCAGCCCGGCCCCGTTGAGAGCGGAACAGAAGCTGCGCCTATGATCACTCTTTCGGCGCGGCGGGCGGCTGGTCGTTCTCAGGGTATTCCGTTGCATCCGCCTCTGCCACCGCCTGCGACCCAAGACGGATATTGGCGGGGAATCTGCGCTTGGTGACGCGGCGCGTCGCCTTCTGGCTCAGGAATTCGGCAAGGTTGAACGGGGGTTTGGCGACGTTGTAGCCCATGAGGGACCCTTTCCATTTGGGAAGGCCACGAGGCGATCATCACCGCACCAGGCGGCGGAGAACTCGGGCCGTGATGCAGCAAGGCGTTGCAAAGGGCGTTGCCTTTGCCTTTTCGGGCCGGACAGGGCGCTTCACTGCGCGCGGGACGAGGAGCGGGTGGCAATCGAAGGCCGGGTCCGCCGGCTGGCCGCTATCCCTCCGGGTGATCCTCTGGGCATGGGCCATACCACCCCCTCAGGTCAACGTAATTCTGCGCATTTGCGCACAAATCGCCAACAGGTCACGGAATTCTGTGCCGCTGATCGCAGATTGAACCCTGCGTCAGCCGCAGGTCCGTCGCGACGCATGGCCTGTACAGCGGCTGCAGAACCGTGTAGGGGCCTGCGGATGGCCTGAGGATTCCCAGGATCGCGCCCGTATGGGAGGGGCGCGTTGGGGGCGATGAGGCCTGATTTTGGCTTTATCGCAGGGGCGGCCGATCTGGTCGCGCGCGCCCCGGACAGGAAAATGATGAACGATCTGGCATTGGCCGGGCCGCTGCAAGCGGCTTTGGCGGACAAGGGCTATGCGACACTGACCCCCGTGCAGGAGGCAGTGATCAAGGAAGACACGGCAGGCCGCGACCTTCTGGTCTCGGCGCAGACCGGCTCGGGCAAGACGGTGGCCTTTGGCCTTGCGATCTCGCCCGAGGTTCTGGGCGGCGTGGACCGGCTTCTCCCGGCTGAAAAGCCCATCGCCCTGGTCGTCGCGCCGACGCGCGAGCTGGCCTTGCAGGTCAAGGCCGAATTCGAATGGCTTTATGGCCCTGCCGGGGTGCAGTTGGCATCCTGCGTCGGCGGCATGGACTATCGCACCGAACGCCGGGCGCTGGATCGCGGCGCGCATATCGTTGTCGGCACGCCGGGCCGTCTGCGCGACCATATCGAGCGCGGCTCGCTTGACCTGACCGAGGCCCGCGCCGTGGTTCTGGACGAGGCGGATGAGATGCTGGATCTGGGCTTTGCCGAAGATCTGGAATTCATCCTTGGCTCGGCCCCGGAAACCCGCCGCACGCTGATGTTCAGCGCCACCGTGCCCAAGGAAATCGAAAAGCTCGCCCGCACTTTCCAGCGCGATGCGCTGCGTCTTGTGGTGCAGGGCGAGGCGCGCCAGCATG
This sequence comes from Neotabrizicola paludis, assembly GCF_044142105.1. NCBI lineage: Bacteria > Pseudomonadati > Pseudomonadota > Alphaproteobacteria > Rhodobacterales > Paracoccaceae > Neotabrizicola > Neotabrizicola paludis. The sequence goes on from NZ_JBGTYM010000009.1 coordinate 76,667, forward strand.
CCGACATCGCCTATCAGGCGCTTTCGGTGCAGGCGCGCGACAAGGAACACGCGATTTTCAACGTGCTGCGCTTTCACGAGGCGCAGACCGCCATCGTCTTCGCCAAGACGCGGGCCAATGTGAACCACCTCTTCGCCCGCATGATCAACCGCGGCTTCCAGGCCGTCGCCCTGTCGGGCGAGCTGACCCAGTCGGAACGGATGCACGCGCTTCAGGCGCTGCGCGATGGTCGCGCCCGCGTCTGCATCGCGACCGATGTCGCCGCGCGCGGCATCGACCTGCCGGGTCTGGAACTGGTGATCCATGCCGATCTTCCGACCAATTCGGAAACCCTGCTGCACCGCTCGGGCCGGACGGGCCGTGCGGGGCGGAAGGGCACCTCGGTCCTGATCGTGCCGCCGGCCGAATACCGCAAGGCGCAGCGCATCCTGCAAGGCGCCAAGGTCGAGGCGGCCTGGGGTTCGCCCCCCGGCGCCGATGATGTTCAGGCGCGCGAGGATGAGCGGCTGATGGAACATCCGATGCTGGCCGAAGGCGCAGGCGATGAGGCCGAGATGGCCGGGGCGCTCTTGGAGCGCTGGGGCGCCGAAGCGGTTTCTGCGGCTTTCGTGCGGCTTTGGCGCTCGGGCCGCAGCGCGCCCGAAGTTCTGTCGGATGCGCTTCCCCCCGCCGCGCCGCAGCCGCCGCGCGAACGCGGCGCCTTTGGCCCGGCGGTCTGGTTCCGCCTGACCGTGGGCCATACCGGCCGCGCCGAGGCGCGCTGGCTTTTGCCGAAGATCTGTGATGCCGGCGGCATCACCAAGGACGGCATCGGTGCCATCCGCGTGCAGCAGGACGAAACCTTCGTGCAGATCGCCGAAAACCAGGCCGGGCGCTTTGGCGCCGGGCTGGAGATCGAGCCGGGCCTCAGCATGGAAAAGCTGGATGGCGAACCGGATATGAGCCGCCCGCAGCGCAGCTATGAGCCGCGCAGCCCTCGCATGGGGGCCGCCTCGGAAGGCCGCGCGCCCGAGCGGCGGGAGAAGGCCCCTTACAAGCCCAAGCCCGCGCGCATCGTCGAGGATGAGGGCGGTGAGCCCGATGAGGCCCCGGCCCGCAAGGCCTGGCCGCGCCCGTCCGAACGCGAGGCGCGCAAACCCTATGCCGCCCGCGAAGACGCCCCGCGCAAGCCCTGGGCCGAACGCGAGGCAGGCGATGCGCCGAAGAAGCCCTGGCGCAAGGCCGAAGACGCCGCCCCGCGCGAAGGCGGCTACAAGCCTCGCGCGGAAGGTGGCTACAAGCCGCGTGCCGAAGGCGAATACAAACCACGCGCGCCGCGAGGCGACGGGGAATATAAGCCGCGCACTCCGCGCGCCGAAGGAGAAAGCGGCAAGCCCGCCTATCGTTCCGCCGGGTTCAAGTCGCATGGCGGCAAGGAAGGCCAAAGCCGCGCAACGGGCTATAAGAGCCACGCTGCCGAAGGCACGGCCGTGCGTGGCGAGGGCCGTCCCTACACCCCGCGTGACGGCAAGCCCGCCGGGGCACGGCCGGAAGGCGGCAAAAGCTGGGGATCGAAGTCGCAGGGTGACAAGCCCTATGGCGCGAAATCCTATGGGGCCAAGCCCGCGGGCAAGCCGCCCCGCCCGGCCGGCGATGCCAAGGACACCTCCAAGCGCTTCACCCCGCCGAAAAAGCCGCGCGGCTGACGTGATGTGAGCGAAAGACGGAAAAGGCCCCTCGCCCCTGGCGCGGGGCCTTTTCTGTTACGGCAGCAGGGCCGCCAGGATCTGCCTGTGCAACGCGGGCGGTGCGCAGATCGTGCCATCGGCCTCGGGGATCGGCGCGTTGAACGCGATTGTCTCGCCGTGCCGGTCGCTCAGCACGGCCCCCGCCCGTTCAGCGATCAGCGCCCCTGCCGCGATGTCCCATTCCCGCGCCCCGCGCAGCGTAATCATCGCATCGAAGCGCCCCTCGGCCACCAGGCACAGCCGCCAGGCCAGCGAGGCGCGGAAGCTGCGCTTCACCTCGGGTACCCCCTTCGGCCAAAGCTCGGGTGCCATGGTCGGTCGGGTTGCCAGCACATCGGCACCCGCAAGTTCTGATCGATCCGAAACCGCCAGCACCGCCCCGTCGCGCCGGGCCGGACCCTGGGCAGTGGCGCTGTAGGTGCGTCCCATCGCAGGAAGATGCACTACGCCCGCCAGCACGCGCCCGCCTTCGACCAGCGCCAGCGAAACGGCAAAGGCCTCTTCCCCGGCCAGAAAGGCGCGTGTGCCGTCGATCGGGTCAAGGATGAACACGCGCCGCGCCGCCGCCCGCGCCGCCTGTTCCGCGGCCCCGTCCGGGCTTTCCTCGGACAGCCAGCCATAGTCTGGCCGTTCCGCCGCCAGCAGCACGCGCATGGCCGCGTCCACCGCCAGATCGGCCTCGGAAACCGGGCTGGCATCCGCCTTGTCCCAGGCCTTGGGGTCGCGCCGCCAGAAGCCAAGCGCGATCTTGCCCGCGGCTTCCGCCGCTTGCACCAGCAGCGTCAGTTCTTTCTCGGGTGAAGGATCAGGCCCCGGCAAGGGTCATCCCGTCGATCAGCAGGCTGGGCACGCGCATCGCCAAATGGGGGCGCGCGTCATTGGCGGGCACGATCCGGCGCAGCATGTCGCGCAGGTTCCCCGCGATGGTGCACTCATTGACCGGGTGGCTGATCCGGCCGTCCTGGACCCAGAACCCTGAGGCCCCGCGCGAATAATCCCCTGTCGTGGCGCTGATCGTCGATCCGATCATCGAAGTGACCAGAAGCCCCGTCCCCATCTGCGCGATCAGGTCCTCGCGGCTGGCGGTGCCTTGCGTCAGTTCGACATTGGTGATCCCGGGCGAGGGCGGGGCCGACGGCCCGCGCGCCGCATTCGCCGTCGAGCGCAGCCCCAGCCGCCGCGCGGTGGCAAGGTCCAGAACCCAGCTTGCCAGGCGTCCGTCCTGCACCAGCGCCTTGGCCTGCGTAGGCAGGCCCTCCGCATCGAATGGGCGCGAGGCGGAACTGCGCAGCCGCAGCGGATCTTCGACCAGAGACAGCCCGTCGGACAGCACCGGCCTGTCCATCAGATCGCGCGCCCAGGACGCGCCGCGCGCGATGGCGGCGCCGTTGATCGCACCCAGAAGATGGCCGATCAGCGAGGCCGCGACCCTTTCGTCATATAGAACCGCGTAGGTTCCGGTCGGCGGCTTGACCGCACCCAGCCGCTCCAGCGCCCGTGTCGCCGCACGCTGGCCGATGTCCTCAAGCCCCGGCAGGTCGGCGGCGAAGATACGCGCCTCGCCCGCGTAATCCCGCTCCATCGCCGTGCCGCTGCCGCAAAAGGCGGTGACCGAGCGGGAATGCGACGTGCGCCCGTAGCTGCCGGAAAACCCGTTCGACTGGGCGATGGCGATGGCCCGGCGCGAAAAGGCGGCCGAAGCCTCGGCCTGGGTGATGCCCTGCGCCGACAGGGCCGCCGCTTCCAGCGCCCGCGCCGCCGCTTCCAGCGCGCCTGCTGCCGGATCGGGGCCGCCATCTTCAAGTTCCAGCGCCGCCATATCCCAGCTCTGCGCCAGCTGCGCCGGATCGGCCAGCCCGGCGCTGGGGTCTTCCGGGGCCTCGCGCGCCATGGCGACGGCCCGTTCCGCCAGCGCCGCCAGCGTGGCCGGCGATGTGTCCGAGGCCGAAACGCAGGCCTGGCGTCCGCCGATCAGCACGCGCAGGCCCAGATCGGTGCCCTCGGCGCGCTCGGCCTGTTCCAGCTTGCCCTGCCGGATGTCGATCGACAGCGACGTGCCCGCGACCGCCATGGCATCGGCGGCTTCGGCCCCGGCTTTCAGGGCGGCCTGCATCAGGGCCTGGGCAAGGGCGGGCAGGGCGGTGTCGGTCATCATCTTCCTTCCGGGGTCTGCCGGTCAGAGGTAGCCCTGCCCCGGGCCCTGTGCAAGGCGCGGCGCTATTTTATGCTCTGGCCGTTCAGGCTGAAGCTGCCGCCCTTGCCGAACTCCATCGTCGTTTCCAGCGTGTCGGGCGCGGCTCCGGCGCGGCCGATGAACAACAGGCCGAAGCGCAGGCTTTGCAGCTCATCCGCGCCGAGAAGGCCCGAGGCCGACAGCCGCTCAAGCAAAGCGTTGGCCCCTTTGGTCAGCATCGATACGCTGCCGACGGGTTCGGGCGGATCGGCAGGGGTTTTCACGGCCGAAAAATCCAGATCAAGCGCGCCATCGGCGGTGATTTCGACCCCCAGGGCCGACAAGAGCACCTTGTCCAGCGCGATCGACAGCGCCGAGAGCGGCATATCCTCTCCCGTCTGCCAACCGCCCGGTGCCAGGGCCTTGCGGTCGGCGGCATACTGGCCCGACAGGTTCACGATCAGCGTCGCTGGATCATGCGGCAGGGCGGATTTCGGATCGGCCAGCCCCCAGAGCTGGTCCGACAGTGACACGCCCAGCAGGTCCAGGCCCAGGCTCCAGGGCTGCGGATCGACCATCGTACCCAGACCCATGCGCAGGCTGCTGCGATAGCCATCCCAGGACAGGCCAACATCATCCAGCGGCTGATCGGGGATCTTGCCGCTGATCCTGAGCCGGCCCTTGCCCAGCGAAGAGGCGTAGTCGATCGCCTGGGCATCGATGCCAAGGCGCGCGTCCGAGCTTTCGGCCTGCGCCTCGAATCGGATCGGCCCGCCGTCCGGCGCGCCTGACGGTTCCTCGACCGATCCCGTCAGCGCGAAGGCCCGGGTTGCGGCCGAGAGGTCAACATTGGTGCCAAGACCCAGCACATGCAGGAACTCTGCCGCGTCGCGGCCTACGGTCGAGCTGGGCCCGATCAACTCGGGCGGCAGGGCGACGTCCACCCCGGCGGTCAGCCCGGCCAGATCAAAGGCGATCTCGCCGCGCGACCGGCCCTTTGCGGGGTCAAGAAACAGATAGGACAGATCGGCATGGACCGTGCCCAGATCGGCGCGGGCGGCAAGCCGCTCCATCCCGCCGCGCGGTGCCTGATCCCAGACCAATGCCAGATCGGCGGCGGCAAGGGCGAAGCTCAGGCTCTGACCCGCGGGAAGCGCAGGCTCCACCCTGTCCAGTGTGACCGAGACGGAGGCGGCCTCGACCTCGATCCCCGTATCCTTGGGGGCAAGGCTGCGGATGCGGGCCTGGAAGCCCGGCATGGCGATGGTCAGAACGATCTGCTTGACCGCGCCGGGCGCAAGCTGCGGGGCGGGCAGCACGGTCAGGTCGAAGCGTTCGGGCAGGGTGACGACCACCGCACGGTCCGGGGTTTCCGTCAGCCTGACCGGGCCGAAGACGACGCGGGTTCCGTCGCGATGGGTGAAGGTCAGCTCGTGAAGCACCAGCTTTCCCGGGCTGGCCTGTTCCCGCGCCGACAGCGTGCCCTCGGCGGCGCGCGCCAGCCCATCCAGGGCTGCGTAAAGCTCGGGCGCGGTGATTTCGGCCGCGACCGGCGTGGCGGCCCACAAAAGCGCGCAAAGGGGCAGGGCAGGGACAAGACGCATGGGATGCCTCGCTTGTCTGGGGACTATACAGATCAAAAGATCGGGGGCGCGGCCAGCCTTGCGGATCGCCGCGCCCCCCGTTTGTATCACCGCGCGGCGGTTACATCGGCATCGGCTGACCGTTCACGAGAATTGCCTTGTCCTTGAACTCGATCTCCGAGATCAGCTCATCGGGGCCAGCGCCGGGCTTGGCGAACATGGCCAGCATCATCCGCGCGCCCATGACCTGATCTTCCGGCACCAGACCCATGCTGACCAGCGCGTCGATCAGTGCGTTGACGCCCTTCATCGTGACGGTGATCTTGCCGGTCGGCGCCGGAATCCCGCCGAAGGTGAACAGGTCGCTGTTGTCGAAGGTCAGCCCGCCCGTTGCGCCGATCTCGGTGCCGACGGCCTTGGCCAGCACCTCTTTGAGATCCAGCGAGAACAGCTGCGCCGGCATGTTCGAGCTTTCCAGCGCGCCCGGCTCAAGAATATCCACCGTCCAGGCCATGCCACCGGCAAGGTCAAGGATCAGCGTGACCGGATCATGTTTCAGCGCCGCACCCGGATCGAACATCGACCAGATCGCCTCGTCCACCGTCACATCCACCAGCTTGACGGTGGCGGCATAATCCTGCGGATCGGTCGTCTGGGCGATGGGCAGCGCCAGATGCATGCTGGTCTCACCCCAGCCCGCCTTGACCGGCATCGGCAAGTCGGGCACCGAGGCGTCAATCGCAGCGCCAATCAAGCCGAACCCGTAATCGACCCGGTCCTTGTCAAGCTGCAGGCCGAAATTGCTGCCGGCGAAGCTGGCTTTCACGCTGACCGGCCCCTGCGGATCGCTGCCCGACAGGTTGAAGTCGATCTTGCCCGTCGACAGCGCAGATTTCATCATGAACCCGGCCTTGAGCGCGGCGCTGATGTCCTTCATCGCCTCGCTGCCCAGCATCACGGTGTTGCTGTCCGCCTTGAGATCGGCGACCGAGCCGGTGATCGCCACATTGCCCGCACCCTGCGGATCGCTGCCGCTGATCTCGTAGCTCACGCCCTCGATCGTCGCCGTGCTTGTCACGCTGGTCTTGCCGTCTGCGGTGGCGACGACGTAATGGCCGACCATATTGGTGCCCGTGCCCTTGGCCTTGAAATCCGACGGAGTCGGTTCATCCGGCACCTTGAGGCTTGTCACTTCGAAGGCAAAGGTCGGCGCGCTGAAATCATAGGTGGTTTCGGCCGCCGTGCCCGAAGCGATGATCGACATGCCCGGCTGGCTGATCGTCATGCCGACCTCGACCGGGGCCTTGCCCGGCTCCGGCACGATGGTCAGCACGAAGGGCACCGCATCCGAAGCCTTCACCTCGACCGTGCCATCGCCCTTGTCGGTGAAGGTCATCTTGTCGACCGTGGCGGTATAGCCGCCCTCGTCCATCGGCGCCTTGAAGGCGACGCTGATGCCGCTGACTTCAAGCGTGGGGCCATTCGTGACGGTGCTGGCCGCGGTGATCGTCGCCCCGGTGGTGGCCGACATGGCCTGCCAATTGGCCCAGACCTCGTCAGGGGTCAGGGCGAAGGCGGCGGGGGCAGAGAGGGAAATCGCAAGGAACGAAGCGCCGAAGAGATGACGGTGTTTCATAATGAAGCCTTTCGGGTGAAATCTGCGCCGCATGGTTCCCCTTGGCGACGAGGGCGTCAAGGGGGCAGAACCTGCCCTTTTGCATGGGCTTTCGCCCTGGGTCCGGGCGGGGTATTGGCGGAAGGGCCGGGCAGATGGAGGGGCAGCATGATCAGCGTCGAGGATGAGGGCGCGGCAGGGGCGCGGGCGCGGGTGATCCGGCTGGATCGGCCTGACAAGGCCAATGCGCTGACGCGCGAGATGTTGCAGTCCGTGGCCGATGCGGCGGCGGGGGCCTGGGCGGCGGGGGCCAAGGTCCTGATCCTGACCGGCAGCGGCAAGGTCTTTTCCGCCGGCGCCGATCTTGAGGCCGCCAAGGCCGGCCTGGCCACCGATCCGGTCTGGGACATCGCGTCCAACGCCGTGGCCGCCTTTCCGGGCCTGTCCATCGCCGCGCTGAACGGCACCCTGGCGGGCGGCGCCTTCGGCATTGCCCTGGCCTGCGATTGCCGCATCGCGGTGGACGGCGCGAATTTCTTCTACCCGGTCATGCGGCTGGGCTACCGCCCGCAACCGGCCGATCCCGCGCGGCTGAAGGCGCTGATCGGCCCGGCCCGCGCCAAGATGATCCTGATGGGCGGCGCGCGCATTGCCGCCGCCGAGGCGCTGGCCTGGGGGCTGGTCGACCGGTTGGTCCCGCCGGGCGAGGCGCTCGCGGCGGCCCGGGCGCTGGCGGCAGATGCGCTGGCGGCCGACCCCGCCCATGTCGCGGCGATCCGCGCCATGCTGGGCTAGGCTTCCGCGGTCCTGCGCCCTTGTGCGCGCGGCGGTTCCTTGGCACGAGAGTGCCAGAGGAACAGTGGTGCAGGTGTATGATGGACGGGCATTCCGAATTTGCCGGGCGTGTGCTGTCTTGGCTGGAGCAGGGGCTGGCGATTGCCGAAGGCTGGTTGCGCTCGCCGGCTGCCTGGTCGCAATTCGCGCTGCTCGCCGCCGCCTATCTGGTGGCGCGGCTGATCGCGCGACGGCTTCAACCCCGGCTTGTCACGATCATCACTCCGAAGGCGGCGAGCGAGGGCCTTCTTCCCGACCTGCGCCGCTTCCTCCTGCGCTTCCTGCCGCTTTTGCTGCCGCTTCTGGCCTATGGGTTGACCGCGCTCGGCGAGAGCCTGACCCGCGCGACCTTCGGCTCGGGCGAGGTCATCGCCTTCGGCAAGCGGGTCTTCCTCTTCCTGGCCGCCCGCACGCTGGTGCGCGACGTCGTGACCGACGCCTTCCTGCGGCTGCTTGGCCGCTATGTCCTGGTCCCTGCCGCCGCCCTATACGCGCTCGGCCTGCTGGACCCCGCGATGGAACGGCTGGCGGCGGCCGAGGTCGTGCTTGGCAATATCCGTTTCTCGCTGCTGACCCTGATCCGCGGCGCCATTGCGGGTTCGCTTCTCTTCTGGCTGGGCGCTTGGTCGAACCGGCAATCGGCCGATTACATCAAGGCCCAGCAGGAGCTGCGCCCTGCCACGCGTGAACTCGCGGTCAAAGCGGCGGAAATCGCGATTTTCGGCGCGGCCTTCCTGCTCTTGATGTCGATCCTGGGCATCGACCTGACCGCCGTCGCCGTTCTGGGCGGCGCGCTGGGCGTGGGAATCGGTCTGGGCTTGCAGCAGATCGCGGCGAATTTCGTCTCGGGCATCATCCTTTTGCTCGAGGGCCAGACCACGGTGGGCGATTACGTCGAACTGGATGGCGGCGAGAAGGGCACGATCGTCAAGATGACCGCTCGGGCCTGCATCCTGGAAACCTTCGACGGCAAGTGGATTGTCGTCCCGAACGAGGATTTCATCACCTCGCGCGTCGTCAACTACTCCGACCAGGGCAGCGCCAACCGCTATGAGGCGGCTTTCTCCGTCAGCTACGAGACCGATATCAACCTTGTGCCAGGGATCATCGAGGCGGCGGTGGCCGCATTGCCCTTTGTCCTGAAAGCGCCGGACGGGCCCGATTGCGAATTGCGCGGCTTCGGCGAATCAAGCGTGGATTTTGCCGTGGAATTCTGGGTGAACGGCATTGACGACGGCAAGAACCGCTATGGCTCGCCGGTCCTTTTTGCGATCTGGAACGCGCTCAAGGTGGCCGAGATCGAGATGCCCTATCCGCAGCGCGTGGTCCATCTGCGTCCCGCCGCGCCGGCCCCGGCGTGACAGCCATGCCCGAGGCGCTGGTGATCGGGGCCGGGCCGGCCGGGCTGATGGCGGCCGAGGTTCTGGCGCAGGCGGGCCATGCGGTGCTGGTGGCCGAGGGCAAGCCCAGCCCGGCGCGGAAATTCCTGATGGCGGGCAAGTCCGGCCTGAACTTGACCAAGGCCGAGGACCAGGCCTGCTTCGAAGCCGTCTATCGCGCGCCCTTTCTGCTGCCAGCCCTGCGCGCCTTTGGCCCCGATGCCGTGCAGGATTGGGCGCGGGGCCTGGGGCAAGAGGTTTTCACCGGCTCCTCCGGCCGCGTCTTCCCCAAGGCGATGAAGGGCTCGCCCCTGCTGCGGGCCTGGCTGGCGCGGCTGTCGGGCCTGGGGGTGGAGCTGCGCAGCCGCTGGCGCTGGGCGGGGTTCGAGGGCACAGCGCTGCGCTTCGAGACGCCCGAGGGTGCGCGGCTGCTGGCGCCGCGGACAACGGTGCTGGCGCTGGGTGGCGCAAGCTGGGCGCGGCTGGGCAGCGACGGGGCCTGGGTGCCTTGGTTGACGGCGAAGGGCGTGCAGATCGCGCCTTGGCAGCCCGCCAATATGGGCTTTCGCATCGACTGGTCGCCGCAGATGGCGCGGCAGTTCGGCCAGCCGGTGAAGGGCGGATTGCTACGGGTTCTGGACGTCGGCTCGGACAGGCCGCTCGACGCGCAGCGCGGCGAATTCGTGATTTCAGCGCGGGGGTTGGAAGGCGGCGGCATCTATGCCGTTTCGCGCGCGCTGCGCGATGGCGGGCGGCTTGAGATCGACCTTCTGCCCGATCTGAACGACGAGGCAATCACCACGCGCCTGGCGCGGATGAAGCCGGGGGAAAGCACGGCGAACCGCCTGCGCAAGCTGGGCCTTGGCGCCGCCGCTGTCGCGCTGGTGATGGAATTCGCCCGCAGCACCCCCTTCGCCGCGCTCAAGCACCTGCACATCCCGCTGCAAGGCCCCCGCCCGCTGGACGAGGCGATCTCGGTCGCGGGGGGCATCGCGGCGGCCAGCCTGACCGAAACTATGGAATTGCGCGCGCTGCCCGGCATCTTCGCCGCGGGAGAAATGCTCGACTGGGAAGCGCCGACCGGGGGCTATCTGTTGACCGGTTGCCTTGCCACCGGGCGCTGGGCCGGGCAGGCTGCGGCACGGTATCTGGCGCAGATGGGGTGATCACGCCCTTGGGAGGGCAAATGACCGAGGTGAAACTTCTGTCAGGCGGCAATCCGCAGATCGCCAAGGGCGACGGGCCGGGACCCGTCAAGGCCTGGCTTGACGCGGCCCCCGATTGGCGCGGAGATCACGCCAGAAGGGTAGATGAGCTGGTATCAGAGCTTGTGCCGGGTGTGCAAAGGGCTGTGCGCTGGAACTCGCCCTTCTACGGGGTCAGCGGCAGGGGCTGGGTCCTTTCGTTGCATTGCTTCACCCGCTTCCTGCGGCTGACCTTCCTGAATGGCGCGCATCTGTCGCCCCCGCCGCCCGGCCCCTCGAAAGACCCCAATACCCGCTATCTGGACATTCCCGAGATGGGTATCGCCGATCTGGCCCAACTGAAGGACTGGATCACCCAGGCCGCAGCCCGCCCCGGCTGGGAAGGGTTCTAGATCCGAATCTTGGCCGTGGCCGTGGCTTCATTGCCGGTGTTCGGCGTGCCTTCCGGCTCGATCAGCAGCAGGCAGGCCTCTTCCGCCGCCATCGGGCAATGCTCGACACCCTTGGGCACCACGAACAACTCGCCGGGATTCAGGAGGACATCGCCCTCGCGCAGCTGGATCGTCACCTGCCCCGACAGGCACAGGAAGAAATCGTCGGTCTCGGCATGTGAATGCCAGACGAATTCGCCCTTCACCTTGACGACGAAGATGTCATGCCCGTTGAACTCGGCCACGATCTTCGGCGACCAGTGTTCGGAGAACAGGGCCAGCTTCTCGGACAGGTTGACCTTGGCTGGCAGGCCGCTCACCGCGACAGCCCGCCCGGCAGGCCCGGCACGTCCAGCGCGCTGAAGCCGTAATGGCGCAGCCAGCGCAGATCGGCCTCGAAGAAGGCGCGCAGATCGGGGATGCCGTATTTCAGCATGGCGATGCGGTCGATGCCCATGCCGAAGGCAAAGCCCTGCCATTGCTCGGGGTCCACGCCGGCCGCGGCCAGCACCTTCGGATGCACCATGCCCGAACCGAGGATCTCCATCCACTTGTCGCCTTCGCCGATGCGCAGCTGCCCACCCACGTTGGAATAGCGGATATCCACTTCGGCCGAAGGTTCCGTGAAGGGGAAATGCGAGGCGCGGAAGCGCAGCTCGACGCGGTCGACCTCGAAGAAGGACCGGCAGAATTCCTCAAGGCACCATTTCAGATTCGCCATCGAGATGTCGCGGTCGATCGCCAGACCCTCGACCTGATGGAACATCGGCGTATGGGTCTGGTCCATGTCCATCCGGTAGACGCGGCCCGGCGCGATGATGCGGATCGGCGCGCCATTGGCCTGCAAGGACCGGATCTGCACCGGCGACGTATGGGTGCGCAACACATGCGGCGGGCGGTTGTCACCCTCGGCCCGCGCCATGAAGAACGTGTCATGCTCCTGCCGGGCGGGATGTTCCGGCGGAATGTTCAGCGCGTCGAAATTGTACCAGTCGCTTTCGACCTGCGGGCCTTCGGCGACCGAGAAGCCCATATCGGCGAAGATCGCGGTCAGCTCGTCCCAGACCTGCGAAATCGGATGGATCGTGCCCTGGCGGCGCGGGCGGCCCGGCAGTGTCACATCCAGCCATTCCGATTTCAGCCGCTCGTCCAGCGCGGCATCCGCCAAGGCGGTCTTGCGGGCGCGCAGCGCGGCGTCGATCTCGTCCTTCAGCACGTTCAGCCGGGCGCCGGTGGCCTTGCGCTCTTCCGGGTCCATCTTGCCCAGCGTCGCCATCAGGGCGGAAATCTCGCCCTTCTTGCCCAGGGCCGCGACGCGCACGTCTTCCAGTGCCGCCTCGCCCGAGGCTTTTGCCACGGCTTCGATATACTTGTTCCGAATGTCGCCCAGATCCATCGCCGCGCCTCTTGCCGATGCGTCCCGGGGTTACCGGGGCGGGGGCGCGATTGCAAGAGCGCGGGCGTTCAGGCCGCGCACCGGCCCAGGGCGCTGCGCAGATGGGGGCGCAGCCCGGCAAAGCCATAGGGCGGGTCATGGGGCGCCTGACCCAGCGCCGGCGGGGGCAGAGCCAGCGGGCCGCGTGACCCGGCCAGAAGGGCAAGGCGGCGGTCGTCCTGCGGCGGCAGGGCAAAGCGGGCGGCGGCATAGCGGCCCTCGCGCAGCGCCTTGGCCAGACCGAAGGTGAAATCCCGCGCCGCATAGGCATCGAAGCCCGGCGGCACAACGCCGCGATGGAGACCCGCCGACACCGCGCGGGCCAGGATCAGCGCTGCGGTCGCGCGGTCGCATTCCGGCCGGGCGCAGATGCGGTCGGCCGCAAGGAGAAGGTCGATCGTCACGCCGGACGCCCGGAAATCCAGACCAAGTGCGAATTCGTGCCACATCGCCGGCCCTTGGGCGATCAGGAAGGCGGTCAATCCCTCGGGCAGCGCGACCAGGGCAGCGGGGGCGGGAAACGAGCTGTGGATCATGACGATACCGGAAAGCTGGATGATTGTTCCGGTTTCATCGACAATTCGGGCGGGATTGCGGCCCGTTCCGGGCCTGTTCCCGGCTTGGAAACATAAGTTTCGCGAATGGCGTGCCCCTCGCGGAAAGGCGGCGCAGGGCGGAGGCAAGGACCAGCCCCGCGCCCTGCGCCTCTCGCATCGGGCGAAACGGCGGCTTCAGCGCAGATGCGATTCCAGGAAGTACAGCTGCTTGTCGAGATCGCCCGACACGCCGGTCAACAGGTCCGAGGTCACCATGTCCTTCTCTTCCTCGGCGGTCTCGATCCCCTCGCGCGCGGCGTTGGACACGATGGCCAGCGCTTCGGCCAATGCCTTCACCACGGCCATGCCTTCGCGGGCGGATTGCGGAAATTCGGGCAGGCGCGTGGCCTTGGCGGCATCCGACAGGCGGCCCGGAACGAACCCGCCCAGGGCGGCGGCGCGTTCGGCCACGGCATCGACATGGCCCTGCAACACGTCATAGAGCCCGTCGAAATGTTCGTGCAGCGCAATGAAATGCGGCCCCGTCACATTCCAATGCGCATGCTTGGTGCGCAGCGCCATATCGGTCAGGTCGGCGAGCATCTGGTTCAGCAGCGTCTCGACCTTTTGACGGTTGGGGCGGGAAATATCGATGCGGGTGGCGGATGTCGCGGCCATGTCATGTTCTCCGGCAAAGGGAATATCGTTGCCGGAAGAACGCCCGGGGCGACGGGACGGTTCCGTCGACGCCCCGGGACAGGCGGAAATCAGCGCCAGATCTCGGGATCGACGCCGCGCGCGATTCCCGGATGCTCGCCCAGGTGGAAGACCGGCTGCTCGCCCGCCTTGCGCTGGTCGAAATAGTTCCGGGTCAGCGCGACCACCGTGCCCGACAGCGCGACGATGGCGATCAGGTTGATCGTCGCCATCAGCCCCATCGAGGCATCGGCCAGATTGAAGACCGTGGAAACCGCCTGCAAGGCGCCCCAGATCACCATCGCGATCACCGCAAACCGCAGCACCATCAGGCCGGTGCGGCTGCCCACGCCCAGGAAGGCCATGGCCATTTCCGAATAGGCGTAATTGCCGATGATCGAAGTGAAGGCGAAGAAGAAGATCGCCACCGCCACGAACCAGGGCCCGAAGCTTCCGACATGATCGGCCAGCGCGGCCTGGGTCAGCTGCGTGCCCGTAACCTCGCCTCCCGGCACATAGACGCCCGACAGAAGGATCATCATCGCGGTGCAGGTGCAGATCAGGATAGTGTCGATGAATACGCCCAGCGCCTGCACGAAACCCTGCGACGAAGGATGATGCGGATTGGGCGTGGCGGCGGCGGCGATGTTCGGGGCCGAGCCCATGCCGGCCTCGTTCGAGAACAGGCCGCGCTTGACGCCATTAAGCATGGCGGCGGTGATCCCGCCTGCCACGCCGCCCGTCGCTTCGGCCAGACCAAAGGCATTCGCGACGATGTTCCAGAGCATGGTCGGAACTTCAGTGATGTTCAGCACGACGACGATGATCGCCATCAAAAGATAGACGCCCGCCATGAAGGGCACCACATATTCGGCCACAGTGGCGATCTGGCGGATGCCGCCAAAGATGACCACGCCGGTCAGCACGGCCAGGCCCAGCCCCGTGGCCAGTTTTGGAATCCCGAAGGCGCCAACCATGGCATCGGCGATGGAATTGGCCTGCACCGCGTTGAAGACCAGCCCGAAGGACAGGATCAGGCAAAACGAGAAAACCGCGCCCAGCCAGGGCAGGCCAAGCCCGCGCGCGATGTGGAAGGCCGGGCCACCACGATAGACGGCGCTGGAATCGCTGTCATCCTTGACCTTGTATAGCTGCGCGAGGGTGGATTCCGCATAGGCCGTCGCCATGCCCAGGAAGGCCACGACCCACATCCAGAAGATCGCGCCCGGCCCCCCAACACCAGGGCCACCGCGACCCCGGCGATATTTCCGGTGCTCACGCGCGAGGCAAGGCTGGTGCACAGGGCCTGAAACGGCGAAATCCCCTGCCGGTCGGTGGCAGGCGCGCTGGTGACGGAGCGCACCATTTCGCCGAAATGCAGGATCTGCTGGAACTTCAGCCGCAGGGTAAAGAAGACGCCCACGGCCAGAAGGCCGTAGATAAGCACATAGCCCCAGAAGACGGTGTTCAGGAAATCGATGATCGCAGTCACGCCAGAACTCCTTTGTCGCAAGGTTTCCGGGGCCTGGCGGCCCATGCCCGGAACCGTGTCACGAGGAGTTTCCGGCGGGCAATCTTAAATATTGATCTCGGAGATCCGTTTCGCGCGGCGCGCGATATCCCGGCTTCTGCGTCTCAGTCCAGCAGGTCCGAGATGTCGTTGCTGTTCCAGGGATCGGGCAGCGCGTTCTGCGGGCAATAGGCCATTGTGACCTCCCAACCCTCGCCGAAAAGACGAAAGCGATCTTCGGCCAAAAGCTCGATATCGCCTTCATTGTCATAGGCCTCGCCCGAGGTGATGTCGGTGCAGCGCTCGGTATAGTGATAGATGTTGTGCCCGGTCGCGGTGAAGCCGGTAAAGGCGCAATCCGTGCGCGCGCTGTTCAGGCCGGTCTTGTGCAAAAGCCCCAGTGTGGCGTTCGAGGCATTGGCGCAGCCGACGCTGACATCGACGTAAAAGCCCAGCGTCAGATTGCCCTGCGCCAAGGCGGGCAGGGCGGTCAGCGCAAGAACGGCGGGAACGAGGGCGGCTTTCATGCGCTATATTGGCGACCGATCGCGGCGCCGGTCAACGGTGCAGCCGCGCCAGAAAGGAAAAACCCCGAACCTTGCGGTCCGAGGTTTCCGAAGCTTGCCGAAAATTCGGTCTGGCTCAGGCGGCCAGCGCGTCGCGGGCCTTGCCGGCGATGGCGTTGAACGCTTCGGGCTCATGCACCGCCAGATCGGCCAGAACCTTGCGGTCCACTTCGATCCCGGCTTTCGCCAGGCCGTTGATCAGGCGCGAATAGGTGAAGGCCGGGTCGAACAGGCGGACGGCAGCGTTGATGCGCTGGATCCACAGGGCACGGAATTGGCCCTTCTTGGCCTTGCGGTCGCGGGTCGCGTATTGCTGGGCCTTGTCGACGGCCTGGGTCGCGGTGCGGAAGTTGGTCGAGCGGGCGGCATAGTAGCCGGACGCCTTGGCAATCACCTTGCGGTGGCGGGCGTGGGTAACCTTGCCGGATTTGACGCGGGACATCTCTGGCTCTCCTTAGCGGTTATACGGCATGTATTTCTTGACGATCTTCGCGTCCGAGTCGTCGAGCAGCATGGTGCCCGTCGCCTGGCGCGTGAATTTCGTCGTGCGCTTGATCATGCCGTGGCGCTTGCCGGCCACGCCGGCCTTCACATGGCCATTGGCCGTGAAGGAGAACCGCTTCTTCGCAGCGGATTTGGTCTTCATCTTGGGCATTTCACTCTCCAGTGTTCATCGCGCGCCAAGGCATGCCACTGATCGCCCAGCGCGCGGGTCTTTCCGAAGCCCGCCCTATAGGGGGCGCATGGCGAAGGTGCAAGTGGATTCGCGTCGGTGGCTGTCTGGCGCGCCTGCCCTAATGCGTATAGCGGCCCGCGACCGACATCATCACCCGCGGGATATCCGCGAACGCATAACCGCCGGGTTTCTTCAGCAGCGCCGTTGTCACCAGCACCGCCGCGGCCAGCAGCATGATCGCCCCCAGCCTGGGTGGCCTGCCCTCGGTCCAGGCGGACAGAAGCGAGGGCAGGGTGAGGATGGCAAGGATGATCCCGATCGTCAGAAGCAGGTCAGTGTCCATGGCGCACCCGGAACCGCAAGGGGTTGGCTGAGCAGACGTTAACCGGGGTCGACGCGGGAAATCAACTTTTCATTGCAGGGCGCCACGCGAAGGATGTTGGTCGTCCCCTGCACGTTGAAGGGCACGCCCGCGGTCACCACGATATGGTCGGTCTCTTCGGCGAAACCATCCGTGCGCGCGGCGCGGATGGCCGACAGCACCGCGCCCTTGAAGCGCTCCTGCTCGGGCACGATCACGCAATGCACGCCCCAGGTCAGCGCCATCCGCCGCGCGGTTTCCACCAGCGGCGTCAGGCCCAGGATCGCGACATGCGGCCGCTCGCGCGCCACCAGGCTCATCGTGGTGCCCGACTGGCTGAAGCAGACGATGGCCTTGATGTCGGTCGCCTCGGCGATCTCGCGCGCGGCGGCGACGATGCCGTCGGCCACGGTCTCGCGCTTGACCACGCGACTGGCGTCGATGACCTGAATATAGGTCGGGTCGCTCTCGACCGACTTGGCCACATTGTCCATCGTGGTCACGGCCTCGACCGGGAACTTGCCCGCCGCCGATTCCGCCGAAAGCATCACCGCATCGGCGCCCTCATAGATCGCCGTCGCCACGTCGGACACTTCGGCCCGGGTCGGCATCGGGTTCTCGATCATCGATTCCAGCATCTGCGTCGCCACGATCACCGGCTTGGCCGCCGCCCGCGCCTTGCGCACCAGCCGTTTCTGGATCGGCGGCACCGAATGGACCGGCAGTTCCACGCCCAGATCGCCCCGCGCCACCATGATCCCGTCCGAGACCTTGAGGATCTCGTCATAGGCCTTCACGGCGGCGGGTTTCTCGATCTTCGACAGGATCGCGGCACGGCCATTGGCCAGGGCGCGGGCCTCGATCACATCCTCGGGGCGCTGCACGAAGGACAGGGCCAGCCAGTCGACCCCCATCTCGCAGGCGAATTCAAGATCCTTGCGGTCCTTGGCCGACAGCGCCTTCACCGGCAGCACCACATCGGGCACGTTCACGCCCTTGCGGTTGGAAATCGTGCCGCCCACGATCACGGTGCAATCGGCGAAATCGGCGCCGCAGGCCTCGACCCGAAGGCGGATCTTGCCGTCATTGACCAGAAGCGTCGAGCCGACCTCGAGAGCCGCGAAAATCTCGGGATGCGGCAGCTGCACACGGCTGCTGTCCCCTTCGACGGGGCTCAGATCCAGCCGGAAGCTGTCACCATCCTCAAGGTCATGCGCGCCGGCGGCAAAGCTGCCCACGCGCAGCTTGGGCCCCTGAAGATCGGCCAGAATGCCGATCGGACGGCCAAGGTCTTCCTCGACCTTGCGGATGATGCTGTGGCGGGCGCGGATGTCATCATGGGTGCCATGCGACATGTTCAGGCGGAACACGTCGGCCCCGGCGATGAACAGCGCCCGGATCATGTCATAGTCGCTGGATGAGGGGCCCAGAGTGGCCACGATCTTCACGTTGCGGTGGCGGCGCATAGGCCATCCTCCTTCTAAGATTTCGTGTTCGCGGTGGGCCGCCTGCCTTATGGCGCAAAGCCATTGGGCAGGCAACTGCCACATTGACAAACTTCTGCGACAGAACCGGGCCGTCTGGGCCCGCCACGGCCCTGCCCGGTTTTTTGGCAGATGACACGGATTTGGCCCAAGCGGTCGCCTGCGGCCATGGACGCCGCCCGGCCGATGCGCTAACTCCGGGCCTGCAATGCAAGGTGATGACACGGCTTTCCTGATCGAGGGTGCGGCGCGGCCTGGCCGGTGGCTGGTGACCTGCGACCACGCCTCGAACGCGGTGCCGCCCTGGGTGGCGGGCGGCGATCTTGGACTTCCCGCTGCCGATATGGCCCGCCACATCGCCTGGGATCCGGGCGCCGCGGGTGTCGCCCGCGCTCTGGGGCGGTCGCTCGACAGCCCGGTCATCCTGTCCACCTTCTCGCGCCTGGTGATCGACCCCAACCGGGGCGAGGATGATCCGACGCTGGTGATGCGGCTTTATGATGGCTCGATCATCCCGGCCAACCGCCGCATCGATTGCGCCGGCATCGGCGAAAGGCTGGACCGGCTCTATCGCCCCTATCACGACGCTTACGAGACGCTGGCCGCCCGACGCCCGGATACCGTGGTGCTGGCGATCCATTCCTTCACCCGTTGCCTGAACGGTCGCCAACCCCGGCCCTGGCATGTCGGCGTGCTCTATTCCCATCTCGACGCGCGGCTCTCGCGCCCGCTTGTGGTGCGGCTGATGGCCGAGGCGGATCTGTGCATCGGCGACAACGAACCCTATTCCGGCCATCTTCCCGGCGATGCGATTGACCGCCATGCCCTTGAACCGGGGCGGTTGAATACCCTCATCGAGGTCAGGAATGATCTGATCGGCGATGAGGCCGCGCAAGAGGCTTGGGCCGCGCGGCTGGCGCCGATTCTGACCGAGGTTCTGGAGGATCTGGAATGACCAGGGAAATCGACCCCGCGACGCAGGTGGAACTGGAGGCTGCGGCCTTCCGTGCGCTGATGCATCATTTGCTGCAAAAGCGGCCCGAGGTGCAGAATATCGACCTGATGAACCTGGCCGGCTTCTGCCGCAACTGCCTGTCGCGCTGGTATCAGGAAGCAGCGGCCGAACGCGGGATCGGCTTGTCGAAGGACGAGGCGCGCGAGATCGTCTATGGCATGCCCTATGCGGATTGGGTGGCCCAGAATCAGACCGAGGCCGACGCCGCCAAGCAGGCGGCCTTCAAGACCGCCTTCGCGCAGAATGTCGGGGACGCGGCAAAAGGTTAACCCCGGGTTAATTCGGCAGGGTCAAGTCCTTGAAACCATTCAGGCGGGCATTTGTCCCGGCGTGGGACATCACAGCCCCAGCCAGCGCAGCCCCGCCGCCACCGCGACGCCCGCGATGGCCGCGCCCACGTCGTTGCGGGTCAGAAGCGACAGGCCGACCGCCGCGCCCAGGGCCAGCGCCTCGACCATCCCGCCCGCCGCCAGCGCCTGCGCGGTGATCCCCGCCATCACCGCCAGCGGGGTCGCCTTGAGCGCCGCGTCTAGGCGGGCCGAGGGCGGCAGGAAACGCATGGCGAGATAGCCTGCCATCCGGCAGAACAGCGCCGCCGCCGCCATCACCAGAAGCATCGCGGTCATCGAAGGCATCAGCGCAGCCCCCCCGGTCGCGCGGTCAGCGCCGCGACCGCCCCGCCCGCAAGCCCCGCCGCCACGATCCCCCAGCCCGACCCGGCCAGCTTGCCCACCGCCAGCGCGGCCAGCGCCCCCACCGCCACCGGCACGAGCGCCGCTTTCGACCGGATCATCACCGCCATCATCGCCGCGGCAAAGGCGGGCAGCATCAGGTCGGCACCGAGGGCGCGCGGATCGGGCAGCACCGCCCCGAACAAGACACCCACCAATGTGCCGCCCAGCCAGGCCCCCACCAGCGGTACGCCGGTGCCGATCAGGAAGGCGCGGTCCTCCTCGCCCTTTTCGGCTGCCCGCATCGTCGCGATCCAATTGGCGTCGCCGATCAGAAGAAGGCTTGAGATTCCCCGCAACGGCCCCGCTTGCGACAGCCAGGGCTGGATCGTGGCCCCGAACAGCAGGTAGCGGGCATTCATCACCAGGACCGTCGCCGCCAGCGTCAAGAGTGTTGCCTCGCCCGCCTGGATCAGGGAAAGGGCGGCAAGCTGGGCCGAACCGGAAAAGACCGTGACGCTCAACGCCAGGGCCCAGCCCCAGCTCAGGCCCGCCTGCGCCGCGACCAGGCCGAAGGCGAGCCCATAGATGAAGATCGCCGCCCCCAGCGCCAGCCCGACACGGGCGCCGCGGCGAAATCCGGCAAGGCCGAAGGGCGCGCGCATGCCGCTTTAGACAGCCGCCTTGCGCATCTCGTCGAGATAGATCTCGCGCAGTCGTGCGGTGAGGGGGCCGGGCTTGCCATTGCCCAGCGCCGCGCCGTCGATTTCCACCACCGGCATCACGAAGGCCGAGGCCGAGGTGATGAAGGCCTCATCGGCCGCCTTCGCCTCATCCACGGTGAAATTGCGCTCTTCGACTTCCATCTGCGCCTCGCGGGCGAAGCGCAGCACCGCGGCGCGGGTGATGCCGTGGAGAATGTCCGAGGACAGGGCGCGGGTGATGATCTTGTTGCCCTTGACGATATAGGCGTTGTTCGAAGTGCCTTCGGTGACAAAGCCATCCTCGACCAGCCAGGCATCGTCGACACCCGCCTTCTTGGCCATCATCTTGCCCATCGACGGGTACAGCAGCTGCACCGTCTTGATGTCGCGGCGTCCCCAGCGGATGTCGGGCACGGTGATGATCTTGATGCCGGTCTTGGCGACGGGGTTGTCGGCCAGCCCGCTCTTGGCCTGGGTGAACAGCACCACCGTCGGCGCCACGTCATCGGCCGGATAGGCAAAATCGCGGTCGCCCGGATTGCCACGCGTGACCTGCAGATAGACCATCCCCTCTTCCACCGCATTGCGCGCGACGAGTTGGCGATGAACCTCAAGCCATTCCTCGGCTGAAAGCGGGTTTTTCATTTCCAGCGCATCAAGGCTGCGCTGCAGCCGCGTCAGGTGGCCGCCAAAGTCGATGAGCTTGCCGCCCAGCACCGAAGTCACTTCATAGACCCCGTCGGCCATCACGAAGCCCCGGTCGAAGATCGAGACCTTGGCCTCGGTTTCAGGCAGATAGTCGCCGTTCAGATAGACGGTGCGCATGGATCATCCCCAAAGCTGCGGGCTGGCTGGATGGATATGGCGGTCGTCATAAACCACCGCAGGGTTGCGGTCTTCGGCCATATCGGCCGGACCGTCAAGGTCCGACCACGCCGCCCCCTGCGCCACAAGCACCGCCGGTGCCATGGCGAGACTTGTCGAGATCATGCAGCCGACCATCAGTTTCAGGCCCAGCCGCCGCGCTTCGTCGCGGGCGCGCAGGGCCTCGGTCAGCCCGCCGGTCTTGTCGAGTTTCAGGTTCACCACGTCATAACGCCCCAGAAGGCCGGGCAGCGAGGCCGCGTCATGCGCGCTTTCATCGGCGCAGACCGGCAGCGGGCGGGCGATTTCGGACAACATCTCGTCGGCGCCCTGGGGCAGGGGCTGTTCCACCATCTCGACGCCAAGGCGGAGCAGATGCGGCGCGAGGTCGGTATAGATCTCGGGCGTCCAACCTTCATTGGCATCGACGATCAGCCGCACTTGCGGCGCGCCCTGACGCACGGCCTCGATCCGGGCCATGTCTTCCGGCGTCCCAAGCTTGACCTTCAGCACGGCACGATGGGCGTTGCACGCGGCTGCCGCGCGCATCTTTTCGGGCGTGTCCAGCGACAGGGTGAAGGCGATTTCCACCGGCTGCGGGCGGGCCAGTCCGGCCAATTGCCAGACCGGGTGGCCCGAAGCCTTGGCCTCGAGATCCCACAGCGCGCAATCGACAGCATTACGCGCCGCGCCTGGCGGCAGGGCCTTTTGCAGCGCCTTCCGCGTGATGCCTTCGGGCAGCGACAGGATCGCGGCGACAGTGTCCTCGACCGTTGCGCCATAGCGCGGATAGGGCAAGCCCTCGCCCCAGCCGCGATGGCCGGCGCGGGATATCGTGCAGGTCACGACCCGGGCTTCGGTCTTGGACCCACGGGAAATGGTGAAGGGATTGCGGAGGGGAAAGGTTTCGGAGATGGCAGTGATCATGCGGGAATTGGTAGCAGGGCGCCGGGCCTTCTGGAAGCCGCGGGTCATGCTGCGACTGCAAAGGGATGTTGCGCTGCGGCGCGCAATAATCTAACTCTGCGGCGAAGAGTCGTGAAATATCCTTGCCGAGAGGTCCAGATGAGCTTCCGCATCCAGCCCGCCGCCCCCGCCCGCCCCAACCGCTGCCAGCTGTTCGGCCCGGGCTCTCGCCCGGCCTTGTTCGAAAAGATGGCGGCAAGCGCTGCGGATGTGATCAACCTGGACCTGGAAGATTCGGTGGCTCCGGGCGACAAGCCGCAGGCGCGGGCCAATATCATCCAGGCGATCAATGAGATCGACTGGGGCAAAAAGCATTTGTCAGTGCGGATCAACGGGCTGGACACGCCCTATTGGTATCGCGACGTGGTCGAGGTGCTGGAACAGGCCGGGCCTCGCATCGACCAGATAATGATCCCCAAGGTCGGCTGCGCTGCCGATGTTTATGCGGTCGATGCGCTGGTGACGGCGGTTGAACGTGCCACCGGACGGCAAAAGCCCATCGCGCTGGAAGTGATCATTGAGACGGCGGCGGGCATCGCCCATGTCGAGGAAATAGCGGCCTCGTCCCCCCGGCTTCAGGCGATGAGCCTGGGGGCGGCGGATTTCGCGGCCTCGATGGGGATGCAGACGACCGGGATCGGCGGGACGCAGGAGAACTACTACATGCATCGCGAGGGCCAGAAATACTGGACCGATCCCTGGCACTGGGCGCAGGCGGCCATCGTCGCGGCCTGCCGGACGCATGGCGTACTGCCGGTCGACGGGCCATTCGGCGATTTTTCGGATGACGAAGGCTTCAAGGCGCAGGCGCTTCGCTCGGCCACGCTGGGCATGGTTGGCAAATGGGCGATTCACCCCAAGCAGGTGGCGCTGGCGAACGAGGTCTTCACGCCTTCGGAAACCGCTGTGGCCGAGGCCCGCGAGATTCTGGCGGCGATGGAGGCGGCCAAAGCCGCCGGGCAGGGCGCCGCGACCTACAAGGGTCGTCTGATCGACATTGCCTCGATGCGTCAGGCCGAAGTGATCGTGCGTCAGGCCGAGATCATCGGCGGAGAATGACAAATGCGTGACGGGAATCGTTGACAAGCTGCTTGTCGATTGGTCAGGTTTGACGCAAGGGAAGCCTGTATTTCAGGCGATCTGCGAATGTACCCGGCCGTGACACATGGGGAGAGGAGGCCCCGCACGGCATATCGGGAGGACGCGCGCCCCGTAGCCCAGGCTGCGGGGCGTTGCTGTTTTCGGGTCGGCTTTCGCCAGTGACTTGTCGGGTGCTTGATGCCCTTGGCGCGGGAGCGGCGCCTGAGTCCTGTGTGGCGAGTTGCATCTTGCCCCCCGCCCGGCCATATAGAAGCCGATCCGCAGAAGGGGCGACCCGATGAACTACCTCGAATTCGAAAAGCCCCTGGCCGAGATCGAAGGCAAGGCCGAAGAGCTGCGCGCGCTGGCCCGCACCGACACCGGCATGGATGTCACGCGCGAGGCCGAACAGCTGGACCGCAAGGCCGAAGCTGCGCTGCGCGACCTCTACAAGAACCTGAGCCCCTGGCAGAAATGTCAGGTGGCGCGCCACCCCGACCGGCCGCATTGCAAGGATTATGTCGAGGGGCTGTTCACCGAATTCACGCCGCTGGCCGGCGACCGCGCCTTTGCCGATGACCATGCTGTCATGGGCGGCCTCGCGCGCTTCAACGACAAACCTGTCGTGGTGATCGGCCATGAAAAGGGTCATGACACCAAGACGCGTATCCAGCACAATTTCGGCATGGCGCGGCCCGAGGGTTATCGCAAGGCGATCCGCCTGATGGATCTGGCGGACAGGTTCCGCCTGCCGGTCATCACCCTGATCGACACGCCCGGCGCCTATCCCGGCAAGGGCGCGGAAGAGCGCGGTCAGGCCGAGGCCATTGCGCGGTCGACCGAGAAATGCCTGTCGCTGGGCGTGCCGTTGATCTCGGTGGTGATCGGCGAGGGCGGCTCGGGCGGGGCGGTGGCCTTTGCCACCGCGAACCGCATCGCCATGCTGGAGCATTCGGTTTACTCGGTGATCTCGCCCGAGGGCTGCGCTTCGATCCTGTGGAAAGATGCCGAGAAAATGCGCGAAGCGGCCGAGGCGCTGCGCCTGACCGCGCAGGATCTGCAGAAGCTGGGCCTGATCGACCGGATCGTGGCCGAGCCGGTGGGCGGCGCGCAACGCGCCCCGCAGGATGCGGTGGCGGCGGTGGGCAAGGCGATCGAGACCATGCTCAAGGAACTGGGCTCGAAAAAGCCCGAGGCGCTGATCCGTGACCGGCGGCAGAAATTCCTCGACATGGGGTCGAAGGGCCTGGCGGCGTGATCCGTGCCGCCCTTGCGGCCCTGCTGATCGCTGCCCCGGCGGCGGCGGGCACGCTGGAGGGGCGGCTTGTAACCTTTACCGTGATGACCTGGGACGATCCGGCCCAGCCCTACCTTCAGGCGCGCGGCAAGACCGTGACCGTGGGCGAGGGCGTGGAGTTCGGCCTTGGCCCCGAGGGCCTGACCGGCGGGCTGGATGTGGTGCCGGTCGAGGTCGAGATCGCCCCGCAGCGGGTGGAGATCACCTATCCCATTGTCGCCGGTCAGGGCCAGTTCTACACGGCGGGTTTCAATGGCTATGTGCTGCGCTTCGAGACGGAATGCGCCCTTTTCGCCGGCTATCGGCTGGACGAAGCCTTCACAACGCTGCCGGTGAAGAATGCCGACATCTTCACCGACAAAGGCGCGCTTTACATCAATGTCTCGGGCATGACCTATGGCCCCGAGGCGCGACTGGCCATCGATCTGGATGTGACGGACTGTCCGCTCAGTTAAGGCCGATCAGTTAGCCAGCAACACCGGACCGCTTGCACCAAGCGCCAGGACATGTTCGGTTTCGCTGCCCAACGGGCCGACCGAGACCGACAGAACGATCCCCTTCTGCGGGTCCTCGGCAAAGCGCGGCTCGATCCAGCGCCCGTCGCGGCGGGAATAGGCCTCGTGCACCATCTCGTTGGCCAAGCCCTCAGCCTGCGCGCGGGCGGTCACGCGATCCGTGAAATCGGGGCCAGTGCGCATTCCGTCCGGGGCGTCCTGATCAGCCTCGATCAAGGCGCAGAACCGCTTGCCGCCCTCGGTGCCCCAGAAGCCAAGATAGGCCCAGTCGTTCAGGCGCATCGCATGGGAGCTTGCCGGAAACCAGGGAGCAAGCGCCGCCAGCGCGGCATCCCTGGGGGCGGGGGCGGCAATGCCCGTGAAAGGCGTTGTCCCGTCGCGCACGAAGGCGAGGCAATGGTCAAAGATCAGCGCCAGCGCAAAGTCCTCGTCCCGCCCCGCCTCCTCGGCGCGGGCGGGCAGGGCGAGGGCAAGGACCAGAAGGGCGGCGCGGATCACCACATCGTCCCTGCGGCGCGGGCGGGCCAGGCCGCGTCATAGGCGGCGCCGTCGATGCGGCCTTCCGTGATCTCGCGCAGCATGTCGCCCACGCTGGGCAGACCTGCCGACTGGTCGCCCCCCGTCCAAAGAGCCGAGCGGATCAGGGCGCGGGCGCATTGGGAATAGACCTCTTCCACCGCGATCACGATGACCGTCCGGGGCAGTTTGCCCGCGCGCTCGAACCGGCGGCGCAGGCCCGGATCGGCTGTGATGCGGGCGCGGCCATTCACCCGCATCGCGGTGTTCGATCCGGGGATCAGGAACATCAGGCTGACCCGCCCGTCCCGCAGGATGTTGCGCAGGGAATCGATCCGCTCATTGCCCTTCCAGTCGGGCAGGGCCAGGGTTCGGGCGTCCAGCACCGTCACTAACGGCCCCTCATCACCGCGCGGGCTGCCATCGGTGCCTTCCGGGCCGACGGTCGATAGAACGCAGAACCGCGCCCGTTCGATATGGGCGCGATAGGCCGCGGTCAGGACAGGCGTGACCTTGACCTGGGCCGCCTCGCCCGGCGTGCCGTAATGCGCGTGCAACTCGTCCAGCGTGGTCAGGAAATCCATCAGCTTTTCCGCTTTTTCGGTTTGGGGGGCGGGCGCTCGCGGGAAATGCGGCGCAGGATGTCGATGGCCTGCTCGGGTTCGTCCAGCAGCGCATCGGCGTTGCGATAGCGTTTCGCGCCGGGAAAGGGATCTCCCGGGGGGCAGACCTCAAGATCGGCCTCGGTGCCTGGCGTCGGCTTGATCCACAGCATGTCATCGCAGACCAGCGCCACGACCACTCCATCCAGATACAGCGCCCATTCGCCGAACATCTTGCGGGCAGAAAGCGCAAGCGGCGCCAGAGTGTCGATCAGGTGGTCTACCGTCTGCTTCTGGCTGCCCATCGCCCTATCTCCTGTGGCCGGCCTCTTCCATCAGCCGGGTCGAGCTGGTCTCGACCGCGGTTTCCATCCGTTTCATGAATTCGCCCATCGGCAGGCCGGGCGGGATTTCCGGCAGGAACTCGACCACGGCGGTGCCGGGATGGCGCAGGATGCCGCGCTTGGGCCAGAACAGCCCGACATTCGTGCCCACCGGCACGCAGGGCTGGCCAAGCTGTTCATACAGAACCCCGGTGCCCTGCTTGTAGGGCCGCTTTTCGCCCGGCGGCACGCGGGTGCCTTGCGGATAGATGATCAACTGGCCCGGCCAGGCGGCGCCACGCGCCACATCTTCCTTCATCTTCACGATGGCCGCACCGCGCTTGCCCCGATCGACCGGGATGCAGCCGATCTTCAGCGCATATTGCCCCAGGAAGGGCGTGAAGATCAGCTCGCGTTTCATGATGAACTTGCCGTGGGGAACGGCGTGGAAGATCGCGATGATGTCGAGAAAGCTCTGATGCTTGGCCGCGATCATCACCTCGCCCTGGGGTGGTGTGCCGCGCAGGTCGACACGCAAGCCGCACAGAAGCCGCAGGGTCATCAGGACCCAGGCGCAATAGGCATGGCAGGCGACCGAGGCCCCGCGCCGCGAAAACAGCGCCCAGGGCGCGAAGATCACCGCGATCACGGCCATCGCCAGATACATCTGGACGATGAAGATCAGGGACAGCACCCAGCGGATCGCAATCATGTCAGGTCAGCTCCTGCAATTTGCGCAGCGCGGCGCGGCGGGTGGCGGCAAAGGCAACGGCGCCCGCCAGAGGGGGTAGGACAAAGGGCCAGAGCCAACCCGCGCCCTGGAAGCCGAGGCCGGTCAGAAAGCCCCCGGCGGCATCCGCACTGGGCAGGAGGAGGACGCCGAAAATCCCCGCAAGTGCCCCTGCAGCCGCCCCACCCAATGCGCGCAGGGTAAAGCGGCGCACGAAGGCGCGGGCGATATAGCTGTCGCGCGCCCCGACCAGCCGCAGCACCTTGATCACCTGGGCATTGGCCGCCAACGAGGCATTCGCGGCCAACGTGATCATCGCGGCCATGGTGGTGCCGATCAGCACGATCGACAAAAGACCCAGAAGCCGCAGCCGCCCCGCCGCTTCGGCCAAGGGGCGGCGCCAGCGGGTATGGTCGTCCAGCATCGCGCCGGGCGCCTCGGCGGCAAGGCGCTGGCGCAGGCCCTCGCCATCATATCCCGGATCGCCCTCGACGATCTCGATCAGCCGGGGCAGGGGCAGGTCGGCGATGGGCAGGTCGGGACCGAACCAGGGTTCCAGCAGTTTGCGGTTTTCCTCATCGCTCAGCGCGCGCGAGGATTCGACGCCCGGCGTGGTGGACAAAAGCGCCAGCACGGCCTTGGTTTGCAGGTCAAGTTGTTCGGGCGGCGCGGACAGGCGGATGGTGGCGGTGCGCGCCAGCGCATCCGACCAGCGGCTGGCCAGCCGGCCCGAGGCCAGCGACAGCGCCAGCGCGAAGACGCAGAGAAAGGTCATCGCTCCGGCGGTGAAGGTGGTCAGCCAGGCGGTGTGGCCGGACGGCGGCACCACGCGGTCGGCATGGCGGGAATTGTCGAAGAAGGCGGCGATGGCGGGGGGCAGAGTCACAGGTCGGCCCCCGCAAGCTGGATGCGCCGCCTGGAGATCCGCAAGACGCGGGCGGCGATCTGAGCCTTGGCCTGACGGATCAGGTTCAGGTCATGGGTGGCGACGACGATGGTCTTGCCCATCCGGTTCAACTCGACCAGCAGCGCCAGAAGCCGCAGCGACATTTCCCAATCCACATTGCCGGTGGGTTCGTCGGCCAGGATCACATCCGGCCCCATGATGATCGCGCGCGCCAGCGCTGCCCGCTGCCGCTCTCCGCCCGAAAGCGAGGGCGGCCGGGCATCGGCCAGATGGCCAAGCCCCACCCAGCCCAGAAGATCGGTCAGATCCTGCGCGCTGCCCTTGCGGCCCGAGACGGTCAGCGGAAGCTGCACATTGGCGGCAAGCGGCAGGTGGTCGAGGAATTGCACATCCTGATGAACGACGCCGATCCGCCGCCGCGTGTGGGCGATATCGTCGCGTGACAGGCTTTTCACCTCGCGGTCGAAGATCGTCACATGGCCGCTTGTCGGCATCAGCTCGGCATAGGCCATCTTGAGGAATGTCGTCTTGCCCGCCCCGGAAGGCCCGGTCAGGAAATGGAAAGACCCTGGTGCGAGGCGCAACGTCACTTCCGACAGAAGCTCGCCCCCGCCGTAGTTATAGGCCGCATTTTCGAAGGCGATCACGCAATCGGTCCTGTTTTTTCACCTGCCGCGCGGCAGAATGACCCGTTGTTGTTGCGCTTTCAATCGCATGAGGGTTAACCATTGCACAAGGGCGGGACACAAAGCATTGGAGAAAGCCGGTTTCGTTGCTAAGAAGCAGGGAACCGGCACCCGGAAGGAGTTCAGGAATGCGGCTGGCATGCCCGAATTGCGATGCCAAGTACGAGGTGCCGGATGACGCGATCCCCGAGGCCGGGCGCGATGTCCAGTGTTCGAACTGTGGCCACACCTGGTTCCAGCTTCACCCGGCTGCCGAAGAGGCGGCCGAGGCCGAGGCCGATCTCTATGGCGATGACCTGTCGCCCGAGCCCGAACTTACCGCTCCTGCACCCGTGTCGGCATCGGCGCCGGTGGCCGGTCCTGCTGCGTCAACGCCCCTCAGCGATGCCGATCTGAATGCGGCTCTGGCCGCTGCCCTGGCCGATCCAGCCCCGGTTTCGCCTGCACCACCCGCACCGCCTGCGGCAGCCGCACCGGCCTTCTTCCCCGAAGAGGAGGAAGACGAGGCTTCCGCCCCCCCGCCCCCCGCCGCTCCGCCGCGCCGCGAGTTGGACGATGCGGTGCTGAACGTGCTGCGGGAAGAGGCCGAGCGCGAGGCCGAGGCCCGCCGTGCCGAAGCCCGGCACGAGGCGCAGCGCGCCGAGACCCGCCGCGCCGATGCCGAAGAACAGATGCAGATCCAGCCCGACCTGGGCATGGATGACGCCCCGGTGGCAGGTGCGGCTCTGACCCCGACACAGCGCCGCCTGGCGATGCTCAAGGGCGAGGATCCCGACGCCCCG
Organism: Neotabrizicola paludis; assembly: GCF_044142105.1. Classification (NCBI taxonomy): domain Bacteria; kingdom Pseudomonadati; phylum Pseudomonadota; class Alphaproteobacteria; order Rhodobacterales; family Paracoccaceae; genus Neotabrizicola; species Neotabrizicola paludis. The sequence goes on from NZ_JBGTYM010000009.1 coordinate 106,536, forward strand.
CCGCCCGAGCCGCCCCGGCCCGCCGCCCGCCGCGACCTATTGCCCGATGTCGAAGAGATCAACTCGACGCTGCAACCGGGCGACGATGGTCCTGATCCCGATGCGATGGTCGATCAACTGCCAGACCTGACCCGGGGAGGTTCCGGCTTCCGCACCGGTTTCCTGCTGATGATCTTCCTTTTGATCGTCGCGGCGGTGGTCTATGTCGCAGCTCCAAGCCTTTCGGCCGCCATACCGGCGCTTGAGGCCCCGCTTGCGGCCTATGTCACCTTTGTCGACGGGCTGCGGACCTGGCTTGACGGGGTGATGAATCAGGCGACCCGGGCGCTGACTGGCCCAGCGGCCGAATAGGCCCCGCCCGGCCTCTGCCGTCTTGCCAAACCTTCGCTAGAAGAAGTCCAGCAGCCGCTTGAGGTAATCCAGCTCTTCGGTGGGGCGCTGTGCCTCGCCCGACCGGCGGCGCAGTTCTTCAAGCAGGTCTTGCGCCCGCTTGTCGGGGTCGTTCTGAACCATGTTCTGATCCGATCCGATCCGGGCGGAATCCCCGGGTTCCCGGCCCAGCGGGTCCTTGCCATTGGGATCGGCGCGGCCGGCCTCTTGCGTGCCGCCGTTCTTTTCGCCCTCTTGTCGCTGCTCCTCGGCCAGGGCATCGCCGAAATCCTTCATTCCGTCGCGCATGGCTTCCAAGGCATCGGCCTGATGGTCCAGCGCGCCATCGAGATCGCCCTCTTCCAGCGACTTCTCGGCCTGGCGCATCGCCTCTTCGGCGCTGCCCAGCTTGTCGCGGCCCGATTCGCCTTTTTCCGTGCCATCGCCCGGCAGCTGGCCGTCCTGCAACTGGCCAAGGCGGTCGCGCAATTCCTGCTGGCGATCGGCCAGCTCGCCCGGGTCCTGCCCCGGCTGTTCGCCATTGCGGCCCTTCTGCATGTCGCGATAGGCGTCGTCCGACAGGTCCTGCTGGTCGCGCAGCGTATCGCCCAGTTCCTGCATCGACTGTTCGCCCGGGCTGCCCTGCCCCTTGCCGCCCTGGCCCTGGGTGACCTGCATGTTCTCCATCAGCTGGCGCAGCTGTTCCATCAGCGCCATCGCCTCGGCGGTCTTGCCCTCTTCCATCAGGCGCTGGATCTCGTCCAGCATCTGCTGCAGCTGGTCGCCGGTGATTTCCTGGCCCTCGCCCGATTGCGGCATGCCTTCGGGGTTGCGCTGCGCCTCTTCGGCAAGTTCGCGCGTGTAGTCGCGCATCGCCTGCTGCATGTCCTTCATCAGTTCCTGGATTTCCTCGGGCGAGGCACCGTTCTTGATCGCCTCCTGCAGCCGGTCCTGCGCGCGCTGCAGCCGGTCCAGGGCCGAATTCAGATCGCCCGTCTCGAAGATCAGGGCGATCTGCCACAGTTCCTCGGCCACCTCGTCGCGCTTTTCGGTCGTGATCGGCCCGGCCAGCTTGTCAAGGTCGCGCACCAGGACCCGCAGCCGCCGCACCGCGGATTCCGACCGCGACAGGTCTTCGGGCCGGTAGAGCATGGCCTTCAGGATCTCGGTGGCGCGGGTCAGGTTGCTGCGGTTCCACAGGATGTCGCGGCGCATCTCGACCACCGCCGCCGCCATCGGGTCGAAGAAGCGCAATCCGGGCAAGGTCACGGCATAGGGCGCGGCGCTGCCCGACTGGCCGGGTGCATCCGACACTTCGAACAGCATCGTCACCGGCATGTTGGCGAGGATCGACTTCGACACGTCATCGACCAGCAGTTCGGTGAAGTCGGCGCGGCTGCCCTTGACCGGCATCGGCAGGTCGAGCACCACCGGCGCGATCGGCTCGGGGTCGACGGCAAGGCCGTGGTCACGGGTCACCTTGGCCAGATCGAGGCTGATCGTCACCCGCCCGCCGGTCACGCCGTAATCGTCGCTGGCCTTGAAATTCTGCTTGAAGCGGCCATCCGCCTCGCGTCCTATCTCGCCCGAAACCTCAACAGCGGGAAGCCCGTCGGGCAGCGCGGTGATCTGCCATTCGCGCCCACCCGGGCCGGTGATCGCCAGCTTGCCCGACTGGCTGATCACAAGATCCGTCACGCCGGGCGTGCCCTGCGGAAGCGCGGTCTCGCCCGGCGCGGGCGGCGGGGCGACCTGGGCGACGGTCTGCTCGACCGTCACGCCGGTCTCGCCATAGGACCGGATCTGGAGGCGGGTGCCGACGGGAACTTCAAAGGATTCGGCGGTGATCTCGTTCAGATAGAGCGTGGGCTTGCCGGTATAGGCGGGCGGCTGCGCCCAGCCTTCCCAGACCGGGCCGCCGGGCATGGCCTCGGCTGGGCCGGGGGCGATGCCCGCAACCTCGGTCACGCGCCACAGGCTGCCGAACAGGGCCGCCATCACCGCAGCGGTCAGCGCGACATAGCGAAGGGAATAGGGGTCGCGGCTCGACAGCCGCAGGTCGGGCGAAACGGGCCTGGCCTCGGCGGCGCGGCGGGCCATGCGGGCCCGATGCACCTGCCAGACGCCCTGTGCCCCGGCATCCTCTTGGCCAATCGCCATCGCGTCCTGAAGCGCAGCGATCGGTCGGCCCGGCATGGTGGCGTCCAGCCGCGCCAGCGCCTCGGCCTGGGTCGGCCTGCGGAAGCGCATCAGCCCCCAGACCACGGCGGCCAGCGCCGCAAGCCCGGTGACGCCCGCGCCGATTTGCGTCCAAAGCAGCGGACCAAGCTCATGCACGCCAAAGGCCGCGGCAGAAAAGGCCAGCAGAAGGATCGTCCACAAGGGCCAGAAGGCACGGCACAAACGTTCGGCCCAAAGGCCAAGCTGCGTCAGCCGCCGGGCAAGGGCGAGACGTTCAAGGGCCTTGTCCGGGGTGTCTGCGGCCATCCGGCTCTCCCGCAAGGGCTGCGCAAGTCACAGCCAGGGTGGAAGTCTATCGCGGGAAAGGATTTCGTCAAAGGTCGGCCTTTCCCGAATGACGGCATAGTGATCCCCATGGACCAGCACTTCGGGAATAAGAGGCCGCGAATTGTATTCGCTGGCCATCACCGCGCCATAGGCCCCGGCGCTGCGGAAGGCGACAAGGTCGCCCTCGCCCAGCCCCGCTGCCATTTCGCGGCCGCGTGCGAAAGTGTCGCCCGTCTCGCAGACCGGGCCGACCACGTCGAAGGTCTGGGTCGCGGTGCCGGGGGCAGGTTCGGTCACCGGCAGGATGTCGTGATGCGCGTCATACATGGACGGGCGCACCAGATCGTTCATCGCAGCATCGAGGATCAGGAAATCCCGCCCCTCGCCCTGCTTGAGATAGATTACGGAAGCAACCATCAGACCGGAATTGCCGGAGATCAGGCGGCCCGGCTCGATCTCGATCTCGCAGCCCAGATCACCCAGGATGCGCTGGATCATCGCGCCATATTCCACGGGCAGGGGCGGCGCCTCGTTCGAGCGGGTGTAGGGAATCCCAAGCCCGCCGCCCAGATCCAGCCGTTCGATCTGGTGGCCATCTTCGCGCAGCGCCAGCGTCAGCTCGCGCACCTTCTGGAAGGCGGCCTCGAAGGGGGCAAGCTCGGTCAACTGGCTGCCGATATGCACGTCGACGCCAATGACCTGAAGCCCCGGCAGGCGGGCGGCCTCAGCATAGACGGCGCGGGCCTTGGCAATGGGGATGCCGAACTTGTTCTCGGACTTGCCGGTCGCGATCTTGGCATGGGTCTTGGCGTCGACATCGGGGTTCACCCGCAGGGCGATGGGGGCCTTGGTGCCAAGCGCGGTGGCGATCTCGGAAATCGCCCGCAGCTCGGGTTCCGATTCGACGTTGAACTGGCGGATGCCCCCTTCCAGCGCCGCGCGGATTTCCGCGCGCGTCTTGCCGACGCCGGAAAAGACGATGCGAGTGCCGGGTACGCCCGCCGCCTTGGCGCGGAGATATTCTCCCAAGGACACCACATCCATCCCGGCGCCCAGATCGCCCAGCGTCTTCAGCACCGCAACGTTCGACAGCGACTTGATCGCGAAGCAGACGAGATGGGGCAGGGGCGACAGCGCCTCGGTGAACAGGCGGAAATGCCGGGTCAGCGTGGCGGTGGAATAGACATAGAAGGGGGTGCCGACCTTGGCTGCGATCTCGGGGATGGCCACGTCCTCGGCATGAAGAATGCCGTTGCGGTAGAGGAAATGGTCCATGGTCTTTCCTTTGCGGGCGCCTTTGCGTCGGCAGGGGTATAGACCCGCTGCCGCGCTGCTGCAAAGTACCGATTTCTTCGAGGAAATCGGGCCGAAGACTTGGAATACTGTGCCGCGGAGTTTTGAAAACCCCGCCCGCGCTCAGCTTCCGACGATGCCGACCGAGGCCTTGCCCTCGATGGTGACGCCGGGCTGGGTGGAGGATTGGCTGGGGGCCACGGGGGTGCCGTCGGCGCCGCAAGCGGCAAGGACGGGAAGGGAAAGCAGAACGAAGGTCACGCGCAGAAGCATCATCTATACCTCAAAACGACAGGGAAAGCTCTGACCCGCCATCCTCACCCAAGCCGACCGTCATCCCCGCATTCGGCGAAGGGTCGGAACAGGCCGCCAGCAGCAAGGCCAGCGCAAGAAGAGCGGGTCTCAGCGTCATACCGCCCTGATGCCCCAGCCGAAACCGCGCGTCACGTCACGATTTCTTTCCAACGTGCAATCTGCGCCCGCACCTGCGCAGGCGCCGTACCGCCATAGCTCTGGCGCGAGTTGACCGAATTCTCGACCCCCAACACCGCATAGACCGACTGGTTGATGCCGGAATGGATCGAATTCATCTCGGCCATCGAAAGGTCGGGCAGGTCGCAGCCTTTCTTCTCGGCCAGCGCGACCAGCGATCCGGTCACATGATGCGCCTCGCGGAAGGGCAGGCCCAGTTCGCGCACCAGCCAGTCGGCCAGATCGGTGGCGGTCGAGAACCCGCTGGCGGCGGCGGCCTTCAGCACCTCGCGGTTGGCGGTCATGTCGCCGACCATGCCGGTCATCGCGGCCAGGCCCAGCATCAGGCTGTCGGCCGCGTCGAAGACCTGTTCCTTGTCTTCCTGCATGTCCTTGGAATAGGTCAGCGGCAGGCCCTTCATCACCGTGAACAGCGCTACCGTCGCGCCCAGGATGCGGCCGATCTTGGCCCGCAGCAGTTCCGCCGCATCGGGGTTCTTCTTCTGCGGCATGATGCTGGAGCCGGTCGTCCATTTGTCCGAGAGGCGCACGAAGCGGAACTGCGCCGATGACCAGATCACCAGCTCTTCGGCGAAACGCGACAGGTGCATGGCGCAGATCGAGGCGGCAGACAGGAATTCCAGCGCGAAATCGCGGTCGGAAACCGAATCAAGGCTGTTCGCGGTCGGCCGGTCGAAGCCCAAGGCCGCCGCCGTCATGTGCCGGTCGATCGGGAAGCCGGTGCCGGCCAGCGCCGCCGCGCCCAGCGGGCATTCGTTCATCCGCTTGCGCGCATCTTCAAAGCGCGCGCGGTCGCGGGCGAACATTTCCACATAGGCCAGCATGTGATGGCCCCAGGTCACCGGCTGGGCGGTCTGCAGATGGGTGAAGCCCGGCATCACCCATTCGGCGCCGGCTTCGGCCTGCGCGACGAAGGCCCGGATCAGCGCCGTCAGGCCGGAAATCGCCGCATCGCATTGATCGCGCACCCAAAGCCGGAAATCCACTGCGACCTGGTCATTGCGGCTCCGCGCCGTATGCAGCCGCTTGCCCGCCTCGCCCGCGATCTCGGTCAACCGGCTTTCGATGTTGAGATGGATATCCTCCAGCTCGACCCGGAACGGGAACTGGCCCGCCTCGATCTCTGACAAGACCGTGAGCAGCCCTTCCCCGATGGCTTCGGCGTCTTTACTGCTAAGGATGCCCGTTGCCGCCAACATGGCAGCATGGGCGCGCGAACCTGCGATATCCTGCGCGTATAGCCGCTTGTCGAACCCGATCGAGGCATTGATCGCCTGCATGATCGCGTCCGGCCCCTCGGCGAAACGCCCGCCCCACATCTGGTTGGCGGCCTGGGTCTTGGGGTCAGCGGTCATGGGGATGCCTGTCGGAGGAAGTTTCGTGCGTCTGGTTCATGCGGTGCTTTATACGGCCTTGGCTTTCGGCGCAAATATGGGCCATGCGCAGGACGTGTCGGCCCTGCTGACCGGCGACATGAAGAAACTGACGTTGTCGGAACCCGCAGACCTGCCCGCCGCCGATCTGGTGACGCTGGAGGACAAGCCCGCCTCGCTGGCCGACTATCGGGGCCAATGGGTGGTGCTGAACTTCTGGGCGACCTGGTGCGCGCCCTGCCGGGCCGAGATGCCCTCGCTCGACGCACTCGCGGGGTCGATGCCCGGGCTGGCCGTCGTGCCGGTGGCGACGGGCCGCAACGCGCCCGAGGCGATCAGCCGGTTTTATGACGAGCTGGGCGTGAAGCACCTGCCGATCCTGCGCGATCCAAAGTCGGCCTTGTCGCGCCAGATGGGCATTGCGGGCCTGCCGGTGACGGTGATCCTGAACCCCGAAGGGCAAGAGGTTGGCCGACTGATCGGCGATGCCGATTGGAACGCGCCTGAAGCCCGGGCCGTCCTTGAGGCGCTGATGGCCGGCGGCTGACCGGCGCATGCCCTTGGACAGAGGGCACGCGCAGGCCACTCTGCGCGCCTACAGATCGAAACTCGCAAAGACTGGCGCATGGTCGCTGGGTTGTTCCCAGCCGCGCGCATTGCGCAGGATGCGGCTGCCATGGGCGGCACTGGAAATGTCGGGCGTGGCCCAGATATGGTCCAACCTGCGGCCCTTGTCGGCGGCGTCCCAATCGGCGGCGCGATAGGACCACCAACTGTAGAGCAGGCCGGACGGAATATCCTGACGGGTGATGTCGACCCAGCGCCCCGCATCCTGCGCCGCGCCGAGATGTTCGACCTCGATCGGCGTGTGGCTGACGATCTTCAACAATTGCTTGTGTGACCACACGTCATCCTCGCGCGGGGCGATGTTCAGATCGCCGACCAGAATGGCCTTTTGCGGCGCATCGGCGTGAAAGGCGTCGCGCATCTCGGTCAGGAAATCGAGCTTCTGGCCGAATTTCACATTCTCGTTGCGGTCGGGAATGTCGCCCCCGGCGGGGACGTAGAAATTGTGGATCGTGACGCCATTCTCAAGTCGCGCCGCGACATGGCGGGCATGACCGAGCTTGGCATAGTCGCGGTCGCCGGCATCCTCGATTGGCAATTTCGACAGGATCGCCACGCCATTATAGCCCTTCTGCCCGCGCGCCACCATGTGGCGGTAACCCAAGGCGGCAAAGCCCTCGCTCGGGAACTTGTCGAGCGGTGTCTTGATCTCTTGCAGGCACAGGATGTCGGGCGCTTCTTCGGAAAGAAGCTTCTGCACGATGGGCTCACGCAGGCGGATCGAGTTGATGTTCCAGGTGGCGATGGTGAAGGGCATGGTCGGCCTGCGCGTCGGGGAGGGGGAAGGACGACCCTAGGCAAGCCGGCGACAAAAAGAAAGCCCGGGCGGAACCCAAAGCCCGGGCCGAAGTCCAACAGGGAGGTAAATCTTGTTTATCATACTCTGGCCGGCTTCTCGCCGATTGCCGCACCCGCGATCGTTCAAAAACCGAGAGCATGGCTTTTTCGTCACAACCCGGGATTGAGCCGCCGTGGCGCCAACAGAACAAAAAAAGGCCGGGCGCGTTGCCCGGCCAGTCCAACAGGGAGGAAGCCGTGTCATGACCCCGACACGACAAGGGGAACTCTACACCGTCAATCTGGCCTTACGGTGTTAATACCGCGTGAATCTGGCGGCAATTGGACCTTTGGCTGACATCCGGCAGGCGATTGCCCGCGCGATTTACGCAACCAGCCGGTATCCGCCGCTTTCGGTGACCAGAAGCCGCGCATTTCCGGGATCGGGTTCGATCTTTTGGCGCAAGCGGTAGATATGGGTTTCCAAGGTATGGGTGGTGACCCCCGCATTATAGCCCCAGACCTCGTGCAGCAGCACATCCCGCGCCACCACGCCGGTCTGGGCGCGATAAAGGAATTTCAGGATATTGGTCTCTTTTTCGGTCAGGCGGATCTTCTTTTCCTTCTCGTCCAGCAACAGCTTTTGTGCCGGGCGGAACGTGTAGGGGCCAAGCTGGAAGATCGCGTCTTCCGACTGTTCGTGGGTGCGAAGCTGGGCGCGGATGCGAGCCAAGAGGACCGGGAACTTGAACGGCTTGGTCACATAGTCGTTCGCACCCGAATCAAGGCCAAGAATTGTATCGGCATCGGTGTCATGGCCGGTCAGGATCATGATGGGGCATTTGACGCCCTGCTTGCGCATCCGGCGGCACAATTCGCGCCCGTCGGTATCGGGCAGGCCCACGTCCAGAATCACCAGATCGTAGATCGCGGCCTTGGCCTTCTCCATGCCCTCGGCCCCGGTGCGGGCTTCGAAGACATCGAAATCCTCGGTCATCACCAGCTGTTCCGACAGCGCCTCGCGCAGGTCGTCATCGTCATCCACCAGCAGGATCTTGCGAAGTTGCGCCATGGTCAGGCCTCCTCGTTTCGCTCTTGCCCTCCGAGATGCGCCCCGATCACGAAGCCCGCAAGATTTGCGACAGGCTTTTCACAGGCTCGTGTCGCCGGGCGGGCATATGTTTCAGACCTGTCATCGGGAGAGCTGCGCATGGCCGCTTCCGCCGCCACGAAATGCAGCCTAGATAGGGGCATGGCCCTGGGATTGAACATCGTCGAGCGATTGGCCCGGGCGCGGGGCGACCTGCGCATGGGCGTGCCCATCGTGCTGGCGGGCGAGGGGGGCGGGGCGTTGGCCGTAGCCGTCGAGGCGCTGGACCCCACGCGCCTGGCCGATCTGCGCGCTCTGGGGCCTGTCGAACTTGCCCTGACCGCGCGCCGGGCGGAGACGCTGAAGACCCCGCCCTATGACGGCGATGCGCTGCGCGTGTCAGTGCCGGTCGAGGCGGGCGTCGACTGGCTGACCGCTTTGGCCGATCCGGTCGATGATCTGCGCGTGCCGCTGAAGGGTCCCTTGCGCCCGATCCGCGGCGGCGGTGCAGGTCTGCACCGCGCCGCGCTGGCGCTGGCCAAATCGGCACGCCTTCTGCCCGCGGCCGTGCTGGTGCGGATCGACGTGCCGATGCTGGTGTCGGTCGAACACAGCCTGACTTTCCTGTCGCTGGATGAGATCGCGCCGGAACTCGCCCGCCTGTCGCCGCTGGACGAGGTGGTCGCGGCGCGCCTGCCCATGGCGCTGGCCGGGGCGGGGCGGGTGCATATCTTCCGCCCCGAAGACGGCGGCGACGAGCATTACGCCATCGAGGTCGGCAATCCCGACCGGGCGCAACCCGTGCTGGCGCGGCTGCATTCCGCCTGCTTCACCGGAGACGTTCTGGGCAGCTTGAAATGCGATTGCGGCCCGCAGCTTCATGCCGCTCTGGCGCAAATGGGCGAGGAAGGGGGCGGCATCCTGCTCTATCTCAACCAGGAAGGCCGCGGCATCGGCCTTGCCAACAAGATGCGGGCCTATTCCTTGCAGGATCAGGGCTTCGACACGGTCGAAGCCAACCATCGTCTCGGCTTCGAGGATGACGAGCGCGACTTCCGCATCGGCGCCGACCTCCTGCGCCGCCTGGGGTTTTCATCGGTCCGCCTGCTGACCAACAACCCGCGCAAGGTGGCGATGCTGGAAAGCTGCGGGCTATCCGTGGTCGAGCGGGTGCCGCTCAGGGTGGGTCTGACGGCCGAGAATGCGAATTATCTGGCGGTCAAGGCCCGCAAGTCAGGCCATCTGCTTTAGGTCTTTCCCAGCACCACTTCGCTATGGGCATGGCATTCCCAGCCTGCCGCACCCAGCACCCAGGTCGAGCAATCCGCCGCTTCGAAGCTGCGGGTCTTGCCGCCCATTGTCACCGTCTGCCGCGCCCTGTAGGCAATGATTGCCACATCCGGCGCGGGCAGCGCGATCTGAACATCGTCAAGGCTGTAATCCTCCAGCGTCCAGCTGCTATCCTCGGTCATCGCGCCCATCTTTTCCTTGGCGATGGCCGAGACACCGTGACTGTTGGTGACAAGGCTGGTCGCGCCCGACAATTCGGCCGAGCGTTTGCCGTCCTTGCGTTTCATCGCCTCCCAATAGTCCTTTTCAAGACCCAGGATGATTTCCTCGCGGGTGTTCCTCACGCGTGTCATGGCGGCCCTCCGGTCCGTGGCTGATCGACCGGGGAACGCGTGGCAGCGCGGCGGGGTTCCAGGCGAGTGCCTCAGGCGTAGCTGCGTGCGCCGAAAATCGCGCTGCCGACGCGGACATGGGTGGCGCCGGCTGCAACCGCTGCCTCGAAATCGGAACTCATGCCCATCGACAGGCCGCTCAGTCCGTTCCGCGCTGCCATGTCGCGCAGGGTGGCGAAATGGGGGGCGGGGTCTTCGGCTTCGGGCGGGATGCACATCAGGCCCTGCACCGGCAGCGACAGGCCGCGGCACTGGCCGACGAAGGCGTCAAGATCGGCAGGCAGGATTCCGGCCTTCTGCTCCTCTTCGCCGGTGTTCACCTGGATGAAAAGCTGCGGGCAGACCCCCTGCACCTCGGCGAGACGGGCGAGCTTTTCTGCCAGCGACAGCCGGTCGACAGTATGGATCGCATCGAACAGCTCGACTGCGAGTTTGGCCTTGTTGGTTTGCAAGGGGCCGATCATATGCAACTCCACCCCCGGAAAGGCAGCCTTCCATACGGGCCATTTTCCGGCAGCCTCCTGCACGTAATTCTCGCCAAAGACGCGATGGCCCTCGGCCAGAACTGCCTTGACCCGATCGACGGGCTGCACCTTGGAGACGGCGATCAGCGTGACCGCGCCTTCCGGCCTTCCGGCCGCCTTTTCCGCCTCGCGCAGCCGCGCGGTGATCTCTGCCAGTGCCATGGTCAATCCTTGATATGCCCGTCGCGGCGCAGCTGGTCGAGCATGGGTGCCAGCCTGTCGCCATAGCGTGCCCAGGCCTTGACCGAGCCTGTCGAGATCGGCTGGCGGACCTGAAAGACGCTCAGCGTCTCCACCTTGCGGGTGTTCTGGTGAAAGTTCAGACAGGCCTCTTCCCAGTCCAGCCCGCAGGCCGCGATCAGCGCCCGGCTTTGTGGTTCGGGATCGGAGACCAGCTCCTCATACTGGATTTCATGGAACCAGTCCGGCACCAGGCTGCGCCAGAAGTCGATCATCCGCACGAAGGTGGTGTAGTGGCGGGCGAGGTCGACCTGGTCATAGGCATATAGATGCGTGCCGGTCGGGAAGACGTTCTTGTAGATCGACAGCAGTGTGTCGCGGGGATCGCGGCGCACCACGATGAAGCGGGCATTTGGCATGGCCAGCTTGGCAAGACCCAGCGTCAGATAGGTCTGGATCGACTTGTCGGTGATCCGTTCTGCGCCCGGAAAGCGGCTGCGGATCATCGCGGCATAATCCTGCCCCAATGTCGCGAAATCGGTCGGGGGGATCGAGCTGGCCTTGCGGAACCCCTTGGGCGCGATCAGCAGGCGCAGGGCCGAGACAGTGCCATCGGCCAGCTCTCCCGCGCCGGTCACCGTGGAATGGCTGGCGATGATCTGTTCGACCAGCGTCGTGCCCGAGCGCGGCATCCCCGTGACAAAGATCGGTGCGGCCTCGGTCGCATCGGGCACCTGGACCCCGCGCCAGTCCATGCCGGCCAGCGCCTCCATCAACCGCGCGACCTGATCCTCGCGTTCGGCGATGTCATAGGGGTTGGCTTTGCGCATCAGCACATTCGCCGGGTCGAGATAGTCGAAGACGTGGGCGTGATCCTTCACATCTTCCAGCGCCTTGGCCAGCGCGAAGCCGAAGGCCATCCGGTCGCGCTCTCCCGTGGCGGGGTCGGCGAAGCGCCGCTCCATCTCGGCGATCAATGGCTCGCCCGGCTTGGCCTTATGCGAGGCATAATAGAGTCTGTAATTCTCGCCCACTGCGGGGGCTGCCTTGATGGCGGCAAGGAAGGCCGACTCGGCATCGGCAAAACGTCCGAGTCCTTGCAGGAAAACCCCTTTCGCGCCCAGGATTGCCGCATTCGCCGGCGCAAGTGTCAGCGCGGCATTGAAATGGGCCTCGGCCTTGTCATCCAGGCCGAGATGGGCCTCGGCCTGGGCCAGCATCATCAACGGCATGGGCGCGCGGCCGCCCGCCACCTTTACCGCGGTGTCGAAGGCCGCGCGCGCGCCTTCATAGTCGCGCAGGGCGGTCAGCGCATTGCCGCGCGCCTGGTGCAGCTCGGCCCTTTTCGGCGCCAGAGCGGCGGCACGGTCCAGCCAGTGCAGCGCCTGTTTCGGTTGGGATTCCGCCAGAAGCTGGGTGCCAAGCCCCGCCAGCGCCGGGATCAGGTCGGGGGCCAGCGCGATGGCGGCGCGCCAGGCGGTCTTTGCCTCATCGGTCCGGCCCAGCCGCAACAGCACCGGGGCCAGATTGGCCTGCGCTTCGGCATAGGCGGGATCGGTGGCTATGGCGCTGCGGAAGGCAGCGACTGCTTCCTCCATGCGGTCCTGGGCGGCGAGGGCCGAGCCAAGGACATTGGCGGCAAGCGCACAGCCGCGATGGCTGCTGAGGATACGTATTGCCGCGGCTTCGGCCTCGGCCTGCTTGCCCGCGGCAGCCAGCGCCAACAGGGATTTCAACGCAGCGGGCGCCGCGCCGCCCGTCGCTGGGCGGGTTTCGCCCGACCGGGCGCCGAAACGGTCGATCAGCGGTTGCTTCTGGCCGGGGGGCAGCGGGCTGGCGCGGAGTGCGGCAACAAAGGCGGCACGGACAGCGGGAGTGCCTTCAAGGGCGGTGGCGTCGGCATAGGTGGCCCAGACCGCGGCTTGCGCTGGGGCCAGCCGGGCAGCGGCGGCGGCATGGTGCAGCGCACGATCCAAGCGGTCGGTGCGGGCAAAGATGCGGGCGATCTGGTACTCGACTTCCGCGATGTTCGGGTTGGTCTCGTGAATGCCGCCGAAGATTTCCAGCGCGCGCGCGGTCTGGCCTGCATTCAGCGCGGCAAGACCCTTGGCATAGGCTTCTTTGACGCCAATGGGGCCGGGCGCGGTTTCGGTCGCCATGCTGATCTGCCTTCTGCCGGTTGCGCGCCGACCCTAACCGGCGCGGCGGGGGAAGGAAAGAATCCGTGCGCACCAAAGGAAAAGGGCAGGCCACTGGCCCGCCCTTTCCTGATCCGGGGATCGTTCGATTAGAACGACATCCCGATACCCAGCGACCACTGGTCGTCGCCGAGGCCGTTCACGTCCGAGCCGTAGCCGAACTCAACCTTGGCGCCGCCGCCGAGGTCGTAGTTCGCAACAGCGCCCCACGAGTCGTAGGAGTCGCCAACGACTTGCTCGACCTTACCGTAGTTGACGCCAACACCGATCGGGCCCGACACGTAGGTCAGCTCAGCACCGATGTGGCTGTCGAGGTTGCGCGAGCTGTCGTCGAACGAGATGTAGCCGATCTTACCGGTGAAGGCGCCGCCGAAGGTCGCAGCAGCCGACACACCGATGGCCGAACCATCACGGTCGCCCGAGTCTTGGTAGCCGAGGCCCAGGTTGACGTCGGTGCCACCGAGGTTGGCGGTATACTTCACACCGATGCCGAAGGTGTCATCGACAAGGCCTTCGCCTTCATCGGCCTGCTCCAGCGACACCGCGAAGCCGAAGGCACCAAAGGTGTTTTCGTAGCGCAGGATCTGGCCATCAGCGCCAGCCTTGCCGTCCATGTCCGAACCGCCGAACCAAGCCACGTGGGTGGTGTGGTCATCGGTGATCGAGGTCAGGCCGTTGTCCATGTCGGCCAGAGCCCAATCCAGAGCGCCGTCAGTGTCGCCCAGGGTCAGCTTACCAAACGAGCCCGAGATGTAGACCGAGGTCCCCGAGTCGTCATTGTACGCGCTCGGGTAATCTTGGCCCGAAGCGGCATCGACATTGGTCTCGTCCAGATCGATCACGGCGCCGAATTCCAGGCCGCCATCGGTGGTGCCCGACATCGTGAATTTCACTTCGACGTCTTGCCAGAATTGCAGGTCGCCGTAAGCGTCGGACCAGATGCCCATTTCGGCCGAGCCGGAAAGCGCCACAGCACCTTCAGCGGCGGCGAAACCAGCGGTGCCAGCCAGCATGGTGGTGGCGAGAAGAATCTTTTTCATCGTTTTCCCTCGTTGTCTCAAGGATGGCCCAACTCAGGGGAATCCGAATTGGGTATGAAGTGTATTTCGTCGGATGTGGCCGGGATTGCAACGCTTCCGGGCGGCAGGTAGGCAAAGCGCGGGGCAATGGTGCAGCGAAGACACAGTGCGGTTCGCCCCACCCATCTGGCCCCGCCCCTGCGCGGAAGCGGGCGCAGGCGCGGGGAAAAACCTTGTTCAGCCCAAGGCGCTCGGCTACAGAACCCCTATGAAAGACCGGAGAGCCTGATGCCCCCGACCCTGACCGCGCGCCTTGTGCTTGCCGCGAGCCTTCCTTTCTTCCTCGCGGCCTGCGGTGGCCTTGCCTCGGGTGATTCCGGGCTGTTCAAGCGCGGCGGACGCGATGGCGTGGTCACAGCGGACGAATTCGAAAGCCGGCAAGCCGCGGATGAGAAGCGGGCCGCGCTGGACGCGCTGAACGATGACGGGCGGCGCAACCGGGGCACGATCTGGGATCTGTTCAGCAATTCCAAGGACCCGAACACCACGGTCGAGGTGAACAAATATCTCTGGCAGGCCAGCCTTGAAGTGCTGAATTTCCTGCCGATCGAATCGGTCGATCCCTTCACCGGCGTCATCGTGACCGGCTATGGCACGCCTCCCGGCGGCGGCCGCGCCTATCGCGCCACGATCTATGTGCAGGACCCGGCGCTGGATGCGCGCAGCCTCAAGGTCTCGTTGCAGACCAAGGGCGGCGGTGCGGTCTCGGCCGATACGCTGCGCGCGGTCGAGGATGCGATCTTGACCCGCGCCCGCCAATTGCGGATCCGCGACAGCAAGCTCTGATCCCTTCTTGCGCGAGGGGTGGACCTTTCCGTCCGCGCGGGTGTAATTCCGCGCGGAACGGTGAATGAGGCCCCCTGATGTCGCGCTATGACCCTTCGGTGATCGAACCCAAATGGCAACAGGCCTGGGACGCAGCGGGGGCCTTCACCGCGCGGCATGACCCCGCGAAGCCCAAATATTACGTGCTCGAGATGTTCCCCTATCCGTCGGGGCGCATCCATATGGGCCATGTCCGCAATTACACGATGGGCGACGTGGTGGCGCGGTTCATGGCGGCCAGGGGCCATTCCGTGCTGCACCCGATGGGCTGGGACGCCTTCGGAATGCCGGCCGAAAACGCCGCGATGGAACGCGGCGGCCATCCAAAAGACTGGACCTACGGCAATATCGCCGACATGAAGGCGCAGATGAAGCCGCTGGGCCTGTCGATCGACTGGTCGCGCGAATTCGCCACCTGCGACCCGGAATATTACGGCCAGCAGCAGGCCATGTTCCTCGACATGATGGAAAAGGGCCTGGTCTATCGCAAGGCGGCGATGGTCAATTGGGACCCGGTCGACATGACGGTTCTGGCCAATGAGCAGGTGATCGACGGCAAGGGCTGGCGGTCCGGCGCGGCGGTGGAGCGCAAGGAACTGACCCAGTGGTTCTTCAAGATCTCGGACTATTCCGAAGACCTGCTGAACGCCTTGGACGGGCTGAAGGACTGGCCCGAGAAGGTGCGGCTGATGCAGGCCAACTGGATCGGTCGTTCGCGCGGCCTGCAATTCGCCTTTGAAACTGTTGACGCGCCGCAAGGGTTCGAGACGCTCGAAGTCTACACGACCCGGCCCGACACGCTGATGGGCGCGTCTTTCGCGGCGATCTCGCCCGATCACCCCTTGGCGAAAGAGCTGGAGCGGGACCCGAAAGTCGCCGATTTCATCGCCGAATGCCGTCGGGGCGGGACCAGCGCCGAAGAGATCGAGACGGCCGAGAAGATCGGCTTCGACACGGGCATAAGGGTGCGGCATCCGCTGGATCCCACTTGGGAACTGCCTGTCTGGATCGCGAATTTCATCCTGATGGATTACGGCACAGGCGCGATCTTCGGCTGCCCGGCCCATGACCAGCGCGATTTCGATTTCGCCACCAAATATGCCTTGCCGATCCAGCAGGTCTTCGTGGCCGAAGGCGCCGAAGAAGAGGGCCTGGACGCCGCTTTCGTGCCGATGAAATCGGAAAAGGTCCGCTATGTCCGCGGCTTCGCCGGCGCCGAAACCCAGACCGGCGACGAAGGCGTGGCCGCCGCCATCGCCCATGCCGAGGCGCAGGGCTATGGCCGAGGGGTCACCAAATACCGCCTGCGCGACTGGGGCGTCTCGCGCCAGCGCTATTGGGGCGCGCCGATTCCGGTTATTCACTGTGCCAAATGCGGCGTGGTGCCCGAGAAGAAGGAAAACCTGCCGGTCGAGCTGCCCTATGATGTCAGCTTCGACAAGCCCGGCAATCCCTTGGATCGTCACCCGACCTGGCGCGACGTGCCTTGCCCCGCCTGCGGCGAACCGGCGCGGCGCGAGACGGACACGATGGACACGTTCGTCGATTCGTCCTGGTATTTCGCCCGCTTCACGGCGCCCCGCGCGGCCACGCCGACCGACCTGGCCGAGGCCGAGTACTGGATGAATGTCGACCAGTATATCGGCGGCATTGAACACGCGATCCTGCACCTGCTTTACTCGCGTTTCTTCGCCCGGGCGATGAACGCCACAGGCCATCTGCCGGAAAAAGCCCGCGAGCCGTTCAATGCGCTGTTCACCCAGGGCATGGTCACGCATGAGATCTACAAGACCACCGATGACAAGGGGCGCCCGGTCTATCATCTGCCCGAGGATGTGACCGTCTTCACCATCGCCGACCGCCGGATCGTCGTTCTGGGCGATGTCGAGCCGCCCTTGGATATGGTGGACGATGTCGATGCCTGGATCCGCGCCCTTGCCGATGAAGGCTTGCTGGTCGAGGTGATTCCTTCGGCCAAGATGTCGAAATCGAAGAAGAATGTTGTCGATCCGATGAACATCATCGCCCAGTTCGGTGCCGATACGGCGCGCTGGTTCGTGATGTCCGACAGCCCGCCCGAGCGGGATGTCGAATGGACCGCCTCGGGCGCCGAAGCCGCCTTCAAGCACCTTTCGCGCGTGTGGTCCCTGTGTTCGCGCATCGGCGAGATGCCCGCCGATCACAAGGGCGAAGGCGATGCCGACCTGGCCCGCGCCACCGCCCGCGCCATTGACGAGGTCACCAAGGGCATCGAGGGCTTCGCCTTCAACAAGGCCATCGCCGCGCTCTACGGCTTCACCAACACCCTGTCGCGCGCCAATGCCTCGACCCCGGCGATGAAGGAGGCGATCCGCACCCTGGCCAAGCTGATGTCGCCAATGGTGCCGCATATCGCCGAATCGATCTGGACCTATCAGGGCGGCGCGGGCCTTTGCGTTCAGGCGCCCTGGCCCAAGGCGGATCCGGCGCTTCTGGTCGATGACACCGTGACTCTGCCGATCCAGATCAACGGCAAGCGTCGCGCGGAAATCAGCGTGGCCAAAGACATGCCCGCGCCAGAGGTTGAAAAGCTGGCGCTGGCGCATGAGGATGTGATCAAGTTCCTGGCTGGTCAGCCGGTCAAGAAGATCATCGTCGTGCCGGGCCGCATCATCAATGTCGTCGTGTAACCGCCGCCTGTTCCTGCTCTCGCCGCTGGCGCTTGCCGCCTGCGGCTTCACCCCCGCCTATGCGCCAGGGGGCGCGGCGACGCTGTTGACCAACACAGTGCGCGCCGCCGATCCGACCGACCGCAACGGTTTCGATTTCGTCGAGAGGATCGAGGAACGCATCGGCCGCCCGCAGGATCACCGCTATGATCTGGCCTATCGCATTCAGACCGAGGCGATCGGCGTCGGCCTGACTGCGGACAACAAGATCACCCGCTACAATCTCAAGGGCGTGATCGACTACACGCTGACCCGTGCCGGATCAGGCGAGAAAATCGCCTCGGGCCGGGTGCAAAGCTTTACCGCCTATGCCGCCACCGGATCGACCGTGGCGGGGCTGGCTGCCGAGGAAGACGCCGCCACGCGGCTGATGCGCATTCTCGCCGACCAGATCGTCGCGCGTCTGATCGCCGAGGTTTCGGCGGCGCAGCAATGATCCTGCGCGGGGCCGATGCCAACCGCTATCTGGCCAAGCCCGACCCGGCCCGCCCGGGCCTGCTGATCTTTGGCGCCGATGCGATGCGGGTGGCGCTGAAGCGGCAGGATGCGATTCTGGCGCTGGCGGGCCCCGATGCCGAGGCCGAGATGCGCCTGTCGCGCATCGCCGCGGGCGATCTGCGCCGCGATGGCTCGCTTCTCGCCGATGCAATCAAGGAAGTGGGCTTCTTTCCCGGGCCGCGCGTCGCCTTTGCCGAAGACGCGACCGACGGGCTCGCCCCGGCCATCGCCACGGCGCTTGAGGCCTGGAAACCGGGCGATGCGACGATTGTGGTGACGGCGGGCGAGCTGAAGGGCAAGTCCGCGCTGAAGACCCTGTTCGAAAAGCATCCGGCTGCGGTCTGCATCGGCTTCTATGACGAGCCCCCCTCGCGCGAAGAGATCGAAGCCGAGCTGAAAAAGGCGGGGCTGACCCAGATCTCGCCCGAGGCGTTGGCCGATCTGCACACCCTTGGCCGCGCGCTGGACCCCGGCGATTTCCGCCAGACATTGCAAAAGCTGGCGCTCTACAAATGGCAGGATGCCACGCCCCTGCAACCTGCCGAAGTGACGGCGCTGGCGCCGTCTTCCATCGAGGCCGAGACCGATGACCTGACGCATGCGGTTGCAGAACGCAGCGCCGCGGCCGTTGGCGGGCTGATGCGACGGCTGGAAGGGCAGGGCGTGGGCGCGGTGGAAATCTGCATCGCGGCGACACGGCATTTCCGCGCCCTGCATACGGCCAAGGCCGATCCGGGCGGTCTGGCGAAGGCCCGCGTCTTCGGCACCCGACGCGACCGGATGCAGCGCCAGCTTGGCCAATGGCAGCTGCGCGCCCTGGAACAGGCGCTGGCAACGCTGGTGCAGACCGACCTTACGCTACGCTCCGCCTCACGCGCGCCCGGCCATGCGCTGATCGAACGCGCCCTGATCCGCATCGCGATGACGCGGGGCTGATCCGTTCCGGCGCGCGGCTTACAGCGCCAGCGCCTCGGGCGTCAGCGCATACAGCCCCTCGGCCCCTTCGCGCGCTTCGGCCAGATACGCCGCATGGCGCGGCAGCAAGCGGCGGATCATCACCCGCGCCAGCGGCAGGCGGGCCGGATCGGCCAGCGCGGCCTTCAGATGGGCATGGCCGCCCAGAACCAGCGCGAACCCGGCCAGATAGGGCACGGCCCCGGCGAAACGGTCGTTCATCCCGGCGCCCAGCAGCGCCTCGGTTGTCCCGCGCAGCGTCTCGACCGCCTGCCAGATTTCTTCCGCCAGATCGGGCAGCGCCGCGCGGGCGGCGCGGGCATCCTGCTCGATCTCGCCGATCAGCCGGAAGGCCGCCTCGCCGCCATCGGCCAGCTTGCGGCCGACAAGGTCCATGGCCTGAATGCCGTTGGTGCCTTCATAGATCGCGGTGATCCGCACATCGCGCAGATATTGTGCGGCGCCGGTTTCCTCGATGAAGCCCATGCCGCCATGGACCTGCACGCCCGTATCGGCAACGCGGATGCCGACATCGGTGCCATAGGCCTTGGCGATGGGGGTCAAAAGCGCCGCCCGGGCCTGCCAATGGGCATCGCCGGTCGCAGTGGCCATGTCGCCGGCCTTGGCGCAGGCCAGCGCGATGGCGCGGGCGGCAAAGACCTCGGCCCGCGCCTCGGCCAGCATCCGCCGCACATCGGCATGGCCGATGATGCCGGGCACGCCTTCGGCTGTTGGCCCCTGCACCCGGTCCGCCGCGAAAGCCACCGCCTTTTGCAGCGCCGCCTCGGCCACGCCCACACCCTGCACCCCCACACCAAGGCGGGCGTTGTTCATCATGGTGAACATAGCCGCCATCCCCTTATGCGGCGCGCCGACCAGCCAACCCTTCGCCCCGTCGAACTGCATCACGCAGGTGGGGCTGCCGTGGATGCCCAGCTTGTGCTCAAGGCTCACCACCTTCAGGCTGTTGGCGACACCCGGATTGCCCTGATCGTCGGGCAGGAATTTCGGCACCAGGAACAGAGAGATACCCCGCGTTCCCGCCGCCCCGTCGGGCAGGCGTGCCAGCACAAGATGGCAGACATTGGACACAAGGTCATTGTCGCCCCAGGTGATGAAGATCTTCTGCCCGGTGACGGCATAGCTGCCATCCTCCAGCGCCTCTGCCCGCGCCTTCAGCGCCCCCACATCGCTGCCCGCCTGCGGCTCGGTCAGGTTCATCGTGCCCGACCATTCGCCCGAAATCAGCCGGGGCAGATACAGCGCCTTGAGCGCGTCGCTGGCATGATGCTCCAGCGCCTCGATCTGGCCCTGGGTCAGAAGCGGGTTCAGTTGCAGCGACAGGCAAGCGCCTGCGAGCATCTCGTTGACGCAGGTTGCCAGCACATGCGGCAGGCCCATGCCGCCATATGCGGGGTTAGAGGACACGCCGATCCAGCCGCCCTCGGCGATCGCGCGATAGGCCTTGTCGAAACCGGGCGAAGACCGCACCACCCCGTTTTCCAGCCGTGCCGGGGTCAGGTCGCCCGCGCGGTTCACCGGGGCCACCACATCGTCGCACATCCGCGCCGCCTCGGTCAGGATCGCCGTCACGGTATCCCCGGTCGCTTCAGAGAAGCGGTCGGTCGCGGTGACATCGGCGAAGCCGACCACATGGTCCAGGATGAAGCGTTGGTCAGCGGCGGGGGCGGGCATGGTCAACCTCTGGTCGTGGCAGCAATTGGGCGCGGGCTTGTGAACCGATGGCGGCTCGACTAAGGGGCAGGCTAGCCCAGATCGCAACCCCTTCAAGCCGGACGCTGCGTCAGATGGACAGAACCGAGACCTTGGTGGCAGACGATTCCGGCGTTGCTCGGGCAGCCGCGCTGCTGCGTGCTGGCGCGTTGGTCGCCTTTCCGACCGAGACGGTCTATGGCCTGGGCGGCGATGCAAGAAACGACACGGCGGTCGCGCACATCTTCGAGGCCAAGGGGCGGCCCCGCTTCAACCCCTTGATTGCGCATGTCGCCGATCTGGACGGGGCCGAGGTGCTGGCGGTGTTCGACCCGCAGGCCCGCGCCATTGCCCAGGCCTTCTGGCCCGGCCCGCTGACACTGGTTCTGCCGCTGCGGCCCGAGGCCGGGGTGTCGCCCTTGGTCACGGCGGGGCATGAGACAATTGCCGTCCGCCTGCCCGCGCATCCTTTGGCCCGCGCGCTGCTGCGCGCCTTCGGCGGGCCGCTGGCCGCCCCTTCGGCCAATCCTTCGGGCCGCGTCTCGCCCACGCGGGCCGAGCATGTTCTGGCGGGCCTGTCGGGCCGGATCGCCGCTGTGCTGGATGGCGGGCCCTGCGCGGTGGGGGTGGAAAGCACGATCCTGTCGCTGGGGCCAGAGCCACGCCTGCTGAGACCGGGCGGCATTCCGGCCGAGGTGCTGGAAGAGGCCCTGGGCCGCCCGCTGCCCCTGGGCGGCAGCGAGACCGCGCCCAACGCGCCGGGGCAGCTTGCCTCGCATTACGCGCCGGGGGCGGCAGTGCGGCTGGGCGCCCATGCGGCGGAGACGGGCGAAATCCTGATCGGCTTCGGGCCGGTGAGAGGAGATCTGACGCTTTCCGCCACTGGCGATCTGGTCGAGGCGGCGGCGAGCCTGTTCCACATCCTGCGCGAAGCCGATGTTCTAGCCGGGCCAGAGGGACGCATCGCCTTTGCGCCCGTGCCGGAGCGGGGCCTGGGCCGGGCGATCAACGACCGGCTGCGCCGGGCCGCCGCCCCGCGCTGAGTTAGGTCCGCGACGGAATGTTGATCGCGCGCTGCACTGCAGGGCGGGCGAGGAAGCGGTCAAGATAGCCGGGCACGTTCTTGAGGCTGCCCCAGCCCGCGATATCCGCCGCCTTGTAGAAATCGCGCAGGCCGCGCAGCCAGGGGCCGATGGCCATATCGGCGATGGAATAGTCGCCGGCCACCCAGTCGCGCCCTTCCAGCGCGCCGTCCAGCACTTTCAGCAGACGCTCGGCCTCGGCGCGGTAGCGCTCCTTCGGGCGCGGGTCCTCGATCTCTTTCCCGGCGAAGTGGTGGAAAAAGCCCAGCTGGCCGAACATCGGCCCGATGCCGCCCATCTGGAACATCAGCCATTGGATCACCTCCCAGCGGTTGTCTTGCGGCAGGAATTTCCCTGATTTTTCGGCCAGATACATCAGGATCGCGCCGCTTTCGAACAGGGTCAGCGGCTTGCCGCCCGGACCCTGCGGATCAAGGATGGCGGGGATCTTGTTGTTGGGATTCAGCGACAGGAATTCCGGGCTGAACTGGTCACTCGTCGCGAAACTGATGAGATGGGCGTCGTAGGGCAGCCCCGTCTCTTCCAGCATCAGCGAAACCTTGATGCCGTTCGGCGTGGGCAGTGAGTAAAGCTGGATCGCACCGGGTGTGCGCGGCGCCCAGCGGCTGGTGATCGGAAAATCGGCAAGCGCGTTCATGGCGGGTCCCTCGCATGGCACAGGTCTCAGATAAGCAGAATTTCCCCGTTAAGAAGTGGCTAAACCTGTGCGATATTAAGGGCGCGCCTGTGCGACGGCGCATGGGACAGCGCGTCCGGGTAGAGGCCGGGCCGTCAAGGGGACAGTAGAATGATAAATGAATTCAAGGCTTTCATCGCAAAGGGCAATGTGCTTGACCTTGCCGTCGGGATCATCATCGGGGCGGCCTTCACCGCCATCGTGACCTCGCTGGTGGACGATCTGGTCAATCCGCTTCTGGGCCTGGTCATCGGCGGCATCGACTTCAGCTCGATCAGCTTCGGTCTGGGCGATGCCCAGTTCATGATCGGCAACTTCATCAATGCCGTGATCAAGTTCCTGATCATCGCCTGGGTCGTGTTCCTGCTGGTCAAGGCCGTGAACCGCATGATGCCGAAGAAGGTCGAACAACCCGCGCCGCCGCCCGGCCCGACCGAGACGCAGCTTCTCCAGGAAATCCTGCTCGAGCTTAAGAAGAAGTGAAGAGCAAGGCCCGCCGCAGTCCCGGCGGGCCTTTTTCCTCGAGGCGGTCAGAGGTTCAGCGCCTCGGCGGCGGGGATCGACGGCAGGCCCAGCGCGGCGCCGACCGCCGCATAGGTCAGCTTGCCCGCATGGACATTCAATCCGTTCAAGAGGTGCCGGTCCTCGGCGCAGGCGCGTTTCCAGCCCTTGTTCGCCAAGGCGATCATGAAGGGAAGCGTCGCGTTTCCAAGGGCTTGGGTCGAGGTGCGCGCTACGGCGCCGGGCATGTTCGCGACGCAATAGTGCAGGATGCCGTCGACTTCGTAGATCGGGTCCTGGTGGGTGGTGGCGCGGCTGGTCTCGAAACACCCGCCCTGGTCGATGGCAACGTCGACCAAGGCCGCGCCGGGCTTCAACTCCTTGAGCTGGGCCTTCGAGATCAGCTTGGGCGCCGCGGCGCCAGGGATCAGAACCGCGCCGATGATCATGTCGGACTCGCGCGCCAGCGCGATGGTGGTGGCGGCGCTGGCATAGGCGTTCTTGAAGGTGCCGCCATAGACATCGTCCAGATATTTCAAACGGTTGATCGAGCGGTCGATGACGGTGACATCTGCGCCCATCCCCGCTGCGACGCGGCCTGCATGGGTGCCGACGACGCCGCCGCCGATGACAAGGACCTTGGCCGGCAGCACGCCCGGCACGCCGCCCAGAAGGACGCCGCGGCCGCCATTGGCCTTTTGCAGCGTCCAGGCGCCGACTTGCGGGGCAAGCTTGCCGGCCACTTCGGACATCGGGGCCAGCAGCGGCAACCCGCCGCGGTCATCGGTGACGGTTTCATAGGCGATGCAGGTGGCGCCGCTGGCGAGCAGATCCTTGGTCTGGGCCGGATCGGGGGCGAGGTGCAGATATGTGAAGAGAACCTGGCCCGGCCGCAACATCTTGCGTTCGCCAGCCTGGGGTTCCTTGACCTTCACGATCATGTCGGCCTGGGCGAAGACCTCTTCCGCCGTGCCAAGGATCTTGGCCCCGGCCGCCGTGTAGTCGGCGTCGGTGAAGCCCGCGCCAAGACCCGCACCGGACTGGATTACCACGTCATGCCCGTGGGTTACGGCCTCGCGGGCGGCGTCGGGGATCATGCCGACGCGGAATTCCTGCGGTTTGATTTCTTTTGGACAACCGATTTTCATGCGTTCCTCCCTGCGGGCCGCACGGGTGACCGGGGCCCCTGTGGCGATCATCCTGATCGCTTTGCGGCGCCGATGCTTTGAAATCTTGCTGGCGTGGCGGGCATCTGTTCGAATATTCTTCGACAAAATGGCTAAGCAGTCGAAGGAAACGCCGTGTCTTCCGATCTGGACGCAACCGACCGCCGCATTCTTGCTGCATTGCAGAATGATGGGCGCATGACCAACGCCGATCTGGCCGAACGGGTGAACCTGTCACCCTCGGCCTGTCACAGGCGGGTGCAGCGGCTGGAGGAAGAGGGGTTCATCGCCGGATATGTGGCGCTGCTGGACCCGCGCCGCATGGGCCTTCAGACAACGGTTTTTGTCGAGATCACATTGGAATCACAGGCAGAAGATCTGCTCGACGCGTTCGAGCAGCAGGTGGCGCGGGTGCCGGAAGTGCTGGAATGCCACCTTACGGCGGGGACGGCGGATTACCTGCTGAAAGTCGCGGTGGGCGATACGGAAGACTTTGCGCGGCTGCACCGTCGGTTCCTGTCGCGGCTGCCGGGGGTGGCAAAGATGCAGTCGAGTTTCTCGCTCAAGACCGTCGTCAAGACCACGGCGCTGCCGGTCTGACCAAGGTCCGAGAGGCGTCTTCCAAAGGTCTTCCGAACGTCTTCCAAACGTCTTCCGCTTTGTCTTCCGCCGCGCGGCATTTTCCGACCCCATATTGCGCCCTGTCATGCGCCTGTCACATCGCTTCGATATTTCCCGAATCATGGAAACGATCCGCGCCCTGTCCTGTCTGTCCGCCCTGTCGCATGCCTCGCGGCTGGAGGTGTTCCGCCTGCTGGTCCAGACCGGACCCGGGGGCCTTGCGGCGGGCGAGATCGCGCGGCGGCTGGATCTGCCACCCTCGACCCTGTCCACCCACCTGGCGCTGCTGGAAGGGGCTGGGCTGCTGGCCGCCGCGCGTGAAGGCCGGGTGATCCGCTATTCTGCCGATCTGGAGGGCATCCGTGCCCTGGTCGGCTGGCTGTTGCAGGATTGCTGCGGCGGCGCCCCGGAAACCTGCGCGCCGATCCTGGAGAAGATCGGCTGCGCCTGCTGAGAGACCTTGATGAGCGAACCCTTGAACGTCCTGTTCCTGTGCACCGGAAATTCGGCACGCTCGATCCTGGCCGAGGCGCTGATGAACCGCGCCGGAGAGGGCAAGATCCGGGCCTATTCGGCAGGGTCGCGCCCGACGGGTGCCCCCAACCCCTACGCGCTGGACCTTTTGCGGCGCGAAGGGTTCGACACGAGCTTTGCCCGGTCGAAAAGCTGGGACGAGTTTGCCGGGCCGGATGCGCCGAAAATGGACTTCGTCTTTACCGTCTGCGATTCCGCCGCCGCCGAGGAATGTCCGTTCTGGCCGGGCCAGCCGATGACGGCGCATTGGGGCCTGCCCGATCCGGCGGCGATCGAAGGCAGCGAGGTGGAAAAGGCGCTGGCCTTCGCCGAGACCTATCGCGCGCTGTCGCGCCGGATCGGCGCATTCACCGCGCTTCCCCTTGCCGCGCTGGACGCGATGTCGCTTCAGCGCAAGCTGCGCGAGATCGGGCAGCAATGAGCGCGCGCAGGATCACGGCCGAGGCGCTGGCGACCGGGATGCTGGTCCTGGCGGTGGTCGGGTCGGGCATCATGGCCGACCGGCTGACGCAGGATACGGGCCTGGCGCTTCTGGCCAATACGATCGCCACGGGGGCGGTGCTGTATGTGCTGATCTCGGTCTTCGGGCCGGTTTCGGGGGCGCAGATGAACCCGGCGGTGACGCTGGTCTTCGCGCTGCGCGGCGAGATCGCGCCGGGGCTGGCGCTGGCTTATATGCTGGCGCAAGGCGCGGGGGGCGTGGCGGGCACGCTTCTGGCCCATGCCATGTTCGAGCTGCCCCTGGCGCAGGTGTCGCAGACGGTGCGCACGGGCGCGGCGCAGGGCCTGGCAGAAGGAGTGGCGACTTTCGGGCTGGTGCTGGTGGTGCTGGGTGCGCTGCGCGGCGGTGCGCAGGTCGCGGCTGTGGTGGCCTGCTATATCACCGCGGCCTATTGGTTCACCGCCTCGACCAGTTTCGCCAATCCGGCGGTGGCGCTGGCCCGCGCCTTCACCGACACATTCGCCGGCATCCGGCCCGCCGATCTGCCGCTTTTCTGGGCGGCGCAGGGTGCAGGCGCACTTTTGGCGGCGGCGGTGGCGGGCTGGTTCTGGCCGCGGACCGCGAAATCGGCGGGCTGAGCGCGGCGGCGATCTTGCGCCTGTCACGGGCCGGGCCGCATGATGGCGACAGGGCAGTGAAAGGTGCAGCATGGCAGACCCGGTTTCCCACGCGGCCGAGGCCGCGCATCACGGCGTGGACCTTGTGCCGGTCGTGGTGCTTCTGGCGGGGGCCGTGCTGGCCGTGCCGCTGTTCCGCCGCGCGGGGCTGGGCACAGTTCTGGGCTATCTGGCGGCGGGGCTGGCGATCGGGCCCTACGGCCTTGGCGTCTTTCAGGATGCGAACACCATCCTGCCGGTGGCGGAACTGGGCGTGGTTCTGTTCCTGTTCATCATCGGGCTGGAGATGCAGCCGAGCCGCCTTTGGGCGATGCGGGGCGAAATCTTCGGTCTGGGCGCCGTTCAGGTTGGTCTGGCGATCTTTGCCCTGATCTGGGTGGGCATCCTGCTGGGATATCCGTTGGCGGCCAGTTTCGTGTCGGGCACCGGCTTTGTTTTGACCTCGACCGCCATCGTCATGCAGATGCTGGAGGAGCGGGGCGAGCTGGGCCAGCCCAAGGGGCGGCGGATCGTGGCGATCCTGCTGTTCGAGGATCTGGCCATCGTGCCGCTGCTGGCGCTGGTGGCCTTTCTGGCACCGAGTGGGCAGGACAGCACGCTGGCGGACCGTTTCCTTGGCATCGGGCTGGGGCTGGCGGTGATCGTGGCGCTGGTGGTGGCGGGCCGCTATCTGCTGAACCCGATGTTCCGGCTTCTGGCGCGGTTCGGCGCGCGCGAGGTGATGACGGCGGCGGCGCTGCTGGTGGTGCTGGGCGCCGCGCTGATGATGCAGCTGGGCGGGCTGTCGATGGCGATGGGGGCTTTCCTCGCCGGGGTTCTGCTGTCGGAATCGAGTTTTCGCCATCAGCTTGAGGCGGATATCGAGCCGTTCCGCGGCCTGCTTCTGGGCCTGTTCTTCATCGGTGTCGGCATGGCGCTGGACCTGAAGATCATCGCCGCCAACTGGCAGGTGATCGTGATTTCGGTGCCGGCTTTCATGGCGTTGAAGATGCTGGTGATCTTTGCCGTGGCGCGGCTGTTCAAGGCCGGTCGGCAGGAGGCGATGGAACGCGCCGTGCTGATGGCGCAGGGCGGCGAGTTCGCCTTCGTGCTGTATGCGGCGGCGGTGCAATTCGGCATTCTGGAAGCCGAATGGAATGCCAATCTGACGGCGATCATCATCATCTCCATGGTGCTGACGCCCTTGATGGTCATTCTGATGGACCGGCTGCGCCCGGCGCCTGCGCCGGACATGGAGGGTGTCGAGGACGTGGCGGCCGCGGGAGGGCTGCGCGGCAATGTGCTGCTGATCGGCTTTGGCCGGGTGGGGCAGATCGTCAGCCAGCCCCTCCTGGCGCGGGGGCACAGCATCTCGGCCATCGACAATGATACCGAGATGATCCAGGCGGCGGCGAGTTTCGGCTTCAAGGTCTGGTATGGCGATGGCGCGCGGCTGGACATCCTGCATGCGGCGGGGGCGGGCAATGCCGATCTGGTGGTGGTGGCGACCGACAAGCCTGCGGTCACGACGCGGATCGTCGAGATGCTGAAGCACGAGTTTCCGCTGGTGCCGGTGATGGCGCGGGCCTTTGACCGGGGGCATGCGATTGAGCTGATGGCGAAAGGGGTGGAGTTCCAGCTGCGCGAAACCTTTGAAAGCGCGCTGGTCATGGGGCGCAAGGCGCTGCTGCAGATGGGGGCGAGCGAGGAAGAGGCGGACGAGTTGCTGGACGCCGTGCGCAGCCGCGACCGTGAGCGGCTGGCGGTGCAGTCGGTCGAGGGGATCTATGCCGGGCGGGATCTTCTTCTGGGCAATCGGGGCGCGCAGGCGCCGGGGCATTAGGCCAGATCGGCAAGGGCCGCGCGGCCCTGTGGCGTCAGGCCGTAAAGCCCGCGTTCGATCCTCTCGAACCAGCCGTAGTGATCGTCGCGCAGCATGTCGCCGGCGCGGGGGATGGTCAGGGATTTGGCGAGGGTGGCGGGCTTTTGCGGGCCATCCGCCAAGGCCTGCGCCAGCCGGATCGCGTCTTGCCGATAGGCGGTCATGCGCTTGACCCGGGTGGAGCCGCCCAGGTTGGGGTCGCCGACCCGGCGGTCGAATTCGCGCAACAGCCGCCCGGCGCGGGCCGTGTTGCGGCGGGGCTGGTAGGGGCCGGGGTCGAGATGGGCCTCGACCGTCGCTTCGCGACCGATCCGCACCGCCAGCAGGCCAAGGCCCAGGCGGCGGCACAAGGCCAGAACATCGCGGTAGCGCGGGCCCCAGCCGGATGTTTTCAGCGGCACGGCAAGATAGACATGTTCGAACAGGCCCTGCCGGGCCACGCCCTGCAAGACCAGAGCCAGCGAGAAGCTGGTCTTCAGCTCGACGATCACGGGCGCTTCGTCGCCGCGCCGGGCCATCAGGTCGCAGGCGCCGATCTCGGCCTTGACCTCATAGCCCTGGGCTTCGAGGAAGGCTTTCACCGGCAGATAGAGATCGGTCTCGCGCATGGTCCCTTGAACCACGGCCCGGGCCAATGAAAAACCCCCGGCCTTGCGGACGGGGGCTGATCTTGGCGGGGCTTGCGCCCCCAGTGTCGGAAGAACGTCTTAGAGAGCGCCTTCGCGTTGCGCCTTCTTGCGCGCGAGTTTGCGCGCACGGCGGACGGCTTCGGCTTGCTCGCGCGCTTTTTTGACGGAGGGCTTCTCGAAATGCTGCTTGAGCTTCATTTCCCGAAACACGCCTTCGCGCTGGAGCTTTTTCTTCAGGGCCCGGAGGGCCTGTTCGACGTTATTGTCACGAACGCTGACCTGCATGTGGTTGTCACCACCTTCCTAAGCTAGAGTTGCACTGATGTGCAGGCGGGGCAGCCCATAACAGGCGGGAGACCACTTGTCCACCTGCGGCACCGAAAGGAAGGCCCGAGCGATGGAAGACGACGCGAAAACCCGGATTCTGGCGGCGGCGCTGCCGCATGTGCCCTTTGAAGGCTGGTCCGAGGCGACGCTGCGCGAGGCGATCGCCGATTCGGGCGTGGCGCCGGGGCTGGCGCGCGCGCTTTACCCGCGCGGCGGGGTGGATCTGGCGCTGGCCTATCACCGGCAGGGCGATGCGGCCATGGTCACAGCGCTGGCCGCATCCGATCTGTCGGCACTGAAATTCCGCGAGAAGGTGGCGCTGGCGATCAAGCTGCGCCTGCAAGCGGTGGACCGTGAACTGGTGCGGCGCGGGGCGGTGCTGTTCGCCCTGCCGCAGCATGCGGCCGATGGTGCGGCGGCGGTCTGGCATACGGCGGATGCGGTCTGGACGGCGCTGGGCGATACGTCGCAGGATATCAACTGGTATTCCAAGCGCGCCACGCTCTCGGCCGTTCATGCGGCGACGGTTCTGTTCTGGCTGGGCGATGACAGCCCCGAACATGAGGCGAGCTGGGCCTTCCTTGATCGCCGGATCGAGGGTGTGATGGCCTTTGAAAAGGCGAAAGCCGCTTTTGCGGGCAACCCGATCGGAAAGGCGCTTCTTGCCGGGCCTTTCAAGATGTTGGAAAGGATTCGTGCGCCAAAACGGCAGGATGACCTTCCGGGC
Source organism: Neotabrizicola paludis (assembly GCF_044142105.1). Classification (NCBI taxonomy): domain Bacteria; kingdom Pseudomonadati; phylum Pseudomonadota; class Alphaproteobacteria; order Rhodobacterales; family Paracoccaceae; genus Neotabrizicola; species Neotabrizicola paludis. The sequence continues at coordinate 136,690 of NZ_JBGTYM010000009.1, forward strand.
CGCGATGCCGCGCCGGGGGGCGCATCCGAGGCCCCGCCGCGCGCGTTCTGAGGACAGGAAACAAGTATGACGCTTTCCCATTCGATGCTGGCGATGGAAATCTCGGCCCCCGGCGGGCCGGATGTGCTGAAACCCGTCTCGATGCCGGTGCCGGTGCCGGGCCATGCGCAGATCGTGATCCGCATCGCCTGGGCCGGGGTGAACCGGCCCGATGCGCTGCAGCGCGCCGGGGCCTATGCGCCGCCGCCCGATGCCTCGCCCATTCCCGGTCTGGAATGTTCCGGCACCGTGGTCGAGGCCGGGCCGGGCGTCACCCGCTGGCAGATCGGTGACAAGGTCTGCGCTCTGCTGCCGGGGGGCGGCTATTCGGAATATGCCATCTGCCACGAGGCCCATGCCCTGCCGATACCGCCGGGGCTGTCGATGCGCGAGGCGGCCTGCCTGCCGGAAACCTGCTTCACGGTCTGGACCAATGTCGTCATGCGCGGGAAGCTGAAGGCCGGGCAGACCCTGTTGGTGCACGGCGGCACATCCGGCATCGGCACGACGGCGATCCAGATCGCCAAGGCGCTGGGCGCGCGGGTCTTTGCCACAGCCGGGACAGATGAGAAATGCCAGGTCTGCACCGATCTGGGCGCCGATCTGGCCTTCAACTACCGCTCGCAGGACTGGTCCAAGCTGGTGCGCGGGCAGGGCGGCGCGGATGTGATTCTCGACATGGTGGGCGGGTCCTATATCGAGAAGAACATCAAGGCGCTGGCCGATGACGGGCGGCTGGTGCAGATCGCGTTCCTGCAAGGGGCAAAGGCAGAGGTGAATTTCGCAGAAGTGATGATGCGGCGGCTGACCATCACCGGATCGACCCTGCGCCCGCAGTCGGAAAACGAGAAGGCGCGGATCGCGGCGGCGGTGGAAACCCATGTCTGGCCGATGATCGAGCGGGGGGCCTTCAAGGTGGTGATGGACAGCGAATATGCCCTGCCCGACGCGCCCTCGGCCCACTGGCGGATCGAGACGCCGGGCCATGTCGGCAAGATCGTGCTGAAGGTCGAGGAATAGGCCGCGGGGCGCCCCGCCGCCTTGCGCCGGCAGGCAACGCGAATCTGACGCTGCGTCAGAAGATTGACGGTTCTTTCACGCGCAAGCGTGAGAAGCATTTGTTAACAAGGGCTTCAGGCGGGGCCGGATTTTTCATCCTCCCCTTTTTTGCCGGCAGGTGTCGATCCCCAGTTGTGCCGACCGGAACATGTATTGTGCCAAGGTTTTTCTGTTCGATCTTCCCCTTGATCGCCTTTTTCAGCCCTGGTCCCGCCGCCTTCTCCCTGTCCCTTATCTGACCGCATCCAGAATGGCGTCTGTCAGGCGGCAATCGCGGATCGTGTCATCGCCGCAGCGCCGGGGTTCAAGGTCTTTGGTCAGGCAGAGCCGGACCTCCTGGATGCGGCCCTTGTCGCAGGTCACGGTGATCTGGTCACGGACGAGGCCGGTATTGGCTTCGAGGAACGCCCCTTCGACGACCTCGGCGGGAACCTTGAGCGTTTTCGACATCTTGGCGAAGACAGGTGGGATTGTGACCGAGGCAAAGGCCCGCCGCGCCGTGGCGTAATAGTCGGTCGGCGACAGGCCCGCGCAGCGCCCATGTTTCTTCCATTGGTAGAAGGCCAGACCGGCGCCGCCCATGATATCGGCCATGGCGGCGGTTTCGGCCCGGGTCGGGTCGCGCGCGACGGTGCGGCAATAGCTGGGCCAGCCCCGTTCATATTGCGGCCAAAGCCCGTGCAGCACGAAGGTCAGCCCGCGCCCGACATCGCATTGCGGATCGTCGCGGGCATCGCCTTCCAGCGCGCACCAGCCCGAGGACCAGGACAGCGACATCACGTAATAGTCGAAATCGCCCGCCTTCTCGCCCTCGGCCCGGGCGACGGAGACCGCCAGAAAAAGGGCCAGCAGGGCCGCGAAAGCCTGTCTCATTTGCACTTCCCCTGGGCGGTGAAAGGGTCTATACGGGCGCCCAATTCCCCGACATCGGAGAACCGCGGGCAAGGGTCCGCAGCCGTTTTCCCGGCACGGGAGAGATTTGTAAAGGAGCCGGATGATGAACAAGCCGATCATGGCCCGCGCCACCGCCGTTTGGCTCGTGGACAATACGACGCTGACCTTCAGGCAGATCGCGGATTTCTGCGGCATGCATGAGCTGGAAGTGCAGGGCATCGCCGATGGTGATGTCGGCGGTGGCGTGAAGGGTTTCGACCCGATCGCAAACAACCAGCTCGAGCCCATCGAGATCGAGCGCGGCCAGGCCGATCCGCTGTACAAGCTGAAGCTCAAGTTCAACGCCGCCGCCGTGGGCGAGGAAAAGCGCCGCGGCCCGCGCTACACGCCGCTGTCGAAGCGCCAGGACCGCCCGGCGGCGATCCTGTGGCTGGTCAAGTTCCATCCCGAACTGTCGGATGGCGCGATCGGCAAGCTGGTCGGCACCACCAAGCCGACGATCCAGGCGATCCGCGAACGGACCCACTGGAACATCCAGAACATCGCGCCGGTCGATCCGGTCGCGCTGGGCCTGTGCCGCCAGTCGGAACTGGACAGCGCGGTGCAGGCCGCGGTGCGCAAGAAGGCGGCCGAGGGCGGCGTGATGAGCGATGACGAGCGGCGCAAGCTGGTCTCGACCGAGCAGTCGCTGGGCATGGATGCCGAGGCGCCCAAGCAATCGACCGGGCTGACCGGGCTGGAAGTCTTTGGCGACGAGGAGAAGGACGAGGTTTCGGCCCGCGACTTCTCGGATGCGGAGAGCTTCTTCTCGCTGCCCGCCGCCGACGAGGATGACGAGGACGAGGAAGACAGCCGCCGCTGAGGCAGGCTGCCTTTTCAGGATCTCGGCCCCGGAGGTGAAAGCCTCCGGGGCTTTTTCTTGCATGACAGGCTTTGTCATTGGACCGCAAGGCGGGATCGCGGCATAGTCACTTCATCGAAACGGACAAGACAAGATACTGATTTCATTGGAGTGTATGATGACTTCCCCGCAATCCCCCCGCGCCGCTTTTCACGGTCTTGCGGCGGAGATGTCCCAAGGCTTCACGCAGGGCGCCTATCTTTTGGCCCGTGCGACCGAGGGGCGCCTGTCGGGCGCGGGGATCGCGCTTTTCCTGTTTGCGGCCGCCCATACCGCGCTTTTCACCCTGTTCCTTGGCGAGACATTGCTGCGCCGCATCACCGGCTGACACTTCCCCTGTTCCGGTCAGCCGTCTGACCCCCCGGTCCGCTTCCTCTCCCGGACCGGGGGTATTCTTTTGCCGGTGGGGTCGTCGGGGAACTTCTCCCGTGTCGTGCGCTTGCAAAATCTGCAAGCAGTCATAGCATGAAGCAGGAAGCCCTGGCGGGGTAAGGCCATGACCAATGCGATGAGTTACCGGGGCTATGCGGCCCGGATCGATTATGACGACGCGGACGGCATCTTCACCGGCCGGATCGCGGGCATCCGCGACGGCGTGGGGTTTCACGCCGACACGGTGGAAGGGCTGCGCGAGGCGTTCCGCGAGGCGGTGGAGGATTATCTAGAAACCTGCGCGCGGATCGGCAAAGAGCCGCAGAAGACCTATTCCGGCCAGATGATGTTCCGGGTGGACCCGGAGGTGCATCGCAAGGCGGCGCTGGCGGCGGAACTCGCCGGCAAAAGCCTGAACGCCTGGGCGGAAGAGGTGTTGGAGAAGGCGGCGGGGTGAAGCCCCGGCCCGCCAGCAGGGTCGGGCCGGGGCCTTTCTGAACCGTCACATCAGCCCAAGCTGTTTGTAAAAGCCGAGCGCGTCGTAATAATCGCTCTGATGGGTGATCTTGCCGCCCTCGACCACGAAGACCGAGGCGCCGGTAAAGCTGAAGGCCTTGCCTGTCGCGGCGGTGCCATCGGCCCAGGGGCCGGTATTGGTGCCCGAGAAGGTCCATTCAAAGGCGACCTTGCCATCCTGCACCACAGGCGAGCCTTCCATTTTCCAGACCGCATCCGGGGCGGCGGTCAGGAAATTGTCGATCACGCCGGTCTTGGCGGCTTCGGCCCCGGTGATCGGCGTGCCGACAGAGGCGTCGTAATAGACCACTTCGGGGGCGAACTGGCTGGCGGCGGCGGCGCTGTCATGGGCGTTCCAGCCCGCAAGATAGGCCTCGACCACTGACAGCGCATCGTCGGCGGCGAAAGCGGGCAGGGGCAGGACGGCCAGAAGCGGCAGGGAAAGAAGGACGCGGCGGTTCATCGAAGGTCTCCTTTCAGGGGTTAAAGATCAGTGCTTCACCATCACATGCCGGACCACGGTGTAATCCTCGAGCGCATAGGCGCTCATGTCCTTGCCATAGCCCGACTGTTTCAGCCCGCCATGCGGCATCTCGTTGACCAGCATGAAATGGGTGTTGATCCAGGTGCAGCCATAGCGCAGCCGTGCGGCGGTCGACATGGCGCGGCCGACATCGCGGGTCCAGACCGATGAGGCGAGGCCGTAATCGCTGTCATTGGCCCAGCCCACCACGTCATCCGCATCCGAGAAGGGTGTGACCGAGACGACCGGGCCAAAGACCTCGCGCCGGACGATCTCGTCTTCCTGTCTCGCACCCGCGACCACGGTGGGGCGGTAGTAGAAGCCCTGGTCCATGGTCTCGCCACCCGTCGTCACCTCGACATGGGAAAGCTCGCGGGCGCGGTTGACGAAGCTGGCGACGCGGTCGCGCTGGCGCTGGCTGATCAGGGGGCCGATCTCGTTCAGGCCGTCATCGGCATCGGCAAGGGTGATGCTGGCGGCGGCGGCGGTCAGGTCTGCGACGAGGTTTTCATAGACTTTCCGGCCCGCATAGACGCGGCAGGCGGCGGTGCAATCCTGGCCGGCATTGTAGAAGCTGAAAGCGCGCAGCCCTTCGACGACCGCCGGAATATCGGCATCGTCGAACACCAGCACGGGGGCCTTGCCGCCCAGTTCCAGATGGGTGCGCTTCACCGTCTTGGCGGCGGCGTCGAGCATTTTGCGGCCGGTCGCCACATCGCCGGTCAGGCTGATCATGTCGACGCCCGGATGGTTGATCAGGTAATTGCCGACGGTCTGGCCGCGCCCGGTGATGATCGAGACCACGCCTTCGGGCAGTTCCTCGGCCAGAATCCGCGCCAGTTTCAGGGCGGTCAGCGGCGTCTGCTCGCTGGGCTTGAACACGACGGTATTGCCGCCCCCCACCGCCGGGGCCAGTTTCCAGGCCATCATCATCAGCGGATAGTTCCAGGGGGCGATGCTGGCGACCACGCCCACCGGATCGCGGCGGATCATGCTGGTATGGCCGGCAAGGTATTCGCCCGCGACCTGGCCGTGCTGGGTGCGCACCGCGCCCGCGAAGAAGCGGAAGCAATCGACCACCGCGGGAATTTCGTCATTCAAGGCGGCGTTGATCGGCTTGCCGCAGTTCAATGCCTCGAGCGCGGCAAACTCCTGCGCCTCACGCTCGATCCGGTCGGCGATGCGCAGAAGCGCGGCAGCGCGTTCGGAAGGCGTGCTGTGCGACCAGCTGTCAAAGGCAAGGCGGGCGGCGGCAAGGGCGCGGTCGACCTGCGCCGTCGAGGCTTCGGGCACATCAAGGATCAGCCCGCCGGTGCGGGGGTTGAGGATGGCTTCCTTCGCCTCCTGGCCCGCCTCGAAGGCGGAACCGATCAGGAGCGCGGTGTCGATGGTGGTGCGGGTGTCCATATCTCTCTCCCTCATTTCCCCATGCCGGCGGTCTCGGAACCGCCGCGGGTCAGGTAATAGGCGGCCAGGATGGGCAGGAAGGTCGCGGCGAAGACGACGATGGCGACCACATTGGTGACCGGGCGCTGACGCGGGCGCACCAGCTCGTTCAGCATCCAGATCGGCAGGGTGGATTGCTGGCCCGCGGTGAAGGTGGTGACGATGACCTCGTCGAAACTCAGCGCGAAGGCCAGCATCCCGCCCGCCAGAAGCGCAGAGCCGAGATTGGGCAGCAGCACATGGCGGAAGGTCTGGAAGCTGTTGGCGCCCAGATCGGCCGAGGCCTCAAGGATGCCGCCCGACAGGCGGCGGAAGCGGGCGACGGCATTGTTGTAGACGATGACGATGCAGAAGGTGGCGTGACCCAGGACGATGGTCCAGGTCGAGAAGGGGATGTCCATGATCCCGAAGGCCGAGCGCAGCGACATGCCGGTGATGACGCCGGGCAGCGCGATGGGCAGAAGGACGAGAAGGGTGATCTGGTCGCGCCCGAAGAAGCGCGCGCGCGCCATGGCGGCGGCGCAGAGCGTGCCAAGGATCATGGCCAGCAAGGTCGAGATCGCGGCGACCTTGAGCGACAGGTAGAGCGGTGGCCAGATGTCGGGCCGGTCGAACCAGGCCACGGCGAACCATTTCGTGGTCAGGCCGGGGGGCGGGAACTGATAGCTGCGCTCCTCGGTCGTGAAGGCGTAGAGGAAGATCAGAAGGATCGGCAGGTGAAGGAACAGAAGCCCGCCCAGGGCCGCGAGCTTCAGCGACAGCGGGGGCCGATCCGACCGGGTCTCAGAGCGCATCGAAAGCCCCCGCGCGTTTGGCCAGCCAGAGATAGACCAGCATGATCAGGATCGGCACCACGGCGAAGGCCGCGGCGAGCGGGATATTCCCGGCGGTGCCCTGCAGCTGATAGACCGCCATGCCGATGAAATTCGCCGAATTGCCGACGATCTGCGGGATGATGTAATCGCCCAGCGTCAGCGAGAAGGTGAAGATCGACCCGGCGATGACACCCGGCAGGGCCAGGGGCAGGATCACGGTGCGGAAGGCCTGGGCGCGGGTGGCGCCAAGGTCGGCGCTGGCCTCGAGCATGGCGGTCGGCACCCGCTCCAGCGCGGCCTGCATCGGCAGGATCATATAGGGCAGCCAGACATAGACGAAGACGAGGAAGGTGCCGATGGGCGAGGTGGAAAGGCTTGATCCCTGCAGTCCCGGCAGCGACAGAAGCCCGTCAAGGACGAAGGTCGTGTGCGTGCGTTCCGCCGCCCAGCCGAGGATGCCTTCCTTGGCAAGGATCAGCTTCCAGGCATAGACCTTGACCAGATAGCTGGACCACAAAGGCAGCATGACGCCCAGGTAGAAGGCAGCCTTCCAATGCCCCTTGGCATAGCGCGCGGCGTAATAGGCGACGGGAAAGGCCAGAACCGCGCAGGCCAGCGTGACGGCGCCGGCCATCCAGACGGTGCGCAGGATGATGTCGAGATTCTGGGCGCGGAACAGCTCGGCATAGGTCTTGAGCGTGAATTCCGGCACGACGACGCCGGAAAATTCGTCGATCGCATAGAAGCTTTGCAGCAGGAGCGCCGCCAGCGAGCCCAGATAGACCACGCCCAGCCACAACAGCGGCGGCGCGATCAGCAGGAGAAGCAGGAGCCAAGGCCAGCGCCAGAACAGGCCGGTCAGCCGGTCGGCCGGGCCACGCGGGGAAAGGACCGCGCCGCTCATGCCGGGGTCCTCATGGCGGGCGCGGCAGGGGGGCTGTCTGTCCCCCTCGCGGCTGGCATTCGTGGGTGGCGCGCAGTCATTTCGCGTCCCCCATCACGTGCAGGGCGGCCGGATCGAAGGCGATGGCGGCGGTCTCGCCCTCGGCGGGCAAGGGCTGTCCGGCCGGGATCAGGGCGGCGACCTCGGTCTCGCCCAGGCGCAGGGCGACGCGGGTGCCGGCGCCAAGATAGCGCAGGGCGGTGACGGGGCCGCTGACCGGGCCGGTTGCGGCCAGGCGCACCGCCTCGGGGCGCAGCGAGGCCCAGGCCTCGGGGCCGCCCAGCGCGCGGGTCAGGGCCGGGGGCAGGACATTGGAAGAGCCGACGAAATCGGCCACGAAGCGGGTGGCGGGGCGGTCGTAGATATCCTGCGGCGTACCGATCTGGGCGATTTTCCCTTCGTTGAAGACGGCAAGGTGATCGGCCATGGACAGAGCTTCGTGCTGGTCATGGGTGACGAAGACGAAGGTCAGGCCAAGGCGGTGTTGCAGCGCCTTCAGCTCGTCCTGCATCGCCTCGCGCAGCTTGAGGTCCAGGGCGCCCAGGGGTTCGTCGAGAAGAAGGACGCGGGGTTTGTTCACGAGCGCCCGCGCGAGCGCCACGCGCTGGCGCTGGCCGCCGGAAAGCTGGGCGGGCTTGCGGTCGCCATAGCCGTCAAGCTTGACGAGGGACAGCATCTCTTCGGCCTGGGCATGGCGCTGGCTGCGGCCCATGCCCTTGACCATCAGCCCGTAGGCGACGTTGTCGCGCACGTTCATATGCGGAAACAGCGCATAGTCCTGAAAGACCGTGTTCACGTTGCGCAGATGCGGCGGCACGGCCGAGACATCCTCGCCGAAGATGCGGATCTGTCCGGCGCTGGGCTGTTCAAAGCCCGAGATCAGCCGCAGGCAGGTGGTCTTGCCCGAGCCGGAGGGGCCGAGCATGGCGAAGAACGATCCTTCGGCGATGGCGAGATCCACGCCGTCCACCGCCTTGACGGGGCCGAAATGGCGGGAGACGGCGCGGAATTCGACGGCTGGGGGCATGGCAGATCATATCCGTAGGGTGCGCCGTCACGGGCGCACCGCTCGTTGAAGAAGGGCGGGTGCGCCCCGGAGGCGCACCCTGGAAGTTGTTGTCAGCGGCCGCCGATCACGCCGATATAGTCGGATACCCAGCGGTAATAGGGCACGCAGGCGCCGTCGCCCTGGCTGCAATTGGCGACCGGGGTGGTCCAGAAGCGGATCTTCTCGAAATCGTCCATGCCATTGGCGGTGCAGCTTTCGGCGGTGGACATGCCCGATCCGTCGGTACAGGCGGCGGGAACGCTGGGATTGGCGCCGAACCAGACCGCAAGGTCGGATTGCAGGTTCGAGGACAGCGTGTGCTCCATCCACATATAGGCGCAGTTCGGATGCTCGGCCTCGACATGCATCATCGTCGTGTCGGCCCAGCCAGTCGCGCCTTCCTCGGGGATCGTGCTGGCGATCGGCAGGCCCTCGGATTTCAGCAGGCCGACCTGGAAGGGCCAGGAGCCCGAGGCGACGACGCCCTCGTTCTTGAAGTCGTCCATCTGGATGAAGGCGTCATGCCAGTAACGGGCGACAAGGGTGCGCTGGGCGCGCAACAGGTCGAGCGCGGCCTTGTACTGATCCTCGTTCAGCTCATAGGGGTTGGTGATCTTCAGCTCGGGCTTGTGGAACATCAGATATTGCGCAGCATCGGCGATGTGGATCGGGCCGTCATAGGCCTGCACCCGGCCTTCGTTCGACTTGCCATCGGGCAGGTCCATCTTCTCGAAGACGACGTTCCAGGATTTTGGCGGCTCCTTGAAGACCTCGGTATTGTACATCAGCACGTTCGGGCCCCACATATAGGGCACGCCGTAATGGACGCCGTCGACCGTGTGCCAGCCGGCATCCTTGAGCCGGTCATCCACCTTGGACCAGGAGGGGATCAGGTCGACATTGATCGGCTGCACACGCTTGCCCGCGACCAGGCGCAGCGAGGCGTCGCCCGAGGCGGTGACAAGATCGAAGCCGCCTTCGTTCATCAGGGCGACCATCTCGTCCGAGGTATTCGCGGTCTTGACCTTGACCTTGCAGCCTGTCGCGGTTTCGAACTTGGTGACCCAGTCGAAGGCCTTGTCGGTTTCGCCGCGCTCGATATAGCCGGGCCAGGCGACGATGTTCACCTGGCCTTCGCCCGCACCCAGTTCGGTGACCTGGGCAAGCACGGGGCTGACGGCGGTGGCCAGACAGAGCGCGCTGGTGGCCATGAGCTTCATGGTCGTCTTCTTGGTCATCTGGAACTCCCTGTGGATGGCCCGCCGGACGGGCGGGGTGCCGGTGGTCCGGTCATGGCAAAAGCCTGAGCCGCGGCGCAGGACTTCGCAATAACAAAACGCGGATGCGTGATATCGGTAAAGCCGATAGGTCGGCGGCGCCGATCCGCCAAACCACCACATGTTGTTTGCGACTTTCCGCCCGCCCCAAGGCGGCCGTCTTGCAAGGCCGAATCGCGCGTTGCAGGATTCCCGGCAAGGCAGAAAAACAAGCGGACCGAGGGGCAGGATGCGGAAATTTCTGACGATTGCGGCTTGCGCCGCATGGCCATTTGTCGGCGGTGCCGGGCAGGCCATGGCCTGCAGCACGCCGATGGGGGCGCAGGGGATCGAGACAGCCTTGCTGGGATGGATCAATGCCGAACGCGACAAGAAGGGGCTGGCGGCATTGGCCCCGATCTCGTCGCTGGAGACGGCGGCCGGGCGTCATGCCTGTGCTTTGGCCAGCCAGGGCAAGCTGTCGCATCGCAATTTCGCCCAGCGCATGCATGGCGCGGGCTTTGGCGAGGGCGTCGAGAATGTCGCCATGTCGACCGAAAGTTCGGCGGCCGCGGCGGCGCGGATCTGGAAGCGGTCAGGCGGGCATTGGGCCAATATCCTGAACCGCAACATCAGGCAGATCGGCCTGGGCACGGCCACGGCCGAGGGGCGGACCTATTACGTCCTGATGGCGGGCGCGCCGTAAGCTAGCGTTCCGCGATGGCCCCCTGGGCCGAGCGGATGAAATTATGTGCGGGCTGCGACAGGGGCGCCCCGCGCCGCCAGGCCAGACCCACCTGCACCGAGGGCAGATCGCCCGAGACGTCGCGGATCTCGATCCGGTCGCCTTCCAGCGACCAGGGCCGGTAGACAAGGCTGGGCAGGATCGCCAGGCCCGCGCCGGTGGCGACCAGCGAGCGGACCGCCTCGACGCTGCGGGTGCGGAAGGCGACCTGCGGTTTCACCGGCAGGGCGGCGGTCAGGCGGCGGGTGGATTCCTCAATCTCGTCCACCATCAGCTGGATCAGCGGCTGGCCGGCCAGTTCCTCAAGCGCGATCGCCTCTTGATCCGCCAGCGGATGGCCGAGTGGCAGCCAGAGCCGGTAGGGCGAGACGACCAGCGTTTCCACATTCAGCGCCATGCGGTCCTTGACCGAGGAGGTCAGCAGCACGGCCACGTCCAGTTCCCCGCCGATCAGCAAGTGCTGGAGATAATCGCCATTGTCCTCGGTCACGTTCAGATCGACGCGCGGATGGGCGCGGCGGTAGCGCGACAGGATGTCGGAGAGGACATAGCCCGCGACCAGCGAGGTCACGCCCAGCGACAGGCGGCCCGGCGGGCTTTCCGCCTCGTCGCGGAAGGCGGCGCGGGCGCTGGCCACATCGGCCAGGATGGTGCGCGCATGGCGCAGGAAGGCGCTGCCCTTGTGGGTGATCAAAAGGCCGCGCGCCTGCCGGTCGAACAGCATCACGCCCAAATCGTCCTCGAGGGCGCGGATTGCCTCGGTGATCGAGGATTGGCTGATCGACAGGGCGCGCGCGGCGCCGGTCACCGATCCGGCCTCGGCCGCCGCGACGAAGAACTGCAACTGTCGCAGCGTGAAGGCCATGGTTCAGACGAGGCGGGGCAGAGCGGCCAGCAGCGCCTCGCGATGCGCTTCGACAAGGGCGTGATAGGCGGCAAGTATTGGTGGCGTGAAATGGCCAGGCCCCGCCAGCAGGTTGACCGTGGCCGTGACCGGCGCGTCGGGTGTGGCGGAAAGCGGGATGTTGACGGCGGAGCCCAGCCCCATGCTTTCGATCAGCGCATGGTCGAAGAAATGGGCGCGGAAACCTTCAGGCGTGTTGGCGACGAATGTCCGGCGGCCCGCGACGCAATGGGCAAACCAGGCGTCATGCTCCATCGGCTTGGTGCCCTGGGCGGGATATTCCACCGGATGCGAGGTATAGGCCCGGCGCGAGACGCCAGCGGCGGGGTCCAGCACCGAGACGGTGAAGAGGATGGTTCCAAGCTCGGCGCAGGCGGCATGCAGGTCGCGCAGGACGGTCGGGGTGTCGGTCATCTGATCAGCTTTTCATCGGATAGCGGTTGCCAAGAAGAAGGTGCCAGACCAGAGCCAGTGCCACCAGAAGGGCGGAGGCGGCTCCGATCTGCAGCAGAAGGTAGGCCGTGTCGGCGGCGCGGCCGGCCGAGCCGGCGCCAGCCAGGGCCAGGGCCAGAATTCCGGCGGGCGCATGGATCGCGCGGGCGCCCGCCATCAGGGCTGTCGCAAGCGCCAGGGCGACAAGGCCCGACCATTGCGCCAGCGCGGCAGGGGCAAGATGCAGCACCAGTTCCGCCGCCCCCGCCGCCAGCACCGTGCCAAGCACCACGGACCAGGGCTGGGATTGCGGGCTTTGCGGCAGGGCGGCCAACATGAGCGCGCTTGCGCCCAGCGGCGCAAGCAGCGCGGGCGGGACCGCCATGCCGGTGGCCCGCGGCAGGAGCCACAGCGTCGCCGCCAGCAAAAGCGCCGCGCCCAGGCCAGAGGTCAGGACCGCCCGCAGGTCCATCTGCGGATGGGCCGGGCCGAAGCCCCTGAGGAAATTCATGCCGGGTGCCTTTTCCCGTCGATCACGGCCCAGCCCAGCCCGTCCTCGGGGGGCGTCTCGGACCCGTCTTCCCAGACGAAGATGCGCAGATGGTCGGGCTGGCCAGGGGTTTCGGCCAGCGCCAGAAGGCGCCATTCCAGCCGGAAGCCCTCGTCCAAGAGGCCTTCGAGATAAAAGATGATCTCTTCGGGCTCAAGAATCTCGGCCGGGTCTTCCGGCCAGCCCTCGCTTTCCCAGAACACCGCCGCCTCAAGCTGGCGCAGCTTGGCCAGACGCGCGGTCAGCGGGGCGAGAAAGGCGTCGGTATCGGGGCCTTGCGCGGGGCGGGTCATCGCTTGTCCTTGCCTGACGGCCCTTGTCACAGGGCGCGGCGGGTGCCGAGTCTGGCCCTCTGCGGGGCCAAGGTCAAGCGGCGACGAAGCGTCGGACCCCTTGCCCTTGCCGCCGCTCTCGCCCATCCCTGTGGCATGAGCGATGCGATCGACCACCCCTATGCCGAGCCGCCCGCCGAGGGCTGCGCCACCGAAATCGCGCCCGGCCTGTTGTGGATGCGCCTGCCGCTGCCCTGGGGCCTGGACCATGTGAATGTCTATGCGTTGGAGGGCCCCGGCGGCTGGACGCTGGTCGATACCGGGATCGACAGCCGCCGGACCCGGGCAATCTGGGAGACACTGCTGGCCGGTCCTTTGCGCGGCAAGCCGGTCGAACGGCTGATCGTGACCCATCACCACCCCGACCACGTCGGTCTTGCGGGCTGGTTCCAGGCGCGGGGGGCCGAATTGTGCATGACGCGCACGGCCTGGATCATGGCGCGGATGCTGGTGCTGGATGTGCAGGAAACGCCCAGCCCGCAGGCCATGATCCTGTGGCAACGCGCCGGGCTGCCGCCCGAGGCACTGGCGCGCCGCGCGGGAGAACGGCCCTACAACTCGGCCGATGTCGTGCACGCGATGCCGCCGGGGTTCAGCCGGATCACCGAAGGCCAGCGCCTGCATCTGGCCGGGCGCGACTGGCTGGTGCGGATCGGCCATGGCCACGCGCCCTGCCATGCCACGCTGTGGACGGTGGATGACGGCCGCTCGCTGGTTCTGGGCGGCGACCAGTTGCTGCCCGGTATCTCGGCCAATATCGGCGTCTATCCGACCGAGCCCGAGGCCGATCCGCTGGCCGACTGGCTGGAAAGCTGCGCGAGGCTGGCGATGCATGCGACACAGGATCAGCTTGTGCTGCCCGGCCACAAGCTTCCGTTCACCGGCCTGCCCTTCCGCCTGCGCCAGATGGCCGAGAACCACCAGACCGCGCTGACACGGCTACTGGAGCATCTGGCAGTACCGCGCCGGGCGGTGGATTGCTTCCCCGTCCTGTTCAAGCGCAGGATCGGCCCGGCGGAAGAGGGACTCGCGCTGGCCGAAAGCCTGGCGCATCTGAACCACCTGCATCGACGCGGCCTGGCAGGCCGCAGCCTGGCCCCCGACGGGGCCTTCCTGTGGCAAAGGAGCTGAGAGACATGGCGAAACCCGCTGCCCCCAAGACCCCCGCCAAGAAGGCGGCGCCGCCGCCGGCCAAGGTCGAGAAGAAGCCCAAGAGCCCGGCCGAATGGGCGCATGACCGGCTGGTCCTGTATATCCGCAATTTCGAAGGCCAGCTTGATGCGAGCCAGGAAATCGCCATGGGTTTCGCGGGGGGCGAGGCGGGCGTGCTGAGGATCGAAGGGATCGGCTATTTCGACCCAGACATGATCACCTTCTACGGCCGGGACGAGGATGGGTTGAAAACCCAGCTTGTCCAGCATGTCAGCCAGCTTTCGGTGATGCTGCGCGCCGTGCCTAAATTCGAGCCGGAAGAGCCGCCCCGCCGGATCGGATTCGCGCTGCGGCCGGGCTGGATCGGCGGCGAATCCGGCGACGCTTCCGCGTGACAGGGGGCGGGGAATCGGCTAAGGGCAGGGAAAGCGAGTGAAAACAGGAAAGCGCGCGACATGGCCGATCACGGACATACCGAATACAAGCACGGCTCGATGGACATCCGTGAGCAGGAGAAGACCTTCGCGGGCTTCGTCAAGCTGTCGACCTGGACCGTGATCCTGACGATCGCCATCCTGATCTTCATGGCGCTGGCCAATTCCTGATCCCCAAAGCTTCTTCGGAGTCCGAGTGATGCTGCGCCTTCTTGCCGCGCTGGCCTGCGCCCTGACCCTGGCCGCCTGCGGCGCGGACCGCACCTGGGCGCCGGATGACAAGGTCGCGGCGGCGCATTACGTCGCCGGGCCGCCGGCCTCGATCACGCTGGTCACGGTCATCAATGACCGCAACGGCTCGGGCGCGCATTCGGGGCTGATCATCAACGGGTCGGAGCGCGTGCTGTTCGACCCGGCAGGCACCTTCTATCACCCCTCGATGCCGATCCGAAACGATGTGCATTACGGCCTGACCGACCGGATGTATGCCTTCTACCTTGACTATCACACCCGCGACAGCGCGACCGAGGAATTCCACGTCATCGAAAGCACCAAGATCGTGTCGCCCGAGGTGGCCAATCTGGTGCTGCAGCGCGCCAAGGATTACGGCGCGGTGCCCAAGGCCTATTGCTCGACCTCGATCAGCAATATCCTGAACGGGGTGCCGGGCTTCGAGGGGTTGAAGGGCAGCATGTTCCCCAAGGCGCTGGGCCGGTCCTTCGATCAGCTTCCCGGCGTGACCGCGCGGGTGATCACCCAGCAGACAGATCTGGGCCATCACGGCGTCAAGATGGTGGATGACGACGGAAATCTGGTGAACTGAGGCTTGCCGGGGCCGCAGCTGCGGCCTAGGCAGGCGGCAGGAGGAACCTATGCGCATCGCAGCCGTGATCTTGGCCGGGGGACAATCACGCCGGATGGGGCAGGACAAGGCGCTGGTGCGCCTGGCCGGGCGCCCGCTTCTGGCCCATGTGCAGCGCGCGCTTTCCCCACAGGTGGCCGCTTTGGCGCTTTCCGCCAATGGCGACCCTGCGCGCTTTGCGGAATTCGGTCTGACCGTCCTGCCGGACAGCGAGTCGATCGGACCCTTGTCGGGCGTGCTGGCCGGGCTGCGCTGGGCGGCGGCGCAGGGGGCGCAAGCGCTGGTCTCGGCCCCGGTCGATGCGCCCTTCCTGCCCGAAGACCTTGTGGCGCGACTGTCTGAAGGGGGTACCGATGCCCCGGCTTTGGCCGAAAGCGGTGGCGTGATGCATCCGGCGGTGGGGCTGTGGCCGGTGGCGCTGGCCGACGCGCTGGAGGCGTTCCTGGCCTCAGGCGCCAAGGCGCGAGTCCGCGACTTTGCCTTGTCGCATGGCGGCCGGGCGGTGGCGTTTCCAGATCCCGCTTGCTTCCTGAACCTGAACACACCGGAAGATCTGGCCGGGGCAGAGGCGCGACTGTTATGAAGATCTATGGCGTCATCGGTTGGAAGAATGCCGGCAAGACCGGGCTGATGGAGCGGCTGGTGGCCGAGATCGCGGGGCGCGGGCTGACCGTCTCGACCGTCAAGCATGTGCATCACGATGTCGATCTGGACCAGCCGGGCAAGGATACGTTCCGGCACCGGCAGGCGGGCGCGTCCGAAGTGGTGCTGGCTTCGGCCCATCGTTTCGCCCTGATGCGCGAACATCGCGGACCCGAGCCGGAGCTGACCCAGGTTCTGGCGCGGCTGGCCCCGGTCGATCTGGTGCTGGTCGAGGGCTACAAGCGCGACGCGCATCGCAAGGTCGAGGTCTGGCGGGCCGAGACCGGACATCCGCTGATCCAGCCGGGCGATCCGCTGGTGCGGGCGGTGGCGACCGATACGGCCTTGCCGCAGGACGTGGCGGTGCCGGTGCTGGACCTGAACGACACCGCCGCCGTCGCGGATTTCATCCTGCGGGATCTGGGCCTTGCGCTTTGACCGGGTGATTGTGGCCGACTGGTCGGCGGCCAACCTGCCCACTTCGGCCCGCCATCGTGCCAATGCGATCTGGATTGGCTGCCATGATGCTGAAGGCGGCGCCGAATGGCACCACCGCACCCGCGCCAGCGGCGAGACGCAGCTTGTCGAGCTGATCGAGGCGGCGACCCTCGCGGGCGAACGGCTGCTGATCGGCCTGGATTTTGCCTTTGGCTATCCGGCGGGCTTTGCCGCAGCCCTGACCGGAGAGGCGCGCGCGCCGGCGGTCTGGCGCTGGCTGGCCAGGGCGATCGAGGACGGGCCGGACAACCGCAACAACCGCTTTGCCGTGGCGGCGCGGATCAATGCGCTGATCGCAGGCGGGCCGGGGCCGTTCTGGAGCCATCCGTCGAACCAGAGCTGGCAGGGCCTGCCCGCGCGGCGGGCGGGGATCGACCTTGCCGCGCTGGGCCTGGCCTCGGTGCGCGCGGCCGAGGCGCTGTCGCCGCCCGCCAAATCGCCGTTCATGCTGTTCAACCCCGGCGCGGTCGGCTCGCAAAGCCTATTAGGCCTGCCGATGCTACACCGGCTCGCGCAGCGCCCGGGCCTGGCGATCTGGCCTTTTGCGCCCCTCGATGGGGCCAATGTGGTCGTGGCCGAGGTCTATCCCTCGCTTCTGGCCGGGCCGGTGGCGCGGCTGGCGCAGGCCGAGGGTCTGCCCAGCGATCAGGCGCAGGTGCGGCTTCTGTCGCGGGCGCTGTGGCGGCTGGGGCAGGCGGGGCGGCTGGCGGATCTGATGCAGACCCCGCCCGAGGCGCAGGAAGAGGGCTGGATCCTGGGCGCGGGACAGGCGGCCATGTTGATCGCGGCGCTGGAGGCGGAAGAATGCCCCGCGTGATCCGGGGCTTCCCCGAGGCGCAGCGCGCCCAGGCGGCCCGGCTGTATTGGGAGGCTTTTGGCGGCAAGCTGGGCGCGGTTCTGGGGCCGGAGAAGCGGGCGCTTGCTTTTCTGACCAGCGTCTTGCGGTCTGATCACTGTTTTGGCGCGCTGGACGATCAGGGGCGCCTGATCGGCGTGGCCGGGTTCAAGTCGCCGCAGGGCGCCTTTGCCGGGGGTGGCTTCAACCGTCTGCGCGCCGCCTATGGCCTTCCGGGCGCGCTCTGGCGCAGCCTGGCGCTCTGGGCGCTGGCGCATGAGGTCGACAATCACCGCTTTCTGATCGACGGCATTGCCGTGACGCGGGCCGAGCGCGGCAAGGGCGTCGGCCATGCGCTGATCGCGGCGCTGTGCGCCGAGGCGCGCGCGCGGGGTTATGATGCGATCCGGCTTGAGGTGATCGACACGAACTGGCGCGCAAGGGCGCTGTATGAGCGCGAGGGCTTTGTCGCCACGCAGACCGAAAGGCTGGGCTTGCTGTCGCTGGTCTTCGGCTTTCGCGCGGCGACGACGATGGTGCGCCCGCTGGGCTGAAACCCCGGCTTTTCCATGAGAAAGCGACGTTGCGCCGGGGGCCTCAGTCGAAGACGCCCGCGACCCGGCCGAACAGCATGAAGGCGCGCGCGGTGCGGGTATCGGCCAGATCCGCCAGTTCGGCATCGCTGGCGTTTTTCTCGAAGGCCTGGAAGACCTTGTCGAAGGTGCGCAGGAAGTGGTGCGCCGCGTCGCGGAAGATCGTGTCCTCGCGCATCCGGCTGGCGGTCAACGCCAGAGACGAGCGATCGCGGATGCCGCCCACAGCGGCGACGGTACGGCCGCGTTCCCCGGCGGCGAAGCGGCGCCACAGATCGGGCCGCGCCATTTCCGGGCGCAGGTCATCCATATAGATGCCTTCCTGCGACAGAAGCGTCAGCACATCCTGCGCGGCGCGGATCAGCTTGGCGACCTCGCGATCCTCGAGCGCCAGGCGCAGGGCGCGGAAACCGGCCTTGTCCTCGGGCGTCTCGGGGAATTGCAGCGCGCGGATGAAATCGCTGACCGACAGGGGCGGTCGCAGCGCATCGGCCGGCGTGCCCAGCGCAAGACCCGGCTGTTCGGCTGCGGGGTCGGGGCGCGGCACGGCCAGGGCGGCCTTGCGGTCGGCCGAGGGCTGGGTCAGCCCGGCATCGCGACGCGAGGTGAAGGTCGCGAGCGCGTTCTGCGCTTCCCGCGTCTGCGCGGCGATCTGGTCCAGCTTCTTCTCGACCGAGGGTTTCATCGCCGCCGCTTCGACCTGGGCCGCGGTCTGCACATAGCTTGCCCGCATCGCATCGACGGCCTGTTGCAGCCGCGCCGCCTCGGCCCGCAGATCGCGCACCGAGCGCAGGGTGACAACGGCGGCCCAGAGCAGCACCAACGGCAGGAAGACGATGAGAAGCGTCATCACCAGCCCCAGCGTGCGCATGTCGTCGCCGGGCGGCGAAGAGAAGACATAGGCCAGAACCGCGATCACCCAGACCAGGCTCAGGACCCCGGCGGTGATCTCGGTCACATGCCGGGCGCGGACCGAGGCGGCCAGTCCGGGCAGGGCAGACCTTTCGGGCGGCGGGGCCATGGCTTCAGAGATAACGGACCGAGAGGATCTCATAGTCGCGCCGCCCGCCCGGCGTGACCACCTCGACGCTGTCGCCCTCGTCCTTGCCGATCAGGGCGCGCGCCAGCGGCGAGCGGATGTTCAGGAGGCCCAGCTCGATATTCGATTCGACTTCGCCCACGATCTGATAGGTCTTTTCCTCGTCGGTTTCCTCGTCGACCAGCGTGACGGTCGCGCCGAACTTGATCGAGCCTGACAGTTTGCTGGGGTCGATGACATCGGCGAGCGAGAGCGTGCCCTCAAGCTCCTTGATGCGGCCCTCAATGAAACCCTGCTTTTCTCGGGCGGCATGGTATTCGGCATTTTCCGACAGGTCGCCATGGGCGCGGGCTTCGGCGATATCCTTGATGATCGCCGGCCGTTCGACTGTCTTCAACTGCTTCAGTTCCGCGTCCAGCACGTCAAACCCGCGCCGGGTCATCGGGATCTTGTCCATCGCTCTTCCCGTCGTAATCAAATAAAGAAGTCACGGCCCGGGTTACGGGCCATGACTTCGCATGTCTTCCAAGCTCAGATCACCCCATGGGCGCGGGAAATGCAAGCCCGTTGCCGCAAGCGGTCGGCGGCGCGTCGCCTTCGGGCAAGAAAATTGCGGCAGCGCGGCGATGCAGCGATGGGATGTTGCGTCACGGTTGACCTCGGGTCGGGCATCAGGCAACAGGAACCGCCACCAGAGCGGAAGGGGAAGCAGGGTATGACGGCGATCCAGCGCGAGTCGATGGAATACGATGTGGTGATCGTGGGCGCAGGCCCCGCGGGCCTGTCCGCCGCCATCCGGCTGAAGCAGCTTGACCCCGATCTGTCGGTCGTGGTGCTGGAAAAGGGCTCGGAAGTCGGCGCGCATATCCTTTCGGGTGCGGTGCTCGACCCTTCGGGGCTGGACGCGCTTCTGCCCGACTGGCGCAGCATGGATGCGCCGATCAAGACCGAAGTGACGTCCGACAATTTCTACCTCCTCGGCCCGGCGGGCCAGATCCGCATCCCGAATTTCCCGATGCCGCCGCTGATGAACAATCACGGGAATTACATCGTCTCGATGGCGAATGTCTGCCGCTGGATGGCGGGCGTGGCCGAAGGGCTGGGCGTGGAAATCTTTCCGGGCATGGCCTGTTCGCAGCTGGTCTATGACGGCGACCGTGTTGCGGGCGTCGTGGCGGGGGAGTTCGGGCTTGACCCGGAAACCGCCGAACCCGGCCCGTCCTACGAGCCGGGGATGGAGCTGCGCGGCAAGTATGTCTTCCTGTCGGAGGGCGTCCGCGGCTCTCTCGCCAAGGAAGTCATCGCGAAATACGACCTGTCCAAAGGCCATTGCCCGCAGAAATTCGGCATCGGCATGAAGGAGATCTGGGAGATCGACCCCGCCAAGCACCGCGAGGGCACGGTCACCCATACGATGGGCTGGCCGCTGGGCGGCAACGCGGGCGGCGGCAGCTTCATCTATCACCTTGAGAACAATCAGGTCTATGTGGGCTTCGTGGTCCACCTGAACTACAAGAACCCCTATCTTTACCCCTATGCCGAATTCCAGCGCTTCAAGCATCACCCGATGGTGGCCGAGCTGCTGAAGGGCGGCAAGCGTGTGGCCTATGGCGCCCGGGCAATCTCCGAGGGCGGCTGGCAGTCGATCCCCAAGATGGTGGCGCCGGGCGTGGCCTTGCTGGGTTGTTCCGCCGGTCTGGTGAACGTTCCGCGCATCAAGGGCAACCACAATGCCATGCTGTCGGGCAAGGCCGCGGCCGAGGCGGCCCATGCCGCGATCAGGGCGGGCCGGATGGGCGACGAGCTGACCGCCTATGAGACCGAGGTGCGCACGGGCGCCATCGGCAAGGATCTGAAGAAGGTCCGCAACGTGAAGCCCGCCTGGTCGAAATGGGGCCTGACCGCCAGCCTTCTGCTGGGCGGCGCGGATATGTGGGCCAATACTTTCGGCCTGACCGTTCTGGGCACGCTGAAGCATGGCAAGACCGATGCGGCGGCGACCGAGCCTGCCGCCAATCACAAGCCGATCGACTACCCGAAGCCCGACGGCAAGCTCTCTTTTGACCGGCTGACCAATGTGGCCTTCAGCTTCACCAACCATGACGAGAACCAGCCCGCCCATCTGCGGCTGAAGGACAAGTCGATCCCGATCGCGGTGAACCTGCCGAAATTCGCCGAACCGGCGCAGCGCTATTGTCCGGCGGGGGTCTATGAAGTGCTGGGCGAGGGCGCGGATGCGACCTTCCGCATCAACTTCCAGAACTGCGTCCATTGCAAGACCTGCGACATCAAGGACCCGTCGCAGAACATCGTCTGGACCACGCCCATGGGCGGCGGCGGGCCGAATTATCCGAACATGTAGGGGCAAAAGGGGCCGCAAGGCCCCTTTTTTCTGACATTGCCGCGATCCCCTGCCGGTCGGGTCCGCCCTACATGGACAGCGCGCTTGCGCCCGGCTAGCCTGCGGGCCTGGGACTTGCCCTGGGAGACGCATGACGATGATCCGGTCCGCCCTTCGCCTTACCTCTGCCGCGCTGGCTCTTTCGGTTGCCCTTGCGCCGCCGCTTCGGGCCGAGGGCGAGGCCGCAAACGGTGCCAGCGTCGCGGCCTCGGTCGAAAGCGCCACGCCGGATTCAGGCGCCTATCTGGCGGCCCGCGCTGCCGAGGCGGGCGCGGATTTCCGCGTTGCCGCCGGCTGGTACGCCCGGGCGTTGATGTCCGACCCGTCCAACCTGAGCCTGATGGAAGGCTCGATCTATTCGAACCTGAACCTGGGCGAAATCGGCCTTGCCGCCGAAGTGGCGCAGCATATCAAGGCCAAGGGTCAGACCAGCCAGCTTGCCGACATGGCGCTCTTGGCCGACGAGGCCCAGCGCGAGGATTACGCCGCCATCGTCAAGGGCGCCGAGGAGGGCCGCAAGGCCGGTGCGTTGATCGACGAATTGTCGCTGGCCTGGGCGATCTTCGGCGAGGGCCGCATGTCCGATGCGCTGGCCGCATTCGACAAAGTGTCGGAAACCCAGGGCGGCGAGGCCTTTGGCCTGTATCACAAGGCCATGGCGCTGGCGTTGGCGGGCGATTTCGAGGGGGCGGATGCGATCCTCTCGGGCAAGACCAACCCGGCGATCAACCTCAACCGCCGCGGCGTCATCGCCCGGATCCAGATCCTGTCTCAGCTTGAGCGCCGGGATGAGGCGCTGAAACTTCTGGAACAGGCCTTCGGCACCGATCCTGAGCCGGGGATCGACGCGATGCGCGACACGCTGAAGGCGGGCGAGGCGCTGCCCTTCACCGCGATCCGCAGCGCGCGCGACGGCATTGCCGAGGTTTTCTTCACCGTTGCCACGGTCACGAACGGGGAAAGCGATCCCGGTACCACACTTCTGCATGCCCGCGTGGCCGCGGCGCTGCGCCCCGACCATGCCGAGGCGCTGTTGCTGGCGGCGGCGATGCTGGAAGGGCTGAACCGCTATGACCTTGCGGCCGAGGCCTATGCCGCCTTTCCGGCAGATGACCCATCCTTCTATTCGGCCGAGATCGGCCGGGCGGATGCGCTTTATGAACTTGGCAACAAGGATGCCGCGATCGAGGCGATGCAAGGCGTGGCGCGGCATTACCCGCAGCTGATCGTGGCGCAGACCGCCTTGGGTGACATCCTGCGCCGGGACGAGCGCTGGTCGGCGGCGCTGCCCGCCTATGATGCGGCGATCAAGCTGGCGGGGGAACCGCAGCGCCCCCATTGGATCCTGTTCTTCTCGCGCGCGATCTGCCAAGAGCGCCTGGGTAACTGGCCGGCCGCCGAAGCCGATTTCCGCAAGGCGCTGGCGCTGAACCCCGGCCGGCCCGAGGTGCTGAACTATCTGGGCTACGCGCTGGTCGAGCGGGGCGAGAAGCTGGACGAGGCGTTGAAGCTGATCCAGGAGGCGGTCGCCGCCGCGCCGCGCCAGGGCTATATCATCGACAGCCTGGCCTGGGCCTATTTCACGCTGGGCCGCTATGACGAGGCCTTGGCGCCGATGGAGAAGGCCTCGCTCCTGGAGCCGGTCGATCCGATCGTCACCGACCATCTGGGCGACGTGTACTGGGCCGTGGGCCGCACGCGCGAGGCGGAATTCCAGTGGCATCGGGCGCTGTCCTTCAGCCCGGAAGAGAAAGAGGCCGTCCGTATCCGCCGCAAGCTTGAGATCGGGCTGGACGCGGTGCTGGCCGAGGAAGGGGCCACGCCCTTGGCCGAGGTCAAAGCCGCCAAGAATGGCAACTGAGCCCGTCACCGAATTCGCCCCCGCCAAGATCAATCTCTGCCTGCATGTCATCGGGCAGCGGGCGGATGGCTATCATCTGCTCGACAGCCTGGTCGCGTTTGCCGGTATTGGCGACCGGCTGGTGGCGCGGCCTGCCTTGGATGCCCGGCTGGGGTTGGAGGGGCCTTTCGGCGCGGATCTGTCCGCTGGGCCGGACAATCTGGTGCTGCGCGCGGCGGCGGGTTTCGGCGCGGCGGCGGCCTTTACCCTCGATAAGCGCCTGCCCCCCGCCTCCGGTATTGGCGGCGGCTCGGCCGATGCGGCGGCGGCGCTGCGGGCCTTGGCCAGGCTGACCGGCAAGGCCGTGCCCGAAGGCCTGGCGATGCGGCTGGGCGCGGATGTGCCGGTCTGCCTGGCGTCGCGGCCCGCCCGGATGCGGGGCGTGGGCGAGGTGCTTGATCCTGTGGCCCTGCCGCCGGGGTGGATCGTGCTGGTCAATCCGCGTGTCGAGGTGCCGACCCCCGCCGCTTTCCGCGCACTGGCCCGCAAGGACAATGCGCCCCTGCCCGCAACCCTGCCGCATTGGTCCGATCTGGGCGTCCTTACGGACTGGCTTGCCACGCAGCGCAACGATCTGGAGACGCCCGCGCTGACCATCGCGCCGGTCATTTCTGATGTGCTGGCCGCGTTGCGGGCGCAACCTGGCCGGCGCATCGCCCGCATGTCCGGTTCTGGCGCCACCTGCTTTGCGCTTTTCGACGCGGAAGCACCCGCCCGTGCCGCGCAGGCTGCCATCACGGCGGCACAACCGGGCTGGTGGGTCGCGGCGGGGCCGCTTCTCTAGGTCAGGCGCGACACAACATAGGCGGCAAGGTCCGACAACATGCCGCGCAGCGGATGGTCGGGCAGGGCCTCCAGCGAGGCGCGTGCGCGGGAGGACCAGTCCAGCGCATCGGCGCGGGCGGCCTCCATCGCGCCATGGCGGGCCATCAGCGCCAGGGCATGCTGAAGATCGCCCTCGCGCTGGTCGCCCTTCTCGATCACCCGAATCCAGAAGGCGCGTTCCTCGGCATCGGCCTTTGCGACGGCCTTGATCACCGGCAGCGTCAGCTTGCGCTCGCGGAAATCGTCGCCGGTGTTCTTGCCGATGGCGGCGGCGGAGCCGCCGTAATCCAAAAGGTCATCGGCGATCTGGAAGGCGATGCCCAGCGCATCGCCATAATCGAACAGCGCGCGCACCTGTGCTTCGGGCGCGCCCGCGATCACGGCGCCCGCCTCGGTCGCGGCGGAAAACAGCGCCGCCGTCTTGCCGCGCACGACCTGCAGATAGGTCGCCTCGGTGGTGCGCAGATCCTGCGCGGCGGTCAGTTGCAGCACTTCGCCCTCGGCAATGGTCGCCGAGGCATTGGCGAGAATGTCGAGCACGCGCAGCGAGCCCGGTTCCACCATCAACTGGAAGGCGCGGGCGAAAAGGTAGTCGCCGACCAGCACCGAAGACTTGTTGTCCCACAGAAGGTTGGCCGTCGGGCGGCCCCGGCGGCGCTGGCTTTCATCGACCACATCGTCATGCAGAAGCGTTGCGGTGTGAATGAATTCGACCGTCGCGGCCAGCTTGACCGCATCGGGGCCGGGACTGCCACAGACATGCGCCGCCGCCAGCACCAGCATCGGCCGCAGCCGCTTGCCGCCCGCTTCGATCAGATGGGCCGTCACTTCCGGGATGCGTGGTGCATGTTCGCTGGACATGCGCTGGCGGATCAGCACGTTCACCGCTGCCATATCTTCGGCCAAAGCCGCGGCCAGCCGGTCCTGTGGCCCGTCCTTCGGCTTTTCCGAAGCCCCGTCCATCTGCATTCCTTGTCCCCGGTGCGCTTGCCCAGCAGGCAGGGTCGCGCTTATCTCATCCCCATGAAAGAGCTTTTGCGCACGACCGATCCCACCGAGATCGCCTTTGCAACCGCCCTTCTTGAGGGCGAGGGTATAACGGCCTTTGCCATGGACGTCCACATGAGCGTCCTGGATGGGTCCTTGGGAATTTTGCCGCGCCGCCTGATGGTTGCTGATCGCGATCTGTTTCTGGCCCGCGCGATCTGCCGCGACAATGGCATCGCGCTGGCGTCTGGGGCCTGAGCCATGACCTTTGCCGAGGATACGTTGACCGACGACAAGTTCCTCAGCGGCAGGCTGCGGCTATGGCAACCCAGCCGCGGCTTTCGGGCCGCGACGGATGCCGTGCTTCTGGCCGCCTGCTGCCCGGCCAAGGCCGGAGAGTCGGTGCTCGATCTGGGCTGCGGAGCGGGAGCTGCGGCGCTTTGCCTCGGGCTGCGGGTGCCGGGCCTGGCGCTTGCGGGGCTGGAGCTTCAGGCAGATTATGCCGACCTGGCCGTGCGCAATGCCGCCCGCAATGGCATCGCCATGGACGTGGTAGAGGGCGACCTGACCCGGATGCCCGCCCGCCTGCGGCGCGATTTCGACCATGTCATCGCCAATCCGCCCTGGTACCCGGCGGGGGGCACACCCTCGCCCGTCGCGGGGCGGGCGCGGGCGCTGGCGGCGCATCTGCCGCTTGATGCTTGGATTGCCGCCGCCGCCCGTCGGCTGCGGCCCGGCGGCACGCTGACGCTGATTGCCGGCACCGACAGCCTGCCGGTGCTTCTGGCCGCGCTGGCGCCCAAACTGGGCTCGGCCGCCGTGCTGCCTTTGGCCCCGCGCGAGGGGCGTGCGCCGCCCCGTCTGATCCTGCACGCCAAGAAGGGCGGCCGCGCGCCATTCCGTCTTTTGCCGCCCTTCGTGCTGCATGCAGGTGCTGCCCATGATGGCGACCGCGAAAGCTATACCCCGGCGGCAAATGCCGTCCTGCGCGAGGCGGGCGGCCTCTTGCCGCTTTTCGGATAATAGGTGGCTTTTCTTTGCCCTCTCACGTTGTTTCGAGGTGACACGACTCAGCCTCTGTGATCGACTTTGTTACGTGGGTGTCACAACGATGGAGGACGAACATGAGCATGGCTTCGCATCTGCAGGAACTCCGCAAGAAGCACGAAACGCTTTCTACCATGGTCGAGGAGGCCCAGCGCCAGCCCGCAACGGATGACCTGAAGATCGCCGAGTGGAAGAAGCAGAAACTCCGCCTCAAGGAAGAGATTTCGCGCCTCGCCAGCCAGCACTAACCGGCGGAATCGGTGCTGCGCGCCCCGTCCTGTTTGCGGGGGCGCGCGGCCATAGCCGCACCGCCGGCAATCAGCACCGCAGCCAGAAGGATCATGTAAGACGGTGCTGTGATGCCCGCGAGCACCAGCGCAAGGGTTGACAGCAAGGGCGCTGCATAAGAGGCGACACCCAGAATCTGGATGTCGCCTTTTTTCATGCCCATATCCCAGGTGAAGAAGGCCGCGCCCACCGGACCAAGGCCCAGCACCAGAACCGCCCCCCAGCCCAACACGCCCTGCGGCCAGATCGTCTGTTCCAGCGCCAGATGCGCGATCAGCGACAGCGCCGCCGTTGCCAGGCAAAAGACGGTCACGCTTTCGGTGGGCACGTCGCCCAGCCGCCGCGACAGCACGGAATAGGCGGCCCAGGTCAGGGCGCAGGCAAAGGCCAGGACAAGGCCCAGCGCAGAAACCTCGCCCTCGCTGCCCCGCCCCAGCACGATCAGAGCCGCCCCGCCAAAGGCGACCAGCGCACCGATGATATGCTGCGCGGCCAGCTTCTCGCCGGGCAGAAGACCGGAAAACAGCACGATGAACAACGGCCAGAGATAGGCGATCAGTCCGGTCTCGGCCGTGGGCGCGATGCGGAAGGCGGTGAAATACAGGAAGTGATAGCCGAACAGGCCCAGAGTGCCGAAGGCATAAACCTTCCAGGACACGGTCCGCAGCACGGAAAGCCCGCGCCGTGCCGTCCAGATCAGACCAAGCGTGCCGCCAATGGCAAAGCACAGCGCATTCAGCAGGAAGGGCGGCACCGGGGCCGAACCGATGGTCAAAAGCGCCAGAAGCGCCCACATGAGGACGGCGGTGAAGCCGATGGCCGTGGCCTTGGCGCGGGTCATTTCAGCGGGCAATCCTTGGGACGGGGCACCTGAGCGCGGAACCTGTCGCGCACGGCTTTCAGTCGGGGCAGGAAGTCGGGGTTCAGCACGCCATGGGCATGCGACTCCTGATAGCAGGAATGATGGGGATTGCCGTTGATCTCGGTGATCAGGGGGCCACGGTCGCTTAGGAAGATGTCGCTGCCGGTGATGCCATAAGCGGGAAATGCCGCATGGGCTGCCCGGGCCAGTGCAAGGGCAAGGTTGAAATCGGGCAGTTGCGCCCCGGGCCAATCGGCCCCGGTCACGATGCTTTTCTCAAGGCTTGCACCGCCAATCTGGCGGCGATCCTGCGCGCGGATCACCTTTCCGGTCACCGGATCGACGGCGATATAGGATCCCAGCTGGCCGGCGTTGGAATCGACCATCGCGCCAGCGGCGGGGCCTCGCAGCACCGTGTAAAGCACTTCCGGCTCTGTCCCCGCCAGGGTGGTGACGATGCGAACCGAGCCGATGACCGGGCCGATCAGCGCTTCCAGGTCTCTGTGCGGGCGGACCAGCTCCTGGAACATGAAGCCGCGGGCATGGTCACGCCAAATTTCGGCGACCAGGTCGCGGGTCGCAACCTCGGTGCCATTTCCCAGCCGCACTCTGCCGGGATCGGTCTGTTCGATGATCGAGACACCGCCGATCGACTGGCTGCCATGCACCGGCTTGCCGAAACAGGGCAGGTTGTCTGAGCGCGACAGAAAATCCAGCGTCGCGTCCGGCGAGGACAGCCAGGTTTCGCCCGTGACGGGCTTCTCGGAGGCGGCAACGGCAAGGATGCGGGGCTGCGGCAGCCCGGCTGCGGAAAAGCGGGCGTGGCATTCCAGCTTGTCGCTCAGCGCCGATCCGGGCCCGTCCGGGGCCGGCGGGTTCAGGGCCGAGTTCAGAGCGACAAAGGCGCGCGGGCCAAGGAAGGCACGCCGGGCGGCGAAGGAAATGCCCGGTTGCCAGGCCCCGGCAAGGAAGTATTCGTTGATGGTCAGCTTGCCACGGCCACGCCTGAGCAGGCTCGACTCGATGGCGATCCGCAGCGGAGAAACGCCCCGCGCCTTGGCCGCGTAGCCAATCGCGGAAGCAATATCCAACCGGCGGCCCTGCGGCGGGTGGGAGAGTAGGGAAGGGGACACCGGAGGCCTTTCGGATTGCGCACGCGCCCGAAGCTAGCCAGCGCCTCGGGCGGGTGCAATCTCTGGTTTCAGGCCTCCGGCGAGGGATTTACACGACGAACTGGCCGCCATTGGCGCTGATGGTCGAGCCGGTGATGAAGCCTGCATCGTCCGAGGCCAGGAAGGCCACGATCCGCGCGATCTCCTCGGGTTCACCCAGGCGCCCGACCGGAATCTGCGGGATGATGCGCTCGTTCAGCACTTTCTCGTCGATGGCGCGCACCATTTCCGTGCCGATATAGCCCGGACAGATCGCGTTGACGGTGATGCCCGCCCGTGCACCTTCTTGGGCCAGCGCCTTGGTGAAGCCAAGATCGCCCGCCTTTGCTGCCGAATAATTGGCCTGGCCCGCCTGGCCCTTCTGACCGTTGATCGACGAGATATTGATCACGCGGCCGAACTTGCGGTCGCGCATCCCGGTCCAGAGCGGATGGGTCATGTTGAACAGGCCCGAGAGGTTGGTGTCCATCACCTCTTTCCACTGGGTCGGAGTCATTTTGTGGAACATGGCGTCGCGGGTGATGCCCGCATTATTCACCAGCACGTCGATCGGACCCAGATCGGCTTCGACCTTCTTGATGCCCTCGGCGCAGGACTCGTAGTCGGCCACCGACCATTTGTAGGTCGGAATCCCGGTTTCCTTCGTGAAAGCCGACGCCGCCTCGTCATTCCCGGCGTAATTCGCGGCCACCTTGTAGCCCGCCGCCTTCAGCGCCACCGAAATCGAGGCTCCTATTCCCCGAGAGCCACCCGTCACCAATGCAACCCGAGCCATGATTCCTCCTCTTCAGGTATGCTTTCGTCTTCCGTTGAAATCCTGTTACCCAAATGAAGATCGGCGCGCAACAATATTGCGCGCCGATTTGCGGGTGCAGCAAGATGCCGCGCCTGCGCGGCCACTATCGGCTCAGACGCCTTCGAGGCACATGGCCACGCCCATGCCGCCACCGATGCAAAGCGTCGCCAGGCCCTTTTTCGCACCGCGACGGCCCATCTCGAACAAGAGCGTGTTCAGGATGCGCGCGCCCGAAGCGCCGATCGGGTGGCCGATGGCAATGGCGCCACCGTTGACGTTCACGATCGACGGATCCCAGCCCATGTCCTTGTTCACCGCGCAGGCCTGGGCCGCGAAGGCCTCGTTCGCCTCGACCAGATCCAGATCGCCGACCTTCCAGCCCGCCTTGTCCAGCGCCTTGCGGCTGGCGAAGATCGGACCGACACCCATGATCGAGGGGTCAAGCCCTGCCGTCGCGTAAGAGGCGATGCGTGCCAGCGGTTTCAGCCCGCGCTTCGCCGCCTCTTCCTCGGTCATCAGCAGAACGCCCGCCGCGCCGTCATTGATGCCCGACGCATTGGCGGCGGTGACCGAACCGTCCTTGACGAAGGCGGGCTTCAGCTTCTGCATCGCTTCGATCGTCGCGCCATGACGGATGTACTCGTCCGCATCGACCACCGTGTCGCCCTTGCGGGTCTTGATGGTGAAGGGGATGATCTCATCCTTGAACTTGCCGGCCTTCTGCGCCGCCTCGGCCTTGTTCTGGCTGGCCAGCGCGAATTCATCCTGCATGTCGCGGCTGATCTGCCACTGGTTCGCGACATTCTCGGCGGTCTGGCCCATGTGATAGCCGTTGAAGGCATCCCAGAGCCCGTCCTTGATCATCGAATCGATGAAGTTCAGATCGCCCATCTTCTGGCCCGCGCGCAGATGCGCGACATGGGGCGACAGCGACATCGATTCCTGGCCGCCCGCGACCACGATCTTCGCATCGCCCAGCGTCACATGCTGCGCGCCCAGGGCCACCGCCCGCAGGCCCGAGCCACACACCTGGTTCAGCGACCAGGCGCTGGCCTCTTTCGCCAGACCCGCCTTGATCGCGGCCTGCCGCGCGGGGTTCTGGCCCTGACCGGCGGTCAGCACCTGACCCAGGATCGTCTCCTCGATCTCGGCCTTGTCGATCCCGGCGCGGGCCACCACGGCCTCGATCACCGCGGCGCCCAGATCATGGGCGGGGGTATTGGCGAACGAGCCGTTGAAGCTGCCCACGGCAGTCCGGCCCGCCGCGACGATTACGACATTGGTCATGCTGATTTCTCCCTTGCGGCCTGCGCATCCGCGCGCCATCGGCTTACGGTCCCAATGTCATGATCGCAAGTTTGTTGCGCAAGCGATTTGACGCAGGTCAGAAGGAGGAAGATTTCCCTAGGGCGGCGGCGCTCCCTCAGCCCAGGCCCTTGCTGCGACCCTTGCGGAAGCGGCCGAAATCCGGGGCAACTTCGGGCTTGCCGAACAGATAGCCCTGCAGGCAGCCGACGCCATGGTCGCGCAGCCAATTGGCCTCGGCACTGGTTTCCACCGACTCGGCCACAAGGAACATGTTGAATTCCCTTGCCATTGCGATGGCGGCACGCACCAGCGGCTGACAGTCTGCATTGCGGTCGATGCCGCGGATGAACTGCCCGTCAAGCTTGGCAATATCGAAGCGGAAGGCGTTCAGAAGCGAAAGCGAAGTCATGCCAGCGCCGAAGTCATCCAGCGTGACGGCAATGTGCTTGCGGCGCAAATCCGCCATGAAGGGGATCAGCACATCGGGCATCTGCATGGCCGAGGTCTCGCTGATCTCGAGAATCAGGCCCCTGCCGATCGCGGGGTGGGTGGCCAGCGCGCGAGCCAGCATGTCCTGCCATGGCTTGTAGCCGACCGAGCGCGCCGACATGTTCACCGCGATGCGGAGCTGCGGATGGCGTTGCAGGGCCATCAGGCCCAGCTGCAAGGCCGCGACATCGATCTCGCGCCCCAGTTCCTGGGTTTCGGCCACGGGCATGAAATCCCGGGCGGGGATCACGCGGTCCAGCGGGTCGAGCAGGCGGATATAGCCCTCGTAAAAGCCGATGATCGAAGGGTCGGCGGCATAGACCGCGGGCTGGAAGGCCAGTCGCATCCGTTTCAGCGCCAGCGCGGCGCGGACCATCGCCAGCGTTTCACGGTCGGCCGAGGAAACCGCCGCCGCAAGCGGCGTTGCCTGATCGGCCTCAGGATCGAACCGGGGCCGCTTCGGCCCGCGCAGGAAACTCATCGGCAAAACCCCCGCTTGCGCCCGCAGGCTTGACGCGAAATGGTAAAGCCGCGCTGAAGTTTCGGCCGTTGCGTCGAGTTTGCAGGAAATTCCGGAGGAAGCATGGACGGCACAAGATGTAGCTGGTGCGGGACCGATCCGCTATATGTGGCCTATCATGACACCGATTGGGGCCGCCCCGAACGCGATCCGCGCGCGCTGTGGGAAAAACTGATCCTTGATGGCTTTCAGGCCGGGCTGAGCTGGATCACCATCCTGCGCAAGCGCGAGAATTTCCGGCGCGCCTTCAACGGATTCCACCCGGAAGAGATCGCGCTTTGGGGCGAGGCCGACGTTCAGCGGCTTCTGGGCGATGCCGGGATCATCCGCCATCGCGGCAAGATCGAGGGCACGATTGCTTCGGCCAGGGCCTATCTCGAGATTGAGGCGGAACAGGGCTTCTCGCCCTTCCTCTGGTCTTTCGTCGGTGGTGCGCCGGCGCAGACGCTGCGCGCCAGCATGGCCGAAGTGCCGACCGAAACGGCAGAAAGCCGGGCCATGGCCAAGGCGCTCAAGGCGCGCGGCTTCAAGTTTTGCGGTCCGACGATCACCTATGCCTTCATGCAGGCCGTGGGCATGGTGAATGACCATATGGTGCACTGCCCCGCCCATGCCGAATGTGCCGCCATGGCCTGAAGACCGCCCGCCCCCTTGGCGAAGCGGCGGTCAGGGCGCATATAGGGCGCGACAAAAGGATGATGAGGACGACATGCTTGGTCTTGGCGAAGCCCCGCTTTCCCCCGCAGCCGACGATCTGATCAAGGACAGCTCGGAAGCCACCTTTATGCAGGATGTGATCGAGGCCTCGCGCGAGGTGCCGGTCATCGTCGATTTCTGGGCCACCTGGTGCGGCCCGTGCAAGACGCTTGGGCCGGCGCTTGAAGCGGCTGTGCTGGCCGCCAAGGGCAAGGTGAAGATGGTCAAGGTCGATGTCGACCAGAACCAGCGCATCGCGGCGCAGCTGCGCATCCAGTCGATCCCGACGGTCTATGCTTTCTGGCAGGGTCAGCCGGTCGATGGCTTTCAGGGTGCGCTCCCGGCCTCGGATCTGAAGAAATTCGTCGACAAGCTTTCGGCCATGGGCGGCGACGGCGGTCTGGCCGATGCGCTCGCCGCCGCCGAAGAGATGCTGGAGCAGGGTGCGCTGGCCGACGCGACCGAAACCTTTGCCGCGATCCTTGGGGAAGAACCGGAAAATCCGGTCGCCTATGCCGGTCTTGCGCGCACCCATATCGCCGCCGGCAATCTGGATCAGGCCGAGGCCTTCCTGACCGCCGCCCCTGCCGCCATCGCCAAGGCCAAGGAGATCGAGGCCGCGCGGGCCCAGATCGAACTGGCCCGTCAGGCCGCCAATGCCGGCCCCGAGGCCGAACTGCGCGCGGCCGTGGCCGCCGACCCGTCGAACCATCAGGCGCGGTTCGATCTGGCGGTGGCGCTGAATGCGGGCGGCAAGGTCGAGGAGGCGGTGGATGAGCTGCTGGACCTCTTCCGCCGCGACCGCGAATGGAATGACGGCGCCGCGCGGGCTCAGCTCTTCACCATCTTCGAAGCACTGAAACCGCAGGACCCGATCGTGCTCAAGGGCCGTCGGCGCCTGTCGTCGATGATCTTCGCCTGACGGCGGGGCAGGGGATGCCGACCCCCGCGATCACCGCTGCCGACCTGCCCGATGTGCTGGCGCTGTTCCCGCTTCCCGGCGCGCTTCTGCTGCCGCGTGCGCGGCTGCCGCTGCATATTTTCGAACCGCGCTATCTGGCGCTGCTGGAAGACGCATTCAAGACACGGGCAAGACTGATCGGCATGATCTGTCCGACCGCGACGCCCTCGGGGGCAAGGCGGTTGTCCGCCATCGGCTGCGCCGGGCGGGTCACGTCCTTTTCCGAGACGGAAGACGGGCGGTACATGATCACCTTGACCGGAATCTCGCGCTTTCGCCTGCGCGATGAGGTGCAGGGCTTCACCCCCTATCGCCGGGCGCAGGTGGATTGGGCGCCCTTTGCCCGCGACCTTGGCCCGGCCGAGGAAGACCCCGGGCTGGATCGCGCGGCTTTCCTCGCGATCCTTGCCCGCTATTTCGCAGCCGAGAACCTGTCGACCGACTGGGGCGGTCTGAAAGAGGCCGAGCCGGAATTGCTGATCAATGCCATTTCGATGCTCGCCCCCTTCGCTCCCGAGGACAAGCAGGCGCTTCTGGAAGCGCCGAGCCTTGCGACCCGGCGTGAGACGTTGCTGACCCTTATCGAATTCGCCCTGCGCGGCGGCAAACCGGAAGACCTGATCCAATGACCGAGCCCGTCCCCGTTCCCGCCTTCGACCGCCGCATGCTCGAGGCGCTGGTCTGCCCGGTGACCAATGCGGTCCTGACCTATGATGAAGAGGCGCAGGAATTGATCTCGCGCGCGGCGCATCTGGCCTTTCCGATCCGTGACGGCATTCCGATCATGCTGGTGGCCGAGGCCCGTCAGATCGACTGAGTGCCCGCTTCGGTGACAATGGCCGACATCGGAATGTCGTGCCATTGCGGGAAGACGGTTGCCAGCCGCGCGGCTTGCAGACCCACCCCCACCACGAAAGGCCTGTAGGGTCGCAGAGAGGCCAGCGTCCGGTCGAAATAGCCGCCTCCATAGCCCAGCCGGTAGCCTGCACCATCCCAGCCGACCAGGGGCGCCAGCGCAAGATCGGGGATCGCCGTTCCGGCACTGGCGGGGGGCACCGGAATGTTCCAGTCGCCGCGCTCCATTGCCTGACCGGGATGCCAGGGCCGCCAGACCAGCGGCTGGCCCTTCTGAACCACCACAGGCAGCGCGACCTGCGCGCCGCGCGCGTGCAGGCTGGTCAGCCAGGGCCGCAGGTCGGCCTCGCCCTTGATCGGCCAGTAGCCCCCGATCACGCGACCGGCGACCGGCCCGGCCAGCCAGGTCTCCAGCCCTTCGTCCAGATGCTCCCTCAGGGCGGCGGCCCAGTCGCTCCGCGCGGCGACCGACAGCGCCATCCGTTCGTCCCGCAGCCTTTGCCGTTCCGCCTTGCGCCAGCGCGCCACTTCCAGCGCCTGTTGCGGGTCATGTCCTGCATGTTCGGCCATCTGGCAGGGGGCGGAGGCGGGTTCGGCCATGGCTATACTGGCTTGCCTTGCAACAGGCGCGGCAATTCGCCCTCAAGTCCCGCCGCCTGCCGGATAAAGCGCCGCCGCAACCCGGGCAGGGCATTCACCAGCCCAAGGCCAAGGTCGCGCCCCAGCCGCAGCACGGGATTGTC
The DNA here is from genome assembly GCF_044142105.1 of Neotabrizicola paludis. NCBI lineage: Bacteria > Pseudomonadati > Pseudomonadota > Alphaproteobacteria > Rhodobacterales > Paracoccaceae > Neotabrizicola > Neotabrizicola paludis. The sequence goes on from NZ_JBGTYM010000009.1 coordinate 171,370, forward strand.
GTTCGAAAACAGCCGGTTGACCGCATCCATGCCAAGGGCGAGCGCGGTGGAATCGAACCGCCGCCAGCGCTGATATTCCTCAAGCGTGACCGGGCTGCCGATATCCTCGCCCCGCCGGGTCGCGCCTGCCAGCACCTCGGCCAGTGCCCCCACATCGCGCAGGCCCAGGTTCAGCCCCTGGCCCGCAACCGGATGCACCCCATGCGCCGCGTCGCCCACCAGCGCCACGCGCGGGGCGATGAAATGTTCGGCCAAGGACAGCGACAGCGGATAGGTGAAGCGCACGCCGGCCAGGGCGATCTCGCCCAGATAATCACCGAAACGCGGCCGCAGCGCCGCAAGGTAGGCGTCATCGTCCAGGGCCTGTATCTCGGCGGCGCGGGCTTTGGTCTCGCTCCAGACGATGCTGGAATGGTGGCTGCCGGGCAGGGGCAGGATGGCAAGCGGGCCGGAGGGCATGAAGAATTGCTGTGCCGTGCCCCCATGGTCGCGCTCGTGCCGGATCGCGGTGACCAGCGCGGTCTGGCCATAGCCCCAGCCCTGCCGCCTGATTCCCGCCCGTTGCGCCACGCCCGAGCCGCGCCCGTCGCAGCCGACCAGCACCCGGCCGGTCAGAACGCGGCCCGAAGCCAGCGTCACCGACACGCCCGCAGGCCCGGGCTCCTGCGCCACGACCGTCTCGCCCGAAAGAAGCGTCACCTCCGGTGCGGCGGCCATGGCCTCAAGGAAAGCCGCATAAAGGAAGCGGTCTTCCAGCATGAAGCCCATCGGGCCTTCCTCGATCTCGGCGGCATCGAAGGTCAGGAAGAAGGGTGCAGGACCCCGGCCTGCATGGCCATCGCTGGCCTTGATTTTCAGGATCGGCTGAACGCGGTCCGCAACCGCCTGCCAGACGCCCACTGCTTGCAACAGCCGCTTCGAGGCGATCGCCAGGGCATAGGCGCGGCCATCGAACCCCGCCTCGGCGCGCGTATTGGCCGGGCGCGCATCGATCACCACGACCCGCAGGCCCGCCTGGGCCAGAGCCAGCGCCAGGGCCGGGCCATTAAGGCCGCCACCCGCGATCAGAACATCCGCATCCATGGCCTCAAGGCTAGGCCTGTCGGGCGGGATTGTCCATGCGGTGCCAAGTCGCTACCGTCGCCGCCGCAGCATATGGGGGGATGGGCATGAGCGGGACGTGGTTCCACATGACGGCGGCAGAACTGGGCCGCGAGATCGGCGCCGGGCGGATCAATCCGGTCGCGTTGACCGAGGCGTTCCTGGACCGGGCCGCGACCTACCCGCTCTCGGCCCGCATCTTCGCCCGCATGACCGAGACCCGCGCCCGTGGCGAGGCCATGGCAGCCGCGCGGCGGGCGCAGCAGGGCTTTCGCAAGGGGCCGCTGGATGGGGTGCCGCTGTCCTGGAAAGACCTGTTCGACACGGCGGAGGTGGAGACCGAGGCGGGTTCGGCCCTGTTGCGGGGGCGTGTGCCCAAGGCCGATGCCGAGGTTCTTCGGGTGGCGACGCTGATGGGCTCGGTCTGTCTGGGCAAGACGCATATGTCGGAGCTGGCTTTTTCGGGCCTGGGCCTGAACCCGATCACCGCGACGCCGCCCTGCCTGAATGACGATGCGGCTGTGCCGGGCGGGTCTTCCTCGGGCGCGGCGGCCTCGGTCGCCTTCGGGCTGGCTCCGGCGGCGATCGGCTCGGATACCGGCGGGTCCGTGCGGATCCCGGCCGCGTGGAACGATCTGGTGGGGTTGAAGACCAGTTCGGGGCGGTTGTCGCTGCAAGGCGTCGTGCCGCTTTGCGAAAGCTTCGACACGGTCGGACCGCTGGCCCATTCGGTCGAGGATTGCAGCCTGATCCTGTCGCTGCTGGAAGGGCGCAAGCCCGATGCCCCCGCAGCGGAGAGCATTTCGGGCGCGAGGTTGGCGGTGCTGGAGACGGTGGCGCTGGAGGATCTGCGGCCCGGTCCGGCCAAGGGTTTCGAGGATGCCTGCACAAGGCTGACCCGGGCGGGCGCGCGGCTGGAACGGCTGCGGGCGCCGGAAGTGGCCGAGGCGATGCAGCTTGCCGGCATTCTTTTCACTCCAGAGGCTTATGGGATCTGGAAAGACGTGATCGAAGCCGCGCCGGACAAGATGTATGCCCGTATCCTGGAACGTTTCCGGTCGGGCGCGGCGGTTCCGGCGACCGATTATGTCGCCGGCTGGCGGCGGCTTGAAGTGTTGCGCAAGCAATGGCAGGCCCGCGCGGCGGGGTTTGACGCGGTGCTGGTGCCGACCGCGCCCATCCTGCCGCCCAATGCCGAGCGGCTCTTGTCGGACGAAGCCTATTACGTCACCGAAAACCTGCTGGCCCTGCGCAACACGCGGATCGGCAATATGCTTGGCCTTTGTGCCCTGACCCTGCCGACCTCGCAGCCGTCCTGTGGCATCACGCTGATGGGTCCCGCGATGGGCGAAGAACGCCTGTTGCGGCTTGGTGCGGCGGCCGAGCGCGCCCTGCAATAGCCCGGGAACCCTTGGCCGTCCGGGTTCATCCTGGGGCCAAATACTCATGCCGGAGGTCACGGCCCGTCGCGGGTGCGTTGTCGGGCGCGATGGCCGGGACATAAAAGCCACAACCACGGCCCCCAAGCCCTTTTGCCCGCCACGGAAATTCTGGACCATGGGGCGAGGGGCGGCTATCCTTTGTTCCAATCGGGACGCAAACGATCCCGGACCTGAGGCACAGATGGCGTTTCCTGAGCGGTTTTCGAACCTGCCAGATTATGCGTTTCCGCGCTTGCGGAAACTTCTCGATTCGCACGCTCCCGGCGGCGAACCCATTTCCATGACCATTGGCGAGCCGCGCCATGCCATGCCGGATTTCGTGGGTCCGATCCTGGCCGCCAATCTGGCGGGCTTCGGCGTTTATCCGCCCAATGACGGCACGCCCGAACTGCTGACCGTGATCTCGGGCTGGATCGCCCGGCGCTATGGGATCGAGGTCGCGCGGGACCGGCTGATGGTGCTGAACGGCACCCGTGAGGGCCTGTTCAACGCCACGATCGCGCTTTGCCCGGAACAGAAGAATGGCCGGCGCCCGACCGTGCTGATCCCGAACCCGTTCTATCAGGTCTATGCCGTGGCGGCGCTGACGCTGGGCGCCGAGCCGGTCTATGTGCCCGCAACCGCCGCCACCGGCTTTCTGCCCGATTATGCCAGCCTGCCGCGCGATGTGCTGGACCGGGCGGCGATCGCCTTCATTTGCTCGCCCGCGAACCCGCAGGGCGCGGTGGCGCCATCCGAATATCTCGCCGATCTGCTGGCTTTGGCCGAGAAGCACGATTTCCGCGTCTTCGCCGATGAATGCTATTCCGAGATCTGGCGCGAGGCGCCGCCGCCCGGTCTGATCCAGGTCGCGCAGGCGGTCGGTGCCGATCCCGAACGGGTGGCGATCTTCCATTCGCTGTCGAAGCGGTCGAATCTGCCTGGCCTGCGCTCGGGCTTTGTCGCCGCCGGCCCGCAATCCATGCTGCGCATCCGCCAGTTGCGGGCCTTTGCCGGGGCGCCGCTGCCCTTGCCCTTGCAGAAGGTGGCCGAAGCCTGCTGGCAGGATGAGGGCCATGTTGCCGCCTCACGCGCGCTGTATCATGAGAAATTCGCCGATGCGGCGCAGGTCTTCGCGGGGATTCAGGGGTTCCAGCTGCCGGATGGCGGCTTCTTCCTGTGGCTTCCGGTCGAGGATGGCGAGGCGGCGGCGCTGAAACTTTGGCGCGAGACGGGGGTGCGGGTTCTGCCCGGCGCCTATCTGTCGCGCGACGCGGCCGGGGGAAATCCCGGCACAGGGTATATCCGCGTGGCGCTTGTGGCGCCCCGGCAAGAAACGCAGCGCGGGCTGACCCAGCTTCGCGACTGCCTTTACGATTGAGGACAGGCGAGAATGGCATCCTATCAGGTTCGTCAACGCGACCCGCTTCTGGACCAGGGCACCCAGGCCATGCTGGAGCGCCGGGGCCGCGAGCTGCTGGGCCTGGCACTGATGGGCGTCGGGCTGATCTTCGCGCTGATGCTGGCCACCTATTCGCCGAATGATCCGGGTTGGATGGTCGCGACGGATGAGCCTGCCAGCAACGCGCTGGGCCGTCTGGGCGCAGCCATCGCCTCGACGCTGGTGATCCTGATCGGGCGCGGTGCCTGGGCCATTCCGCTGATCTGCCTTGCCTGGGGGTTGCGCTTTGCGCTGCATCGCGGGGCCGAGCGGGTGCTGTCACGGCTGATCTTCGCGGTGATCGCCGTCGCTATGGCCGCGACCTATGCCGCGACGCTGGCCGCGCCGGTAAGCTGGCCCCATGCCTTCGGTTTGGGCGGGCTGTTCGGCGATACCGTGGCCGGGGCGCTGTTGAACATCATCCCGGGCGGCGCGGGGTTCGGCCTGCGCTTCGTCTCGATCCTGGCCTTCGCCGCCGCGATCTCGATGCTCTTGTTCGTGACCGGCTTTGACTGGGCCGAGTTGCGTGCGATCCGCCGCGCGCTGATCACCGGCTCGATCATGGGTTATGCGGCGCTTCTGTCGCTGCTCGGTCGCGGTGCGACAGGGGCACTTCACAGCGCCCGTGCCGGGGCGGCGGCCATTGCCGAGCGCCGCGCCATGGCCCGCGATGCCATGCGCGACGGAGACTGGCATGACCATGAGCCGCTGGTCATGGCGGAATCCTACGCAGCCCCGGCCCAAGAGGCCCGCTCGGTCGTCCGTCGTCCGGCGCGCGGCCTTGACCCAGCGCCGCTCGCGCCCGAACCGCTGGGCGCCGATCCGGCCTGGAACGCCCCGGCGACGCTGCGGGCCGAGCCGCGCCATTTCGCTCAGCCCGCCGATCTGCCCAAGGAGAAGCTGGGCTTTCTGGCCCGGATGCGCCGGGTGGTCGATCCGCAGCCGGAACTGGTGGAAAACATTCTGCCGGCAGGGCTGGCCGATGCCGATCTGCCCGCCGAAGACCGCATCAAGGCGCGCATCTCCGACGTGATCCGCGCCCGTGCCCGCCATGTGCCGGGCGCTGCCGCTGCCGCCGCGGGCCTGACGCCCTTGCAGGCCGCCGTCGCCGCCCGCCGGGCCGAGCCGCCGGTGATGCGCGCTGCCGCCAAGCTGCGCGGTCCTGCGCCGCTGGTCGCCGATACGCGCCAGGGCAGCCAGCCCCCGGCCCGGGCCGGGCAGATGGCCGCTCCGCCGGTTGCCGCGCGCACGCCCTTTCTCGACGAGCCTGAACTGACGGCCGCCGAGGCGTTGGCCCGGGCCGACAACATGTTCACCACGGATGAGGAAGACTGGGACGCCGCACTGGAGGCCGAATGGGACGAAGGCCTGCCCCAAGACGAGAGCTTTGCGACGCCGGCACCCATTCCGCAGATTGAACGCCGCGCGATCGTCCAGGCGCCTGCCAAGAAGGCGCCCGCACCTTCGACCCGCGCCATGGCCGAGGCGCAGCCGCGCCTGCGCTTTGACGACCCGTCCCCGGCATATGAATTGCCGCCGCTTTCGCTTTTGGCCAATGCGGCCACCGTCCAGCGCAGCCAGCTTTCCGACGAGGCGCTGGAAGAAAACGCCCGGATGCTGGAATCCGTGCTGGACGATTACGGCGTGAAGGGCGAGATCGTTTCTGTCCGCCCCGGCCCGGTCGTCACCATGTATGAGCTGGAACCCGCGCCGGGCCTGAAGGCCAGCCGCGTGATCGGCCTGGCCGACGACATCGCGCGCAGCATGTCGGCCCTGTCGGCCCGCGTCTCGACGGTGCCCGGACGTTCCGTGATCGGGATCGAACTGCCGAACGCGACGCGCGAGAAGGTGGTGCTGAAGGAAATCCTCGCCGCCCGCGATTTTGGCGACAGCAACATGCGGCTGCCACTGGCCTTGGGCAAGGACATCGGTGGCGACCCGATCGTCGCGAACCTGGCCAAGATGCCGCACCTGCTGATCGCCGGGACCACCGGTTCGGGGAAATCGGTCGCGATCAACACGATGATCCTGTCGCTGCTCTACAAGCTGACGCCCGAAGAATGCCGGTTGATCATGATCGACCCCAAGATGCTGGAACTTTCCGTCTATGACGGCATCCCGCATCTGCTGTCGCCCGTCGTCACCGACCCGAAAAAGGCGGTCGTCGCCCTGAAATGGGTCGTGGGCGAGATGGAAGAACGCTATCGCAAGATGTCCAAGATGGGCGTGCGCAACATCGAGGGCTACAACGGCCGCGTCCGCGAGGCGCTGTCGAAGAACGAGATGTTCAAGCGCACGATCCAGACCGGCTTTGACGAGGAAACCGGCGATCCGGTCTTCGAGACCGAAGAATACGCCCCCGTCGCCTTCCCCTATATCGTCGTCATCGTCGACGAAATGGCTGACCTGATGATGGTCGCGGGCAAGGAGATCGAGGCCTGCATCCAGCGTCTGGCGCAGATGGCGCGGGCCTCGGGTATCCACCTGATCATGGCAACGCAGCGGCCCTCGGTCGATGTCATCACCGGCACGATCAAGGCGAACTTCCCGACCCGGATCTCGTTCCAGGTCACCTCCAAGATCGACAGCCGCACGATCCTGGGCGAACAGGGAGCCGAACAGCTGCTGGGGCAGGGCGACATGCTCTACATGGGCAATGGTCAGCGCATCACCCGGATCCACGGCCCCTTCGTCAGTGACGAGGAAGTCGAGGAGATCGTGAACCACCTTAAGAGCTTCGGCCCGCCGACCTATATGTCGGGCGTGGTCGAGGGGCCCGATGAGGACTCTGCCTCGGATATCGACATGGTGCTGGGGCTGGGCGGGTCGGGCGAAAGTGGCGGCGACGACGCGCTGTATGATCAGGCGGTGGCGATCGTCGCCAAGGACCGCAAATGCTCGACCTCCTACATCCAGCGCAAGCTGGGCATCGGCTATAACAAGGCCGCGCGGCTGGTCGAGCAGATGGAAGAGCAGGGCGTCGTCACCCAGGCGAACCATGTCGGCAAGCGCGAGATCCTGGTGCCCGAGGCGCATTGAGCCTCGGGCGCAGGTGCAGGGTCCTAGACCCGTTCCAGCACCAGCCAGGTAAGGATGCCCAGGGGGGGCAGCGGGGCGCAATCGACCATGCGCAGCCGCGGATCACCCAGCACCCGCGACATCGGGAAATCGGCGCGCCAGCCAAGCTGGTGCTGCAAGGGCTGGATCAGCCGCTCGGCCAGCCGAAGCGCCCCCTTGGCGGCGGCGAAATGGTTGGTGATCAGCACATGCGCGCCAGGGCGGCAGACCCGCGCGATTTCCGACAGGGCGCGTTCGGGGTCGGGCACGACCGACAGGACATGCATGACCGAAACGCTGTCAAAACTCGCATCGGGGAAGTCGAGCTTCTGCGCATCCATCTGGCGCAGGGTGACATTCGCCAGCCGGTGTTCGCGCACCTTGTCTTCGGCACGGGCCAGCATATCGGCCGAATAGTCGATTCCGGTGATTGTCACTCCGGGACCGTAGAGCGGCAGGGCAAGTCCGGTGCCGACGCCGACCTCCAGAACATGACCGCCGCGTTGGGTGGCATGGCGGGTGGCACGGATGCGCCCCTCCTGGAAAAGTTTGCCAAAGACGGAATCATAAACGGGCGCCCACCGCTTATAGGACGCGGTCACGCTTGCAGCTCTCATTCTATTCTCCGTAAGGCACTGCGGAATGGGCAGGATACCCGACCCCTTTGCGCGTGAAACTCTTGGTTGAGTGCCGTGGCGTCAAGTCACTTTCGCTGCCCTGCAGCATGTTTGCGCTACCCGTGCTGGTCAGGCCGGAACCCGGTGTCATTCCAGATTGGTGTGCCGGAACCGCATCGCTTCGGGCGTGACTTCCAGGCGCGCCCGCAACTCCAGGATCATCAGTTCGAAGGCCAGGAACATCGCGCCCTCAAAAAGACTGCCCATGGGCAGAAGCGAGGTGGCAGCGCCGTCCTGATCGCGCGCCATGGTCTGTGCCGGAATGGTCAGCACCAGGTCGGCCGCATGGGGGGCAGGGCCGCCCGGCTCGGCCGTGATGCAGGCCACGCCGGCATCGACGCCACGCGCCACACCGATCAGGGCTTCGGCACTGGCAAGCGTACCAGGCCCGCAGGCGACCAGGAACAGGTCGCCTTCACCCACTGGCGGGCAGGTCATCTCGCCCAGGACATGCGCATCAAGGCCCAGATGATACAGCCGCATGGCAAAAGCCCTCATCATAAGGCCTTCGCGCCCAAGCCCGTGGCACACGATCCGCCGCGCGCCCTGCAAGGCGGCCAGGATCGCCTCCCATTCCTCAGGATTGATCGCCGCCACGGCAGCATGCATTTCCTGGGCTGCTCCCGCCGCCCGTTCCGCCAGGGACATTGCCGCCTCCTTCTCCGCTTCTGGCACAAGGATAACACCTCTGCGGTCCTGCGGGTCCATCCCCCTTGCGCTCTTCACGGCCCGGCACAATGTCGCGAAGGATCCAAACCGGGGATTTCGCGTTGTTGTCAGACAACCTATATCGAAGTCATGAACCGTCGCACCCTGATCCTTGCCCAGCTCGCCCTGATGCTTCTTGGACCGCGCGCCGCGCTTGCCGAGAAACTGCCCCTGGACACGCTGTCGAAATACCTCAACGACCTGACCACCGCTGAGGCTGACTTTACCCAGGTGAACAGCGATGGCTCGGTCTCGACCGGCAAGATCTTCATCAAGCGCCCGGGCCGGGTGCGCTTTGAATATGCACCGCCCGACAAATCGCTGGTGCTGGCCTCGGCCGGGCAGGTGGCGGTGTTCGACGGCAAATCGAACCAGGCGCCCGAGCAATATCCGCTGACGCGGACGCCGCTGAACCTGATCCTGGCCGAAAATATCAATCTAGGCCGGGCCAAGATGTTGGTGGGTCACAAATCCGACGCGACCTCGACCAGCGTTGTGGCGCAGGACCCCGAGCATCCAGAATACGGCACGATCGAGCTTAAATTTACCGCCAATCCTGTGGAACTGCGGCAGTGGATCATCACCGATGATCTTGGCAAGCAGACGACGGTCATTCTGGGCACGCTGAACAAAGGTGGGAATTACGGCACCAGCCTGTTCTCGATCACCCGCGAGATGGAAAAGCGCGGCCTTTAAGGGACGCGCCGACCATAGTTCGTGCTCCGCTCAGCGGCGGCAGGTCTGAAGCTGGGTGCGATACAATTCGGCGCGCGCGCCGACCTTGGCCGCAACCTCGACCAGCCAGGGCTTGGCAAGATGGCTTTGATTGGCAAAGCCGGTCCGGCCTTCGTGATAGGCGAGATACTGATCTGCGGCGTCGTCCAGCGGGATGCCAAGCTTGGCGCGCGTCTCGGTGAAATACCAGCCCATGAAATCGGTCGCGGCGCGGATATCGTCGCGCTTGGCGCCACGGCGCCCTTCGGCCTTCTGATATTCCTCCCAGGTGCCGTTCAGGGCCTGGCTGTAGCCATAGGCCGTGCTTTGCCGCCCCATCGGGATCACCCCCAGGGCAAAGCGATGTGGCGTCTGGGCATTGCCGATGAACTTGGATTCCTGGTGAATCACGGCCATCTGAACCCAGATCGGCACGCCCCATTTGCGTTCGGCCGCCCGCATGGCCGCGCGATATTGCGGCCGTTCGGCCAGGATCGCACAGGCGTTGTCCAACTGGCGCGGTGCTGCGTAATGCCCGCCGCCCCCGCAGGAGGCAAGGAAGAGCAGCACCAGTGCTGCACGGAAATACCTGCTCATCTGCCCCTCGTTTTTGATCTTGGGCTGTTCTTTTGCGCGAGAACATACTCGATCCGGGCACCGGGGAAAACAGGGGAAATCCGAGACTTGCGCGAGGGTGATCAGTTTTGCGCGAGGATTGAACGAAGCCTATTCGCAGCCCGATCTTCCCGTTGGCTGCTTTGGTGCCCTTTCCAGTCCATGGCCCTGCGTTTACAGACTGTTTCCCTGATTCGGGGTGCTCTGGGACGCTGGTCTGTGGACAAGTCTGCCACACGAGGATTACACCCGATGCTGGGGGCCTTATCATGATGCTGAAGACAGAAGCCAAATATCACATCGGCCAGATTCTGCGCCATCGCAAGCACCCGTTCCGCGGTGTCGTCTTCGATGTCGACGCGATGTTCTCGAATACCGAGGAGTGGTATCAGAATATTCCCGAGGAAAGCCGACCCTCGAAGGATCAACCGTTCTATCACCTGCTGGCCGAGAACGACCAAAGCTATTACGTCGCCTATGTGTCCGAGCAGAACCTCGTTCCGGATGACACAGGCGAGCCGGTCGATCACCCGGACCTGCCCGATCTCTTCGGCGATTTCACCGATGGCCGCTATCCGCTCCAGTTCCAGCTGAACTGAGCGCCGGAAAAATTCGCGCCGCAGAACCAGGCGCGCTTACCCCTTGATAACCCTTCGGCCCTAGTCTTCAGGCAACTGAAACAAGGAAAGCCGACCATGCCGCTCAAAGCCTCCATGCAGGGGTCCACCCTGGTCATCCGCGCCCTTGACGATCGGATCGACGCCGCCGGTGCCATCCAGTTCAAGGAGCAGATGCGCGACCTGACCGCCACGCCGTCGGCGCGGGTCATCCTTGACCTTTCCAAGGTGCAATTCCTTGATTCCTCCGGTCTTGGTGCCGTTGTCGCGGTGATGAAGCTGCTGGCGCCCGAGCGGAAGCTGGAACTGGCCGGCCTAACCCCGACCGTGGAAAAGGTCTTCCGCTTGACACGGATGGACACGGTTTTCACCATCCACCCTGCTGTCGAGGCTGGCCTGCGCCAGGCGGGGTGATCATGTGGTCGCAGACAGGGCGGGGGCCGCGCCCCTGTCACGGGGGCGGCTCGAAAGCAACTGGCTGCCACAGAGGCTGCCGGATATGATCAGGACAGCAGAGATGGCCGGCCCCTACTTGATTGAAATGTCGGGAAATCCGGCCTCGGTCCGTGATGGGCTGCGGCGGGCTCTGGGCCAGACCCCTCTCGCAGCATTGTCACAGGACGACCGCTCGACCGCCGAGATCGTTCTGGCCGAGGTTTTGAACAATATTGCCGAGCATGCCTATGCCGACGGCGATGGCCCGATCCGCCTCTGGCTGGGCTGGGCCGCGGGGCGCCTGGTTTGCCGGATCGAGGATGAAGGCAGTCCCATGCCCGGGGGCATGCCGCCGCAAGGCCGACCGCCATGCCCCGAGGAGCTGGCCGAGGGCGGCTTCGGATGGCATTTGATTCGGAGTCTGGCTGACGATCTGGCCTATCAAAGGGCTTGGGGGATAAACCGGCTCTATTTCACCTTGCCTGCCGAACGGTCGCCTGGGTGATCGCGCTTTGTCTTGAAACCTTCTGAAATGACGCGATCTCGCCACAATTTCCCCCTAATTCCGCCGGGGCCCAAGGGCCTTATTGGGGCCGTAGCTGCATAAGGCTTCACCTCGGCGCCGGGATCAACAGCCCCCACCCAGTTTCGGCGCCGAGGTTCTTCGCATGGGCATCGCAGTTCCCCAATGCCGCCACACGCCCCTTGGCTTAGCCACTGAAACGCACGCTTGTCCGCTTGGCACTGCCCTTACGCGCCCTTAGGCTGCCCGCCAAAGGAGCCCAGCACATGCGCGATTTTCATCTTCCCGGCCGATCGGCCGTTCACGGCACGAACGGGATGGCCGCCACGTCGCACCCGCTTGCAAGCCTGACGGCGATCGAGACGCTCAAGGCCGGGGGCAATGCGGCCGATGCAGCAATCGCGGCCGCCATGGTGCTGAATGTGGCCGAGCCGCAGATGTGCGGCCTGGGCGGCGATTGCTTCGTTCTTCTGAAGCCGCCCGGGGATGAGCGGGTGCTGGCGCTGAACGGCTCGGGCCGCGCGCCGCTTGGTCTTGATGCCGAGAAGATCCGCGCCGAAGGCCACAAGGTCGTACCAATCCATGGCATTCATGCCGTCACCATGCCTGGCGCGGTCGATGCGCTGTGCCGTCTGAATACCGATTGGGGCCTGTTGGGTCTGGAGCAGATCCTAGCACCGGGCATCCGCTATGCCGAAGAGGGAATTCCCGTCGGCGCCCGCACCGCCTTTGACTGGGCGACTGACATCAACGACCTCCAGGGCGACGCGCTTCCCTTCTACAGCCTGGGCGGCAAGGCGCCGACAGCCGGCCAGGTGTTCCGCGCCCCGGGCCTGGCGGAGGTCATGCGCCGTATCGCCGCCGAGGGCCGCAAGGGATTTTATGAAGGCGAGATCGCCGAGGACATGATCTCTTCCCTGCGGGCCTTGGGCGGCAGCCACCGGCAGGAGGACCTGGATGCCACGCGCTGCGATCTGACACAGCCGATCTCGGGTCCGTATCGCGGCGTCGAACTTGTCGAACATCCGCCGAACGGGCAGGGCGCGACCGCGATCCTGATGCTGAACATCCTGTCGCATTTCGATCTGGCCGGCCTTGATCCGCTGGGCAGCCAGCGCGCGCATCTTGAGGCCGAGGCAGCGAAGCTGGCCTACGACGCCCGGAACCGCTTTATCGCCGACCGCACCGCGCGCCTGGATCATATGCTGTCGCCAGGGACGGCGGCGAAGTTGGCCGCCCTGATCGATCCGAAACGAGCCCGCGCCCATATCCAGGCCGCTACCGAGGCGATCCACAAGGAAACCGTCTATCTGACGGTGGTGGACCGTGACGGCATGATGGTGTCGCTGATCTATTCGGTGTTCTGGGGCTTCGGCTCGGGCCTTGCATCCCGGAAGTTCGGCATCAACTTCCAAAACCGTGGCGCGGGTTTCACGCTGGAAAAGGACCATCCGAACGAGGCCGGTCCGGGCAAGCGCCCGATGCATACGATCATCCCGGCGATGATGCGCCAGGGCGGCCGCGTGACGATGCCCTTTGGCGTAATGGGAGGTGGCTATCAGCCGAACGGCCACGCAAGACTGGTCTCGAACCTGGTTGATTTCGGCATGGAGCTGCAAGAGGCAATGGATGCCCCGCGCAGCTTCGGCGCCGATGAGGCCAGCATGCAGGTCGAGCGCGGTTATTCCGACAAGGTCCGCGCCCAACTGGCGGAGATGGGACATCCGGTGACGGTTCCCGACACGCCCTTGGGCGGCGCGCAGGCCATCGTGATCGGGCAGGATGGGGTGCTGACCGGCGCCTCTGACCCGCGCAAGGATGGCTGCGCGCTGGGATATTGAGGGCAGGGGCGGAAGATGGATTATGATGAGGCGACCCAGGCGATCCTGGCGCTGACCCGGGGCGAAACGGATGCCGTCGCGCTGATGGCGACCCTGGCCTGCGAGATCCATGCCCGCCATCCGCTGTCGGACTGGACGGGCTTCTATCGTGTTGTCGCCCCCGAATTGCTGAAGATCGGTCCCTATCAGGGCGGTCATGGCTGTCTGGTGATCCCCTTCGCGCGCGGTGTCTGCGGCGCCTGTGCGCGGACGGGCGAAATCCAGAACGTGCCCGATGTCGATGCCTTCCCCGACCATATCGCCTGCGCGTCTTCGACCCGGTCGGAACTGGTGCTTCCGGTGTGGAACGGGCAGGGGAAGCTCTTGGGAGTGCTTGACCTTGACAGTGACACGCCCGCTGCCTTCACCAAGGCGGATGAAGACTGGCTGGTGCCGCTTCTGGCCCAGGTCTTCCGGGACGCTGCGTGATGCGCGGCTCCTGCCTCTGCGGCGGCGTTGTCTTCGAGGTGACGCCGCCCCTGCGCGAAGCCGCGATCTGCCACTGCGGCCAATGCCGCAAGCAATCGGGCCATGCCTGGGCGGCCTCGGCCGTGCCGCTGGATCGGTTCCGGCTTACCCGCTCTGACGGTTTGCGCTGGTTCAAGGCTAGCGAAAGCGCCAGCCGCGGCTTTTGCAAGGATTGCGGCGCGACGCTGTTCTGGCAGCCCCATGGCCGCGACCAGATGTCCTTCTCGCCCTCGGCGCTGGATGAACCTTCGGGCATCGGCACGGCCGAGCAGTTCATGCCCGAATTCGCGGGCGATTATTACTGTCCCGAAGGCCCGCCCCCCGCACCCGCAAAGGGCGTGAGCCGCCTGCGCGGCTCTTGCCTGTGCGGCGCGAACCGCTTCACCCTGCCCGGCCCGATGGGTCCGGTCACCGCCTGCCATTGCACGCAATGCCGCAAGCTGTCGGGCCATTACTCCGCGAGCTTCGATGCCAGTGAAGCCGACCTTGACTGGCAGTCGCGCCACCTGGCGGAACATGTCGCACCAGGGGGCGGCCGGCGCGGCTTTTGCCCGGATTGCGGATCGTCGATGTTCTTCCGCGCGGCGGATGGCAGCTTCTCGGTCGAAGCGGGCTGCATCGACGCGCCCACGGGCGGGCGGCTGGAGAGCCATATCTTCGTGGCTGACAAAGCCGATTACTACACGATAGACGATGACTTGCCTCAGCATCAGGGTTGGGACTGAGCTTGCGCCCATCTGCGCGCCAGCTTACCTCGAAGGCGCGAACACAGGGAGCGGGTCATGGCGAAAATCACTCTTCTCGACGGCGGCATGGGTCAGGAACTGGTCGCGCGCAGCGGCGGCAAGGATCCCGGTGCGCTCTGGGCCACGCGGGTGATGATCGATCATCCCGGCATGGTCGGCGCGATCCATGACGATTACTTCGCCGCAGGTGCCTCGGTCGCCACCACCAACACCTATGCCATTCTGCATGACCGGCTGGTCAAGGACGGGATGGACGCTTTCTATCACGCGCTGCATCTGCGCGCGCTGGCCGAAGCGCATGAGGCCCGGGCGCGGGCCGGGCGGGGCATCATCGCGGGTTCGATGGGACCCCTGGGCGACAGCTACCGGCCCGACCTGACGCCGGATGTCAGCATCTCGGCCCCGCTTTACGCCGAAAAGGCCGCGCTGATGGCGGCACATGTTGATGTGATCCTGATCGAGACCATCTCGTCGCTCGATCTTGCTCGGGGCGCGCTCAAGGGCGCGCGGGCGGCGGGCAAGCCGGTCTGGCTATCGGTCTCGGTGCATGACCGCGATGGCACGAAGCTGCGTTCGGGCGAAGCGGTCGCCGATCTGCGCGCCGTGCTGGACGAGACGCCCGCTGCCGCCGTTCTGGCCAATTGCTCAATGCCCGAGGCGATGGAAGCGGCCATGGCGGAGCTGAAGTCTCTGGGCCTGCCCTTCGGCGCCTATGCCAATGGCTTCTCCGAAATCTCGCACCTGCCTTTGCCCGAGGATGGCACCGCCCCCGCCTATTGCGCCCGCCATGATCTGACGCCGGAACGCTATGCCGATTTCGCTCTGCGCTGGGTGGGGCAGGGCGCGACCATTGTCGGCGGCTGCTGTGAGGTCGGTCCCGCCCATATCCGCCATCTGGCCGAGAGGCTGCGGGCCGAAGGCCATACGATCGCATGATCCCCGACTTTGACTATCGCCCGCCGGATGTGCCGCTGAAGATCATTTTCGAAGATGCGCAGCTTCTGGTGTTGGACAAGCCCGCCGGGCTTCTCTCGGTGCCGGGCAAGCTTGAAGGACGGCAGGACTGTCTGCTCTCGCGGCTACAGGCGGAACGCTGGGATGCGCTGTTGGTGCACCGGCTGGATTGCGACACCTCCGGCGTGATGATCTTTGCCCGCACCAAGCCGGCGCAGGGGTTCCTTAGCCAAGAGTTCGAGAAACGCAGGGCCGAAAAGACCTATCTCGCGCGGGTGGCGGGCGAGATGGCCGAAGACAGCGGCCATGTCGACCTGCCGCTCTGCGCCGACTGGCCGAACCGCCCGCGCCAGATGGTCAGCCCCGCAGGCCGCCCGGCCCAGACCGATTGGCAGGTCATCGGCCGCGCGCCGGGGGAAACCCGGGTCCGCCTGACGCCCCATACCGGGCGCAGCCATCAGCTGCGGGTGCATATGCTGGCGCTGGGCCATCCGATCCTGGGCGATCCGATCTATGCCACCGGCCCTGCCCGTGACGACCATCCACGCCTGATGCTGCATGCCGAGACCCTGTCGCTGCACCATCCGTCCACCGGCGCACGGGTGCATTTCGCGGCACCTCTGCCATTCTGACGGCTGTACGCGCGATAATTTTAACCCATCTGACAAGATTACTGGTTAATCCTGCGCCAAGCCGCCAAGGGACACCCCATGCTTGCCAGTGCCTTCCAGACCCGCTTCGCCCTGATCACCTGGCCTGCCCTCGCCATTCCGGCCCTGCTCGGGCTGATGCTGATCTTCCCGGGGCAGGATTGGTGGTTCATCCCGCTGGCGCTGCTCTGCCTCGCCTGCGTTCTAATCGGTGTGCACGACCTGACCCAGACCCGTCATGCCGTGTTGCGGAACTACCCGGTCGCCGCCCATCTGCGCTTTCTGTTCGAAGGCATCCGCCCCGAGATGCGGCAGTATTTCTTCGAGGGCGACAAGGACGGCACACCCTTTCCGCGCGATCAGCGTGCCATCGTCTATCAGCGCGCAAAGCACGAGTTGGAGACGCGGCCTTTCGGCACGCAATACAATGTCTACCAGGAACAATACGAATGGCTGCACCATTCCATCGCGCCGAAACCGCCCCTGCCGCATGACCACATGCGGGTGACGATCGGGGCGGACAGCAAACATCCCTATTCGGCCTCGCTTCTGAACATCTCGGCGATGAGCTACGGCGCACTTTCGGCCAATGCGATCCGGGCGCTGAACAAGGGCGCAAAGGAAGGCGGCTTCTACCACGACACGGGCGAGGGCGGGGTGTCGCCCTATCACCGCGAGAATGGTGGCGATTTGGTCTGGGAGGTGGGGTCTGGCTATTTCTCCTGCCGCGCCAAGGATGGCGGCTTCGATCCGGGTCTTTTCGCCGAGGTTGCGACCGATCCGCAGATCCGCATGGTCGAGCTGAAGTTGTCGCAGGGGGCCAAACCCGGCCATGGCGGCGTGCTGCCCGCCGCCAAGATCACCGAGGAAATCAGTCGCATCCGGGGCGTGCCCATGGGGCAGGACTGCGTCTCGCCACCGCATCACCGGGTCTTCGACACGCCGCGTGGCTTGCTGGAATTCATCGCCAGGATGCGCGAGTTGTCGGGCGGAAAACCCGCCGGCTTCAAGCTGTGCATCGGCCATCCGTGGGAGTTTCTGGCGATCTGCAAGGCCATGGTCGAGACCGGCATCACCCCCGATTTCATCGTAGTCGATGGCAAGGAAGGCGGCACCGGCGCCGCGCCGATGGAATTCATGGACCATATCGGTATGCCTCTGCGCGACGGGCTGACCTTCGTGCACAACGCCCTGGTGGGCGTTGGCCTGCGCGACCGCATCCGCATCGGCGCCTCGGGCAAGATCACCTCGGCATTCGACATGGCCAAGGTGCTGGGCCTGGGCGCCGACTGGTGCAATGCCGCGCGCGGCTTCATGTTCGCCGTGGGCTGCATCCAGGCCCAGTCCTGCCATACCGGGGCCTGCCCGACCGGCGTCGCCACGCAGGACCCGAAACGGTCGCGTGCCATCGTGGTGCCGGACAAGGCGCTGCGGGTGACAAATTTCCATCGCGGCACGCTGCACGCCCTGTCGGAACTGGTGGCCGCGGCCGGGCTGGCCCATCCGTCCGACCTGCGCCCGCATCATTTCCTGCGCCGCACCGACAGCGATCGGGTCCTGTCTTTTGCCGAACTGTATGAACAGGTCGCCCCTGGCCAGCTTCTGGCTGACCCATTGTCCTCGCGGCTGTTTGGCAAGGCCTGGGGCCATGCCAGCGCCGAAACATTCTCGCGGGTCGAACCCGCCTAATCCGCCAGAACCAGCGCGATCCCGGCGCGGGCCAGCATCGCGGCCTCGGCTTCGGGCGGGGCCAGATCGGTCACCAGATGGGTGAAGGTCTCGGGCGGGGCGATGGCGATGGGCGCGCCGCGGCCGAATTTCGATCCATCCGCCGCGACGATCCGCACTTCGGCATGGGGCAGCATGGCACGGCTGAACTCGGCCTCGCGCAGATCCTGCAACAGAAAGCCCGCCGTCGCGTCGATGGCCGCCGCCGACAGCACGGCGTGGCTGACGCGGAACTGCTGAAGGAAGGCCAGCGCCTCGGCCCCGAAAGCGCCGCCATCATGGCTGCGCAGCTCTCCGCCCGCCATGAAGACCCGGTTGCCGTTCACCCCCGTGAGAGCCTGCGCCACCGGCAGGGAATTGGTCACCACCAGCAATTCGCGCCGCAGCCGCAGCGCCTGGGCGGCATAGGCGGTGGTCGACCCAACATCGAGAAAGACCGAGGCCCCATCGGGCACCAGACGCGCGACCGCCTCACCGATCCGCCGTTTGGCGCCGGGGTTCTGCACCATACGCTGGGCGAAGGTCGCCTCCGGCCCCCAGTCCTTCAGATGCACGCCGCCATGCACCCGTGTCACCATGCCCTGCGCCTGCATCCGCTTGAGATTGCGGCGGATCGTTTCATCCGTCACGCCCAGAAGCGCGGCAAGCGCCTCGACCCGGGCCGAGCCACGGTCTTGCAAAAGCTCAAGAATCGCGCGTTCGCGCTGGCTGGACAACATGGAATTGGGATTTTCTGTTGGTTTCCACGAATGAAGCGTGGAAATCAAAGAATGTCCAACAAGAATCCACAAATTCCCACATTTGGTTTGACAGGTGGTGGGATTCGGCCGCAGCTTTTGCGGCAAGGGCACCGTCGGCGAACGGCGGGCTGGATCATTCCGACAGGAAGGGGCTGCACAATGAGGAACATATTGCTCACGGCCGCTGTGGCCCTGGCATTTGGCGGAACCGCCGCGCTGGCCGAGGTGGAATCTACCGATCCGATCAAGCTCACGCTGCACGACTGGACTGGCCAGCTGATCACCACGAACATCATGGCCGCCGTGCTGGAAGAGGCGGGCTATAATGTCGAACTCGTGCAGGCCGATTACCTGGCCCAGTTTGCTGGGCTTGAAACCGGCGATCTCGACGTCGCGATGGAAATCTGGGCCACCACCGGCCAAGAGGCGCTGGATGCCGCCGTTGCCACTGGCAATGTGGTGAATCTGGGCGAGACCGGAATGCTGGCCAAGGAAGAGTGGTGGTATCCGCTCTATATGAAAGAGAAATGCCCGGGCCTGCCCGACTGGAAGGCGCTGAATGATTGCGCCGCGGCCTTTGCCACGCCCGACACCGCGCCGAAGGGCCGCTACCTGGGCGGGCCGGTCACCTGGGGCGGTTTTGATGAGGAACGCATCGCCGCTTTGGGCCTGAATTTCGAGGTGATCCATGCCGGCACGGATGCCGCCATGTTCGCCGAGCTTGAATCGGCCTATCAGCGCAAGGATCCGATCCTGCTGTGGATCTACGCGCCGCATTGGGCGCCGCAGAAATACCAAGGCGAATGGGTGGCATTCCCCACCTACGAACCCGCCTGCTACACCGATCCGGCCTGGGGCATCAACCCGGATGCGACACATGATTGTGGCAAGCCCTTCGGCCCGATCTGGAAAGCGGGTTGGGTCGGGCTGGAAGGCAAATGGCCGGGCGCCGCAAAGGCGATCAAGGCCTTCACCATCGACAATGACACGATGGGCGCGATGATCGCCAAGGTCGACCTTGATGGCCAGTCGATCGATGACGTTGTCAATGAGTGGATGGATGCGAATGAGGCCGTCTGGTCGGCTTGGATCGCCCAGTAAGCCTCGCAGCGAAAGGGTGCGGGCTTGATCCCCTCGCTCGCACCCTTTCGCTGACAGTTTGACCCTGCCATGACCCGCCCCCTCAAGCTGGAATGCCGCAACGTCTGGAAGCTGTATGGTCCACACCCGGACCGGCTTCTGAACGGGCCTGCCCCCACCCTCGACACCATCCGCGCCTCTGGCCATGTCGGCGCGGTACGTGACGTCTCGCTTCACGTGGGCGAGGGCGAGATCTTCGTCATCATGGGCCTGTCCGGGTCGGGCAAGTCGACGCTGGTGCGCTGTCTGTCGCGCCTGGTGGAACCCACGGCCGGTCAGATCCTTTACGACGGCGAGGATTTGCTGAAGGCCAGCCCCGCCCGCATGATCGAGATCCGCCGTCACCGCATGGGCATGGTCTTCCAGCATTTCGCGCTGTTGCCGCATCTGACAGTACTGGAAAACGTTGCCTTTCCGCTGGAAGTGCAAGGCACGCCGCGGCCCGCACGCGAGACCCGAGCGCGCGATGTGATCGCGCTGGTGGGGCTTGATGGCCGCGAGGGCCACTATCCCCGCCAGCTTTCCGGCGGCCAGCAGCAGCGGGTCGGCATCGCGAGGTCACTGGCGGTCGAGCCGGACCTGTGGTTCCTGGACGAACCCTTCTCGGCGCTCGACCCGCTGATCCGCCGCGAGATGCAGGAGGAATTCCTGCGCATCCAGCGCCAACTCAAGAAGACCATTGTCTTCATCACCCATGATTTCGACGAGGCGATCCGGCTGGCCGACCGCATCGCGATCATGAAGGATGGCGCGCTGGTGCAGGTGGCGACGCCGGAAGAGCTGGTTCTCGCGCCCACCGATGACTATGTCCGCGCCTTCACCGCCCATGTCTCGCGCGCCAAGGTGGTCACTTTGGGCCGCATTGCCACACCGCCCACGGGGGCAGCGGTCGCAGGCAGGCTGCCCGCGACGATGCGGGTCGAAGAGGCGGCGGAACGGATCGTCTCGGCCAACGCGTGTTTCGCGGTGGAGCAGGATGGGCGGCTTCTTGGCGAAGTCACGCCGCAGGCGGTGATCGCGATCCTGATCGGGCGTGGCACATGATCCGCCCTGCGCTCCTGCCCTTGGCGCTCCTCGCCTTTGCGCTCGCGCTGGCCGCCCTGTCGGGCCTGCTGCCGCCCGGCCTTCTCTGGCCGCCTGCAGAAATGCAGCTTCCCCTTGCGGGCTGGATCACGGCGGCGATGGCCTGGCTGACCGACAGCGCCCATCTTGGCCCTGTCAGTTTCAAGGATATGACGCGCGGCTTCGCGGCGCTAATCGAGGCGCCCTACAATGCGGTTCGCATCCTTCTGGTCGAGGGGATCACCGAAGGGCGCGGCCGCCGCGCGACGGTGATCGTGCCGCCGATCTCCTGGCTTGCGGTGACCGTGGCGGTCGTGGCGCTTGGTCACTATGCCCGCGACCTCTGGCTTGGCCTGCTGGCCGGGGCGCTGATGCTCTATCTCGCGGTGTTCGGACAATGGGAAAGCGCCATGGTCACGCTGGCCTCGATCGCCATTGCCGTGCCTTTGGGCGTCGCCGGGGGGCTGGCGCTGGGCATCGCTGCCTGGCGCTGGCGCTGGGCCGAGCGTGCGTTGTGGCCGCTGCTTGATCTGATGCAGACCGTTCCGACCTTTGCCTATCTGGTGCCGGTGCTGGTTCTCTTTGGCTTCGGCCCGGTTGCGGCCCTGCTGGCGACCGTGATCTACGCCATGCCGCCCATGGTGCGGGTCACGCTGGTGGCGCTGCGCGCGGTGCCGTCCGAGATCCTCGACTTCGCCCGTATGGCTGGCTGCACCCCGCGCCAGACCCTGCGCAAGATCATGCTGCCCGTGGCCCTGCCCGATCTGATGGTCGGCGTGAACCAGGTGATCATGCTCAG
The DNA here is from genome assembly GCF_044142105.1 of Neotabrizicola paludis. Lineage (NCBI taxonomy): Bacteria > Pseudomonadati > Pseudomonadota > Alphaproteobacteria > Rhodobacterales > Paracoccaceae > Neotabrizicola > Neotabrizicola paludis. Next base: position 192,846 of record NZ_JBGTYM010000009.1, read on the forward strand.
CCTGAACATGGTCATCATCGCCTCGATGATCGGGGCAGGGGGCCTGGGCTTCGACGTGCTGAACGCCCTGCGCCGGCTGGATATCGGCGGCGGGGTCGAGGCGGGCATCGCGATCACCGCGCTGGCCATCGTGCTGGACCGGCTGGGGCAGGCACTGGCGGCCCGCAGCGGCGGGGCGGCGCTGGCGCAAGGCCCGCTCTGGCGGCGCCACCCGCGCACCGCCTTGGTGCTGGCGGTGATCCTGATCACGATGGCGCTGGGCTATCTGATCCCGGCCCTGCACCTTTACCCGAAGGACTGGCAGCTTACCACCAAGAGCTTCTGGTCAGACCTGATGAAGTCCATCAACATCAATTACTTCGATCAGCTCGAGGCGATCCGCACCTGGCTTTTGGAGAACCTGCTGATCCCGGTGAAGCGCTTCTTTCTGGCGCTGCCCTGGCCGCTGGTTCTGGCGCTGGCCACCTTCGCCGGGTGGCGCCTGGGCGGGATGCGGCTGGCGGCGCTGGCGCTGGGCCTCTCGGCCTTCATCGCCGTCTCGGGCCTGTGGGAGCAGGCGATGACGACGCTGTATCTATGCGGCGTCTCGGTGGTGATCGCCATGGCGGTGGGCCTGCCGCTGGGCATCCTTGCCGCCTCGAACGAGGTGGCAGGCAAGATCATCGGCGCGGTGATCGACACGCTCCAGACCTTGCCGAGCTTCGTCTACCTGATCCCGGTGGTGATGCTGTTCCGGGTCGGCGATTTCAGCGCCATGATCGCCGTGGTGCTTTATGCGCTGGTCCCGGCGGTGCGCTACACGGCTCATGGGTTGCGGGCTGTGGCACCGGAACTGGTTGAGGCGGCGGTGGTCTGCGGCTGCAAGCCCTGGCAGATCCTGACCAAAGTGCGTCTTCCGCTGGCGGTGCCGATGATCCTGCTAGGGCTGAACCAGACCATCCTCCTTGCCCTGTCGATGCTGGTGATCACCGCGCTGGTCGGCACGCGCGACCTTGGGCAAGAGGTCTATATCGCCCTGACCAAGGCCGATGTCGGGCGCGGACTGGTGGCCGGTCTGGCGGTTGCCGCCATCGCCATCATCGCCGACCGGCTGATCGGCGCCGCGGCCAAGGACGCGCGGGCAAGGCTGGAGGGTGCGGCATGACCCCAGAAGACCGCATCCGTCACTTGCCCCTCTGGCAGGGCAGGCTAGAGATCGCGCCCCTGGGCGGCGGCATCACCAACCGCAATTTCGTGGTGAGCGACGCCACCCGCCGCGCCGTGGTGCGGATCGGCGACGACATTCCCGTTCACCAGATCCTGCGCTTCAACGAGTTGTCCGCCAGCCGTGCGGCCCACGCCGCAGGCGTCTCGCCCGAGGTTCTTCACCATGAACCCGGGGTTCTGGTGATCGATTTCATCGACGGGCGGACCCTTGCTGCAGAAGACCTGCAAAAACGTCCGATGCTGGAACAGGCGCTCGCTCTTGTCGCCCGGGCGCATCGCGACATCCCGCGCTATCTGCGCGGCCCGGCGCTGGTCTTCTGGGTCTTCCACGTCTTGCGCGACTATGCCGCGACGCTGGCCGAAGGGGACAGCCCGTATGTGCCGCGCCTGCCCGCGCTGATGGCGCAGGCCCAGCGGCTTGAGGCGGCGGTCGGCCCGATCGAGATGGTCTTCGGCCATAACGATCTTTTGCCGGCCAATTTCCTGCATGACGGCACCCGCCTCTGGCTGATCGACTGGGACTACGCCGGTTTCAATTCGCCGCTGTTCGATCTGGGCGGGCTGGCCGCCAACAATGGTCTTGCGCCCGAGGACGAGGCCTGGCTGCTTCAGGCCTACTTTGGCCGACGCCCCGACGCCGCGCTGTGGCGGCGCTACCGCGCCATGAAGGCTGCGGCGGCGCTGCGCGAGACCCTGTGGTCCATGGTCTCGGAGCTGCATTCCGAACTGGATTTCGATTTCACGGCCTATACCCGGGCCAATCTGGAAATATTCGCGGCCGCGCTTGCCGCTTTCGAGGGGGCATGATGTCCGGGCTTCCAACCACCGCCAAAGCGGTCATCATCGGCGGCGGGATCGTCGGCTGTTCCGTGGCCTATCACCTGGGCAAGCTGGGCTGGACCGACACGGTCCTTCTGGAACGCAAGAAGCTGACCTCGGGCACCACCTTCCATGCCGCGGGTTTGGTGGGTCAGTTGCGGACCAGTGCGAACATCACCCAGCTTCTGGGCCATTCCGTCGCGCTGTACCGCACGCTCGAGCAGGAGACCGGGCTTCAGACCGGCTGGAAGATGAATGGCGGGCTGCGGCTGGCCTGCAATGCCGAGCGCTGGACCGAGGTGAAGCGGCAGGCGACCACGGCGCATAGTTTCGGGCTGGAGATGCATCTTCTGACCCCGCGAGAGGCGCAGGATCTGTGGCCTCTGATGACCATCGACGATTTGGTTGGCGCGGCCTATCTGCCGACCGACGGTCAGGCGAACCCGTCGGATATCACGCAAAGCCTTGCCAAGGGCGCGCGCATGGCCGGGGTCAAGATATTCGAGGACACGCCCGTCACCCGCATCATCGTCGAGGCGGGTCGCATCCGGGCGGTGGAAACGCCTCACGGCAGGATCGAATGCGAGAAAGTCGTCCTTTGTGCCGGGCAATGGACCCGCACCCTGGCCGCGACAGTTGGGGTGAATGTGCCCCTGGTCTCGGTCGAGCATCAATACATGATCACCGAGCGGATCGAGGGCGTGACCCCCGGCCTGCCGACGCTGCGCGATCCCGACCGGCTGACCTACTGGAAAGAGGAGGTTGGCGGTCTTGTCTGGGGCGGATATGAGCCGAACCCCAAGCCCTGGGCGGTGGAAGGCATTCCCGAAGGCTTCCATTTCGAGACCCTGACCCCCGACTGGGAGCATTACGAGCAGTTCATGGAGAACGCCATCGCGCGCGTTCCCGCCCTGGCGCAGGCCGGGGTGAAGCAGTTGCTGAATGGGCCGGAGAGCTTCACGCCGGATGGCAATTTCATCCTGGGCGAGGCGCCGGAACTGCGGAATCTCTATATCGGCGCAGGCTTCAACGCTTTCGGCATCGCGTCGGGCGGCGGGGCGGGCATGGCGCTGGCGGAATGGGTGGCAAAGGGTGAGCCGCCCTTCGACCTCTGGCCGGTCGACATCCGCCGCTTCGGCCGCGTTCACCGCGCGACCGACTGGGTGCGCAACCGCACGATGGAAGCCTATGGCAAGCATTACACCATCGCCTGGCCCTCGGAAGAAATGCGCTCTTGCCGCCCCACGCGCCGCAGCTCGCTTTACGCCCATCTGAAAGCGGCCGGGGCCTGCTTTGGCGAAAAGCTGGGCTGGGAACGCCCGAACTGGTTCGCCGATCTGGCTGCGGGCGAGGAACCCGTGGACCGCTATTCCTATCAGCGCCCCGGCTGGTGGGGCGCGGTGCGGCGCGAGCATCAGGCCTGCCGCGAGGCGGCGGTGCTGATCGACCAGACCTCTTTCGCCAAATTCCTGCTCAAAGGCCCGGATGCGGCCGCGGCCATCTCGCGCATCGCGGCGGGCCGGGTCGAACGTGCGCCGGGCGCGCTGACCTATACCCAGCTGTTGAATCGCAAAGGCGGGATCGAGGCCGATGTGACCGTGGCCCGGCTGTCCGACGACGAATTCTACATCACCACCGGCACCGGCTTTGCCACCCATGATTTCGACTGGGTCAGCCGCAACCTGACGGGCGATTGCCAATGGGTCGACGTGACGTCGGCCAATGCCGTCCTGTCGCTGATGGGGCCAAAGGCGCGGGACATCCTGTCGCTTGTCTGCTCGGATGACCTGTCCAATAGCGGCTTCCCCTTCGGTACGGTGCGCCAGATCACCGTCGCCGCCTGCCCGGTCACCGCGCTGCGCGTGACCTATGTGGGGGAGCTGGGCTGGGAATTGCATATGCCGGTCGATCTTGCGGTGACGGTATATGAGGCACTCATGTCGGCGGGGGCGCCTGTCGGTCTGGTCAATGCGGGTTACCGCGCCATCGAGACGCTGCGGCTGGAAAAGGGCTATCGCGCCTGGGGGGCCGAGATCGGGCCGGATCATACGCCGGTCGAGGCGGGCCTGGCCTGGGCGGTCAAGACGAAGTCCAATGCCGATTTCATGGGACGGGCCGCCATTGAGGCGCAGCTGTTGGATGGGGTGAAGAAGCGGATGGCAACATTCACCGCCGCGTCGGACGTGGTGCTTCTGGGCCGCGAGACCATCTATCGCGACGGCGCGCGGGTGGGCTGGCTGTCTTCAGGCGGCTATGGCCATACGGTCGAGAAGGCCATCGGGATGGGCTTTGTGCGCCATCCCGACGGGGTTTCCGAGGAATTTGTCCTGTCCGGGCGCTACGAGCTGGAGGTCGCGTCAGAGCGCGTGCCGGCGGAGGTGCATCTGGAGCCGCTTTACGACCCGACCGGTGCGCGGGTGAAGACGTGACAGCGGGGGTTTCACACCCCTGCACCCCGGTGGGATATTTAGGAACAGAAGATAGTCAGGTCTTGCGGTGCAGTTCCGCTTCGCTGCGCAGCAATTGCATCATCTCGTCCAGCGCTTTCTGGTAGCGCGCATCCTTGAGCTTGCCCGCTTCGTCGAAGGCGTTGGAACTGTCGGCGACCATGACCTCGGGCCCGGTCAGCAGGCGCGGCTGGAACGGCGTCAGCATCAGGCGCAGCGCGAATTGCGACCGGTCGCCGCCGCCCCGGCCGCCGGCGGCCGAGATCACCGCGACGGGCTTGCCCTTCCACGGCCCGCCCTTGGTGCGGCTGACCCAGTCGAGCGCGTTCTTCAAGACGCCGGGCGGGGCCTTGTTATATTCGGGTGTCGAGATCACGATCGCATCCGCCGCCGCGATCTGGTCGGCCAGTTTCTGGACCTTGGCCGGAATCCCCTTCTCGCTTTCCAGATCGCCATCATAAAGCGGCAGGCGCAGATCGGCCTCGATATGCCTCGCCTTGCCAAAGGCGAGCCGGGCCTGCGCCAGAAGAAGCCGGTTGGTCGATCCTTTGCGCAAGGCGCCGGGGATGCCGAGAAGGGTAAGCATGCGGGGTCTCCTGATTGCGCAGCCACCATTCCCAACCGCCCGGCCTTGTGCAAGGTTCCGCGACGCGTCAGGAAGGCGCAACGACTGTGCGGAGGGGAACATGCGGCAGGGCGGGCGGATTCTGGCGGATCATCTGGCGGCCTATGGGGTCGCGCGGGTCTTTTCGGTGCCCGGCGAAAGCTTTCTCGCCGCGCTGGATGGGCTCTACGAGCGCGGCATCCCGAACATCGTCTGCCGCCATGAAGGCGGGGCCGCGATGATGGCCGAGGCGACGGGCAAGCTGACCGGGCGGCCCGGCATCGCCTTTGTCACCCGCGGGCCGGGGGCGACCAACGCGGCAGCGGGGGTGCATGTGGCGCGGCAGGATTCGACACCGATGATCCTATTCGTCGGCCAGATCGCGCGCGGCCATCGCGACCGCGAGGCGTTTCAGGAAATCGACTATCGTCAGGTGTTCGGCGGGCTGGCGAAATGGGCGACCGAGGTGGATCAGGTGGAACGCCTGCCGGAATATGTCAGCCGCGCCTTCCATGTCGCGATGACAGGGCGACCCGGTCCCGTGGTCCTGGCCCTGCCCGAAGACATGCTCTCGGACCATGCCGATGTGCCCGACATGCCGCCGCCCGCCCTGCCGGAAAGTACCGTTTCGCCCGCCCAGGCCGAAGCCATCGCCGTCATGCTGCGAGGGGCTGAACGGCCGCTGGTGGTCCTCGGCGGTCCGCATTGGGATGCGCAGGCATCGGCCGAGCTGCAGAGCTTTGCCGAAAGCTGGGGCCTGCCGGTCGCGGTGTCCTTCCGCCGTCAGGACCGCCTCGACAACCGGTTGAGCTGCTATGCTGGCGATCTGGGCGTGGGCGGCAATCCGAAGCTTCAGGCGCGGCTCAAGGCGGCGGATCTGATCCTTGCGATCGGCACCCGCTTCGGCGACATCGTGACCGGCGGCTATGAGATCGTCGATCCCGCCCATCCGCCGCGTCTGGTGCATGTTCATGCCGATGCGGGCGAACTGGGCCGGGTCTACCGACCCGAACTGGCCGTGCAGGCCACGGCACCCGCGATGATCGCGGCACTGGCGGCGGTGACACCCCCCAATGCCCGCCCCTGGGCCGATTGGGCGGCGCATGCGCGGGCCGAGTATCAGGCCTGGCAGAAGCCCGTGGCGACGCCGGGCGCGGTGCGCATGGAAGAGGTCATCGGCTGGCTGGCCGAGACGCTGCCGGAAGACGCGGTGGTCACGAATGGCGCGGGCAATTACGCGGCCTTCCTGCACCGCTACTACCGCTATCGCCGCACCGGCACTCAATTGGCCCCGACCTCGGGGTCCATGGGCTATGGCTTCCCCGCCGCCATCGCAGCCAAGCTGCACGACCCGTCGAAAACCGTCATCTGTCTGGCGGGCGACGGCTGTTTCCAGATGACGTTGAACGAGATGTCGACCGCCCGCCAGCATGGGGCGGCGGTGATCACCCTCGTCGCCAACAATGGCCGCTATGGCACGATCCGCATGCATCAGGAACGCGAATATCCTGGTCGGGTTTCGGGCACGGATCTGTTCAACCCCGATTATGCCGCGCTGGCCCGCGCCTATGGCGGGCATGGCGAAGTGGTGGAGCGGCAGGACGAATTGCCCGAGGCCTTCGCGCGCGCCCAGGCCTCGGGCCTTCCGGCGGTGATCGAGCTGCGGCTTGACCCGCGGATGCTCACCACTGGCCAGACGCTCGAAGAGGTGCGGGCCGCTGCGCGGCTTAAAAAAGCCTGAGCAGGATCGGCGCAAGAATCGCGGTCAGAAGCGCGTTCAGCCCCATGCCGAGGCCAGCGAAGGCCCCGGCCGTGGGGTGGACCTGAAAGGCCCGCGCCGTGCCGAAACCATGCGCGGCGACGCCGACCGAAAAGCCTCGCCCGCGCCAGTCGCGCAGGCCAAGCGCGTTCAGAATAGGGGTCACGGTGATCGCTCCGGTCAGGCCCGTCAGCATGACCATCATCGCGGTCAGCGTGGGCGACCCGCCCAGTTGCTCGGATACACCGATCGCCACCGCCGCCGTGGCCGATTTCGGGGCCATCGACGCGAGGATCATCTGTGGCAAGCCAAAAGCCTTGCCGATGGCCAGAACGGCAAGGATGCCCGTGACAGAACCGACAACCAGCGCCACCACCAGCGGCAGCGCGGCCTGTCGCACTTTGGGCAGGTTGTCGTACAGCGGCAGGGCCAGGCAGACCGTCGCCGGACCCAACAGGAAATGCACGAATTGCGCGCCTTCGAAATAGGTGGCGAAGGGTGTGCCGGTGATGGCCAGCAGAACGGCCAGAAGGATCATCGCGATCAGCGAGGGGTTCGCGAGCGGTCTTTGCCCCGATGCCCGGAAGATCGCCTGCCCGATCAGAAAGGCAGCCAGCGTTGCGGTCAGCCACAGAAGCGGTTGTTGCGCGAGATAGGACCAGATCTCGGTCATTCGCCCGCCTCCGCCGTCACGTTCACGGCACGTGCCGCCAGCTTGTAGGCGAGGGCCCCCGCCGTGATCGCCAGAACGGTTGATCCCGCCACTGCCACCAACACCGGCACGAGATTACCGCCCAAAGTTACCAGATGCGCCGCCGCCCCAACGCCTGCCGGGACGAAAAGCAGGAGCAGGTTCTTCAAGATGCCCTCGGCCACGGGGCGTACGATTTCGCGCAGCCAGGGCGAGAGGCGCAGGCCCAGCAGCATCAGCGCCATGCCGATGACCGGGCCGGGGATGGGCAGTCCGGTCAGCCGGGCGGCGACTTCGCCTGCCAGCTGGCACGCCAGAATGATCAGGAAGGCGGGGATCATGGTTCTTTTGCAAGCCTTTTTCGGTAGGTGACGGAGGTTGGCCTGTCATAGCCCGGATGCGCGCTGCGCCCGGTCTCGACAAAGCCCATGGCCAGATAGGTGAGGTGGTTCTCAACCAGTTCGACTCGGGTCTGCAACTCCAGGGCGGCAAGGCCCAGGGCATGCGCGCGCGCCTCGGCCACGGCCATCAGGGCGGATGCGAGGCCCTTGCGCCGATGCTGCGCAGAAACCGCCAGCTTGCCGATATAAAGCGCGTCGGCCTTGTAGGTGAAAAAGACGCAGGCGACGGGCGGCAAGCCGATGGCCCAGACCTCTCCGCGTTCTGCCTGCCCGGCAATCTCTGCTTCGGTCAGGCGGGTCAGGGAAGAAGGCGGATCGACCACGCCGTCCATATAGGCGAACTCGGCCCACAGCAGCGCAAAGATCGCGCCCCAGTCATAGGGGGCAGTGCAGCGATAGGGTGTCATCTCCGGGCCAGCCCATCGGCAAAGTGCAGCCAGGGCAATTGCTCGGCGCTGAAGTAGTGGGTTGTCGGCTGATAGTCCTCGGGCCGGTCCAGCGTGGCCGCGTAGAAATGAATCTCATGCGGGAAACGCTCGGCGCGGAAGGCCATCTGCGTACCGCAGGTGCCGCAGAAGCTGCGCGTCACTCCCGGGCTGGAGGCATAGGTCGCCGGGGGGGCGCCGGTCCAGGCCCAGGCCCCATCCCGGACGCCCAGAAACGACGTCATGGGCGAAGCCGTCGCCCTGCGGCAGCTTTCGCAATGGCAATGACCCTGCCAGAGCGGCGCGTCCGTGCACCGGAACGTGACGGCGCCGCAAAGGCAGCGGCCAGTATAGGGGGGCGTCATGGCATATGTCCTGTGGCATCGGTTTCGCCCCATCCGGGGCCGCTTTCGCCTTGGATTCAAGGGGGAAGATTGCCGCAAGATGTTGTGGATAAATTGGTGCCAACCGCCAACCGTTGATGTGTCCCGGTTGACTTGGGCGACCAAATCCCGACCATAGGCAGACTGTGAGTCGAGAGGCCGGATTTTGCGCTTCACCAAGCTGCGGCTGAACGGGTTCAAGTCTTTTGTGGACCCGACGGATCTGGTGATCCATGACGGGCTGACCGGTGTGGTCGGCCCGAACGGCTGCGGCAAGTCCAATCTTCTTGAAGCCCTGCGCTGGGTGATGGGTGAAAACCGCCCCACTGCCATGCGCGGCGGCGGCATGGAAGACGTGATTTTCAACGGCGCCGCCACCCGCACCGCGCGCAATTTCGCCGAAGTCTCTCTGGTCATCGACAATCAGGATCGGCTGGCGCCGTCGGGCTTCAACGATGCTGACCAGATCGAGATCGTGCGCCGGATCACCCGCGATGCGGGCTCGGCCTACAAGGCCAACAGCAAGGATGTCCGCGCCCGCGACGTGCAGATGCTGTTCGCCGATGCCTCGACCGGCTCGCATTCCCCTGCGCTTGTGCGGCAGGGCCAGATTTCCGAACTGATCAACGCCAAGCCCAAGGCACGCCGTCGCGTGCTGGAAGAGGCGGCGGGGATTTCCGGCCTTTATGCGCGGCGGCACGAAGCCGAGTTGAAACTGGCCGCGACCGAACAGAACCTGACCCGCGTCGACGACGTGCTGGAACAGCTGGCGCAGCAATTGTCGGTGCTGACCCGGCAGGCCAAGCAGGCGGAGCGCTATCGGGAACTGTCGGAGGACCTGCGTTCGGCCGAAGGGATGCTGCTCTATCGCCGCTGGCGCGAGGCCGATGAGGCCCGCGCTCAGGCCGAGGCGGCGCTGCGCGAGCGGCTGGTCGCAGCGGGGCAGGCCGAGGCGGCGGCGCGGGCCGCGGGCAAGGCGCGGGAAGGGGCGGAAGACGCGCTACCGCCGCGCCGCGAGGAGGAGGCAATCGCCAGCGCCATCCTGCAACGCCTGATGTTGCAGCGCGACGCGCTTGGCGACCAAGAGGCGCGTGCGCTGGCCCTGATCGAGACGCTGCGCAGCCGGATCGCCCAGCTGGGCGCCGATATGGAGCGCGAGGCAGGGCTGAACCGCGACGCGGGCGAGGTGATCGAGCGGCTGGATTGGGAAATCGCCCAGATCACCAAGGCGCATGAGGGCCATGACGCCCGGCTCGCGGAAGCGGTCGAGGCTGCGAAAGAGGCGGGCACGATCCTAACCGACCGCGAGACGCTGCTGTCCGAGGCGACCGAAGACGCCGCGCGCTTGGCCGCCCGCCACCAGTCGGCCGCGCGCCTTGCCGCCGAAACCCGTACCGGCCTGGATCGCGCCGAGGCCGAGTCGGCCCGCGCGCGCGCGGCGGTTGCGGCGGCGGATGAAGCTGTCGAGGCGGCGGCTGAGGCCTTTGAGGCGTCGCAGGAAGCGCGCGAGGCCGCCGCCGAATTGACGGAGCGGACCGAAGCTGCACTGGAATCCGCTGAAGAAGCCCGTGCCGAAGCGCAGATGCGTGAATCGGATGCCCGCGCCGCCCGGTCCGAAGCGGAAGGCGAGGCTTCGGCTTTGCGCGCCGAAATGCAGGCCTTGGCGCGGCTTGTCGACCGGGAGGCGCAGGCCGGTCACCAGATCCTCGACCGGCTGGTGGTGGAACCGGGGCTGGAGCAGGCGCTGGGCGCGGCTTTGGCTGACGACCTGCGGGCGCCCGAAGCGGGTGCGGGCGACCGTTCGGGCTGGGGACTTCTTGAACCCTATCTCGCGCCGCAGCCGCTGCCTGCCGGGGCCACGCCCTTGGCCGATCATGTCGACGCCCCGGACGTGCTGGCGCGGCGCCTGTCGCAGATCGGTCTTGTCAGTCGTGATGCAGGTTTTCAACTTCAGGAGCGCCTGCTTCCCGGACAGAGGCTCGTCTCTCGCGAAGGCGACCTCTGGCGTTGGGATGGTTTCCGCGCGGGGGCCGACGACGCGCCTTCCGCCGCCGCCCTTCGCCTTCAGCAACTGAACCGGCTTCAGCAGCTCAAGGGTGATCTGTCGCAAGCCGAAGCCCGGGCCGCGGGCGCCCGCTCGGCGCATGAGGCGCTGCAGGCGCGGCTCTCCGATCTTGCCCGCTCTGATCAGATGGCGCGCGAAGCCCGCCGCTCGGCCGATCAGAGGCTGGCCGAGGCCGACCGCGCCATGTCGCGGGCCGAGGCCGAGCGTGCGCTGGCCGAAGGCAAGCGCGAGGCGGCGCGGCTTTCGGTCAGCCGCTATGAAGAAGAGGTTTTCGCCGCCCGCACCCGTCTGCGCGAGGCCGAAACTGCCGCCAAGGATCTGCCTGATCTCGATCAGGCCCGCTCGGCCGTAGAGGCGGCGAAGATCACGGTCGAAGCCGCGCGCATCGCAATGCTCACCCGCCGTTCTGCCCATGACGAGGTGCGCCGCGAAGGCGAGGCGCGCACGCGGCGGCGGCAAGAGGCGGCCAAGGAATTGTCGGGCTGGAAACACCGGCTGGAGACGGCGGAAAAGCGCAGCGCCGAACTGGCGGCCCGGCGCGAAGAGGCCGAGGCTGAGCTGGATGATGCTTCGGCTGCGCCCGAGGAGATTGCCGCCAAGCGCGAGGAATTGGCAGATGCCGTTGCCGCCGCTGAGGCGCGGCGGATCGCTGCGGCCGAGGCCCTGGCCCAGGCCGAGACGGCGCTGCGCGATGCGGCCCTGGCCGAGCGCGAGGCCGAGCGGCTGGCAGGCGAAGCGCGCGAGGGTCGCGCCCGGTCCGAAGCCCGGTTGGATGCCGCACGCGAGGCAGTGGCGCTGGCGGCCGAGCGGATTGCGGAAGAGGACGACCGCACGCCGCAGGAATTGCTGATCTCGCTGCGCAGCGATCCTGACAAGATGCCCGATGCCGAGACCTTGGAAATCGAGGTCGCCCGGTTGAAACGCACTCGTGAGGCGCTGGGGGCGGTGAACCTGCGCGCCGAGGAAGACGCGCGCGGTGTGGCCGGGGAACATGATGCGCTGGCGGCGGAAAAGGGCGATCTGGAAGAAGCGGTGCGCAAGCTGCGCGCGGGCATCGCCGGGCTGAACAAGGAAGGCCGCGAACGCCTGCTGACCGCTTTCGAACAGGTGAACGCCAATTTCGCGACCCTCTTCACCCATCTTTTCGGTGGCGGCGAGGCGCGGCTGGTGCTGGTCGAATCCGACGACCCGCTGGAGGCGGGTCTTGAAATCATGTGCCAGCCGCCCGGCAAGCGGCTTGCCACCCTGTCGCTTCTGTCCGGCGGCGAGCAGACATTGACCGCGCTGGCACTGATTTTCGGCGTCTTCCTTGCCAATCCCGCGCCGATCTGCGTGCTGGACGAGGTTGACGCGCCGCTGGACGATGCCAACGTGACGCGCTTCTGCGATATGATGGATGAGATGACCCGGCGGACTGAAACGCGATTTCTGGTCATCACGCACCACGCCGTCACCATGGCGCGGATGGATCGGCTGTTCGGCGTGACCATGCAGGAACAGGGCGTGAGCCAGCTTGTCTCGGTCGACCTCAAGAGGGCCGAGGCCCTGGTGGCCTAGTCCGGCCGTGCGACCACTGCCAGATCGTCGCCCCGCTTCACTTCGCCATCCTGCATCACGGAACACAGGACACCCCGCAGCCGCAGTTCGGGATGGCCCGGCGCGGTGATCCAGTCCTTCGCGGCCGTGCCGTAGCGCACTTTCCACTTCACGCAGGCATCATTGAAAACCGAGGACACGCGCAGACGGGCTGTCCCGGCCTGCAACACGGTGCCCGGCGGCAGGTTCGCCACCGAACAGTCCAGATCGGCGACGATGGTATCTCCCGGATGGGGCTGGCTGCGGTCGCGCCAGACCAGTTCCATGACTCGCAGCGGCAGGATCGACACCTGAATGTCGGGATCCGGGCTGCCATCGGCCAGCTTCAGCCACGGCGCGGTCAGCCAGCGTTCGCCCGGAACGCCTTGATCGCGTGTCAGGGTCAGCTTCTCGGGGTGCTCGCGCTGACCATATCCAGGGCGAAAGGTCAGATGGTCGATCTGGGTCCGATCCTTGGGGGCGGACAGTACGTCCGACAGGGCTTCGGCCAGCTCGGCTTCGGTGATCATTTCGGCCCTTTCTGCAGCCTTGCTGCGTAGCATCAGAAGATTTGCGCCACCTTGTCGCGCAGGGCAAGCCGGGCCTCGATCAAGCGGCCTTCGCTGCGCAGCAATGCGCGTTTCTGTGGCGCAAGCATCTGGGTCTCGGCGTAGAAGGCTGCAACCTCGTCGGGCCTGGCCGAAGCGAGGAACGCCTGCAATTCAGAGTGATACTGATAGGCGCCGCGGGTCAGGCGAAAGGGTAGGGCGGCAGACCAGGCAGCGCGGTCCTGGGCGTGGAAATGCAGAAGCGCCAGGCCGGGCTGGAAGGGGGGCGCCTCCAGTCTCTGCCCATCGCGAAAGGCGCCGTGCAGCCGGGGGCTCAGGCCCGGAACGCCCGTGCGGAAGAAGGCCTTGCCATTGGCATGGCTCAGCATGGCTTCGGGCAGCACATCCTTGAAACGACCCAGAACCGGGGCACGTAGTGCGGCATGGCGTGGTTTCAACGCACCGCGAAAGGCTGACGCATTGTAGATATCATCTGCAAGGTCGGGGTCGTGCATCGCCTCGAACGGTTCGGCGCGGCACAGGATCTGGTCGTGCGTCAGACCCGACAGAATCTGCGCCATGGGCCTGTCGGGAAACAGGAATTCGTCGACATCAACATGCGCGAGCCAATCCAGCCGCGCCTGCCGGTAGACATGCGCCGCGTTCTTGGACTGGCGGTTCTGGTGCCGGTCAGGCCGGCCTCCAAGCCGCCGCCAATGCGCGGCATCGCACCGCAGGATGGTCACGCGAGGATGCGCGAGATGATCAGCAGCAGGGTCCCCAGGATCATCGAAGCACAGGGCAATCTGGGATGCGCCCAGATGCAGATGCCAGGCCACGAAGGCCCGAACCTTGTCGAGCGGGGCCTTGACCGTGGCGACGATGCCCCAGTCTGTCACAGCAGGACCAGCGACCCGGCAGTTGACCGGGTAGTAGCGGCAAAGTCGAACCTGCCCCGCTCATCCTGCCGGGCGTCCAGGATGAAGGGGCGGGCCGCCTGGTCCGGTACATCTGCGACGACCGCCCCGGTCACCAGGGCCGGAAGGAAGCAATAGAAAGCGTCGCCATAGGGCGCGGCGGCCGCGGGCTTGGCAGCAAGAAGGCCTAGAAGAAGAAGGGCACGCATCCCGGCCAGATTAGGGTCAGAACCACGGTCAGGGCAAGCATCCCCGCCCAGCAGCGCCAGAGGGCGCGCGCCGCCGCCTCGATATCGGCGGGACCGGGGTCGCGGCGACCCTCGGGCCAGACCCAGGGGTAATCGGTCATCACGCCATTATAGCTGCGCGGACCGGCCAGCGATACGTTCAGCACCGGGCCAAGCACCGATTCCGGCCAGCCCGCATTGGGGCTGCGGTGCTTGGGCGCGTCGCGCAGCACCGGGCGCGGATCGACCCAGCCATCGGTGATCGCCATCAGCAGTGCCGTCAGCCGGGCCGGGATCAGGTTCAGGACATCGTCCCAGCGCGCCGAAGCCCAGCCGAACTCGCGATGGCGGGGCGTCATGTGACCCACCACGCTGTCGGCCGTATTGGCCATCTTGTAGATCATCAACCCCGGCAATCCGCCCACCAGATACCAGAAGGCGGGCGCGATCACCCCGTCCGACATATTCTCGGCAGCGCTTTCAATGGCCGCGCGGGCGACGTCCGGCTCGCGCATCGGCGCGATGTCGCGGCCCACGATCATCGCGACCGCGGCCTTGCCCTCGTCCAGCGAGCGGCGCAACCCGCGCGCCACGGCCAGCACATGATCCGAGAGGCTGCGTTGCGCCAGAAGGATCGCGGTGAAAATTATTTCTACAATTCCGTGATCCGGAAGGGCATGGATCAACCAGCCGGTCAGACCCGCCACGAGGGCAAGCCCAACGGTCATCGCCACGCCCTTGGCCTTGCGTCCGCGCCCCTGGTTCAGCCGCTGGTCCAGCGCGGCGATCAACCGACCCATGACCACTGCCGGATGTGTCACGCGCGACCACAGCCAGGCCGGTTCACCCAGCGCGGCATCCAGGAGCATCGCGAGAATCAGGATCATGGCTCAGGGCCTTTCCACGGGCAGTCCGGGGTCGTTTGGACCGGATCGGACCCGTCGCCGCAAGGGGGCAGGCGCAGACTCTCCCTGCGCGGGAAAAACCCTGCGGCAAAGCCGCAACGCTGCGGTTACAAAGTTGAAATAGCTTTGAAGGATCAAAAACCTGCCTTGATTTTGGCCGGATCGAGACCAGTCTTGTAAAGGGGGAGGCCGCGCCATGTTGGAGTTTCTGCCGAAAGAAGTGAGAGAGGGTCTGGAAGCCGCACGTCTGCGCGACCTGCGCAAGCGCGCCAAGCTGCGCGTACAGGTGGGCGAGGCGGTGTTTCCGGTGCTACGATTCTGGCATGATGGCTTCGCGCTCGATGCCTCGCTGACCCCGGCCCAATTGCGCGGTCTGGTCGATATTCACGAAGGCCCGCGCCACATCTTCCAATGTCTGATCGTGGCGACCTCGATCGAGAATGGTGAGCTGGTCTGTGATTTCAAACGCGTGACCCCGGTCTCGGACAAGGCCCCGCTTGACTATTGGCGGCCCGAGGATGCGCCGGTCGGCTACCTGCCGCGCAACTGACAGGAAAAGCTTTTCAGGAATGCGAAAGGCCCGGGCGCGCTCCACGCCCGGGCCTTTGTCATGCTGCGCAGCATCGCGCCTGGATCAGCCGATGGCGGCGGCCTTCACGTCCTCGTCGATATAGGGGACGTATTGGGCGAAATTCTTCGAGAACATATCGACCAGCTTCTTGGCTTGCGCATCGAAGGCGGCCTTGTCGGCCCAGGTGTCGCGCGGGTTCAGAAGGGCGGCATCCACACCCTTCACAGCCACCGGAACCTCGAAGCCGAAGAACGGATCGCGGCGGAACTCGACCTTGTCCAGCGACCCGTCCAGCGCGGCCGACAGAAGGGCGCGGGTAGCCTTGATCGGCATCCGCTTGCCCGTGCCATAGGCGCCCCCGGTCCAGCCGGTATTCACCAGCCAGCAGGATGCGCCGGTCTTGAGGATCTTTTCCTGCAACAGCTTGCCATAGACCTCGGGGCGACGCGGCATGAAGGGTGCGCCGAAGCAGGTGCTGAAGGTCGGCTGCGGCTCGGTGATGCCGCGCTCGGTGCCCGCAACCTTCGAGGTGAAGCCCGACAGGAAGTGGTACATCGCCTGCGCCGGCGACAGGCGCGAGATCGGCGGCAGCACGCCGAAGGCATCACAGGTCAGCATGACGACATGCTTCGGATGACCGCCCAGAGCGGTGTCCGAAGCATTCGAGATCGCGTCCAGCGGATAGGCGCAGCGCGTGTTGTCGGTCAGGCTGTTATCGGCGAAATCCAGCTCCAGCGTCTCGGGGTCGAAAACCATGTTCTCGACCACGGTGCCGAAGCGGCTGGTCGTGGCATAGATCTCCGGCTCGGCTTCGGCCGAGAGGTTGATGGTCTTGGCGTAGCAGCCGCCCTCGAAGTTGAAGATGCCGCGATCCGACCAGCCATGTTCGTCATCGCCGATCAGCGTGCGGTCGGGGCTGGCCGAAAGCGTGGTCTTGCCCGTGCCCGACAGGCCAAAGAAGACCGCGGCGTCGACCGGATTGCCGATGGCATGGTTGGCCGAGCAATGCATGGCCATGACGCCCTTGCCGGGCAGAAGGTAGTTCAGGATCGTGAAGACCGACTTCTTGTTCTCACCCGCATAGGCCGTGTTGGCGATAAGAACGGTCTTCTCGTCAAAGTTCAGCACGATGGCAGTGTCGGTGCGGCAGCCATGTTTGGCCGGATCGGCCTTGAACGAGGGGCAGTTCAGGATGGTCCATTCCGGGGTGAAGCTGTCCAGCTCCTCGCGCGCCGGTCGGCGCAGCATGTGGCGCATGAAAAGCCCGTGCCACGCGAGTTCGGTGATCACCCGCACATCGATCCGGTGGACCGGATCGGCGCCGGCATACAGGTCTTCGACGAACAACTCGCCCCCCTTCACATGCTCCAGCATGTCGGCCTTGAGACGGGCATAGGCATCGGCGGTCATCGGCGCATTGTTTTCCCACCAGATGGTGTTCTCCACCGCCGGGGTGCGGACGACGAACTTGTCCTTGGGGGAACGGCCGGTGAACTGGCCGGTCGAGCAGAGGAAGGCCCCGCCAAGGCCCAGAGTGCCTTCGCCGCGGGCAACGGCGGCCTGCACAAGGGCGGGTTCGATCAGGTTGTAATGGACGACCGACGCGCCCTTGATGCCCTGACTGTCCAAGGTCTGTTTCGGGTTCACGCGACCGATCATCATCCTCAAGCTCCCTCGGCCGCGCATGGGACGCGCAGCCTGAATATCGGTTGGATTTACGGCGCCCGGGCCTGGGGGGCCGACAGAGCCCACTGCCACGGGCCCTGTCTGCCGCGTATAACATGCGGATTTTGCGAAGGAACAGGACGGTTTGGCGCAGTTAGCGCAACCAGATGCAAGTTAGCGCAACCAAGCGGCGACGATCCGCTGGACTGAGGCAAATTAGCCATTGGTTCGGAATTTTGACGTTGTCTGAAGGCATGAAGGGCTGGGGTGATTCGTTTTGTGTTGATTCCAGCCCCGGCTTTGCGGAGAATGTGGCAAAGAAAAACAACAGAGCAGGAACGGGAACATGTCGAGGATCGCCCTGGTTGATGACGACAGGAATATCCTGACGTCGGTCTCGATGACACTCGAAGCCGAGGGGTTCGAGGTCGAAACCTACAATGACGGCCAGTCCGCGCTGGACGCCTTCAACCGGCGCATGCCCGATATGGCAGTGCTGGACATCAAGATGCCGCGGATGGACGGCATGGATCTGCTGCAGCGTCTGCGGCAGAAATCCTCGATGCCGGTTATCTTCCTGACCTCGAAAGATGACGAGATCGACGAAGTTCTGGGCCTGCGCATGGGCGCCGACGATTACGTCAAGAAGCCCTTCTCGCAACGCCTCCTGGTCGAGCGCATCCGGGCGCTTCTGCGCCGGCAAGAGGCGATCACCACGGGCGAGGCCCCGGTCACCGAAGAAAACAAGATCATGGAGCGCGGCAATCTGCGCATGGATCCGCTGCGCCACGCCGTCGCCTGGAAGGGCCGCGACGTCTCGCTGACCGTTACGGAATTTCTGCTTCTGCAGGCGCTGGCCCAGCGTCCGGGCTTCGTCAAAAGCCGCGATCAGCTGATGGATGTGGCCTATGACGATCAGGTCTATGTCGATGACCGCACGATCGACAGCCATATCAAGCGTCTGCGCAAGAAGATGCGCACGGTCGATGATGATTTCTCGGCCATCGAAACACTGTATGGGATCGGCTACCGCTACAACGAAGAATGACCCGCTTTTCACGGCTCTGACGATACAGCGATAGAAAAAGATGACCGCCGCGCCGCGTATCTCTGCCGATGACGCCCGACCCCGCAAGTCGGGCGAAGTC
Organism: Neotabrizicola paludis; assembly: GCF_044142105.1. Taxonomy (NCBI): domain Bacteria; kingdom Pseudomonadati; phylum Pseudomonadota; class Alphaproteobacteria; order Rhodobacterales; family Paracoccaceae; genus Neotabrizicola; species Neotabrizicola paludis. The sequence continues at coordinate 211,202 of NZ_JBGTYM010000009.1, forward strand.
CTTCTGGGTGAAGACTGGGTCTCGCCCGACACCACGGTCGAGGAGCTGCGCGACGCGAGGCCGCGCGGCGGTCTTGTCGGGCTGAACCGCAGCCCGCTTGCGCGCAAGATCATCATCTTCAACCTGATGTCGATCGTCGTGCTGGTTGCGGGTGTGCTGTTCCTCAACCCGTTCCGTGACGGGCTGGTCAATCTGCGCGAGGCGATGCTGGTGCGCGAGGCCGAGCTGATCGCCAATGTCTATGAAGCGCGTCTGCCTCACGCCGAGCCCGGGTTCGACCTCGCCGTCGTGCTGGATGACGTGCAGTTGACGGGCGGGGTCGAGGCGATGGTCTTCGACACGGCGGGCGGCCTGACCGCGCAGCGCACCGGCCCCAAGGATCGCAGCCTGATGCCGGGCGAGGACCTGCGTTCGACTGCGATCACCGATTTCCTCAATGCCGTCTGGGACGGTGTGTCCAGCATCCTGACCTTTGGCGAGGAACCGGCCGGCAATCCGGGCGGCACAAGCCTCGCGCGCGAGGTTTTTCCCGAAGCCCGGGCCGGTAAAACCGCCTCGAGCACGGGTCAGGATTCCGAGGGCAGCACGTTATTCGCGGTCGCGACGCCGATCTGGTCGGCAGGAGAGGTCGTAGGCGTGGTCGCCTTGACCAGCGCGGCGGGCGAGATCGACCATCTCGTCCGGGCCGAGCGCGAGCAGATCCTCCAGATGTTCGTCGTGGCGCTGATGGTCTCGATCGGTCTCAGCCTCGTTCTGGCCTCGACCATCGCCAATCCTTTGGCTGATCTGGCCACCGCCGCCGAGATCGGCCGCGACCGCGACAACCGCCGTATGGCGCCGGGGCGCGTGCGCATCCCCGACCTCGCGGCCCGGCCAGACGAGATCGGGCGTCTTTCCGTCGCGATGCGCGGCATGGTCGCCGCTTTGTATGACCGGATCGACGCCAACGAACAATTCGCCGCCGATGTGGCGCATGAGATCAAGAACCCCCTCGCCAGCCTGCGTTCGGCCGTGGGATCGCTGCGCTTCGTCAAAAAGGAGGAACAGCGCGAGAAGCTGCTCGACGTGATCGAGCACGATGTCCGCCGCCTCGACCGGCTGGTCAGCGACATCTCGAACGCCTCGCGTCTGGACAGCGAGCTGGTCAAGGAAGACGAGGAAGAATTCAATCTTCTCAAGACTATCTCGAACCTCGGTCAATATCTTGGTCAGCAGGCCGCCGAGAAGGGTGTTGATTTCATCACGGATCTTCCGGCCGAACCCATTGTCATCCGCGGGCTTGAAGCGCGTCTGGCGCAGGTTTTCGTCAACCTGATCACCAATGCGATTTCCTTCTGCGAAGAGGGCGACGCCGTCCGCGTCTGGGCGCGACGGCGAGACAACCGCGTGCTCGTGGTGATCGAGGATACCGGCCCCGGCATCCCGGAACAGGCGCTGACCAAGATCTTCAAACGCTTCTACTCGGAACGGCCATCGGGCGATTTCGGCAATCATTCCGGCCTTGGTCTGGCAATTTCGAAGCAGATCGTCGAGGCGCATGGCGGCGTGATCTGGGCTGAAAACATCCGCCCGACCTCGGCCGACGTCAGTTCCGAACCGCTGGGCGCCCGCTTCGTGGTCGGCCTGCCGGTGTGACCCTGCCAGGCCCCGAAGAAACCATCCTCCATGCCAGTACCGTCGCGCTGGACGGCCTGGGCCTGCTGATCCTGGGGCCTTCCGGCTGCGGCAAGTCCACGCTCGCCATCAATCTTCTTGCTCGCGGTGCAAAGCTGGTGTCGGATGATCAGACCTGCGTGGTCGCGACCGCCACAGGGCTGGCCGCCCGCTGTCCGACCCCGGCCCTGGCCGGGGTGATCGAGGCGCGGGGCCTCGGCCTTCTGCGTGCGGATCATATTCTGGAGGCGCCGCTCGTCCTTGCCATTGACCTGGGCCGGGACGAGCCTGACCGCCTTCCCCCCCGCCGCAGCCTGCGGCTGCTGGAGCGCGAGCTTCCGCTTGTGCTGCGCCCGCAAAATCCCCATCTTGCGGACGCGCTTGCCCTTTGGCTTCGGGGCGGGCGGCAGGAGTAGCTCATGGCGCCCGCGGCGCAGGAACATCGTCTCGTCCTTGTCACCGGCCCTTCGGGCGCCGGACGGACCACGGCAATCCGCGTGCTGGAAGACCTGGGCTATGAAGGGATCGACAATATTCCCCTCAGCCTCGTGCCCCGGCTGATCGACGGTCCGCCGCTCGACCGCCCCATCGCGCTTGGCCTCGATGCCCGCAACCGCGATTTCAACGCCACCGCGCTGATCGAGCTGATCGACACTCTGACGCGCGATCCGCGCGTGTCCCTTCAGGTCCTCTATCTTGATTGTGCCGTCCCCGAGCTGATCCGCCGCTTCTCGGAAACCCGGCGACGCCATCCGCTGGCCCCCGCCGAAACCCCGGCCGAGGGAATCGAACGAGAAATTGATCTCCTCGCGCCGATCCGGGTGCGCGCCGACCACCTGATCGACACCTCCGACCTGACGCCCCATGATCTCAAGGCCGAAATTGCGCGCTGGTTCGATGCCGACGCGACGGGGCGGCTGTCGGTCTCGCTGCAGAGCTTCAGCTACAAGCGCGGCGTCCCGCGCGGCGTTGACATGATCTTCGACTGCCGCTTCCTGGCGAATCCCTATTGGGAAGCGGGCCTGCGCGCGCGCGATGGCCGCGATGCCGAGGTGGCCGCCTTCATCCGCCGTGACCCGCGCTTCGCGGAATTCTTCCACAAATTGCAGGATCTTCTGCTCTTTCTCCTTCCCGCCCATCTTGAGGAGGGCAAGGCGCATCTTTCGGTGGGCTTCGGCTGTACCGGCGGGCAACACCGTAGCGTCGCCATGGTGGAAATGGCTGGCGCAGCCCTTGCAGAGGCCGGCTGGCCAGTGTCAAAACGGCACAGGGAACTCGAACGCAAGGGCCAGGGTCTGGCCCCAGCTGGCAAGGTGTCTGTCGCTTGATCGGAATCGTCATCGTCGCTCACGGGGGCCTGGCGCGGGAATATCTTTCCGCCGTCGAGCATGTGGTCGGCAAACAGGATGGCATGCGCGCCATCACCATCGAGGATGAGCATGACCGGGCCGCCAAACAGGCGGAAATCGCGGCGGCGGCGGATGCGGTCGATTCCGGCCAGGGTGTTGTGGTGGTGACCGACATGTTCGGCGGCAGCCCGGCCAATCTGTCGCTTCCGGCCTGCGTCAAGGGTGGGCGGCGGATTCTCTATGGCGCAAACCTGCCCATGCTGATCAAACTGGCCAAATCCCGCGATCTCGGCCTGCCCGAGGCGGTTTCGGCCGCGCTGGATGCGGGCCGTAAATACATCAACAGCCTCGACCTTGGCGGCGGGGCCTGACGGGGCGACCCGGGGGGATCATGGCAAGCCGCAGCTTCCGCATCGTCAATGAAAAGGGCCTGCATGCCCGGGCCAGCGCGAAATTCGTCGAGGTGGTCGAGGCGCATGACGCCCGCGCCCAGGTCGCGAAGGATGGGATGGAGGTCTCGGGGGATTCGATCATGGGTCTTCTGATGCTCGCCGCCTCGCGCGGCACCGAGATTGACGTAACGACCAGCGGACCCGAGGCGGAGAAACTTGCCGACGCGCTGGAGGCCCTTGTTGCGGCCCGCTTCGGAGAGGATTATTGAGCGGGATGGCCCCGGTCCGCTCCGGGGCGCCGTTAGGGACGCCCGCTCCGTGACCGAACAAGGACAGATCGCCGCCAAGGCAGGCGGGGCCGCCCAGGCGGCCGAGCGGCAGTATGACATGCGCCGCCTGTCCTATGCCGGCACGTTCAAGAATCCGTTCAAGGCCGGCACGATCCGCGCCATCGAATGGGTCACCGCCAAGATCCAGCTTCTGCGCCTGATCCGCAGCTTCGAGAAATCTGGCGCCCCCTTCGGCGCGCCCTTCTGGCCCAAGGCGATCCGCCATATGGGCATCCGCATCGACACGCCGGCCGAGGAAATCGCCCTGATCCCGCCCACCGGCCCGCTTGTCGTGGTGTCGAACCACCCTTCGGGCCTGGTCGACGGCATGGTCCTGGCCGAGATGGTCAACCGCGTGCGCTCGGATTTCAAGATCCTCACCCGCTCGCTTCTGACCGGCATCCCCGAGGTCGAGGAATTCATGATCCCCGTGCCCTTCCCGCATGAGGACAATGCCCGCGAACTGGGCCTGCAGATGCGCAACGAGACCATGGCCCATCTCAAGGCCGGGGGCGTGATCATCCTGTTCCCGGCCGGCAAGGTCGCCATGTCCGAAGGCTGGTGGGGCCCCGCGGTCGAGGGCGAATGGAACGTCTTCACGCACAAGATCGTCAAATCCTCGGGCGCGACGATCCTGCCGGTCTATTTCCCCGGCCAGAACAGCCGGATGTTCCAGATCGCCAATCAGCTGTCCGACACGATCCGGCAGGGGCTGCTGCTCTATGAAATCAAGCGCTGCCTGTTCAAGCCGACCCGGCCGGTGATCGGCGCGCCGATCCCGGCGGAAGAGCTGAAGAACTGGGAGGGCAACCCGAGGGGCTTCCTGGCCTGGCTGCGCGAGCATACGCTGGGGCTCAAAGACCGGGCTTAGGGTGGCTGTGACCCAGCATCTCGGAATTCTATCGCGCGCATCTTCACGGGCTACACTACGTAGACTTCGTCCGCTCGCCTTACTTGATAGCTCTCGAACATATCCGAGTCTTTGTGGATAAGGAGGGTGCAACCTGCTCGAAAGTGCAGGATCAACGTGCCATTTTCTTCCATCGACAACCAATCAACGCTGCTGGGCAACAGCGTCACGAGCGCGGACGCGGCGGATCGCAAATTTGAATAGTTTACTTCGTTCCCGCTGGTGTCTCGAAAGGAAATCATGGCCTCTATGGTGATCGAAACCTCGCCATCAAAGTTGAGGATGACTTCGTTCGCGCCCATGCAAACTTGAAGAAGTGGTAATCCAAGCAGAAAGTTGAGTTCGCCTACGGCCGGTTCGTTGCCCTTGAGAAACTTCATTCCGGTTCCCTAAACAGCTGGAAGCGCGACGATGGGCTCTATCCAAACCTTCATTCGCTCATCGCGTCGGCACCGGCACCTCGCCCCGGTAATCGTAGAATCCCCGCTGCGACTTGCGGCCCAGCCAGCCGGCTTCGACATATTTGGTCAGCAGCGGGCAGGGGCGGTATTTCGTATCCGCCAGCCCGTCATAAAGCACGTTCATGATGGCAAGGCAGGTGTCGAGACCGATGAAATCGGCCAGTTCCAGCGGCCCCATCGGATGGTTGGCCCCGAGCTTCAGCGCCGTGTCGATCGACTGCAC